>NZ_JBHUFV010000003.1:196580-738521 GCF_042681425.1 Nonomuraea mangrovi | reverse complement strand
GTGATGATGATCCCCGGCTGGACCGTCCACTCCGGTGGCGAGGGCCACCCGTCCGCGAGGCGTCTGACAAATGTCACGACGATCACCGGAAGGACGGCACTAACCCGGGCTCCGCCGCGCTTCTAGCGTTGAGCCCATGAACGCCATCGAGTTCGACCAGGTCAGCAAGGGCTACGGGGACGTCCTCGCCGTCGACGACCTGTCCCTCACCATCGCGCAGGGCACGACCGTCGCCCTGCTCGGCCCCAACGGCGCCGGCAAGTCCACCTCCATCAACATGCTGCTCGGCCTGCTGCGCCCCACCTCGGGCACGATCGGCGTCTTCGGCCGCACCCCCGACGCGGCCGTGGCCGCGGGCGACCTCGGCGCGATGCTGCAGGACGGCACGCTCATCCCCGACCTGACCGTCAGGGAGCTGGTCGACCTCGTCCGGAGGCTCTACCCCGATCCCATGGGCCTCGACGCGATCCTTCAGCTGGCCGACCTCACCGACCTGGTGAAACGGCGCGCCGACAAGCTGTCGGGCGGGCAGACGCAGCGCGTCAGGTTCGCCCTCGCCATCGCGGGCGCGCCCAGGATCCTGCTGCTCGACGAGCCCACGGCCGCCATGGACGTGGAGTCGCGGCTGCGGTTCTGGGCCGGGATGCGCGACTACGCGGCCGGCGGCCGTACCGTGCTGTTCGCCACCCACTACCTGGAAGAGGCCGACGAGAACGCCGACCGGGTGATCGTCATCGCCAGGGGCAAGGTGGTGGCCGACGGGACCCCGGCTCAGATCAAGGCGGGCGCGGGCGGTCACACCGTGCGCTTCTCCCTCGGCGCCCAGCCGTCGGCGGGCCTCGACGCGCTGCCCGGCGTGACGGGCGTGGAGATCGCGTACGGCACGGCGACGCTGCGCACCTCCGATACCGACGCGACCATCGGCAAGACCCACGCCCGCAACCGGATCGAGGCCGTCCAGCGGGCCAGGGAACAGGGCTGGCTGTGAGGCGGGTGTGCGGCGGGAGCTGGGCGGGGCTCGGCGCCGGCTGTGCGGCTGGGCGGTGCCGGCTGTGTGGCGGGGTGGTGCCGGCTGTGCGGCTGGGCGGTGCCGGCTGTGTGGCGGGGCGGTGCCGGCTGTGCGGGGGCGGCTTGAGCGCCTGGCCTAGGTGAGCGCGGCGACCGCCTTGACGGCCTGGTCGACCTGCTCGGGGCTGATCAGGATCGAGGTGCCGAAGCGCAGGTAGACCTGCAGGTAGGGGGTGGTGCTGGTCAGGACGCGCTGGGCGCGCAGCCGCTCGGTCGCCTGGAACGGCGTCACGCCGTCGATCTCGCAGCACACCAGTCCCGCCGACAGCGCGGGATCCATCGGCGTGATGAGCCGCACGCGCGGATTGGCGGCCAGGCCCTGCTTGAGGCGGGTGGCCAGCTCGATCGTCCGCTCCTGCACGCGGTCCTTGCCGATGCCGGTCTGGAAGGCGAACGCCTCGGCCATCGCCCAGCGGTGCTCGAAGGCCTTGTAGCCGCCGGGGGTGTTGATGAGGCCGCCGGGGCCGGCGGGCGCGCTGTTGCCGAACCAGGCCCTGAACCCCGGATCGCTGAAGCTCGGGATGATGGGGGCGACGTGCTCCCATGCCCTGCCGTACACGATGCCGGTGCCGCGCGGGCCGAACAGCCACTTGTGGGCGCCCGAGGCCAGGAAGTCGCAGCCGAGGTCGGTGACGGAGTCGGCGAGCGCGCCGAAGCCGTGGACGCCGTCGACGCACAGCAGCGCCCTGTCCTTGTCGTCGCGCCCGCGGTTGGCCTCGGCGAGCATGTCGGCGATCGCGCGGACCGGCAGCCTGACCCCCGTGCCGGAGTGGACCCAGGTCACGGCGACGATCCTGGTGCGCGGGGTGAGCCCCGCCTTGAGCGCGGCGACGATCCGATCGGCGGAGGCCTTGGCGGGATCGTCGTAGAGGCGCACCCGTGTGACCCGGGCGCCCGTGCGCTCGGCGAGCATCCTGAGGTTCTCGTGGGTGGCGTAGAAGTCGTGCTCGGTGGTCAGCACCTCCTGGCCCTGCCGCAGGCGGAAGCCCGAGTAGATCAGGCTCAGGCCCATCGTCGTGCTGTCGGTGAGCGCGACCTCGCCCTGCCCGGCGCCGAGGTAGCGCTCGGCGGCCGCCCTGACGGCGGCGTCGCGGTCGTCCGACTCCAGGTAGCCGGCCGTGTCGCCGTCGAGCCCTTCCCTGTGCCGCTGGATCGCCGCCCGTACGGGGGCGGGATGGGCGGCCAGGACGAACGCCGCGAAGTTGGCGTCCTTGGGATCGAGCGTGAACTGCGCGCGCACCGACGCCCAGTCGTTCTCCTGGAGCCTCGGGGGCTTCGGGTCCTCGGTGGGCACCGTGCAGCCCGCCAGGGTGGCGCCCGCTCCCCCCAGCAGCAACGTCCGCCTGTTCAGCACGACATCCTTCCTAGCACGCTAACGTGCCGATGTGGGACGACCAGCCAAGTTCGGAGCCGACCAGATCCTCGACGCCGCCGCGGCGCTGGCCGCGGAGGGCGGGCACGAGGCCGTCACCGTCACCGCGATCGCGGCGCGCCTGGGTGCCCCGAGCGGCTCGATCTACCACCGGTACGCCTCGCGCGACCTGCTGCTTGCGCACCTGTGGATCAGGGCCGTGCGCCGCTTCCAGGAGGGCTTCCTGTCGGCCGCCCGCGTCCCCGATCTCGCCGAGGCGGTGCGCGCGTCGGCCGCGCACGTGGTGCGCTGGTCGGCCGAGCACCAGGACGAGGCCCGCCTGCTGCTCGCGCACAACGTGGCCGAGCTGCGCGAACGCTGGCCGGACGAGCTCGGCGAGGAGCTGGACAGGCTCAACGTCGACGCCACGGCCGCCCTGCGGGAGCTGGCGGGGCGGCTGCCGGGCGACGACGCCCTGGAACGGGTCACGTTCGCGCTGGTCGACGTGCCCGTCGCGGCCGTGCGGCGGCACGTGCTCGCGGGCAGGACCGTACCGGATTCCGCGGTACGGCTGGCGGAGGCGGCGGCGCTGGCGATAGTTTTAGAGAGTGACCTCTAAAACTGTGGACGGCCTCTATGAGGCCTTCGCCGCCGGCGACCCCGCCGCGCTTGCCGCCACCCTCCACCCCGACCTGGTCCTGAAGGTCAGCGAGGGCATGCCGCTGAACGTCGGCGGCGAGCACCACGGGCCGCGGGCCGCGCTCGCCGGCTGCTGGAGCGTGATCTTCCGCGCCTACGACACCTGTCCCGTCCCCGACGAACAGGTGTGGGCGGGCGACGACAGGGTCGTCGTCCTCGGGCACTACAGGGGCACCTCGCGCGCCACGGGCCAGGCCTTCGAGGCCGCCTTCGCGCACGACCTCAAGCTGCGAGACGGGCTCATCGCCCACTTCACGCAGATCACCGATACGGCCCGGTGGCCGCTCGCATGAGGTCGCTGACCCTGACGACGCCCATGCACCTGCCCACCTCGTCCGTCACCACGAGATCGTCGTAGACGCGAGCGGTGTCCCGCCCCGCGACCTGCATCGCGGCGATGGCGGGCGTGGTCTTGGGAACGGTCCTGGGCGGGTCGGCCAGCCGCAGCGCGGGCTTCTTGCCGTGCAGGGCGTGGCCGTAACGGCCGGCGATCGACAGCAGGAACCTGCTGCGGTCCAGGCTGCCCTCCGGGCGCTGGTACTCGTCGACCAGGATCACGCTGGTGATCGAGGGCTCGGTGCCGAACGCCTCCACCACCTCCTCGGCCGTCGCCGCGGCCGGCAGCGACACCGCGGGCAGCAGCAGCTCGTGCACGCGCGGACCGAGCATCATGTCCGCCTGGGACGGCTTGCGCACCGGCAGCGGCACCCGCACCCTGCCGTCGGGCCCCGGCCGCAGCAGCGGCCCCTCGGCCAGCCGTACCCCCCAGCTGCGCACGGTGGCGAGCTGCGCCTCACCGGTGATGCCGGGGGCGAGGACGTGCGCGCCGATGCCGCGCGCCAGGGTGGCGAGCGACTCGCCCGCGGCCGCTCTCCTGTGGTCCTCGGGAACCCGCGCGACCAGCTCGGGGGCGAGCACGATCAGGTACGGCGCGGCCTCGATGATCAGCTCCATCGGCAGGCTGCCGACGCCCAGGCCGCCGAACCCGATGAGGTAGCCGATCGCCCGCAGGCCGTCCAGCCCGATGAGCAGCGCTTTCCTGTCCTGGTCCGCGCACGGGCCGTGCACCTTGACGATCACCTCCCTCGGCCGCCTGCCCGACCGCCTGAGGGCCTCGTGCAGCGGCGAGAGCGCGGCGGAGCCGCCGATGACCATGTGGGTGGGGAGATCGAGGAGGAGCGGAAGGGTGCCTGAGCCGAGTTCGGCGGCGTCAGGGGACACGTGCAACGCGATGACACCGCCGGTCTCGAGATCTATCACAGGGGAGACGGCGGAAGGAGCTTCCTGGTCATACTGGGGAAGCAGAGGAGTCTGGGGAGACACGTCCAAATTGTGGGCGAATACCAGAAGCCCCAGAAGCATCCAGCCACGAAATTCACCGATATTTCGCCACAAGTTCCAGCTCACAGGCCATAACCCGCCCGGGTGCGCCCTGCCGACCTGGAGCCGGTCGAAGCCTCCCCGGGCCTCCCCGAGCCCCCGGCCTCCCCGAGCCCCCGGCCTCCCCGAGCCCCCGGCCTCCCCGAGCCCCCGGCCTCCCCGAGCCCCCGGCCTCCCCGAGCCCCCGGCCTCCCCGAGCCCCCGGCTTCCCCGGGGTCCGGCCGCGCGCTGGTTCGTCGGGGCGGACGCGACGGTCAGCCCGGTCGCCGTGGCCGCGTGATCATCCGAGGGGCCGGTGCTCCTGGCCGCCGTCGGCCAGGCCTTCGCCGGGGACGACGAGTCCCGACTCGTAGGCGAAGACGACGGCCTGGGCGCGGTCGCGAAGGTCGAGCTTGGTCAGGACGCGGCTGACATGGGTCTTGGCGGTGTTCTCGCTGACGACCAGCTCGCCGGCCAACTCCACGTTGGACAGGCCCCGAGCCAGCAGCCGCAGGGTCTGGGTCTCGCGGTCGGTCAGCCGCGCCAGCATGGCCGTGAGGCGGGGGGTGACGCCCGTGCTCGGGCGGCGTACCAGGGTCTCCACCAACCGCCTGGTCACGGTGGGCGCGAGCAGGGCCTCGCCCGCCGCCACGACCCGTACGGCCTCGGCCAGTTCCTGACGGCGGATGTCCTTGAGCAGGAAGCCGCTCGCTCCGGCGCGCAGCGCGTCGTAGACGTAGTCGTCCAGGTCGAACATGGTCAGCACGAGGACCCTTGCCCCGGTGGTGGCGCAGATGCGGGCGGTGGCCTCCAGGCCGTCCATGCCCGGCATCTGGACGTCCATGAGCACCACGTCCGGCTGGAGGCGGCCGGCCGCCTCCACGGCCGAGGCCCCGTCGGCGGCCTCGCCGACCACGGTGATGTCGGGCTGCACCCCCAGGATCATGGCGAAGCCCGCCCGGAACAGGTCCTGGTCGTCGGCGATGAGTACGCGGATCACGGAACCCCTAGTCGATGGGAAGCTCGGCCTGCACGACGAATCCTGTCCCGTCGCCGCCCGCGCCGGCGCGCAGGCTCCCGCCGCGGGCGGCGACGCGTTCGCGCATCCCCGCCAGCCCGTGGCCGCCCGGCTCGCCAGGTCCCGCGCCCCTGCCGTCGTCGGCGACGACGATGAACAGGCGCGCCGACGTCCAGCCGAGCGTGACGCGGGCGGTACGCGCCCCGGAGTGCCTGACGACGTTCGTCAGCGCCTCCTGCACGATCCGGTACGCGGCCACGGCCGTCTCCTGGGAGACGTCGAGAGGAGCGCCTTCGGCCTCCAGGGTCACCGCCACGCCCGCCCGGCGGGTCCGCTCGACCAGGTCGGGCAGGGTGTCGAGGCCGGGGCGGGGTGTGCCGGGCCGTTCCGCGTCCTGCCGGAGGGTGTTCAGCAGGCCGCGGAGCTGGACCAAAGCCGCTCTGCCCGTGTCGGCGACCGCGTCGAAGGCCGACTGCGCCCGCCGGGGGTCCGAGCCAAGCACCGCCGATCCCGCCTCGGCCTGCACCACCATCAGCCCGACCGAGTGGGTGACGATGTCGTGCACGTCGCGGGCGATGCGGGTGCGCTCGTGCGCGGCGGCGGCCTGGCGCTCCTGCTCCAGCCTCCTGCCGCGCTCGGCCCGCTCGGCGAGCCCGGCCGCCCGAGCCCGCGCGCCGGTGCCCAGGGCGTAGGCGGCCACGAAGGCGGTGCCGACCATCCGGTAGACCTCGCTGTCCTCCTGTGGCAGGGCCAGCGAGACGTAGACGGCGGCCCCGATGACCGGTACGGCGAGCAGCCGGACGGCGGTGCCGCTCAGCTCCGCGATGGTGTACACGCCCAGCAGCGGCCCCCACGGAAGGAACGGCTTCTCCCACAGCACCATCGCGGTCATGGCGAGCCCGGTCACGAGGGAGACCGGCACGGGGGCCCGCCGCCGCCACAGCACCGGCACGGAGGCGGCCGCCGCGAGCGCCACCACCCACCACTCCGCGGGCCGGGGGAACAGCGTGGGTGCCACGGTCGCCACGGTGACGGCGGCGGCCAGCACCGCGTCGACCACGCGGGCGGGCAGGAGGGACGTGGCGGCGGCGGCCCTACGGGCGAGGCGCACGATCACGCGCGAGGTGGAGGCCCGCACGCCCTCCGTCGAAGGAGCCCACCGCCTGGCCCGAACCATCCGCACCCCCTCCGCCGCCCCTGGAGCCCCGCAGACCGGCGAGCAGGGTGGCCGGCAGGAGCAGGAGGCCGGCCCAGCCTAGCCAGTCGCCCAGCACGCTGTACGGCGTGGCCGGCGCCGGCCCGGGAAGCGTGAGGACGGCCGAGGCGAAGCCGGGGCCGGTCCGCGCCTGCGCCAGCACCCGGCCGTAGACGTCGCCGGCCAGCAGGATCCCCGCCCTGGGCGCGCGCACCACCGTCATGCCGCTCTCCACGCCGCGCACCAGGGCCATCCTGCCGTGGATCCACTCGTCTCCCTGGAAGTCCCAGGCGGGGGCGAAGACGGCGGAGGCGCCCCTGCGCCGGTAGTCGCGCACCAGCCAGGGGAAGTCCAGGTCCTTGCAGATGGCGATCGCCCACCGGCCGCCAGAGCCCGGCATGAACGCCACCGCGTCGGCCCTGCCCGGCGTGTAGTCCGCCTCGACCCCAGGGATGAGGTGGCGCTTGTCGTAGCGGACCGGGCGGGAGCCGTCGGCGGGGAAGGCGAGCGCGCTGTTGCGGCGCTGCTCGCCGTCCACGAGAGTCAGCCCGAGCAGGATGGTGGTGTGCCGCTCGGCGGCCAGCTTCGACAGCGGGCCCGCCAGCAGGGGCAGCGTGGCGCGGTCGGCCGCGAAGGTGTTCTCGGGCAGCACGACGACGTCAGCCTCCAGCTTCGCGAGCTCGGCCAGGTAGCGCGCGAGCAGCTTCCGGCCCGCACGGCCGGCCACAGGGACCGTGTCGTTGGGCTCGTCGGTGGCCAGCAGCGCCACCCGGGTGCCGGGGCCGCCGGTCGCCGCGCCGGCCGGGCCGGCCAGCCGTACGACGCCGTAGCCGAGCACGAGCGCGAGGACCGCCGCGGCGCCCGCGGCCAGCGGAGCCCTGCGGCCCGCCGACGGCAGTACGGCCAGTGCCGCCTGCGTCCCCAGCAGCAGGAAGGTGACGCCCCACGGACCTGTCAGCGAGACGATCTGCAGCACCGGCAGGGCGTCGGCCTGGGAGTAGGCCATGCTCCACCACGCGCCGTGCGGCATCGTGAGCGAGACGGCGAACTCGACCGCGACCCAGGACGAGCAGAACGCCAGCGTCGCCAGGACGGGCCTGCCCCGCCCCGCGATCGCGGCGAAGGCGGCGAGCGCCAGCCCGAACAGCACCGACGTCCCGACGATCAGTGTGGCCACCAGCGGCGGGGGGAGCTCCAGGGTGTCGCCGTAGTAGCCCCACATCGAGGTCTGGCCGCCGAGCCAGGCCACCGTGCCCGCCGCGAACGCGGTCCGCGCCCGCGACCTGGCGGCCACCGCCAGCACGGGCAGGGCCGCGATCCACGCGCACCACCACGACGGGGTCAGCCCGGTGCCGAAGGCGAGCAGCACCGCCGACAGCCCGGTGAGCAGCCCGGTGAGCAGGAACGACGGCCGGCGGCCGCCGCGAGGGAGGAGGGGGGAGTTCATGCCTGCCATGGTTCGCCGTCGCCGCCGCCCGCCACATCGCGCGCTCGGATGATCTCCGTCGTCATTCGCGCGAGTGACGGCGGGTCGCGCGGGAGCGGGGCAGCGCGTCGGCCTTGACCTCCACGGCCGCAGCGGGGCGATGACGGGGCTGTCACGTACCGGCGGCACGTCGAGGACGTCGGGGCGAGCCCGCGGGCGGCGCCGGCCGTGGGCGCGCGCGGGCGCGGCAGAGCCGGAGGACGCGGCCGCGGCAGGAGCCGGAGGACGCGGGCGGGGTGAGCCGGAGGGCGCGGCCGCGGCAGGAGCCGGAGGACGCGGGCGGGGTGAGCCGGAGGGCGCGGCCGCGGCAGGAGCCGGAGGACGCGGGCGGGGTGAGCCGGTCGTCACCGTCACGCCGAAGCGGGGGGCGAGGGCGGCCGCCGGGACGGTCAGCGGGTCTCGGCCGGGGTGAAGAGGTCGTCGAGGAGCGGGCGACCTCCCGCTCCAGCCGCTGGTTCGGCGTACCACTCCCTGCCGAGAATCCACCCGAAGACGGGCAGGGGAAGCCGGACGAGGATCCGCATGACGGGCGCCAGCCTGCCGCGGCCCATCACCTCCGAGCGGTGGGCGGCGATCGCGGTCTGCTTCTGCCTGGCGTAGCGCCGCACGTCGACGCGGTGGGTGATGGCCTGGCGAGGGCTGTAGGCGCGGCTGAGCTCGTCCGGGTCGTAACGCAGCGGCAGCCGCAGGACCCGCGCCACGGTCATCAGCCGGGCGACGATGTCGCGAGGGAGCGTGGCCTCCAGCAGGCGGGGCACCCCCGCCTTTGCGGCGGCGAGCTTGCCTACCTCGTGGACCCTGACGTGGTCGCGGTGGCCGTACCCGCCGTTGGCGTCGTAGCTGATGAGCACGTCGGCCCGCTCCTCGGTGAGGACGGCGGCGAGCCGGTCGGCGGCCTCGGCGGGATCGGCCCTGCAGAAGCGGGCACGGCCGGGCGGATCGGGGTAGAGGATCGCGCCGTGACCGCTGTCGGCGTAACCCAGGTGGACGACCCTGTGGACGCCGAGGACGACGGCGCTCGCGCGGAGCTCGTCCAGCCGGGTGGAGGCGTCGTCCCCGGCGCCCATGTGGTCGGTGGCGACGACGATCACCACGCGGTGACCTTCCGCGGTGGCACGGGCCAGCGTGCCGCCGGTCAGGAGGGCCTCGTCGTCGGGATGGGCGTGGAATGCCACAACGGTAGCCATATGTCCCCCGGGAGCTCGAAGGCAGCCAGAGTAGCGTCTGGATGATCTCCAGGCGCCGTCGTCGGCCGCCCGGGCACCGGTACGCTGCCAGGGTGAGAGCGCGGCCGGCGAAAGGCGGGGGACGGTGGGTGTCGGTGCCCCCCGAACGCGTCCAGCGGTGGATCGACGGGTTCGCCGACCGGCACGGCCCGTTCGAGGCGACCGGCGACACCCACGTCGTACGGCTCGTGGCCGCCGACGGGGCGGTCGCCGAGTGCCACGCGCCCTTCCCTCCGCTGCCGCAGGGCCCGCCGCGGGTGACCAACCTCGTCGCGCACGCCCGCGCCGACCGGCTCGTCGGGGTGGTGCTCGTCCGGCTGGGCGGCTACGCCGCAGGCGTCTTCCACGGCACGGAACTGCTCGCCTCCAAGGTCGACTCCCGCTACGTGCAGGGCCGCACGGCCGCGGGGGGCTGGTCGCAGCAGCGGTTCGCCAGGCGCAGGCAGAACCAGGCGGGCCAGACCCACCAGGCCGCCGCCGACACCGCGCTGCGGGTGCTGTCGCCGCACCTGGAGCAGATGGCGGCGGTGGTGTTCGGCGGCGACAGGAAAGCGGTCGACGCGCTGCGGGAGGACCGGCGGCTGGCGCCCCTGTTCGCGTTGGAGGCCGAGCCGTTCCTGACCGTGCCCGACCCCAAGCTGGCTGTCCTGCGCGACACCCCGGCGTCCTTCCGCGCCGTCCGGATCCACATCACGGACCCCGGGTGAAGTCCATCCCGTCGTGCGGGAACTCCTCGAACAGAAGCCCCTCGAACAGAAGCCCCTCGAACAGAAGCCCCGTGTGGGGGAGCCCGGCGCGGAGACCTCTCGTGCGGGCCCTCCTGACGTCGGAACGCCTCGTGCGGGCCCTCCGGGTGCCGGAACCCTTCGTACGGGATCTCGGACGAGGGGCCGGGCCGCGGCGCCGCGGCCCGGCCCAGGGGCTCATCCGCTCGCCGTGACGCGGACGGCGTCGGCGATGACGTAGCCGGTGGCGGAGGTCCAGCGGCTCACCCCCACCACGTTGTACGTGCCCGCGTTCAGCGTGAACGTGCCTAGCGAGCGCCACTGCCCGCCACCGGCCCGCTGGTCGACGGTCACGGTCTGGTTCCCGCCCGCCGCCGCCACGATGTGCGGCGTCGCGCTGTTGTACCCGGCATTGGCCGGATACCAGACCTCCACCCGGTAACTCCCCGCGCTGGGAACGGTCGTCCTGAACCAGGCGGGATCGCTGGCCGCGACGGGGTCGGCGAACCGGTAGTCGGCGCCGTAGCGCTGCGCGGAGTAGGTCGATGACCCCCACGCCGCCCCGGCCTCGGGGCCGTCGACGACCACGCTGAACGTGCCGCCCGTGCCGCCGCCGCTCTCCTGGTGGGTCCTGCCGAGCGCGGTCACGTGGTATCCGCCGGGCCCGGGCGAGGTGTCGGTGAAGGAGGTGCTCCTGGTGGTGCCGATCAGGTTGCGGGCATCGGTGAGCAGGCACGGGTCGGCGGGGTCGCCGCGGTAGACGGCGTAGGAGGCGGCGCTGCCCTGCCACGACACCTTCACCCCTCCCGGCACCTGCGCCGTCGTGACGTTGGTGGGTGCGGGCGGCGCGGCGGCCGTACCGCGTGGGGGGATGAGCGCCGGTTTGCGGTAGTGGTCGGCCACGACCTTGGAGAAGGCGCCGATCCGGTCGGCGCGCACGTCCTTGGCGCTGAAGTAGACGTCGCCCAGCACCTCGGGATGCTTGCGGTTGTCGAGCAGGTGGTCGCTGAGCTCGGCCGGGTCCTGCCAGGCGGCGTCCTGGCCGGACGCGCCCGCCCTGTAGGCGGCCTGGCCCGCGTAGAGCTGCACGTTCGTGCCTCTCACGACGTCCGACCACCAGGCGGTGAGCACCGCGTAGTCGGCCGCGGCGAAGCCGATGTGCCAGTAGAGCTGCGGCGTCAGGTAGTCGATCCAGCCCTGCTTCACCCAGCGGCGGCTGTCGGCGTAGATGGCGTCGTAGGACTGCAGGCCCGAGGTCCGCGAGCCGAGCGGGTCGGTGGAGGAGTTGCGCCAGATGCCGAACGGGCTGATGCCGAAGGCGACGTGGGCCTTGGCGGCGTGGATCCGCTGGCCGAGCTCGCGCACCAGGAGGTCGATGTTGTCGCGCCGCCAGTCGGCGATGGTGGAGAAGCCGCTGCCGTACTGGGCGAAGGTCGCCGCGTCGGGGATGCTCTGGCCGCTGACCGGATAGGGGTAGAAGTAGTCGTCGAGGTGCACGCCGTCCACGTCGTAGCGCGTGACGGCGTCCATGATGGCGTCCTCGATGAAGTCGCGCACGTCGGGGATGCCGGGGTTGTAGTACAGCTTGCCGCCGTAGGCGAAGCGCCAGGCCGGGTTCTGCCTGGCGGGGTGGGTGGCGACCAGCCGGCTCGGGTCGTCGTGGTTGGCCACCCTGTACGGGTTGAACCACGCGTGGAACTCCAGGTTGCGCGCGTGCGCCTCGGCGACCATGAACGCGAGCGGGTCGTAGCCGGGACTGGCGCCCTGGGTGCCGGTCAGCCACTGCGACCACGGCTCGTACGGCGAAGGCCAGAAGGCGTCGGCGGTGGGGCGGACCTGGACGACGACGGCGTTCATGCGCTTCTGCACGGCGAGGTCGAGCCATGAGCGGAACTCGGCCTGCTGGGCGGAGACGGACAGTCCTGTCCTGCTGGGCCAGTCGATGTTGGCGACCGAGGAGATCCACATGGCCCTGAACTGCCGCTTGGGCGTGGCCGGATCGGGGACGCAGGCCGTTGCGGCGCTGGGGGAGGCGGCGACGGGGTTGACGAGGAGGGTGAGCACGAGGGCAAGAAGCGCCACTAATCGGGTCACAGAAGGAATTTTTCATCCAGAACGCCAAGCAAAGCAATACTCTTCATCTCGGGCCGCCGGATGATCTCGGCGACGGGTGGCGCGTCGCCGTCATCCGGCGGCCACCGCGCGCGAATCGGCCGTCGAGGGCGCGCGAAGTTTTCGCGGCGATCGACTTGAAGGCGGGGCGGAAATTTTCATCCACAGCATCGGTAATGTCAATTATCGACATCTGTCATGAAGCCCCATAGTGTGCAGCCACACCCCCCGATCGAGGAGCGCTCATGTCTCGATTAGCCGCTCTTGTCGCCTCAGCCGTCTCCGCCCTCCTCATCCTCGCCGGTCAGCCCGCGGTCGCCGACCGGGCGACCCCGCTGGGCGCCGCCTTCGACAAGGCCGCCGCCGCCCACGACGTCCCCCGCGACCTGCTGGCCGCCGTCGCCTACGCCGAGACCCACCTCGACGGTCACGACGGGAAGCCGAGCGCCAGCGGCGGCTACGGCGTGATGCACCTGGTCAGCAACCCCACCACGCACACCCTGGAGAAGGCCGCCGAGCTCACGGGCCTGCCCGCGGAGAAGCTGCGGTCCGACACCGCGGCCAACGTCCTCGGCGGCGCGGCGGTCCTGCGCTCCCTCGCCGACGGGCTCGGCCTCGACGAGTCCGCGAGGAAGGAGGAGGGCCGCTGGTACGAGGCCGTCGCCAAGTACGGCAACGCCCCCTCGCCCGAGCTCGCCCGCCTGTACGCCGACGCCGTCTACGAGGCCCTTGGCCTCGGCTTCAAGGCCAAGGGCCTGCGGGTGGCCCCCCGCGAGATCACCGCCGAGCGGGGAGAGTACGCGGGAGCCAGGGACCTGAACGCCAAGGACGCCAACACCCTGGCCGCCGCCAGCCCCGACTACCCGAACGCCAGCTGGGTCGCCGCCAGCTCGAGCAACTACACCGCGTCGAGCCGTCCTTCGAGCTACGCCATCGACCGGGTGGTCATCCACGTGACCCAGGGCTCCTACGCGGGAACCATCTCCTGGTTCCAGAACCCGAGCGCCCAGGTCTCCGCGCACTACGTGGTCCGCTCCTCCGACGGCGCCATCACCCAGATGGTCCGCGAGAAGGACGTCGCCTGGCACGCCGGCAACTGGAGCTACAACACCCGCTCCGTCGGCATCGAGCACGAGGGCTTCGTCAACGACGCCTCCTGGTTCACCGACGCCATGTACCGCGCGTCCGCCGCGCTGACCCGCAACATCTGCGACAAGTACGGCATCCCCAAGGACCGCGCCCACATCATCGGTCACAACGAGGTTCCCGGCGCCACGCACACCGACCCGGGCTCGTACTGGAACTGGAACACCTACATGTCGTACGTGACCGGCGGTGGCGGCGGCTCGTGGTCCACCACGGTCGACAACACCGGCGCGTTCACCGCCAGCGGCAACTGGGGCACCTCTGCCTACTCCGCCCAGCGCTACGGGGCCGACTACCGATTCGCCAACCCCGTGGCCGCCAGCGACCCGGCCTGGTACCGGGCGAACCTGCCCAGCACGGGCAGCTACCGGGTCGAGGTCTGGTACCCCTCCGACCCCGGCTACAACAGTTCGGCCCCCTACATCGTCGCCACCTCGAGCGGCAACCAGACGGTGTACGTCGACCAGCGGGCCGGTGGCGGTGGCTGGCGCAACATCGGCACCTTCACCCTCAACTCCGGCGACCGCGACGTCGTGGGCGTCAGCCGCTGGACCTCGGGCACCGGCTACGTCATCGCCGACGCGGTCCGCATCACCCGCCTGTAACCGGCGTCCGGCCCGGGCTCGGCCCGCGAGGACCGGCGCGAACAGTTCACGATCCAGGAACGGCACGGCCCGTGGAGTCTCGCGGGCCGTGCTTCCGTTTTCCCTGGCGGGGACGGGAAGCCCCGCGTGGCCTCGTCCGTTAACCAGAGGAGGAGGCGTGCCCCTGCCCGTACACTGATCCCCATGCACACTCCCGATTGACCGGCCCCCATGCCGCCATGACCGACTTTCCTAGCCCGGGAGTGTCCTCCAAACCATGATCATCGCCAGTGACATCGAGCTGCGCGCGGGCTCGCGCCTGCTCATCGAGAACGCGACGTTCCGGGTCAACCCCGGTGACAAGATCGGCCTTGTCGGCCGCAACGGCGCGGGCAAGACCACCCTGACCAGGGTCCTCGCGGGCGAGGGCCTTCCCGCCGCGGGGTCGGTGACCTCCGCGGGCAGCGTCGGCTACCTGCCGCAGGACCCCCGCCAGGGCGACCTGCAGGTGCTGGCCCGCGACCGCATCCTGTCGGCGCGGGGCCTCGACGAGGTGCTGCGCAAGCTGCGCGACGCCGAGCTCGGCATGACGAGCGACGACCCGAGGGTCCGCGACAAGGCGGTCAAGCGCTACGGAAAACTCGAGGACCAGATGCACGTCCTCGGCGGCTACGCGGCCGAGTCCGAGGCGGCCTCCATCGCCTCCAGTCTCGGGCTGCCCGACCGGGTGCTCAAGCAGCCGCTGGAGACCCTGTCAGGTGGACAGCGCAGAAGGGTGGAACTGGCGCGAATTCTCTTCAGTGGTGCGGAAACTCTCCTTCTGGACGAGCCGACAAACCACCTCGATGCCGACTCAATTGGGTGGCTTCGTGATTTTTTGCGCTCCCATCAGGGTGGCTTGGTGATCATCAGCCACGATGTTGGTCTACTTGAAGCGACGGTCAACAAGGTCCTCCACCTCGACGCCAACCGCAGCATGATCGACATCTACAACGTCGGCTGGAAGGCCTATCTCGCCCAGCGCGAGACCGACGAGAAGCGCCGCAAGCGCGAGCGCGCCAACGCCGAGAAGCAGGCAGGCGCACTGCTGGCGCAGGCCGACAAGATGCGCGCCAAGGCCACCAAGGCCAAGGCCGCCCAGGACATGATGCGCCGCGCCAACCGGCTGCTGTCGGGCACTGAGGAGGTGCGCAAGGGCGACAAGGTCGCCAAGCTGCGCTTCCCCGACCCGCTGCCGTGCGGCAAGACGCCGCTGATGGCCGAGGAACTGTCCAAGTCCTACGGCTCGCTGGAGATCTTCACCGACGTCAGCATGGCCGTCGACAGGGGCAGCAGGGTCGTCATCCTCGGGCTGAACGGCGCGGGCAAGACCACGCTGCTGCGGCTGCTCGGCGGCATCGAAGAGCCCGACACCGGCGAGATCAAGCCAGGTCACGGCCTCAAGGTCGGCTACTACGCCCAGGAGCACGAGACCCTGGAGTCCGAGCGCACGCTGCTGGAGAACATGCGGTCGGCGGGCGGCACGTTCACCGACACCGAACTGCGCAAGGTGCTGGGCTCGTTCCTGTTCACCGGTGACGACGTCGACAAGCCCGCCGGCGTGCTGTCGGGCGGCGAGAAGACCCGGCTGGCCCTGGCGATCCTGGTGCTGTCGAGTGCCAACGTCCTCCTCCTCGACGAGCCCACCAACAACCTTGATCCCGTCAGTAGAGAGCAGGTACTTTCGGCCCTTAGGTCCTATTCTGGGGCGATCGTGCTGGTTACGCACGACGAGGGTGCGGTTGAGGCGCTGCAACCCGATAGGGTGATCTTGCTACCTGACGGAACTGAAGACGCTTGGAGCGCTGAATTTTCCGATCTTGTGGCACTTGCCTGATCTTAATTTGAGCGGGTAGGGATCTTTTCCCCTGGAGTAGGTAGCCGATCCCGCTGAAATGACTGATCATGGCGGAGTAACGCTGCGGAAGTCTGGCACTACAGGAGGTACTCGTGGCCGAGACTCTGAAGAAAGGCACCCGGGTAACCGGGGCCGACCGTGAGAAACTGGCCGGCGATCTCAAGAAGCGCTACGCCGCGGGTGAGAGCATCCGCGCCCTGGCCGCTTCGACCGGCCGGTCGTACGGGTTCATCCACCGCATCCTCAGCGAGTCCGGTGTGACTCTGCGCGGGCGCGGCGGGGCCACCCGAGGCAAGTCCAAGCGCTGAGGCCGCCTCGGAAACGCGCGACCGCAGCCGCTCGTCTCCCAGTCAGCGTGCCGTCGCGCCCGAGCCCTACTAGAACCCCGTTCTAGGGAATCGGTTAGGCTCGGGCGCGACGGACCAGCGAGGGAGCGAACCCGACCCGACAGGCGGGGAAGCGACCCGTGACCACGCGGGAGTGAGCGATGGCGGAAGCGACGCTTGGGGGGAGTGCGGACAGCGTCTCCTTCGAGGAGGCCGGACTGCGCTACGAGGTGGACGGTGAGATCGCGACGATCACGCTGGATCGGCCGGACAAGCGGAACGCACAGACGTTCGCGACCTGGTCGGCTCTGGCTCGGATCGGTGACGACCTGCCTGAGCAGGTTCGTATCGTCGTGATCCAAGGTGAGGGACCGTCCTTCTCAGCAGGAATCGACCTGCGGATGTTCACACCCGAGGGGGTGCCAGGACAGGGCTCGTTCAGCTCGGCGGCACAACTCGACGAGAAGTCTTTCGAGCAGCGAATCGAACAGGCCCAGCAGGGATTCCTGTGGCTGCGTCGTCCGGAGATCGTCTCCATCGCCGCGGTTCACGGTCACGCCATCGGCGCCGGATTCCAACTGGCGCTCGCCTGTGACCTGCGGATCGTGGCCGACGACGTCAAGTTCTGCATGAAGGAACCCGCCCTCGGCCTCGTGCCCGACCTGACGGGGACCAAGCCCCTCGTCGACCTGGTCGGCACGGCCAAGGCGATCGACATCTGTCTCACGGCCAGGGTCGTGGGCGCCGAGGAGGCGTTCAGGATCGGACTGGCCGAACGCGTCGTCAGCCGGGGAGGGCTGGCGCAGGCCGTACAGGAGAAGGCAGCCGAGCTGCTTTCGACCGACCGCGACGCGGCGACAGCCACCAAGCGGCTGCTCCAGGGCGCGAGGGGGCGCACCCTGGAGGAGCAGGCCGCGGCCGAGCGGATCGAGCAGAAGGCCAGGATCAAGGCGCTGTTCGCCGGAAGCTGATGAGGGAATCAGCGGCGGCCCACGAGGTGCTGTGATTGCCGATGGCGATGATGGGTGGGGGCTTCGGGCCCCAGACGATGCGGTCGCTGCGACGTGACGAGTCGGTCATGAAGCAGCGGCTCCGGCCTGGCACGGTCAGGCGCATAGCGGGTTACGCTCGGCCCTTCGGCGGCCTGATCACCGCCTTCCTGCTGCTGGTGGTGGCGGGCGCGGTCATCGTGGTCGCCAACCCGCTGCTGATGAAGGCGATCATCGACGACGGCATCCTGCCCAAGCGGTCCGACGTCGTCGTGGGCCTGGCCGTGGCCATCGCGGCCCTGGCCGCGCTCGACGCCGGGCTGACGCTGGCCCAGCGATGGTTCTCCGCCCGCATCGGCGAGGGCCTCATCTACAACCTGCGCACCGAGGTCTTCGACCACGTCCAGCGCATGCCGGTGGCCTTCTTCATGCGCGCGCAGACCGGCGCGCTGGTCTCCAGGCTCAACACCGACGTCATCGGCGCGCAGCGGGCGCTGACCAGCACGCTGTCCTCGGTCGTCGCCAACGTCATCAGCCTGGTCCTCGTACTGGGCGCGATGCTGGTGCTGTCGTGGCAGGTCACGCTGGTCGCCCTGGTCCTGCTGCCGATCTTCATCTTCCCCGCCAAGTGGGTGGGGCGGCGCATGTCCGCCCTCACACGCGAGCAGATGCAACTCGACGCCGAGATGAGCTCGGTGATGACCGAGCGCTTCAACGTGGCGGGCGCCATGGTCGCCAAGCTGTACGGCAGACCGGAGGAGGAGGCCGACACCTTCGGCAGGCGCGCGGCGCGGGTGCGCGACGTGGGTGTCACCGTGGGCATGTACGGCACCGTCTTCAGAGTCGCGCTCGGCCTGGTCGCCGCCCTGGCCACGGCCCTGGTCTACGGCATCGGCGGGGTCCTGGCCGTGGGCGACTTCTTCGAGCTCGGCACGCTGGTCGCGCTCGCCGCCCTTTTGATGCGCCTGTACGGCCCGCTGACCTCGCTGTCGAACGTCCACGTCGACGTCATGACGGCGCTGGTCAGCTTCGACCGCGTCTTCGAGGTGCTCGACCTCAAGCCGATGGTCGCCGAGAAGCAGGACGCGCGCCCCGTCCCCGCGGGCCCCGTGACGATCGAGTTCGACGACGTCCACTTCCGCTACCCGGCGGCGGAGGAGGTCTCGCTGGCCTCCCTCGAGTCGGTGGCCAGGCAGGACACAGGACCGTCGAACCCCGTGCTCAAGGGTGTGTCCTTCACCGCGGGTCCTGGCCGGCTCGTCGCGCTCGTCGGCCCCTCGGGCGCGGGCAAGACCACCATCACCTCACTCGTCTCGCGCCTGTACGACGTGGGGGAGGGCGCGGTGCGGCTGAACGGGCTGGACGTGCGCGACGCCACCCTCGCCTCCATCCGCGACACGGTCGGCGTCGTCATGCAGGACGCCCACCTCTTCCACGACACCATCGGCGCCAACCTGCGCTATGCCAGACCGGAGGCCGACGAGGAGGAGATCTGGGAGGCACTGCGCGCCGCGCAGATCGCCGACCTGATCGAGGGACTGCCCGACCGGCTCGACACCGTCGTCGGCGACCGCGGCTACCGCCTGTCGGGAGGGGAGAAGCAGCGGCTCGCGCTGGCCAGGCTGCTGCTCAAGGCGCCCAGCGTCGTCGTGCTCGACGAGGCCACCGCCCACCTCGACTCCGAGTCGGAGGCGGCGGTGCAGCAGGCGCTGAAGACGGCGCTGGCCGGACGCACCTCGCTGGTCATCGCGCACCGCCTGTCGACGATCCGCGAGGCCGACGAGATCCTGGTCGTCCAGGACGGCAGGATCGCCGAGCGCGGCAGGCACGAGGAGTTGCTGGCGCGCGGCGGCCTCTACGCCGAGCTCTACCGCACCCAGTTCGCCGCCGAGGCACGCGACGAGCAGGCCTGACGAGAGTCGGCTTGGACGGGCAGGCCAGACGAGTCAGGTTGGACGGGCAGGCCAGACGAGTCGGCTTGGACAGGCAGGCCAGACGCGAGTCAGCTTGGACGGGCAGGCCTGGCGAGGCACGCCCTCGCGCGTCACGCGTAGCCGAGCCTGCTGAGCTCCTCGCGTGCCACCTTCTCCACCAGCTCGCGGTCCTCGGGACGCAGGCGGGCGCGCCACGCGCCGACCTCGGGGATGCGCGTGCCGTACAGGGCGACCTTGGACACGCGCGTCTCCAGGAAACTCGACAGCGAGGCGACGCTCTCGCCGGTGGACTGGACCAGATCCTCGTAGCGGAGTGTGAGCAGCTGCTCGGCCGGCAGCTCCTTGCGGAGGGCGGCGCTGAGCCGTATCGCGCTGCGCCAGCGCAGCGCGCACTTCCCCGCCGTCGGCATGCTCTTCCACCGCTCGCGGTGCTCGTCGCGGTTGACCCCGAGGAAGGCGTTGGGGAACTCGGTGTCGTCGCTCAGCATCGACGGCCTGAACCAGGCCAGGCAGTCGGGGTCGGCGGCCATGTCGCACACCACGTCGCGGCCGTCGCGGATGAGCTGCACGAACCGCGCGTCAGGGAAGGCCTGCAGCAGCACCTCGGCGCTGTAGAGCAGGTCGGGGCTGGCGTCGCCGAAGCGGGTCACGGTGGCGGTGGCGACACAGGGACCGACGCCCGTCACCCCGCCCGCCTCCCTGCACGGCGACGCGCACGTGCCGCACGATCCCGGCAGCACCTGCCACGATTCGGCGAGCGAGTCGCGCAGCACTCTGACCGCGCCCGAACTGCGCCCGATGGAGGGGCGGCGGGCGAAGGCGTGCGCCACGTGCACCACCGACTGCCGGCCCATCGTCATGTGGAAGCCCGGTGAGCGTTTCAGGGCACGCGCGAGCAGGTCCGCGCCGGAATGCGGGGCTCCGAGCAGGAACACCGGCCTGCGGACCTTGATGCCGTTGACCACGAGAATGTGGGGCGGAGGTCGCATACGTCAGGTAAGTGTGACACCGTTTCTGAGGTGAACGAACCGGCCACGCCAACATCCGTCACAGAGGTCACGGGAGTGGCCGCCGGCCCCGAATCCTGGACGCCTCACCTGCGCGAGGGCGACACCGTCGCCGTCGTCTCGCCGTCCGGGCCGCCGAACGCGGCGCTGTTGCAGCGGGGCGTGAAGCTCCTGGAAGGGCTGGGGCTGAAGGTCATGCTCGGCCGGCACGTCCTCGACAGGGAGGGCTATCTCGCGGGCTCCGACGCCGACCGCGCCGCCGACCTCCAGGCGGCCTGGTGCGACCCGGCCGTCTCGGCCGTCTTCTGCTCGCGCGGCGGCTACGGCGCGGCCAGGATCCTCGACCTGGTCGACTGGCACGCGATGCGCGCCGCGGGCCCCAAGATCCTGCTCGGCTCCAGCGACATCACCGCCCTGCACCACGTCTTCGGCGTCGAGCTCGGCCTGCCGACGTTGCACGGCCCGATGCCCGCCTGCCGCCCGCTCTCCTTCGAGGAGGAGCCCGAGCCGGTGACGTGGGACCACCTGCGGGCCGCGCTCTCCGGCCACGCGTCGCCCGTCACGGGCGACAGGGTGCTGCGCGAGGGGCGAGCCGAGGGCGTGCTCGCGGGCGGCAACCTGTCGCTGCTGGCCTCGCTGTGCGGGACGCGCTACCAGCCGTCCTTCGCCGGCAGGCTCGTGCTGCTGGAGGACGTCGGCGAGCAGCCGTACCGGATCGACAGGATGCTCACCCAGCTCCTGCAGTCGGGAGCCCTCGACGGCGTGCGCGGAATCGCCCTCGGATCGTGGGTGGAGTGCGGAGATCCCTACCCGGTTCTCGCCGAGCGGCTGCTGCCCCTCGGCGTCCCTGTGATAGCGGGGTTGACGGTGGGACACGGGACACCGCAGAGGTCCGTGTGGCTCGGAGCGCTTGGTGTTATCGATACCGAATCGTGCTCCCTTGCTGGTCTGCTTGGCCCCGCGGACCAGGCAGTGTAAGACGCATAGGGAGAAAACCGACGATTTCTGGAGGGCGGGGACGCGTGAAGTTCTTCAGGCGCGACCGGGAGCCCTCCCGGAGATCCGTCGAGGACATCGATCTCGACTCCCTGCTCGCGCTCGTCGCCGACTCCCTCGGCTACACCTGCGTCTTCTCCACCGACGGCGGCTCGCTGACGCTCGGCGGCGGCAGGGAGATCCTGGTACGGCTGGCGGGCCTGCGCCGCGAGGCGGGCCGCCGCTCCCGCGAGGACTGGCCCGTCCTGGTGTCCGAACATCTGGCCAACGCGGTGGCCGCCGCCGACGACCTGCTCGACGTGTGCGACCTCGACCAGGTCAAGCCGCTGCTGCGCACCAGGGTCGAGTCGGTCGACGCGGTCGAGGACCTCACCAGGGTCGTCGGCCGCTCGCTCAACGGCGACCTGGTCGAGCTGCTGACCGTCGGGGCGCGTTTCGTCCGCCCTGAGGAAGCCGGTTGCTGGCCCATTCCCTCAGGACAGGCGCTTGACCTGGCGCTGGACAACGTCAGGCAGGACGAGCGGCTGACCGTCTCGCACCTGGACCTGTCGGGGCTGACGACCTGGCGGCTGTCGGGCCGTACCGTGGCGGCGGCCGCGCACCTGCGCTGGCTCCAGCAGTACGTCACCGTGCCGGAGGACGGCGTGCTCGTCATCCTGCCCGACCCGGCCACGTTGGTGCTCTACCCGGTCGACGGCATCGGGGTCGTGCGCGCCATCGAGCGGCTGCGCGTGCACGCCGAACGCGCGGGTGGTCTCAGCCCGCAGGTCTACTGGTGGCACGCGGGCAGGCTCACGCTGATCCGCGCCGACATCGTCCTGCAGGACGGACAGACCAGGCTCGTCGTCGCGCCGCCTCCCGAGTTCGCCAGGGTCCTGGCCCGCCTGGCCGCCTGATCCGCCTCATTCGTAGAAGAAGACCTTGAACTCCAGGTGGTCGCTGTTGGCCCCGGCCCAGTAGCCCACGCCGCTGCTGTCCTTGAAGACCTTGTGCCTCCTGCGCAGGCTCTGGTAGATCCGTTCGGCGGTGTCCTGGGCGACGCCGGTGGCCTCCTGCGGGCCCGAGGCGAAGACCAGGACGAACCCCGCCCGGCTGCGGCTCAAGCGTCGCTCGGCCAGCTCGGTGTCGATCCTGGAGAGCAGGTCCCGCATGGCCGCGGCCTGGCTGCCGCTGTCGCGGAACCTGGCGGGCGGGATCTCGATGTCGAAGTCGACGGGCCGCTTGCGCAGCCTGTCGCGTTCGGGCGGCTCGGCCGTGACGCTCGGCTTGGGCGAGGAGGTCGGGGTGCCTTCCTTCGTCGTGACCGGCAGCGAGGCCAGGCCGACGAGCACGAGCACCAGGAACAGGTCGGCGAACAGCCAGCCCGCGAGCAGCGTGGTGCGCATGCGGTCACGCCTCACCAGCCGCTCCCCGAGGCCCGGTGGCCGTTCTCCGGCACGCCGGCCTCCAGCCGGGTGACCACGTCGGAGATCCTGCTGACGATCTCGTGGAAGAGGTGGGTCCGCTCGTTGAGCGCCTGCAGGGAGTCGCCGAGCACGGCCGTGGAGCGCGCGACGCCGTCGGCGACCTTGTTCTGGACGTGCGCCTGGTCCCTCGCCATGGTCCGCTCGTCCCTGAGCGTGGCCAGGAAGTCGGTGGCCTCCGTGGTGAACCTGCCCACCTCCACCGACAGCGCCCTGTGCAGGCTCGCCAGCTCGTCGGCGGTCTCCTTCGAGCTCTTCAGCGAGGAGGTGAGCTCGCCGAGCCTGTCGGCGGCCTGCAGCCACGAGCTGAAGACCTCGTGCAGCTGGGTGCCAGGGCCCGCCGACACCGCCTCGCCGATGGCCTTCGTGGCCTTCCTGAGCTCCTCCGACAGCGCGTTCGAGCCGACGCTGATCTGCGTCGCGACGTCCTTCAGCTCCGCCATCGAGACCGGCCGCCCCGCCTCCACGGGCACCTCGGCGACCAGCAACGTGGCCTGGGCCAGCGCCTCGCCGAGCCTGCGGCGCCGGTTGTCGCGCACCTCGTCGGCCACCCTGATGACCACGGTGAGCACGACCACCGCGCCGACCATGGTCGCGATGGTCGTCGCCGAGTCCGACAGCGGGCTGACTCCCGGCAGGCCGCGCTGCCACGCCAGCAGGAAGGGAACGCGGCCGTCGGTCCTGCCGTAGGCGCTCAGCGCGAGCGCCACCTGCCACCAGGTGAAGGCGACGGGCACGAACACCAGACCGTCCCTGACGATCTCCAGGAGCCTGACGAACCAGCCGGAGCCCTTGACGATCTTCTCGGGGTCGTAGGCGCTCAGCAGGTCGATGCCGCGCAGCCGCCGCCCCTCCCGCTGCGACAGCTCCTCGGCCACCCTGGCCAGCGGCTGTCCGCCGTACGTGCGCAGGTCCCGCGCCACCTGCTCCAGACTCATAGAGGTCCCCCTGTGGTGGCGACGACGGCGACGACGGCCAGCAGGGCGATGACGCCCATGAACAGCAGGACGAGCAGGATGCGCTCGGCCTTCGGCGCGGGCAGCTCGTCCGACGGTCCTGCTCCGGCCGGCTCCCTGGATCTGCTCTGAGCTCGCGTCTGCGTGGCGACGGGCCGGGCTCCGAGCGGCGCGGGCAGGCCGGCCTGCACGAAGAACTGGGTCCACGCGGTCCTGTCGACCAGGGCGAGCGACCTGGAGTCACGTGCCAGCTGCCGCAGGGCGTACAGCAGTTGCGCCGGCGGGCGCGGATGGGCCAGGAAGGCGGACATGACCCCCTCGTCGATCTTCTCGCCCGCGACGACGCTCAGCACGCTCTGCAGGTAGGCGGTCGCCTCCCTCGGCGATTCGGTGAGACGCGCCGCCGCCTCGGCCAGGCCGCCACGGGCGATCAGCGCGTCCAGGGCGCGCCTGCGCTGCTCGGGGGAGCGTTCGCGGCCGTCGCAGATCACGTTCAGCGCCACGCGGGCCGCCTCGGGCTGCGCGGCGGCGTGCTCGTGCACCCATCCGATCAGCTCGGCCTTGGACATCGTCCTGGCGACCGAGTCGATCAGGGCGCGGCGGGCGCGCGGCTCGTGGATCACCCTGCCGGCCAGGGCGGCGACCCGGCCCAGCCCCGGGCCCTGCTTGAGCGTCTCGCGCAGCAGCTCGGCCGAGGGCGGGCGGACGGCCAGCCCCTCCAGCACCCTCTCGCCCGCCTGCCCCGTCAGGTAGGAGCGCAGGGCGACCCCCTGGACCAGCTCCGTCACCTCCACGGGTAGCGCCGTGGCCCGCAGCAGCGCGGCGACCTCGCCGTCGTCCAGGGTGGGCACGATCCTGCGCGCCTCGCTGAGCCCGTGCTTCGAGCGCAGCGCCACCAGTTCGGCCGGCGACAGGGCCTGCGCCCTGCGCAGCAGTCCGGCCACGTCGTCGAGCACGCCGGGCGACAGCTGGGCCTTCTGCGCCCACGCCCTGGACTCGTCAGGGCCGGCGACCGGCCTGGCCGGCCTGATCCTGTCGATGGCCGCCCGACCCTCGGCGCGGTAGGAGACGGCCAGCGCCGTGGCGAAGGGATCGCCGCCGCCACCGCCGAACCTGAGCCTGCGGCGAGCCACACCCATGCGGCTGTCGTGGTGCTCGGGGAGGAAGACGATGTGCGGGCAGCCCCTGTCGTCGTCGCGCGCCTCCATGGTCGAGAACGTCGTCGTCGCGCCCATGATCTCCACCAGCGCGCACAGCAGCTCGGCCGGGGCCTCGGGCGGCGCGACCACCGACACGTCGGCCTCGGGATCGGCCAGCACGAACGCGACCAGCTCGGCGAGCGTCGCCTGCGGCAGCGCCCGCGCCCGCCTGACCAGGTCGAGGCGCCCCTTGTCGGCCTGGGGGCGCAGGTCCTCCCACGACAGCGGGGTCAGCTCCTCGGTGCCGTCCCACGCGGTCAGCCAGCCGTCCCACTCGTGCAGCGACAGCGCCTGCAGCGCGGAGATCTCCTGGCCGACCAGGACATGGGCCAGCGAGGCCTGGCGGCCCTCCGCCTCGGTCACCGGCCGCTTGCAGATGACGGCGTGGCCGCCAGGGCCGCGCAGGTAGCCGAGCCCGAACCGGTCGTGCTCCTGCCAGCCCGCCCACACCCGCTCCCGCAGCAGCGGATCCCAGCCGGACAGCGCGTCGATCGGCAGGGACGAGGCGACAGGCCCCATTCCCTTGCCGCCCAGCAGGGACCGCTCGGACCAGGTGTAGAAGATCTGATCAAGTCGCATCCTCGCCGCCCTCCACCGGCCGCATCAGCTCGTCGTTCAGCACGCCCGCCATGGCGAACAGGGCCAGCAGCGGCTTGAGCACTCTGCGCTGGCCGAAGCCGTCGCCGTAGGTCGACTCGGTGGCGCTGACGTTGGTGGCGGAGGCGAAGTGCAGGGTGCTGCGGTAGCACTTCTCCGCCGGCCTGAGCCACGGCTCCGCCCTGCGCTCAACCAGGAAGGCGTAGACGTCCTCGCTCTCCTGCTCGGCCGTGGACAGGTCGGTCTCCTCCGCCGGGCCCGAGCGCGACATCCACTCGCCCACCAGGTCGAAGGAGTAGCGCAGCAGGTCGGCCTTGGCGACCACCAGCGCCGCGGGCAGGTGCAGGAACTCCCTGCCGGGGGCGGGCCGGCCGCCGAGCCGCTTGAGCGCCTCCTCGAAGGTGCTGTCGCCGATCGCGGTGGCCGCCGGCTGGGTGAGCCCCGGTATGGAGTCGGGGTCGATGACGAACAGCAGCGCGTTGACCGAGCCGAAGAAGCGCACCTCGGGGTCGGAGCGTTCGAGCTGCTCGCCGGCGACGTCGAAGAAGGACACGGCGAAGGCGTCGCCGTCCCTGTTGGTGACCTTGAGCGCGTCGGTGAAGACCACCGGCAGCGGCTGGGTCGGGTCGAGCCTGCGCCTGCCCCTGATGAAGGGCTCGACGGTCCTGCTCATGTACTGCTGGTGGGTGCGCAGGTCGAGCGGCTCGACGGTCAGGCCGAGCCGCCGCAGCGCGGCGTCGTTGGCGCACAGCCTGGAGATCATGGCGGCGACCAGGTGCGATTTTCCCGAACGGCTCTCGCCGAAAACCCCGATGATCACCGCCTTGTAGTCGGCGTAGTCGTAGGGGAGGTAGTGGGAGTCGGGGGAGCCGACGCCCGAGCAGGGGCGGTAGGCGGTCTGCAGCCTGGTCCGCCACGCCACGTCGTCCTCTCGCGGGTCCTTGCGCAGGACCTCGGGCCTGTCGTCGGGGCCGAAGACCACGGGGGGCGTGCCGTCCCAGTCGATCCAGCGCAGGCAGATCGGGCACTCCAGGACGGCGCTCACAGCAGGCTCCGGAGCGCGGCCACGACCACGAGCACGCCGACCACGAGCACGCCGACCACGGTCACGGCGGCCGCCGCGCGGACGAGCGGCGGCCTGCGCAGCGGCGCGACGAGCGTCCAGTCGGACAGGCGGCGGGGACGCGCCCGCCCCGCCCTGGCCGCCTGCGGCTTGGGCACGATCCACGGCCTGCGCCGCGGAGGCGGCGTCCAGCCGCGGTGGCGCTGGCCGTAGGCGTGCTGCCTGGCGCGCAGCTCATGGAAGTTACGCCGTCCCTCCCTCTCGCGGTCGCGGTAGGCGCGGGCCAGGCCCGTGGTCGCCCGCCCGCCGGGGGTCCACCTCTCGAGCAGCTCGCGCGCGTCGGGCCGGTCCTCGGCCCGGTCGGCGAAGACCGTGCGCTCGCCGAAGACCGCGCGCTCGGCGCCGGTGGACTCGCCCGCCAGCAGGCGGCGCAGCAGCACGTCCTGGCCGCGCAGGCGCTGCTCCATCCGCGCGGGGTCGTCCTCGGGCAGCTCTCCCGTGTAGAGGTGGAAGATGACCAGGCCCGCCGCGTAGACGTCCTCGCCGTGCGAGACGGTGTCGCCCGCGCCGTCGTACTGCGCGTGGGTGAAGTCGGTGATCTGCAGCGAGCCGCCGTCCCATCGCAGGGTGTCGAGGTTGAGCCGCCGGTGCACGACCCCGCAGGACCTGAGCACCTCCAGGCCGTGCAGCAGCCCGGCCACCAGCATGCGCAGCGTCTCGCGGTCGACGGGGACGCTCAGCCGCGACAGCGGCTCGCCGCGCAACGTCATCACGGTGAACGGCGGGACGGCGTCGGGATTGTGGCCCAGCATGGTGCTCACGTAGTCCCTGCCCTGGTCGCCGAGCCATTTGCCGATGCGCCATTCGTGGTCGAGGAGTTCGCGGGCACGTGTCCCCGCGTGGGCCATTTTCTGCATGACTGGCTCATTTACCGCATTACGGCCGAGCCGAAAACGGAAGTGCTCGTCGGTCCACTGGTCGTGCGCGAAGTCTATGGTGTATGGGACGTATTGTCCGTCCTTGGAGTCACGCGGGATGAGCTGGAGCTGTTCGGCCGCCATCGTCACCTCGTCGGCGTTATGTCTGGTTGAGGGGATGTCCACGCGTCAAAGAAAGATTATCTTGACTGCCATTTGTCGGCACGCGAAGAGTCAAGCCTCCATAAGATGTTTCTCGACTAATTGAAGGCTTTTCCGGCGGTGTATGTGTCCCCTCTGACCCTTCAACGCATGCTGCGCGAGTCAGCCTTCGACACGCTCGGCGAGCTCTATCCCGACGACGACAGCTCCACCCTGCTGCTGGCCGCGCTCGGCGCCACCCGGGCCCGCCTGCCGGTGCGCGGCGCGCGCAGGGCGAGGGACTACTGGCTGGCGGTCTGCCAGGAGGTGGAGAAGGGGGCCTTCGCCTTCACGCTCGACGACCTGGTGGCCAGGGCGGCGGCCGACTACCCGGGCAACGCGGCCCTGCGCGCGCTGGCGGGCGAGCCGCTCCCCGAGCGCGCGTGGGCAGCGGCATCCGGCGGCCGGCCGCTGCGGGTGCTGTGCCTGATGGCCTCGCCGAACGACCAGGATCCGCTCGACCTGGCCGAGGAGCAGCGCCGTATCCAGCGGGCCGCCGAGCGCTCGGGGCGGGTCGAGGTCAGCGCGCGCACGGCGGCCAGGACGGGCGACATCCTGCCCGCCCTGCTGACGGTCAGGCCGCACGTCGTCCACTTCGCCGGCCACGGCGACCACGAAGGACTGGTCTTCGCCGACACCGTCCACGAGTCGGCCACGGTGACCGCCGAAGGGCTCGCGGCCGCCTTCGCCGCGACGGGGCCGCTGCGCTGCGTCGTGCTCAACGCCTGCTACACCGGCGAGCAGGCGGAGATCTTCCGCACCGCCGCGGACGCGGTGACGGGCTCCACCCAGGAGTTGCCGGACGCCGCGGCCATCCTGTTCAGCGAGGGCTTCTACCTGGGCCTGGCCGAGGGCGCGGGCACCAGGAAGGCCTTCGAGCTCGGCCGCGCCCGCATGGCGCTCGACGGGCACGACACCTCCTGCCTGCGCTATCTCGACGGAGAGGGGGAGGTGTGAGCGAGGAGGCCGACGCCTTCTGGCAAGGCTGGAGGCACGGCTGGGACCCGGCCAACTCGGGGGCCGACGGACCCGCCACGACCACCAACAACTCCTTCTGGCTCGCCGACTGGTGCCAGGTCTGCGGCCACACCTTCAGGGAGGCCGACGGCGTGTACGTCGCCCACGGACCGCCCGCCGTCGTCAGGCACCACAGTCCCACGCTGCCCTGCAGCGGCCTCGTCACCGACTACGACCAGCCCGACGACGGCATGTCCCGCGCCTTCCACGCCGCCGTCGAGGCGGCCAACCCGCCGCCGCCCGGCACCGACGCCGTCCTCCTGCTGCCTGGACACCCCTTGCTGCTGCCCGTCACACCGCGCAGGCAGTGCGCCTTCTGCAGCGACTCCTTCCGCCCCTTCGAGTCGGCGGTGATCTGCCCGTGCAGCCCGGGGGAGCCGCGCTGCGGGCTCGGCGTGCACCGCGACCCCGGCGGCGGCAACACCTGCTACGACGAGTGGATCAGCAACGGCCCCCTGCTCACCTGCCCCACCACCTTCACGAAGGTGGAGGAGCGGTGATCGAGCGCTACGCCAGGCAACTGCTCATCCCGCACTGGGACCAGGACGTGCTCGGCGAGGCGACGGCCGTGGTCGTCGGCGTGGGCGCGCTCGGCACCGAGTCGGCCAGGCTGCTGGCGCAGGCGGGCGTCGGCGCGCTCGTCCTGTGCGATCCCGACGTGGTCAGCGAGTCCAACCTGAGCAGGGGCTCGCTGTTCACCGGCGCGGACGTCGGCAGGCACAAGGTGTCGGCGGCGGCCGCGGCGCTGCGCGCGCTGGCGCCCTCCACGGCCGTGGTCGAACGCGCGAGCGAGCACGCGCGCGGCGTCGGCCTGGCCGAGCTGCGCGAGGCCGACCTGGTCATCAGCTGCCTGGACAGCATCGCCGACCGCGTCCAGCTGGCCGCCAGGTGCGGCCTGGTCGGCGCGGCCATGCTGGACGGCGGCACCCATCCGTGGGGTGGCGAGGTGCGCTGGTACCCGCCCGGCGGACCCTGCTACGGGTGCGGGCGCACCAGCGGCGAGCGGGCCCTGCCCCCCACCTCGATGGCGTGCGGCATCCCCGACGAGATGGGCGCCTCCGCGCCGATCTCCGCCATGGTGGCCTCCTGGCTGGTGACCCACGCCATCAGGGTGCTGTTCGGGCTGCCCGTCGCCCAGGGCATGGTCAGGCTCGATCCGGTGACGGGAGAGAGCCGCAGGATGACACTCGCCTTCGACCCCACCTGCCCCCTCCACGAGCCGATCCCCTTCGGGTGCGTCACGCGCACCGGCCTCACCACCGCCTCCCCGGTCGGCGAGCTGCTGGCCATGATCCGCCCGGACGAGCGCCTGCAGGCGTGGAACTCGGTCGACCCCGCCGACCCCCACGGCCCGCTCGAGATCGACGCCTCCCTCGCCGGATCGGCCGTCGGCGAGCTCGGGATCGCCCCGGGCGAGCTGCTGCCGGTGATCAGGACCTCGCCCCACGAGCACGTGCGGTACATCGAGCTGGCCACGTCACGGCCGGAAGGGAAGGACCCCAGGTGAGGAACGAGCTGGTCAGCCTGCTCGCGGGGCTGTTCGATGACGAGGCGCGGGCGCGGGACCTGCTGACGGTCATCCAGTATCCCCGGGCGCACACACCGCAGTTCACCACCCCCATGGCCTTCTGGCAGCAGGTCATCAGCCGCATCGAGCAGGGAGTGATGACGGGGGATGACGGCATCACGGCCCTTCTCGGCGCCGCTGGTGACGAGTTTCCCAGCAACAAGGGGCTGCAGGCGCTCAGGGAGAAGGACGAGGCGGTCCGCGAACCTCCCGCCCAGAAGAGCCCGAAGCCGCTCCAAGCCGACGGGCCGTGCTCGACACTCCTGCTGATCGGGATCGACAAGCCGGAGGAGCCTGACGACTTCGTGGAGCTCGTGCGCCGGGAGGTCGACCCCGACGCCGAACTGCTCTACGTCGCCCGCGAGCGGTGCGCGGTCGGCGTCTCCGATCCCGGCACGGGCCGTGCGGAGGTCGTCAACCGGCTGCAGCAGCTCGTCACGGCGTCGCAGCCCGGCCGCGAGGTGGTCTACGAGCACTACAGCTTCAAGCCCTACCTGTACCGGTTCCTGCTCGTCGTCGGACCTGACGGCACGCCGTACCAGATGACCGGGGTGCCGGCCACCACGCTGCCCGAGGACATCGCCCAGGCGGTGATCCAGCAGTCACCCGCGATGACCGACCGGCGGGGCGGCGTCGTGCGGACGGTGATCGACCACGAGAGCGCCCAGGGCGGCGGCAGGCAGCGGCTGGTCGACCCCCAGCTGAGCCTGCACGAGGTGGGGGTCAAGGACGAGGACACCCTGCACGTCGGCGCGGAGGCCACCGCGGGCGCCGTCAACCCCGTCATGCGGATGCGGGCGCAGATGCGGGCCCGCGCCCAGATCAGGAGGTTCGAGCAGACCGGCCACGACTTCAGGATCACCAGGTACGACAACGAGGACCTGCCCAACCGCTTCCACATCTCCTTCGACGCCCCCGGCTTCGCCCCGCCCGACGACATCGACTCCTTCTTCCACCCCGACCTGCCACTGCCCGAATGGCCGTTCGACGATCTCGACCCCGTGCCCGTCACCCGGCACGAGCTGGCCATCTTCCTGCCGCCGATGTTCCCTGTGAGCGCGCCGCTGGTCATCTGGGAGACCGACGTCTTCCACCCCAACATCTGGCGCAAGCCCGCGCCCTCCCAGAACGCCCGCCACAACCAGGTCTGCCTCGGCGCGCTGATGAACGGCTACCGCCCCGACCTCGACTTCGGCTCGCTCTGCCAGCTCCTCGTCGACATCGGCAGCTACCAGAACTACGACGTCGTCGACGCCGACACCTGGCCCGATCCCGTCGCCGCCTTCTGGGCCAAGTCCCCCAACGGGCAGGCGGCGATCACCGCGATCGGCGGCAGGCTGATCGAGGAGCGCGACCCCGCCCCGCGCGGCGAGGGCAGGGCGCCGCTGCTGTGGATCAGCCCGCTGGAGGATCCCGATGGCCGTTGAGATCGAGCTCTACAAGGGCGAGCAGGAGACCTACCACGCCAGGCTCGCGCTCGCGCCCGTCCTGCGCGAGGCGCTGAAGGAACTGGTCGGGCTCGCCACCGAGGAGACCCGGCTGTTCATGGAGATGCACCGCGAGCGCGACCCCAACCCGATCATGGGCCCGCCGCGCCTGGTCAACCTGGGCGAGGAGGTCGGCTTCCTGACCCTCACCGCGGTACGGCGCGGCGAGACGGTCTACGAGGGCAAGCACTCGGTCAACGAGCTGGTCGGCCCGGTCCTGACCGGGGTCGTCACCAGGCTCGATCCGGGGGAGACCCACTGGTCGTTCAGGATCAGGGCCGGGCTGTTCGACCTGGACGCGGGCCGGCCGACGCCGCAGGTGGAGGGCGCGGTGCAGGTGGACCTGCAGCGCCGAAAACGGCTCCCGTTCACCGTCACCAAGGTCGAGGGCGCCGAGGCCGAGCTCGTCGACGCCGCCGCGCTCGGCCTGGACCCCCGCTCGCTCGGCCCGGTCAACGTGCTGATGTCCGGCGAGGTCCACGGCCGGCTCATGGGCGGGATGAAGCTGTCGGAACGGCTGGAGGAGGGCGGCTTCCTGATCGGCAGGGTCAGCAGGGCCGCCGCCGACGCCCACCTGGTGGAGATCACGCACGTCACCCCCGCCCACCGCTCGGGGGCGGGCGCGATCCACTTCACCTTCACCGGCGACTCCTTCCTCGCGGTCAACCAGATGATCGCCGACAGGGGCAAGGGCGAGGAACTGGTCGGCTGGTACCACACGCACCTGCGCGGCGTGGACGTCGGCATGGGGTTGTCGGCCACGGACGTGGACCTGCACAGGGCCACGTTCCTGCGGCCGTGGCAGGTGGCGGCGCTGCTCAACCTGTCGAGGAACGGGCGCACGCTGCGCTTCTACGGTCGCGCGGCCGACGGCGAGAGGTTGGAGCAGTGTTCGCAGTGGGTGGCCGATGAGCGCGGGCAGTACCGCAGGACGAGTTCTGGTGTGGGCCCTGATGCGGGCTCCCGGTAGCGCGGGGCCGCCTCCCGAGGGCGACCTCGGCACCGCGCGCGGCCTGCTCGACCCCGGCGACGAGGTCATGGCGAGCATCGCGCGCCTGGCGGGGGCCACCACGGCCAGGCTGCGGCTGTCGGGGCCGCCGCTCGGCGACCGCCGCCCGCCGGGGCTCGGCGTGGTGCTGCTCGCGGCGGCCGTCGGCGCCCGGGGCGAGCGGCGCTCGTTCGAGCTGGCGCACGCGGTGCCCAAGCCCCGCACCGCCTACGACCTGCTGACCTATCACGCCGTGGCGGGCGCGGCCGTGCCGTACGCGCCGGGGCTCGCCGACGTGCTGAGGGACAGCTCGCCGCTCACCGGCTGCCTGGACAGGCCTGGGCCGGCCGGCGCGCAGGACTGCGACGACCTGGTCGACAGACTGCGGCAGGACAGGCAGGCCAGGCGGCTGCTGACGCTGGGCTTCGCCAGGCCCGTCACCGACCCCGCGCAGTACGGCTGGCGCGGCGACACGCTGGCCTGGCTCCGCCACGAGGACGTCGACCTCGTCCTCGACGTCTACGAGAGCGCGCTCGTCCACTTCCGCGCCGAGCACGAACGCATGGCCAGGGCCGCGTGGCGCGCGGCCATGGCAGGCGACCTCGCCGCGGCGGTCCCCGTCGCGACCTGGTGGCGCGCGCTGGCCGAGCTGGAGGCCGCCGCGCCCGCGCTGCTGCGGGGCCGCCACGAGCTCATCGACTACCACCAATGGACCAACCTCTTCCGCCGGGTGCGGACGCTGGAGGCCACGTGACCGACTACATCCCGCTCGAGGTGGTGGTCGCGGGCGAGGGCGCGTCGCTGACCGCCGTGCCCGGCGACACCCCGCTCGGCCAGGCCCTCGCCTCGGGTCCCTTCCTGCTGCTGGCGCCGCTGGAGGAGGGGTGGGCGCAGCTGCGGCTGAGCACGTTCAGGCTGAGGGAGATCCCGCTCGACCAGGTCGACGGCAGACCGCTGTACCGGGCCTCGCACGCCGCCCCGTCCGCGGACGAGCGCGCGGGCGACGATCACGCCGACGGCCCCGCCAGGCCGGCGGAGCTGAGCGAGGCCCAGGCCACCAGGCTCGCCTACGACGAGTACGTGCGCGATGCGGCCTCCTTCCTGCGGGCGGGACTGTCGGTTCTGATCGTCTGCGACAAGATCGTCGTGCCGCACCTGGCCGACCACATCGTGCGGCAGACCGAGGCCATGCCGCGCCTGCTGGAGGTGCCTGCGCCGGTGGGCGAGGACAGCGAGCCGCCCGTCGACATGCGGCCGCAGCCGGTCCTTGCCAGCCTGCGCCAGCGGCTGCTGGCCAGGCTCCGCGACATGCTGCGCGAGCTCGGCCCGCAGGACGTCCTGGTCATCACCCACCTCGACCTGCTCGGCGGCGGCACCGACAACGCGCTGGCCAACGAGACGAGAGACCTGATCGAGCTGCTGTACGGCGCCGACCGGCAGGTGATCCTCGCCTTCGCCGACCCGTCGCTGAGCGTGCCCGAGGTGCTCGCCGCGCGCTTCGCGGTCAGGATGACCATCGAGGGCAGCCCCAGGTACGTGCGCCACCCGGTCGACTCGAGCATGGCCTCCATCGAGCAGGCCCTGGTCACCCAGGCCGAGGCCGACAGGTTCGCGGGGCTCGACGGCGCCGACTTCTACAAGTACGTCGTCGGGCTCAACCCGGTACGGCTGCGCCAGACCATGCGCTACGCCCTGCAGGAGACCGAGGGCCTCGACGGCGTCACGGTCAAGGACCTGCCGACGATGATCAGGAAGTTCAAGGCGCAGATGTCGGCCAGCTTCGAGATCCCCGACGTGAGCTTCGACGACATCGGCGGCTACGCCGAGGTGAAGCGCCAGATCCTGCGCTCGCTGCGGATCATGACGGCCGCCAGGAGCCTGACGGGGCCCGAACAGCGGCTGCGCGGCGAGCTCATCCCGCGCGGCTTCATCTTCCACGGCGAGCCCGGCACAGGGAAGACGCTGTTCGCCAAGGCCATCGCCAACGAGCTCGAGGCCACGATCCAGGTCGTCTCGGGGCCCGAGGTGACCAACAAGTACGTCGGCGAGAGCGAACGGCGCATCAGGGAGCTGTTCGCCGAGGCACGCAGGAACGCGCCGTCGGTCATCGTCTTCGACGAGTTCGACTCGATCGCGGCCAGCCGTACGAGCTCGGAGGACGGCGGCAGCCGTGCGGGCAACGCGATGGTGGCGCAGATCCTCACCGAGATGGACGGCTTCAGACCGGACGTGCAGATGATCGTCATCGGCACCACCAACCGGCTGGAGATCATCGACAGGGCGCTGCTGCGTCCGAGCAGGTTCCAGAGCTTCCACATCGGCCTGCCCGACGAGGACGCCAGGCGCGGCATCATCAAGGTCCACGCCCGCCGCTACGGGGTGAGGGTCAGCGGCATCGTCGAGCCGCTCATCCACACCACCAAGGGCTGGAACGGCGACGAGATCAGGGCGCTGTTCCGAGACGCCTTCGTCGGCGAGCGGTGGGAGGGCGTGCCCGCCAGCGCCGAGCGCATCGGCGAGCTGGTCGGCAGGCAGCAGCAGGCCCGCCGCGAGCAGCAGACCAGCAGGGCGGGCAGGTAATGGCACTCGACCAGAGGCACGTCGCCACGATCCAGCAGCTCGGCACCATCGTCAGGGAGCTGGACGGCCGCTACGTGGGCAGGAGGGACGCCGCCAGGCTGCTGGTGGTGGCCGCCGTGTGCAGGGAGCACATGCTGCTGCTCGGCCCGCCGGGCACCGCCAAGACCGACCTGGTGGGGCACTTCGCGGGGCTCATCCAGGCCAGGTCGTTCACCTATCTGCTGACCAGGTTCACCGAGCCGTCGGAGCTGTTCGGCCCGCTCGACTTCGAGCGCTTCCAGAAGGGCGTCTACCGGGTCAAGACCGATGACATGCTGCCCGCCGCCGAGATCGCCTTCCTCGACGAGGTCTTCCAGGGCAGCAGCGCCATCCTCAACACGCTGCTCAGCGTGGTGAACGAGCGCTACTTCTTCAACGGCGCCAGCAGGGAGCGGGTGCCGCTGGTGAGCCTGTTCGGCGCCTCGAGCGAGCTGCCCGAGGATCCCGCGCTGCGCGCCTTCGGCGACAGGTTCCTGCTGCGCATGGAGGTCGAGCAGGTGGCCCGCACCATGATGCCCGAGCTGCTGAAACGGGGCTGGCAGCAGGAGCGCGAGCGGGTCGCCCGTGACGGGGCCGCCGAGCCGGCCATCCCGCCGATCAGGCTGCAGGACCTGCTCGCGCTGTCCGGCAAGCTCGCCGAGGTCGACCTCGGCCCCGTGCGCGACGCGTACGCCGAGGTGATCACCGACGTGCTCGCCCAGGGCGTCACGCTGTCCGACCGCCGGATCGTGCGCGGACAGAAGCTGGTGGCCGCGGCCGCACTGCTCCGCCAGTCGCTCGTGGCGAGGCCGGTCGACCTGTGGCCCGTCGCCCACATCTGGACCGAGCCCGGCGATGCGGGCGCGCTGCGCGAGGCCGTGGGCGACAGGGTGGTGGCCGACGGCGGGCAGAGCACCGCGGGCGGGCGCACGGTCGCCGAGCTCGAGGCGCTGGCCAGGCATCACGCCATGGCCGTGCTCGGCAAGGCGGGGGCGCCCACGCAGGCGGGCGTCATCGTGGCGATGCGCGGCATCAACGAGGTCCACCGGCAGCTGCGCGCCGACCATCGGGGCGAGCCGGCCGCCCAGCAACGCGTGCACGCCCTCCTCGCCGAGGTGGCCGCACTACTCGACGACCCCCAGGGAGACGGACATGTGTAACCCGAGACGCGTCAAGGTCAGAGCCACCCGCAGGATCGCCGAGGCGTGGCGGGCCGAGATCGAGCGCACGGTGACCGCCTCGGGCGAGGCGACCGGCGAGTCCAGGCTGACCCAGCCGCTCAGGTCGATGCTGGGCGAGGGCGCGCTGCGCGCCTTCGAACAGGCGCTCGGCGGCGACCCGCGGTGGGAGTGGGTCGACGGCGAATACCGCATGCGGGTGCCGGGAGGCCACGTCGCCTACCAACCGGGCGTGGGTGACCTGGAGATCGTCATCTCGCTGACCGAGGCGGTGGAGGCCGTCGGCATCGCGGGCAAGGTGGTCGAGGGCGAGGTCACCGACGAGGTCGAGGGCGTGGGTCAGGGCAGCTGGGAGAACGACGGCTGGCGCGGGCGCACCAAGGAACGCGCCGAACGCGAGGCCAGGGAACAGGCCGAGGCCAGCGCGGACCGGCTGGCGGCCGAGCGGGCCGAGCGGCTCAGGCTGGCCGCGCAGGAGGCCGCCCGTTACAGCATGAGCGCCGAGGCGGAGGCGGTGGAGGACGAGGCCCGCAGAAGGGCGGAGTCGGCGCTGGCCGAACGGCGCCTGGTCGTCGGCCAGGACCTCGGCCAGCGCGCGGACGCCCGCCTCGCCGAGGTGCACAGGCAGACGCTCAAGGACGTCATGGGGCTGATCGCGGCCAGCTACGCCCAGGCCATCAGGGACTTCGCCCAGCAGAACAACGCCGAGAACTACTCCGTCGTCGACGGCGAGGGTTTCATCGAGATCCAGTTCGAGATGGAGGCCTGAGCGTGCGGTTCAAGGTGGTGTTCAGGGTCAACAAGGAGACGGGTCAGGTCGAGGAGTTCGTCATCGACGATCTGGGCCGCGAGCGCGAGGGCGAGGACCACGACGCCACCCACGACGGCGTGGCCAGGCTCGTCGGCGCCGTGATCGAACGGCGGGCGGCGCCCGAGGAGATCGACCCCAGGCTCGTCCCCGAGCCCGAGGCTCCCGAGATCGCCCCGGAGGAGCTGCCGGCGGCGCGCGAGAAGGAGAAGCGGAGCGAATGACCGGCAGGCGACGGCACTGGCTCGGGCAGGCCGCGCTCGCCTACGAGGCGGCGGGGCGCCTGCACGACGCCGCCCGCTGCCGGCAGGAGGCGGGCGAGCCGCTGCCCGCGGCCGAGCTGTACGAGCGGGCAGGGGAGCTGGAAGTGGCGGCCGCCTGCTACCTGCGGGCAGGCAGCGTGGCCGAGGCGGCCCGCTGCCACCTGGCCATGGGCAGGCCCGAGGCCGCCGCCGACTGCTGGGAGCGGGTCGGACGGCCGCTGGAGGCCGCCTGGATCCTCATCGTCGCGGCCAGGAAGCCCGAGCGGGGCGGGTGGGTGCTGCGCGCGCACGTGCCGGGCACCCTCGGGCAGCGGCTGCGCCACGACGTGGCGCTGGCCATGTGCGCGGCCCTGCCGGGTGAAGGGGGCGGCGACACGGGGCCGCTGGCCGCGGCCCTCGCCGCCGTCGAGCGGGACCTGGATCAGGTACGGCCCGCCGCCGAACGGCTGCTGGTGGAGCGATGGGCGGTCGAGGCCGCCACGGAGGTGGCCAGGTACGACCTGGCCGCCCTGGTGTTCGCCGCCGCCCACCGCAGCGGCCTGCGCGGCGCGGCGGGCCGCTGGCGCGCGTGGGCCGAACGGGCGCTCGGCGGCACCAGCGGCATCCCCGTCGAGACCGAGGAGAGGAGAGCGGGGTGAGCGGCATCCTCGCCACGGTGACGCGAGAAGGGGACGCAGGGTGAGCGCGTGGCGGCGCAGGCGCGAGCAGCAGCCGACGCCGGCGCGGCCGCAGCCGTTCGTGCTGACCAGGCGCGACCAGCAGCCGCCGCCCGGCGAACGGCCCGCGCCCGCCCCCCGTGCCTTTCCCGACGACCTGGTCGCGGGGCGCTTCCCCGCGGCGCGCGAGGCGCTGGCGTTCGTGGCGGCGGCAAACGACGCCGCGCTGCCCCCGCGCTGCCTGCGCTCGCCGGAGGGCGCGCTGTGGGTGCTGCGCGAGCACGCGCCCTCGCACTACGCCGAGCTGGTGTGGGTCGCGGGCGGGCTGCCGTACACCCCGGTGGGCGGCGCGCTCAGGGGCCCGTCGGGGCACCGGGTCGACCTCGGCCAGGTGGAGCGATGGCCGGAGGTCGGCTGGGTGGAGCTGGCCGCGCACGCCCCGCTGGCCGCCGAAGGGGGAGCCCAGCGCGAGGTCGTGGTCGTCACGACCGCCGCCATCGCGCGCTGGGCGCTCAACAGGTACCACGACGGGGCGCTGGCGATGCGGGTCTCCTCGGTACGGCTGGAGCCGGCCTTCTCGGCGGAGCAGGGCAGGCCGGCGGTGCTGTTGCGCGTCACGGGCGGCAAGGGCGCGCTGCCGAGGGCGATGCTGAACGCCCTGGCCCGCATGCCGTACACGATCGTGTGCAGGGCGGGGGAGCGGCGGCTGCTGGTCGACCACCGGGCCGCGCTGCCGCTGACCGACGCCGATCTCGCCGCCCGGGTCCCCGAGGCAGAGAGCTGGATCATGGGAGGGCCCGAGCAGGGCGTCTGGAGGATCGCCGACCGCAGTGCGGAGATGGAGCCGCCGCTGGGCCTGTCGCCCGCGATCCAGCCACCCGCGCGGCCCGCCCCCGAGCGGCGCCCGGCCGACCTGGCCGTGAGAGTGCGGCTGGTCAGGACGCCGGGCGGCGGCGACGCCGAGGACGCCAAGCTGCTCACCGACGCCGACCTGCGGGTGCTGCGCTCCTACCTGTCGGGCAACCCCGCGGCCGAGCGCGCCTTCCTGCTTCTCGGCGACGGCCACCACCTGCTCACCGAGCCCGGCGGCGGCGCCGGAGCGCTTCCCTTCGGCGTGCCGCTGCGCGTGGCAGGGCCCCCGGGGCTCTACGTCGAGTCGGGCCACGCGCTGCGGCCGGCCCTGCCCCCCGCCGCCAGGGCCAGGGCCTTCGGGCTCGACGGCAGGAGCGTGGTCGTCGTCTGCGCCGACGGCAGTCACCGCCTCGCGCTGCGCAACGCCGTGCCGGTGTGGGCGCTGTGGCTGCAGGAGCTCCCCGCGGTCGACGCCGCCAGCCCGGCGGGCGCGCTGGCCGCGCTGCTCGACAGGTTCGACGCGATGGAACTGCCGCGCCCCGATCCCGTGGCCCAGGCGCCCGCCGGGCCCGCCGTGGTGGCCGCCGTCGAGTTGCGCGCCGAGGCTCTCGCGCTGGAGCTGGCGGGCAGGTACGCCGAGGCCGCGCACAAGTACAGGGAGGCGGGCGACCCGCACATGGCAGGACGCTTGTACGAGCGCGCCGCCGCCCAGGAGAGCGAGTGAGCGCGGCCGAGCCCCTGGCCAGGATCGCGGTCGACGACTGCCGCTGCGTCAGCCTGTCCGCCGACGGCTCGGCGCTGTTCACCGTCGCGCAGGGACGGGCCGAGGTCCGCGAGCACGAGGGCCCTCCGGTCTGGTCGGCGCCCGTCCACGCGCCAGGCGAGCTGCCCGTGGAGGCGGCGTGGACACCCGACTCCGACCAGGTGTTCCTGGTGTGCGGGGCGCGCCTGCTCGCCTTCGCCGCCGACTCGGGCGAGCCCTTCGCGCTGCCGGCCGAGGTGGCCGAACGCGCCGACGTGACGGCGCTGGCGCTCAGCGGCGACGGCATGACCGCCGCCATCGGCACGAGAGAGGGAACGATCCTCCTGCTCGACAGGGGCACCTCGGCCGTCGTCCGCTGGCCTGGCCGCTCCGATCCGGTCAGGGCGCTGGCCTTCGACCCCTCGGGCGCCGAACTGTGCGTGGCCAGGTCGCGGGCGATCCAGTTCTGGCGCAGGGCCGACCGCACGATGGTCGCCTCGGTCGGCGTCGGCGACCTGTTCCCCTCACGCCTGGCCTGGTCGAGGGAGGGCGCGCTGGTCGCCGTCGTGGGCACGCGCGACGTCCGCACGGTCGACGTGCGCACGAGGAAGGAGGCGGCCACCCCGTGGCGGCCGGAGGGCGGTCCCGTCACGCTCGGCTTCAGCAGGGACGGCACCCGCATCCTCGTCGGCACCGGACAGGGCGCCGTCCACCTGCTCGACAGGCAGCTCGCCGAGGACGAACCACCGGCCCCCGCCGTTCCCGCGCAGCTGACCGAGCCCGCCACCATGCACCTCGGCGCGTACGGCCTGCTCGCGGCGCGCACCGACGCCTCGACCGTCACCCTGTGGCGGCTGGCCGACACCCGCCTGCCCACCGACGCCCAGCGCGCCGACGGCTCCCTGCTGCGCTGGGCCGCCAAGAACGCCCGCACCGTCGGCAGGGCGCCGAGGACCACCGCCCGCACCGCGGCCCGGATGACGGTGCTGGCCCCCCGCGACGCCGCCCGCCCCGACCCCGGCTTCTGCTGGACCCCCGACGGCTCAGGCTGGTACGCCGAGACCTCGCCAGGCGTCCTCACCCGGTCGGGCGCCCCCCTCGCGGGGGCCCTGCCCGCGCCCGCGCACGAGATCGACACGGCGGGCCCGCTGGTGGCGGTCGGCGGCACGAACCCCGACCGGGTCACCGTGCTCGACGCGGGCTCCGGCGAGCAGGTCGCCGACCTCGCGGGCGGCACCCCCGCCTGGTCGCCTGCCGCGCCGAGGACGCTCGCCGTCGCCCGCCCCTCCCTGCTGCACGTCCACCGCGACCTCGACGCCCGGCCCCTGACGATCCCGGTCAGAGTCGGCACCGGCAGGCCCGCGTGGTCACCCGACGGGCGGCTGCTGGCCGCCCCCGCGGGAGAGGAGGTCGGCGTCTGGTCACTCGAGGGGACCACCCCCCTCGGCCTGGTACGGCTGGCCGACCCCGCCTTCGGCGGGCTGCGCGTCGGCCCCCTCGCCTGGTCTCCCGACGGCAGGTACCTGGCAGCCACCACGACGGGCGGCAGGGCCCCCGTCACCGTGTGGTCCACCGAGGACTGGCGGCGGCGCTGGCGACTCGGCCGATCGGACGGGGCGGGACGGGGACCCTGCCTCACCTGGTCACCCGACTCGCGCGTGCTGGCCTTCCCCTCGCCCGCCACTCCGGGAGCGGTGGAGCTGTGGGAGCCGGGCGCCGGCCTGGCGCACACCCTCCAGCCCCCCGACCCGTCGGTACGGCACGCGTGGGCCGTCCGCTGGTCGCCCGACGGCCACCGCCTCGCCGTGACCTACGACGCCGGCCAGATCGTGCTGTGGGACCTGCCGGGGGAGGTCCTGCCGAGGCGGGAGCAGGGGCGGCTGCCGTACGAGGCCGAGACCATGGCCAGGCTCGGCGCCGCGGCGGCCGCGGCGGGCGCGCAGGTGCCGCTGTCGACGCTGGCCGACCTGCTCACCCTGGTCGTGAGCAGGGCACCAGAGGCGCTGGAGGCGGTCGACGCCCACCGCGCCGTCGTGGCGCTGCGCGCCCTGCACTGGCCCGTGGCCGCGGCGCTCGGCCTGGCCGTCCTGCTGGCCGCCGATCTGCCGCCCGATCCGGCTCACGCGGCGCCCGCGGCCGTGCCGCCGGAACGGCTGGAGGCCGCGCTGACCCGTGCGCTGACCGGCGTGCCCGTGCCCGCCGCGCCCGCCGCCGTGCCGATGACCGAGCTGGTCGAGGCGCTCAACCGCGTCGACGACGGCGTGCTCACCCTGCTGACCCTGCTTAGCCCCGAAGCCGTGGCGGCCGAGCCCGAACTGCCCGTCAGGCTGCGTAGGCAGGGCATGACGCTGTGGCCGCTGTCCGAGCGGCAGCGCAGGCTGCTCGGCGTGCGGGCCTCGGTGTGGAACGAGGGCGCCACCCAGGGGCGCGGGCTCGGAGAGGCGCGCGCGGGCGTCACCAGGCACGGCGAGCCGAGCGCGCTGCTGCCCTCGCAGTTCGCGCTGCCGCCGCAGGTGCTGACCGCCAGGCACGTCCGCGACGAACTGCTCTACCGCACCAGGCAGGGCGCGGTGCCCGCCGTGAGCGAGTCGATGATCGTGGTCCTGGACGACACCCCCGCCGCGCACGGCGCGGTGGGCGCGACCCTGCGCGTCGTGGCCCACCTGCTGTGCGCCAACGTCCTGGCCAGGCACAGGCGCTGCGCGCTGATCCTGCTCGCGGCACCGGCGAGGGCGCGGCTGCTGTCCACCATGAACGACCTCGTGCACCTGTGGGGGGAGGCGTCGCTCACCCCGCCCGCAGTGGGCGAGGCCGCCCGCATGGTCAGGTCGGCCGCCGCGCAGCTCGGGCAGGGCGCGGCCGAGCCCCGCACGGTCGTGCTCACCCACCCGCACCTGGCCTTCCCCGGCGGCAGGGAGGTCACCATGGTGCGCGCGCACTATCCGGGACACCCGGTCGAGCAGCGCGCCCCCAGGACGTTCTCGCTGTCACCGGGCGCGGGCCCCGACGAGGTCTACGAGGTGATCGCGGGAATCCTCGCGGGTCAGCCGCAGAGCATCTGATCGATCGGGTCCTGGCCGAGAGAGCGGAGCACGCGCTCGATCACCTCGGGCCGCATCGCGTCGCCGAGCACCTCCACGCCATCGTCGGTGACCCTGATGCGGACGCGGACCAGGCGGCCCTCCGGATGGTCCTGGTACTCCTCCGGCTGGATCAGGTCGGGAAGGTTCTCCACGAAGCGGTGAGCCATCACCATCTCCCTCCGATGTTCGTCCCGCAGGCGGGGCAGCCGCCCGCGACGAGACGGCTGGCCTCCAGCGACCATATGCCGCGTTCGATCACGATGTCCCCGCATCCAGGACATCTGGTCGCGCGGCCCTGCGGGCCCAGGGCGCGTTCCACGTACACGTGACGCAGGCCCGCGGCCCGGCCGATCGCCACGGCGGCGGCCAGCGCCTCAGGTCCTGTGGGGTCGGTATCGCCCATGCGGAAGGCGGGGGTGAAGCGCAGCAGGTGCCAGGGGATGCCGGGGTCGATGCCGGCGATCGCCGCGGCGATCTCGCGCAGGTCCTCCTCCGAGCTGCTCACGCCGGGGACGAGCGGTGTGGAGACCTCCACCCACACGCCCGCCTCGTGGAAGGCCCTGATGGCCGCGAGCACGGGCGCGACGGGGGCACCGGTCAGTCTCCTGTGCCGCGCGTCGTCCATGCCCTTGAGGTCGATGTTGACGGCGGCCAGCGCGGGCGCGACGACCTCGATCGCCTCGGCGGTGAGGAATCCGTTGCTCTTCCACACCACCTCGACCTCCTGCTCCCGGCCCCGTTCGGCCAACGCCAGCGTCAGCTCGACGGCGAGCGAGGGTTCGGAGTACGACAGCGCCACGCAGCCGCCGACGGCCGCCGCCCGTGCCACGACGTCGTCCACGTCGACGGGCGTCGCCTCCCACGGCAGGTCAGGCTCGCGGCCGTACTGCGACAGCAGATGGTTGACGCAGTAGTCGCAGCGGAACGAGCAGCCGGGGGCGGCCAGCGTGAGGGCGGGCGTGCCGGGGCGGTAGTGGAAGAACGGCTTGCGCTCGACCGCGTCGGTGTGAGCCACGGACGTGGCGAACGTCGCCGTCTCCAGGCCGCCTTCGGCGCCGCGCCGTACCTTGCAGGCGCCCAGCTGGCCCGGGACGAGCGCGCACCTGTGCGGGCACAGGTCGCATCTGACCCGCTCGCCCGCCGGGGAGTGGAGTATCGCGGGGGTCCACTGCATGCCGAGACAGTAGCCCTAGGACAGGGCGCGGGCGGCGTGGATGAGGGGAACGTGGGAGAAGGCCTGGGGGAAGTTGCCGACCAGGCGGCCGTAGCGGGGGTCGTACTCCTCGGCCAGCAGGCCCACGTCGTTGCGCAGCGTCAGCAGCCGGTCGAACAGCTCGCGAGCCTCCTCGGTCCTGCCCTGCATGGCCATCACCTCCACCAGCCAGAAGCTGCAGGCCAGGAACGCGCCCTCACCGCCCGGCAGGCCGTCGACGTCGTTGTCCTCGGCGACCGGGTAGCGCAGCACGAACCCGTCCGACAGCAACTCCCGCTCGATGGCGGTCACCGTGCCCGTCACCCTGGGGTCGTCGATCGGCAGGAAACCGACGATCGGCAGCAGCAGCAGCGCCGCGTCGACCTCGGAGGAGCCGTAGGACTGGGTGAAGGTGTTGCGGGTCTCGTCGTAGCCCTTCGAACAGATCTCGGCGTGGATCCTGTCGCGCACCTCGGCCCATCTCTCGACGGGCCCCGTACGGCCGAAGTTCTCGACCTGCTTGATGGCGCGGTCCATGGCCACCCAGCACATCACCTTGGAGTGCGTGAAGTGCCTGCGGGGGCCGCGTACCTCCCACAGTCCCTCGTCGGGCTCGTCCCAGTGCTCCTCCACGTAGTCGAGCAGCTCCCGCTGGATCGACCACGCCCTGTCGTCGGGGGCCAGGCCGGAGGTGCGCGACAGGTAGAGGCAGTTGAGCACCTCGCCGTAGACGTCGAGCTGCAGCTGGTTGACCGCGCCGTTGCCGATGCGCACGGGCCGGGAGTCCTCGTAGCCGTCGAGCCAGCCGAGCTCCATCTCGGGCAGGCGGCGCTCGCCTGCCACGCCGTACATGATCTGCAGGTCCTGCGGCCTGCCCGCGATGGCCCGCAGCAGCCACGCGCGCCACGAGGCGGCCTCGTCGAGATATCCGGAGCCGATGAGGGCGTCGAGCGTCATGGTGGCGTCGCGCAGCCAGCAGAAGCGGTAGTCCCAGTTGCGCACGCCGCCCAGGTCCTCGGGCAGCGACGTGGTGGGCGCGGCCACGATGCCGCCGGTGGGGGCGTAGGTGAGCGCCTTCAGCGTGATCAGCGAGCGGACCACCGCGTCCCGCCACGGGCCCTTGTAGGTGCACTGGCCCACCCACTCGGCCCACAGTTCCTCGGTCTGCACGAGGTGGTCCTCGGCGGAGACCAGCCGCGGCATCGGCTCGTGGGAGGGATGCCAGGTGAAGACGAAGGACAGGCGCTCGCCCTCCTTGACGTGGAAGGTGGCGCGGTGGGCGTAGTCACCGCCCTTGAGCGGCACGGGGGAGTGCAACCAGATCGAGTCGGGGCCGCCGACCGCCTGCAGGTTGCCGTCGCTGCGGCGCACCCACGGGACGATCCTCCCGTAGTCGAAGCGGATCCTGATCTGGGTGGACATCTCCACCGTGCCCGACACGCCCTCGACGATGCGCACCACGTCGGGGTTGCGGTCACGGGGCGGCATGAAGTCGATCACCCTGACGGTGCCCGTCGGCGTGTCGTACTCGGTCTCCAGGATCAGCGTCTCGTCCCTGTAGCGGCGCCGGTCGGCGACCGGCCGGCCGGCGGGGCCGAGCCACCAGTGTCCGTTGCTCTCCTTGCCGAGCAGCGCCGCGAAACATGAAGGCGAGTCGAACCGCGGCAGGCAGAGCCAGTCGATCGAACCGTCGCGGGCCACCAGCGCCGCCGACTGCATGTCCCCGATGAGGGCGTAGTCCTCGATCCGCATGGACCTGACGGTACAGGGACCTTGGACGGCAGGCAGGAGGTGTCGTGTGGATTTCGTCGTGTTGGCCGGGCTTGCGCACTCAGGAAGGGAGCGGGAAGCGACGGGCGAACAGCTGCGTGATCGGTCCGATCGCCACGGCGAACAGCAGGGTGCCGATGCCGACGGTCCCACCGAGCAGCCAGCCGACGGCCACGACGGTGATCTCGATGAGGAAGCGGGCCAGCCGCACCGACAACCCGAGCCTGATCAGGCCCGTCATGATGCCGTCCCGCGGCCCTGGGCCCATCCCCGCGCCGATGTACAGCACGGTCGCCAGGGCCACGGCCACGATCGCGGTCAGCAGGTAGACCCAGGCCAGCGCCCAGTGCCCCGGGGTCGGCAGCACGAACATCGCCGCGTCGGCGAACAGGCCGAGGAACACGATGTTGCTGATCGTGCCGATGCCGGGCTTCTGCCGCAGCGGGATCCACAGCACCATGACCAGCGCGCCGACCAGGATGATCCAGGTGCCGATCGACAGGCCGGTCCTGACGGCCAGGCCCTGGTGGAAGGCGTCCCACGGGTCGTTGCCGAGATTCGACTCGACCTGGAGGCCGATGCCGGTGCCGTACAGGGCCAGGCCGCCGTAGAGGCGGACCAGCCGGGAAGGGAGGGAACCAACGGACGGAACAGAAACTTCGCTCATAATGGCCTTAATCATCCAGGCCAATGCCTTGCACCAAAAGGGCCAATCAGCGAAAGTGGCCTTATGCCGGAACGTCACCTGTCCGCTCAGCAGCTCGGCCGCCTCCTCGACGCCGACCGATCGGCCCGGCCGTTCTACCGGGCGCTGGCGCAGGCGGTGCGCGGGCTCGTACGCGACGGCAGGGTGCCCGTGCGCATGCGCATGCCGGCCGAGCGGCATCTGGCCGAGGAGCTCGGCGTCAGCCGTACGACGGTGACGGCCGCCTACGACCTGCTGCGCGAGCAGGGCTACCTGGACAGCCGCCAGGGCGCCGGCAGCTGGACGGCGCTGCCCGACCCCTCGTTGTCCGCCGACAACCCGTGGCTGTCGGTGGACGACGACGGGCTGCTGCAGATGCAGTGCGCCGCGCCTCCGGCCACCGCGATGCTGACCGAGGCGGTCAACGAGGCCACCGGGGATCTGCCCAGGTACGGCATGGGCTCAGGCTACGACCCGATGGGCCTGCCCGAGCTGCGCGAGCGCATCGCCGCCCACTACACCGCCAGGGGCCTGGCCACCCGCCCCGAGCAGATCCTGGTGACCACGGGCTCCCAGCACGCCCTTCAGCTCGTCATGGGCCTGATCGTCAGCCCGGGTGACCCCGTCATCGTCGAGTCGCCCACCTACCCGCACGCCATCGACGCCGCGCGCAACAGGACGGCCCGCATCGTGCCCGTCGGCGTCACGGCCGAGGGCTGGCAGGTGGACCTGCTGGCCAGCGCGATGCGCCAGTCCGCCGCGCGCCTGGCCTACCTGATGCCGGACTTCCACAACCCGACGGGCGCCCTCATGGACGACGCGGACCGGGCCGCCGTCGTCGGCCACGCCAGGCGGCTGGACACCACACTGCTGATCGACGAGACGTGGTCGGAGCTGGCGATCGACGAGGTGCCCAGAGCCGCGCCGATGGCCGCCTTCGACACCGACAGCAGGGTGATCACCATCGGCTCGGCCTCCAAGCTGTGGTGGGGCGGGCTGCGCATCGGCTGGATCCGCACCACCGCGGCGATGGCCCGCGCCCTGGCCGTGCACCGCGCGGCCGTCGACATCGCGAGCCCCGTGCTCGACCAGCTCGTCGTCGCAAGGCTGTTCGACCGCATCGAGGAGACCCGCGCCGAGCGCCGCCGCACCATGTCCGCCTCCCGCTCGGCGCTGGTGACAGCGCTGCGCGAGCGCCTGCCCGAGTGGAGCTTCACCGTGCCGCGCGGCGGCGGCACCCTGTGGGTACGGCTGGCAGGCGAGGGCGCGACCCCGCTCGCGGAGAGCGCCGCCTGCCACGGTGTGCGGCTCGCCCCCGGTCCCTGGTTCGGCGTGAGCGGCACCCTCGAGGGCTACCTGCGCCTGCCCTTCACCCAGCCGCCGCAGGTCATCACCGAGGCGATCGCCAGGCTGGCCATGGCCAGGGACAGGGGGCCCGTCGGCTCCCGTCCAGCCGACCCGCTCATTCGGATGGTTTGACGCCGCTGGCCAGCGGGGCTCGCCAGCCGTACTTCATGGCCAGGATGCGCAGTCCGAAGGCCAGCACGGCGGCGGCGAGCACGGCGGGCCAGCCGTGCAGGTCCAGCTCGAACAGCGCGGCCATCGCGCCCGAGCCGAGCATCGCGGGCACGGCGTAGAGCTGGCGGTCGTAGAGCAGGGTGGGGATCTCCCCCGCCAGCATGTCGCGCAGCACGCCGCCGCCGACCGCGGTGGTGACGCCGAGCAGGGCCGCGTGCAGCGGGGACAGGTCGTAGAGAAGAGCCTTCTCCGTGCCGACAGCGCAGAACAGGCCCAGTCCTGCCGCGTCCAGCACCAGCAGGAGCGGCATGATGCGGGCGACCTGCGGATGCCAGAAGAAGACGATCACGGTCGCGGCGATGGGTACCAGCACGTACCCGAGGCTCTGGAAGGCGGCGGGAGGCACGTTGAGAATCAGGTCGCGCATGATCCCGCCGCCCAGCGCCGTCATCGACGCCAGCACCGCCATGCCGACGACGTCGAGACGCTTGCGAACACCCATGAGGGCGCCGGACAGGGCGAACACGAGGATTCCGGCGAGGTCGAGCAGTTCAGACACGACGATTAGTGTGTCAGGGCCTGACCGGGCGCCACGTCCTCGTCTCCCATGAGCGCCTTGAGCCTGCGCACGAACATCAGCAGGAACAGGCCCGCGACGAGCGCGATCCCCGCCAGCACCAGGTAGTACTGGGTCAGCGAGAGGAAGTGCGTCAGCCGGAAGGTCTGGCCGCCGACGGCGTCGCCGAGCGCCGCGGCCAGGAACCACACGCCCAGGATCTGGCCCTTGAAGGCCGCGGGGGCGAGCTTGGTGGAGACCGACAGGCCCACGGGGCTGAGCGTCAGCTCGCCGATCGTCTGCAGGAGGTACATCACGACCAGCCACAGGATGGACACCTTGACCCCTGCGGAGGCCACGTCGGCGGCCATGGCCAGCACGACGAAGCTCAGGGCCGCCATGAACAGGGCGAAGGTGAACTTCATGGGGCTGCTCACCCTGCTGCCCCACCTGGTCAGCCACAGCGCCGCGAAGATCGGCGAGAAGACGATGACGAACAGCGAGTTGAGGTTCTGGGTCCAGCCCGGCGGGATCGTGAGACCGAAGAAGGTCAGGTCCACGCTCTTGGTGGCGAAGTCCGTCACAGGACCAGGGGCCAGGTCGAAGATCATCCAGAAGATGACGGCGGCGAAGAACAGCCAGATGTAGGCGCCGAACCTGCGTCGCTCCACCGGCGTGATGCCGTGGCCGCCGTGCATGATGTACGACAGGTAGAAGATCGTGATCAGCGCGATGATCGCGGTCACCGTCCAGGTCACGCCGTCCTCGGTGAACAGGCCCGTCACGGCCAGGAGCACGGTGAGGGCGGCGAGCGCGGCCAGACCGGCGAGCACCCATCTGACGGCCACCCGCCGCTCGTGCGGGGTCAGCGGCTGCGGCACCCGCTCGCCCGCGCCGTGCAGGCTCCGCCTGCCCATGACGTACCAGATGAGGCCGAGCGCCATGCCCACCGCCGCCGCGCCGAAGGCCAGGTGCCAGTGGGAGTCGCGGGCGAGCACGGGGGTCACGCTGATGCCGGCGAGGGCGCCGATGTTGATGCCCATGTAGAACAGCGAGAAGCCGGAGTCGCGCCTGGCGTCCTCGTCGTCCCTGTAGAGGTAGCCGACCATGCCGGAGACGTTGGGCTTGAGCAGGCCGGTGCCGCAGACGATGAGCAGCAGGCCGAGATAGACGAACAGGGGACCCCGCACCGGGACGGCCATGCTGATGTGTCCGAACATGATGATGAAGCCGCCCAGCAGGACGGCTCTGCGCGCGCCGAGCAGCCGGTCGGCCACCCAGCCGCCCGGCAGCGCCGTCAGGTAGACCATGCCCTGGTAGACGCCCACGATCGCGAAGGCCGTGGTTCCCGGCAGACCGAGACCGCTGCGGACGGCGGGGGCCATGAGGAAGGCGGCCAGGATCGCACGCATGCCGTAGAAGCTGAAGCGCTCCCACATCTCGGTGCCGAACAGCGTGGCCAAGCCCCACGGATGTCCGAAAAAGGTCTTGTCTGTCGTCCTCACACGGCCCCCCGACGACACTCTTCGCATATGGTCGACAACTGTACGTCATGGCGCGTTCTTGTCCCCTGCCCAGGTCTTGTCCGGGCTTAACGCCTTGTGGTGCGATGCATGCCACTCGTGCAAGTGAGCACTGACCAGGAGGGCGCGCGTCGTGGCCGATGTCCTTGGAGTACAGGCCGAGATCCTGCGGGAGATCGCCGGCCGTACGGTATGTGAGCAGCTCAAGCAGATCGCGGAGCGGTACCCGGACTCGCCCGCCTACTCCGACCCCGTCGACGGCGGCTGGAGCACCCTGACCTACGGCCAGGCGAGGCGGCGCGTCCTGGAGATCGCGGCCGGGTTCCTCGCCCTCGGTATGGAACCGGGCGACGCGGTGGCGCTGATGATGATCAACCGCAGCGAGCACGTGCTGGCCGACCTCGGCGCCGTCCACGCCGGCGGCACGCCCTGCTCGATCTACTCCACCTTCGCCCCCGACCAGATCGCCTTCGTCGCGGGCGACGTGGGCGCCAAGTACGCCGTCCTGGGCGGCCCGGCGGACGTGGCCCGCTGGGACCCGGTGCTCGACCGGCTGCCTGACCTCCGCAAGATCATCCTGCTCGACGGCGCGCCGGCCTCCGACCGCTTCATGAGCTGGGCCGACTTCCTCGAACTCGGCAGGGCCAGGCTCGCCGAGGATCCCGCAGCCGTCGAGGCCCGCTGGCAGGCGGTCACCGCCGACGACGTCCTCACCGTCCTGTACACCTCGGGAACCACCGGAATGCCCAAGGGGGTGCCGCTCACCCACGTCAACGTCTTCTACGAGTGCGCCGCCACCGACCGCATGACCGCCCTGCCCACCCAGGGCACCCAGATCTCCTACCTCACCTACGCCCACATCGCCGAGCGCGTCCTCAGCCTCTACCTGCCGCTGACCAAGGTCTCCCATGTGCACTTCTGCACCGACCTGGCCAACCTCGGCGCCACGCTCGGCCAGGTGCGTCCGATGATGTTCTTCGGCGTCCCGCGCGTGTGGGAGAAGATGATGGCCAAACTCCAGGCGTTACTGGCCGGTCAGCCCGAGGAGCAGCAGGAGAAGGTGCGGCAGGCCATGGCCGCAGGCCGCGCCTACATCGAGGCGGGCCAGTACGGCCACGGCGTGACGCCCGAGATCCAGGCCGCCTACGAGGCGGCCGACGCCGCGCTGCTGTCGGTCGTGCGCGGCATGATCGGCTTCGACCGTGCCGAATGGACCGCCACGGGCGCGGCTCCGCTCCCCGACGAGGTCCAGGGCTTCTTCGCCGGCCTCGGCCTGCGTGTCATCGACGTCTACGGCATGACCGAGACGACCGGCGCCTTCACCGCCAACAGTCCCGCCTGCTACAAGCTCGGCTCGGTCGGCAGGCCCGAGCCCGGCGTCGAGGTGCGCATCGCCGAGGACGGCGAGATCCTCACCCGCAGCCCGCTCAACACCCGCGGCTACCTCGGCAGGGCGGCGGAGGAGCTCATCGACGAGGACGGCTGGCTGCACACCGGCGACATCGGCACCGTCGACGACGACGGCTTCTTCAGGGTCGTCGACCGCAAGAAGGAGCTCATCATCACCGCGGGAGGGGAGAACATCTCACCCGCGGCGATCGAGAACCATCTCAAGGAGCACCCGCTCATCGGCCAGGCCCTCGCCTACGGCGACAACAGGCCCTTCCCCGTGGCCATCCTCACCCTCGACGGCGAGGTCGCCCCCGGCTGGGCGAAGGCGCAGGGCATCGCGTTCACCTCGATGGCCGAACTGGTCGAGCATCCCGACGTCGTCAAGGCCGTCGAAGCGGCCGTCGAGGCGGCCAACGCGAAGCTGGCCAGGGTGCAGCAGGTCAAGAAATGGGCGCTGCTGCCGGTGGAGTGGACGGCCGAGACCACCGAGCTCACTCCGAGCCTGAAGCTCAAGCGCCGGGTCATCCACGCGAAGTACGCCGAAGTGATCGAGGGCCTCTACACCGGGTAACACCTTTGCCAACAGGGGCGTGTGTCGCGACCCTGGTCATTGCCGGATGGTTCCTACCGTCCAAGTCATGACCAAAGCAGTCCTGCTCACATCGCTGGTGGCGGGGGCACTGACCGGTCCCGCGCTGGTCCAGGCACCCGCCACACTCGCGATCAAGGAAATCACGATCCGTCCCGGCGCCCCCGTGGTGGGGGCCCACGGCTCGGTGAAGCTGGTGATCGACGTCGTGGCCAGTGGCGCCGAGGAGAACGGCGTGACCATCAAGGTCGAGCCCGGCTCCCCTCCAGGTCCGGTACTCGGCCGCAAGCCGATCGGAAGCGGCAAGATCCTCGGTCCCGTTCCCGAGGCGCCGCCCGCGAGGGTGGCGCTGGTGCCCGTGGAGGCCGTGCCGCCGCCGGAGGACCTACCTCCCGCGTTCGCTGCGCCCAGGCCCGCCATACCCGCCCCTCCAGACGGCTGGGGTCAGCCCTCCGCGGCGGGCGGCGACGCGATGGTCGAGGACTGGCCCGCGCCCGTCGAACCGTCGTTCCCCGCCGCGCAGCCCCCGCCTCCTGGCTGGCCCGAGGAGACGACCACCCCGGCGCCCGAGCCGACGCCCAGCGCCACGCCCTCGGGCCCGGACGGGCAGCCCATCGGGCGCGACGGCGTGTGGGAGACCTGGCGCTTCCTTCCCGCCCAGGGCCTGAACCGCTTCTATCCAGCCGGCCCCTGGACCATCACGGCCACCGCCAGAGCGGAGGACGGCACCAGCGTCACCGCCTACGCCTCCTTCAACCTGCGCCGCGACACCAAGCTGAGCCCGGTGCTGATCAAGGGGATGCGCGGAGGCAGGGGTGTGCGGCTGTCCGGGTCGCTGCACAGGATCGACCCGAGCGGGACCACCGACTACGCCCCCTTCGCCAAGCAGCGCCTCGAGATCTTCTACCGGCGTGGCACGAACGGCTCGTGGCAGCGGGTGGGGACGGTGACGACCGGCGACAGAGGGCAGTTCGAGCGGCGCCTGGCGGGGAGGACGCAGGGCACGTGGCGGGTCCGCTTCCCCGGAACCGACTCGTACGCCGCCGAGCAGGCCTCAACCCTGCGCCGGGTCGTCCGTAACTAGATCGTTATCTTCTTTACTGCAACTTTTCTTTACCCTTACGCGTCATTGGCGTTGACGCACTCTGTCCCGAGCGCGTCTTCAACGGGGAGAGGAAGTTCCAGATGATGCGACGACTCGCCGCCGGCGCAGTGGCCGCCGCACTCGGCGCCTCGGTGCTCGCCATCGCAGGCCCGGCACTCGCCGATCCCGGCTACGACCGGGACCCCGACTGGGACGGCGGCCACACCAGGCTGTCGCTCGACGTCGGTCCCGAACCCGCGTGGAAGGGCCGTGGCATCTCGATCGAGGGCAAGCTCTCGGTCGAGTGCGAGGAGGACTACATCGACGGCTTCGTCTCGGTCCACCACGCGGACTACTGCAGGACCGAAGGCGGCTGGAAGCGGCTGGGCGGCAAGGGCATCGTGATCCTGTTCAGGCCGGACGGGTCCGGCCGCTGGGAGCACGTCGACACGGTCAGGACCGGCCGTGACGGCTACTTCTCCACGCGTGAGCGCGCCTGGACCTCGGGCACGTGGCGCGCGGTGTTCGAGGGCGCCTGGTACCTCCAGCCGGCCGAGGCCACCGACTGGGTGAAGGTCGTCGGCCACTAACCCGTCATCGATGAAGCCCCGGCCCCCGCATGGGCCGGGGCTCCGTCCTTTTCATCCGGCTCGCCCGGCCGCGCGGTCCCCGCGGGCCGTCAGGCGGTCAACTCGTCCAGGGCCTCCAGCAGACGCTCGACCTCCGCGCGGTCGTTGTAGTGGACCAGGCCCGCCCGCACCGCCGACCCCGTGTCCCTGATGCCCAGCGCCTTCGTGGGCTCCCAGGCGTAGCAGTGCCCGTCCCACACGTTGATCCTCCGCGTGGCCAGGTGCTCGGCGACCCGCCGGGGCGTGTGGCCCTCCACGGTGAAGTAGGCGGTGGCCGTGCGCCGCAGGGGCGAGCCGACCAGCCGTACCGGACCGAGCGCGGCCAGCCCCTTGAGCAGGTGGGCCAGCTCTGCCTGCTCGTATGCGGCGACGGCGGACATCGAGGCAAGGATCCGCGCCCTGCGCGAGCCGGTCGCCTCCGGGTCGAGGGCGGCCAGGTGCTCCACGGCCGCGGCCACGCCCGCGAGGTCGGCGAAGGGCAGTGTGCCGGTCTCGAACCTGTCGGGCACCTCGTCGGGGGAGGAGGCCAGCTTGTCGGGGCGCAGTGAGGCGAGCAGGTCCGGCGCGGCGATCACCGCGCCGATGTGCGGGCCGCTCCACTTGTAGGCGCTGGTGGCGTAGAAGTCGGCGCCGAGCGCTGCCATGTCGACGGGGCCGTGCGGGGTGGCGTGGACGCCGTCCACGTACACGAGCGCGCCCGCCTCGTGGGCGATCGCGGCGATGCCGGCGACGTCGGGGATGGTGCCGAGCACGTTGCTGGCCGCCGTCACCGCCACCAGCCTGGTCCGTTCGGTGACCAGCCGCCGGTACTGCTCGGCGGGCAGCTCGCCCGACGGCACCACGATGTCCGCATATTTCACGACAGCGCCGGCGTGTTCGGCGGCCTGGACCCACGGACGGACATTGGCGTCGTGATCCAGCCTGGACACGACGACCTCGTCACCCTCCGCCCAGGTCCCGGCCAGCGTGGCGGCGAAGCGGTACGTCAGCGTGGTCATGTTCGGGCCGAACACCACGCCCGCCGCCTCGCCGCCCACCAGGTCGGCCACCGCGGCCCGGGCCTCGGCCACGATCGCGTCGGATCGGGCGCTGGCGGCGAACGCGCCGTGCGTGTTGCCGATGCCGTAGCGGTAGGCGCCGGCGATGGCGTCGATCACGGTCTGCGGCACCTGGGTGCCCGCCGCCGCGTCCAGCCAGGCGTGTCCATCGGAGAGAGCGGGGTACAGCGCGCGTACGCGAGTGACATCGAAGCCCATGAACCACCATCTTGCAGTTGCCCTGGAGCGAACTCCAGCCAGGAGGATGTGCCCATGAAGAACCGATCCATCGCCAACGTCACCGTCAGCGCCATCGGCCTCGGCGCCATGCCGATGTCCGTGGCCGAGCACATGCCCGACGAGGCGCAGTCCATCAGGACGATCCACGCCGCCCTCGACGCGGGGATCACCCTGATCGACACCGCCGACGCCTACACGCCCACCAGCGACGAGGTCGGCCACAACGAGCGCCTGGTCGCCAAGGCGCTGGCGCTGTGGGGCGGCGACCGCGACGCCGTCCTCGTGGCCACCAAGGGCGGTCACACCAGGACGCCCGGCGACGGCTGGGGCCTGGACGGCAGCCCCGCCTACCTGCGCGGGGCATGCGAGCGGTCGTTGAAGGCGCTGGGCGTGGAGGCCATCGGGCTCTACCAGCACCACAGGCCCGACCCGGCCGTGCCGTACGAGGAGAGCATCGGGGCGCTGCGCGACCTGCTCGACGAGGGCAAGATCCTGCTGGCGGGCATCTCCAACGCCGACCCCGCGCAGATCAGGCAGGCCCACGACATCCTCGGCGGGCGGCTGGCCGGCGTGCAGAACGAGTACTCGCCCCGCTTCCGCAGCAGCGAGCCCGAGATCGACGTGTGCGCCGAGCTTGGCGTCGCGTTCCTGCCCTGGTCGCCCCTCGGCGGCATCAAGTCGGCCGCCGGGCTCGGTGACGCCCACGCGGCCTTCAACGAGGTCGCCGCCGAACGCGGGGTCTCGCCGCAACGGGTGTGCCTGGCGTGGGAACTGGCCCGCAGCCCCGTCGTCATCCCCATCCCCGGCTCCAGCCGTCCGGAGAGCATCCTCGACTCGGCCGCCGCCGTCGACCTCACCCTCACCGACGCCGAACTCGCCCGCCTGGGCTAGCTCGTCGCTAGGGTTACGTGGTGTGATTCACAGGCGACCCTTAGTGCGGGTGGTCCACGCGGACGTCATGACCTTCCCCACTGACCTGCTGGTCTTGAAGCACGCCCAGGCACTTCACGGCCTCGACAGGCACGTCGTCGAGGCCATGGCGGCCGACCACGTCCGGCTGCCGAAGGAGGGCGCGCACCTGCTGGTGGAGCCGGCGAACGGGCTGCCCGCGCGGGCCGTTCTCCTGCTCGGCGTCGTGCCGTTGTTCGAATTCGAGTACCGAGAGATCCGCCAGTTCGCCCGCAGGGCGCTCGCCGTCGCCGCGCACGTCCGGCCGGAGACCAGCGACCTCGCCCTCACGCTGCACGGGCCCGGCTACGGGCTCGACGAGATCGAGGCGTTCCAGTCGGAACTGCGCGGCCTCGCGGACTCCTTCGCCGAAGGCGCCTTCCCGCCAGGGCTGCGGACCGTGACCTTCGTCGAGCGTGACGGCCGCAGAGCGGACCGCATGAAGGTGCAGCTCGCCACGCCCCGCTCGGAGGACGCCGACAAGGCACGGGTCTTCGTCGCGATGCCATTCGCGGCTGCTTTCGAAGACCTCTTCCACTACGGCATCTCGCGGGCCATCAGGAAGGCCGGCTTCGTCTGCGAGCGCATGGACACGTTGGCCTTCACCGGTGACGTGGTCGCCAAGATGAAGGAGCGGATCGGCCGCGCCAGGCTCGTCGTCGCCGACCTCACCGACGCCAATCCGAATGTGTACCTCGAGGTGGGGTACGCGTGGGGCCAGGGCGTCCCCACCGTGCTGATCTGCCGCAAGGACACCAAACCGGCCTTCGACCTGCAGGGCCACCGCTATCTGGCCTACAACAGCATCCAGCACCTGGAGGAGAGCCTCACCGCGGAGCTGCGGGCACTGGGTGGTGAGCTGCACGCTCCTCAGGCTCACGCGACATGGGCGGGAACCGGCTCACGGTGACCTCAGCCAGGTCGGCGGGAATCCTCAGCACGGACAGGCGGGACGATGGAGCGACCCGACGTGGGAGGATCGCCCTCGCCGCGCCATGGGGGCGAGGGCACCGCCGCATGATCCCGTTCGGGAACGTCAGCCCTTGTAGTTGAAGATCTGGCGCAGCGTGTGCTGCACCTCCACCAGGTCCTTCTGGTCCGCCATCACCTGGTCGATGGACTTGTACGCCTCAGGGTGCTCGTCCACCAGGGCGGCGGCTCGGTCGGCGTTCCAGGTGCGGCCGCTCATCGCCTGGGTCAGGGAGGCCGCGGACAGCTCCCGCTTCGCCCTGGTGCGCGACATGCGGCGGCCCGCCCCATGGGAGCAGGAGTTGTACGACTCGGGGTTCCCACGGCCGCGCACGATGTACGAGCGCGTCCCCATCGAGCCAGGGATCACCCCTTCGTCGCCCGTGTCGGCCTTGATGGCGCCCTTGCGGGTGATCCAGAGCGACTTGCCGTAGTGGGTCTCCTGCTGGGTGAAGTTGTGGTGGCAGTTGATCGTGCGGACCCGCTGTCCCTTGCCGACGACCCGGAACAGGGCGTTGATCAGCACCTTGTCCATCCGGGCGCGCGAGGCCATGGCGTAGCGCTGGGCCCACAGCATGTCCTCGATGTACGCGGTGAACTCCGGGGTGTTCTGGACCAGGTAGGCGAGGTCCGGGTCCTCGAGGCTGACGGCCTGCTTCTTCATCAGATTCTTGGCGTCGACGATGTGCATCGTCGCGAGCTGGTTGCCGACGCCGCGCGAACCGGAGTGCAGCACCGTCCAGACCCGGTCACGCTCGTCGAGGCAGACCTCCACGAAGTGGTTGCCGGAGCCGAGGGTGCCGAACTGGTCGGAGACCTTCTTCGTCAGCCTGGGGTTCAGGTCGGTGTGCGGAAGCCCGAGCTCGCCCAGGGCGCGGTCCATCGACGGGTCGGCGTGGCCCTTGCCGACGCCGGCCGGGATGCGGTGCTCCACCATGGGCATCAACGCGGCCAGGGTGTCGGGCAGGTCGGCGGCGGTGAGGCTGGTCTCGGTCGCGACCATGCCGCAGCCGATGTCGACGCCCACGGCGGCAGGGATGATCGCGCCTTCGGTCGGGATGACGGAGCCCACCGTTGCGCCGATGCCGACATGCGCGTCGGGCATGAGGGCGACGTGGCCGGAGACGAACGGCAGGCGGGCGGCACGGGCGGCCTGCATGATCGCGCCATCGTCGATCTCGCTGGCCCACGACAGCAGGTTCGGTGCGGGCTGGTTCGGCATCAGGTGAATCTCCTCACTGGTTCTTGATCAGTCTGGCGTGACCAGAAAGGAAATCCCACCCATTTTACCGCTCAGGGGGATTGACAGGGCGATTCCCAATTGCCGCGCATTCGCGTCGAGGCCCGTTTCCGCGTCCCCTGCACCGCCTGCGCGCGTGTCATCCGGCCGGGGTGATCCCGTCCGCAGGCCGCCCGGAAGAGTGAAGATCAATCGACCTTCCGAACCAGCATCGTCCCAGCTCACAGCCCTCGCAAAGAAGCCTTCAGCTTCCCCCATGCTCACTGGTCCCACCACTTACGCTGGTCACCGTAATCCCCCGAATCGCGTCCGTGATCTCGGGTCACAGTCTTGTGGACCACCCCCTGCACAGGTTCTGCGGAACCGGCACACGGATGCGCGAAACGAAGCACACAAGGGGAGGCCATGAACACTCAGACAGTTTCCGGGACGGTGACCTGCATGGGGCGGACGGCGGACGCAGAGAATTCGCGAGGCGTCGCCAGGAGGATCGCCGGCCGGGCCATGACGGCCGTGGGGACGGCGGTGGCCGCGGCCGCGGTGCTGACGGTCATGGGCGTGCCCACGCTGCCGGCCGGAGCTGTGGTCCCCGGCGCCCTCACCCACGACCGCGAGCCCGGCGGCGAAGCCGCCCCGCCCATCGCCTGCACGATCACCGGAACCGCGGGGAACGACCTGCTGGTCGGCACTCCCGGCAACGATGTGATCTGTGGCCTGGAGGGCGACGACGTCCTGAACGGCGGCAGCGGCGACGACGTTCTCATCGGTGGTCCAGGCAACGACATCCTGAACGGCGGCAACGGCGACGACACGCTCGACGGCGGCCCGGGATCGGACTCCCTGGTCGGCGGCAACGGAAACGACCGTCTCAGCGGTGGTCTCGGCGACGACATCCTGAACGGCGGCAACGGCGACGACACGCTCGACGGCGGCCCTGGCACCAACATCAACAACGGCGGGATGGGGGTCGACTCCTGCACCGGCCCCACCACCGGCGTCGGTTGCTCCTGACGCCACCGATCGAGGGGCCGCGTGCGCGGACGCCTCGACCTCGTGCCACCGGCATCCGTCTGGGGCACGAGGTCGAGGCGCAACGCCGGGCGAAGGGCGTGATGGCGGGCGATCTCCAGCCCTGCCGTGCAATCCCCTTCGAGGTGGAGGCGCCGGTGTGCAGACCTGATAGGAGGATTATGGTGGGCTCCATCCATCCCGGGGAGATGGAATAGGCTGAACACGTGTTCCCCTCGATGAGCTAGGAGGTGACCGCCCTGTGCTGAAGGACGCGTTCGGCCGGGTGGCGACCGACCTTCGGGTGTCCCTCACGGACAAGTGCAACCTGCGGTGTACCTACTGCATGCCGCCCGAAGGCCTCGACTGGCTGCCCAACGCCCAGTTGCTGACCGCCGACGAGATCGTCCGCCTGGTCACCATCGGCGTCGAACGCCTGGGCATCACCGAGGTGCGCTACACGGGAGGCGAGCCGCTGCTGCGCCGCGAGCTGGTCGACATCGTCGCCCGCACCGCGGAGTTGCGCCCCAGGCCACAGGTCTCCCTCACCACGAACGGCATCGGCCTGGCCAAGCTCGCCACGTCGCTGGCGGGGGCGGGGCTCGACAGGGTCAACGTCTCCCTCGACACCCTCGACCGCGAGACGTTCAAGCGTCTGGCCCACCGCGACAGGTTCGAGGACGTCATCGCGGGCCTGGAGGCCGCCGACCAGGCGGGCCTGCGGCCGGTCAAGGTCAACACCGTGCTCATGCGCGGCGTCAACGAGCACGAGGCGGTGCCGTTGCTGCGCTTCTGCCTGGACCGCGGATACGAGCTGCGCTTCATCGAGCAGATGCCGCTCGACGCCCAGCACGGGTGGAGCCGCGCCGACATGGTGACGGCCGACGAGATCCTCGCCCTGCTCACCGGGGCCTTCGAGCTGTGCCCCGACGACCTGGAGGAGCGCGGCAGCGCCCCCGCCGAGCGTTTCCTCGTCGACGGCGGGCCGTCCAGGGTCGGTGTGATCGGCTCGGTGACGCGCCCGTTCTGCGGGGCCTGCGACAGGGTGCGGCTGACCGCCGACGGGCAGATCCGCAACTGCCTGTTCGCCAGGGAGGAGTCCGACCTCAAGGTCGCGCTGCGCGACGGCGCCACCGACGAGGAACTGGCCGAGCGCTGGATCGCCGCCGTGCGCGGCAAGCGTCCCGGCCACGGCATCGACGACCCGTCGTTCCTGCAGCCCGTCAGGCCGATGTCGGCCATCGGAGGCTGATCAGCCTCCGGTAGGAGTCGAGGCGCCGGTCGAGATCGTAGGTGTTCATCGTCACCAGCACCTCGTCGGCTCCGGTCCTGTGGACGAGGTCGCGCAGCCGGTGGGCGACCTGCTCCTCGGTGCCGTGGATCTGGCCTTTCAGTGCGTCGTCGAGGTGGCCGCGCTCGCGTTCGGTGAGCGTCATCGCCTGGATCTCCGCCACCGGGCGCAGCGGGGGGAAGACGCCGCGCGTGCGGGAGTAGGCGGTCGCCCACGCCTCGGGCAGCTGCAGCAGGTGCGCGTCGTCGCCGACGGCGATGTTGGCCGCCACGATCACGTACGGTGTGCCCTTCACGTTCTCCCTGTAGCGCCTGACACCCTCCTCCACGCGCCCGCCGCCGATCACCAGCGGCAGCCCGAGCTCGGCGGCGACGTCGGCCCCTGACCCGATCGCCAGCACGAACGCGGGCACCTTCCTGCCCTCGGACGGCATGGCGTGCACCCCATGCCTGCCGGAGGTGAAGTAGTCCAGCAGTTCCTCGATCTGGGCGCGGAAGTCGTCGGCGTCCTCCTTGCCGTGGCCGAGAGCCCGCCTGATCCCGCCGGTGAACCCGACCGACCTGCCCAGGCCCATGTCGATCCGCCCGGGGTACAGCGCGTCCAGCACGCCGAACTGCTCGGCGACCACGAGCGGCTGATGGTTGGGCAGCATCACCCCGCCGGTCCCGACCCTGATGCGCGAGGTGGCCGCGGCGACGGCGGAGGCCAGCACGGTCGGCGCCGAGCCCGCGACGCCGGGCACCGCGTGGTGCTCCGAGACCCAGAACCGGTGGTAGCCGAGCTCTTCGGCCTGCCGGGCGAAGGCGACGGTGTCGCGGAGCGCCTGCGCGGGGTCCTGGCCGTGCCGGACGAGGGACCGGTCGAGAATCGACAACTTTGTCACCTTCGGTGAAACACCTCCGGTCCGGGAGGATTCCCGTCTGTACGGCGTACCCGGTTGTGGAGGCCATCCATGCGGACCCGAACGGCCGGTCGAGGCGCCCGAGCAGCCCGCGCAGGGGGACCGGCTGAACGCGCCGCCCCGGCGGAGGGTCAGCCGTCGAGGACCGTGGACAGGGCCGTCACCGCGTGCGCACGGTGCTCGTCGAGTCTGAGCACCGCCGCGTCGGCGTCCCCTGCCCGCAGCGCGTCGAGCACCCCGCGATGCTCGGTCACGACCCGCTCCCTGTTGCCGCCGTCGCCGTAGTACATCGACCGGTAGGCGTCGGTCGCGTCCCACAGCGTCCTGATCAGCCTGACCAGCCGCGGCATCCCCGAGCACTCGAAGAGCGTCAGGTGGAACACCCTGTTGGCGGCCGCCATCTCCTGCACCTCGCCCGCCGTGGCCGCCCGCTCCACCTCCTCCTGCGCCCGCTCGAGCCGCGCCAGGTCCTCCGCCTCCAGGCGCGGTACGGCCTGCCGTACCGCCTCCTCCTCCAGCAGTTCCCTGATCCGGTAGACCTCGCGCAGATCGTCGAGCGACAGGGTCTCCACGAAGTAGCCGCGATGCGCCTGGTAGGTGACCAGGCCCTCGCCGTGGAGCGTCTTCAGCGCCTCCCGCAGCGGCACCCTGCTGACGTCGAACTCCTCGGCCAGCGCGTCCTGCCTGATCGGGCTGCCGGGGCGCAGCCGCCCCGTGGTGATGGCCCTGCGGAGCTCGCCGAGCACGAACTGCTGGGCCGTGGGCGGCCTGCGCCGTTCCTCAAGCGGGCTCATCGCCCCAATATCTCACGGACCCACGCCGAGTCCCGCCCGAGCTCGGGAGGGGCGAGCCGGTAGGAGGCGGGCGTCGAGCCGAGAGCGACGGGGTTGGCCACCTGACCGTCCACGACCGGCTCGAACCCGAGCGAGGAGGCCAGCGCGAAGGCTCCGGCCACGTCGTTGATCGGCCCGCACGGCACGCCCGCCGCGGTGAGCGCCTCGAACCACTCGTCGGCGGTCCGCGCGGCCAGCGCCGACGACAGCTCGGGCACCAGCACCTCCCGCGCGTCCACTCTGGCCGCGTTGGAGGCGTAGCGGGCGTCGGAGGCCAGGTCGTCGCGTCCGAGCACCGCGCACAGCGCGCGGAACTGCCTGTCGTTGCCCGCGGCGATGACGATCGGCCGGTCGGCCGCCTCGAACACCTCGTACGGGACGATGCTGGGGTGCCGGTTGCCCATCGCGCGCGGCACCACCCCCGCCGCGGCGTAGGCGGAGGCGTGGTTGGCCAGCGCCGACAGCAGCGAGGTCAGCAGCGAGACCTCCACGCGCTGTCCTTGCCCCGTCGTGTCCCTGTGGCGCAGCGCGGCCAGCACCCCGAACGCCGCGTGCAGCCCGGTGATCACGTCGACCAGCGCCACGCCTGTCTTGGTGCCCGGACCCTCGGGCTCGCCCGTCACGCTCATCAGCCCGCCGACCGCCTGCACGACCAGGTCGTAGCCTGGCAGGTCCGCTCCCTTGCCGGCGCCGAACCCGGTCACCGAGCAGTAGACGAGGCCGGGGTTGAGCTCGCGGACCGCCTCGTAGCCCAGTCCGAGGCGTTCCATCGTGCCGGGCTTGAAGTTCTCCACCAGCACGTCCGCCCTGGCCGCCAGCGCCCGCGCCACCTCCAGGTCGGCGGGGTCGCGCAGGTCGAGGGCGATCGACCGTTTGTTGCGGTTGACGCCGAGGAAGTAGGTCGCCTGCCCGTCGGCGTACGGCGGGCCCCATGCCCGCGTGTCGTCGCCGCCTTCGGGCCGTTCCACCTTCACCACGTCGGCGCCCAGGTCACCCAGCAGCATCGTGGCGTAGGGGCCGGCCAGCACCCTGCTGAAGTCGGCCACCAGCAGTCCCGACAGCGCTCCTGAAGTCTCCATAGGCAAAGCACCCTATGCTGTGCCATGTTGGATATTCAATATTGGATCCAATTCTTCGGAAGGCTGAACCATGCACCCCACCGCCCTGTTCGCCGTCGACGGCCTGCTGACCGAGGAGGAGCGCGAGATCAGGAGCACCGTCAGGCGCCTGTGCGACCGCGAGCTGCGCCCCAACCTGACCCAGTGGTTCGAGGAGGGCAGGATCCCCGCGCGGGAGCTGGCCCGCACGTTCGGCGAACTCGGCGTCCTCGGCATGCACCTGGAGGGCTACGGCTGCCCCGGCCTCGGCGCGGTCTCCTACGGGCTGGCCTGCCTGGAGCTCGAGGCCGCCGACTCGGGGCTGCGCAGCCTCGTCTCCGTCCAGGGCTCCCTCGCCATGTACGCCATCTGGCGCTACGGCAGCGAGGAGCAGAAGAACGAGTGGCTGCCTGCCATGGCCGCCGGCGAGCGCATCGGCTGCTTCGGCCTCACCGAGCCCGACTTCGGCTCCGACCCCGCCAGGATGCGCGCCAACGCCAAGCGCGACGGCGGCGACTGGGTGCTGAACGGCACCAAGATGTGGATCACCAACGGATCGGTCTCCGACGTGGCCGTCGTGTGGGCGCAGACCGAGGACGGCATCCGCGGCTTCCTCGTCCCCGCGGGCACGCCCGGCTTCACCACCAGGGACCTCAAGCACAAGATCTCCCTGCGCGCGAGCGTCACCAGCGAGCTGGTCCTCGACGGCGTACGGCTGCCGCAGGAGGCCATGCTGCCCGGCGCCAGAGGACTGTCGGGGCCGCTGCGCTGCCTGAACGAGGCCAGGTTCGGCATCGTGTTCGGCGCGATGGGCGCGGCCCTCGACTGCCTGGAGACGGCGATCGCCTACGCGGGCGAGCGCGAGGTGTTCGCCAGGCCGCTGGCCTCCTTCCAGCTCACCCAGGGCAAACTCGCCGACATGGCGCTCGAGCTGGGCAAGGGGCTGCTGCTGGCCGTCCACCTCGGGCGGCTGAAGGAGGCGGGCACGCTCACGCCCGAGCAGGTGAGCGCGGGCAAGCTCAACAACGTGCGCGAGGCGCTGGAGATCGCCAGGACGTGCAGGACCATCCTGGGCGCCAGCGGGATCACCCTGGAGTATCCGGTGATCAGGCACGCGGTGAACCTGGAGTCGGTGCTCACCTACGAGGGCACCTCCGAGATCCACGCCCTGGTGCTCGGCAAGGCGCTGACCGGCCACGCGGCCTTCGCCTGACCGGCGGTCGGTGCCGGGCGGTCCGGACGGCCTTCGCCTGACGGGCGGTCCGTGCCCGAAGGCGCGGGCGGCCGTCGTCGTGCCCGCGCAGCCGTGGTGCACGACGGCGGCCACCTGCGCCGTCGTCGTGCACCACGACGGCGGCCACCCGGCCGGGCAGCTGCCGCCTGCCGAAGCCCGCCCGCACCGGCGGTGCGCCTGCGTCCGGGGACGCCACCGACTCGGCCCGGTGCGGGCGTTCGGCCGACGTCAGGAGCTCGTGAGGATGACCAGTTGCTGGGTCGCTCGGGTCATCGCGACATAGCGGTCGACCGCTCCTTCGATACCCTCGCCGAACGCCTCCGGATCGATGAGGACGACCAGGTCGAACTCGAGCCCCTTCGACAGCTCCGGGGTCAGCGACCGGACGCGGGACGTCCCAGGGAACGTGGGATCGCCGATGACGCAGGCGATCCCGTCGGCGTGCGCGGCGAGCCAGGTGTCGAGGATCGAGTCGAGCTCCGAGGCGGATCCGTGGACGACGGGCACGTCGCCGGCGCGGATGGAGGTCGGCACGTTGGCGTCCGGGAGCACGGCCCTGATGACCGGCTCGGCTTCCGCCATGATCGCTTCCGGCGTGCGGTAGTTGACGCTCAGGGAGGCCAGGTTGATCCGGTCGAGCCCGACCCGCTCCAGCCGTTCCTGCCACGACTCCGTGAACCCGTGCCTGGCCTGGGCACGATCCCCCACGATGGTGAAGCTCCGTGACGGGCACCGCAGCAGCAACATCTGCCACTCCGCGTCGGTCAGCTCCTGGGCCTCGTCCACGACGATGTGCGCGAACGGGCCGGCGAGCAGGTCCGAGTCGATGGTGGGCAGCTCGGACTCGTCGACCAGATTTCGCTGGAAGTCTGCTCGGCGCAGCTGCGTCACGAGGCCTTCGCCGTCGTCGTCGGCCTCGATCAGGTTGTCGACGACCTCGGCCATGCGCTCGCGCTGGGCGGCGAGAGCGGCTTCCTGTCGGCGCTTGCGTCGTGACGCCTCGGGATCGCCGAGCCGTTGCCGCGCCGCGTCCAGCAGCGGCAGGTCGGAGACCGTCCAGGCCTGGGCGTCCTCGCGCTGCAGCTTGCGAATCTCGTCGGGGCTGAGCCAGGGAGCGCACATCCGCAGGTAGGCGGGCACCGACCACAGGTCTCCGACGAGGTCGGCCGCCTCGATCAGCGGCCACGCGCGGTTGAACGTCGTCAGCAGCTCCCTGTTCTGCAGCAGCGACTTGCGCAGCAGGTTCTCCGGCGCGTCGCCGTCGTGCTTGTCCGCCAGGATCGTGAGCAGCTCCTCCCAGATCTGGTCGCGTGCCTCGTTGTGCGGAGTACCGGGTTCCGCTGCTTCGAACGCCTCGGCCCAGTCGTCGGCGCTCAGCCAGATGTCGGACCAGTGGGTCGTGACCGTCATCCCCTTGGTGGGCGGGTTCTCGTAGAACCTGACGGCCGGCTCGATCGCCTTCACCAGGTTCGCGGACGACTTCAGGCGGGCCACGTCCGGGTCGGTCTCGATCGCCGCCGCGGCTCCTTCGGCGACGAGGTCCCGCAGGGTGCAGGTCTGCACCCCCTCCTCCCCGAGGCTGGGCAGGACGTCGGCGACGTAGGCCAGGTACGGCTGGTGCGGGCCGACGAACAGCACGCCGCCCCGGCGGTGACCGAGGCGAGGGTCGGAGTAGAGGAGGTAAGCGGAGCGGTGCAGGGCGACGACGGTCTTGCCCGTTCCAGGACCGCCGTCGACGACGAGAGCGCCGCGGGATCCCGCGCGGATGATGGCGTCCTGGTCGGCCTGGATGGTGCCCAGCACGTCTCGCATCCGGGGTGACCGATGGGTGCCCAGGCTGGCGATGAAGGCGGACTGGTCGTCGAGCGCGGCGTGCCCTTCGAACCCGTCCGAGGTGAACACCTCGTCCCAGTAGTCGCTGATCCGGCCGCGGGTCCAGCGATACCTGCGGCGGCTTGCCAGGCCCATCGGGTTGGCGTGGGTGGCTCCGAAGAACGGCTCGGCAGCGGGGGAGCGCCAGTCGAGCAGCAGCCGACGACCCGTGCTGTCGGTGAGGCCGAGTCGTCCGATGTACACGGGCTCGGGGTCGTCGGCGCTGACGATGTGCCCGAGGCACAGGTCCAAACCGAAGCGACGCAGGGCGCGCAGGCGACCGGTCAGCCGGTGGACCTCCAGGTCCCGGTCCATCGCCTGCCTGCCTTTGCCGCCCGGGGCCCTGCGCTCGGCGTCGAGGCGGTCGGACAGCTCGGCGATCGACTGCTCGAGGCTCGCCGCGATGGCCGCGAAGTGCTGCTCGTCGCCGGCGATCAGCGCCGGGTCGGCCTTGGGCGCGAGGTTGTCGGGAAGGTCGAACGCGCTGGTGGTCAAGGGGTTCACGTCATTGGCTCCGATCTGCGGTCGCTTGCGACCATGACGCGCGCGGCAAGGCGCCTGGACCGGCGTGACGAACCTGGGAGCCATGACGAGACATGGACCCCGTGGCCGTCGCCGGTTCAGGTCGCCAGAGCTTGCACGTACTCGTGTTCTGGGTCCTGGCTCGACTGTCCCGCGTGGTTCACGCGGACACGGGCGGCCTTTCTCGGCTGATCGCGTCGACCAGCAGCGTCGCGGCCACCGTGGCTCCGTCGACGCGGATCGTGCCGGCCACGGCGGCCGCTCGTGCGCGGGTCTCGGGGGTCAGGGCCGTCCTGAGCGCGCCCGACAGGGACTCGGCGCTCGGAGTCGGACCGTCGTGTGCCGCGCCGATGCCCAGTTCGGCCACCCGGCAGGCCCAGTACGGCTGGTCCGCCATCTGGGGGACCACGACCTGCGGCGCGCCGGCCAGGGCGGCCGTCGTCGTGGTGCCCGCGCCGCCGTGGTGGACGACGGCGGCCACCCTGCGGAACAGCGCCTGCTGGTTGACCTCGCCGACGGTGAAGCAGTCGTCCCTGTCGTCGATCAGGGCCAGGTCGGCCCAGCCGCTGGACAGGAGCGCGCGGCGGCCCTGCGCGCGGACCGCCTCGACGGCCGCCCTGGCGACGTCCTGCGAGTCGCGCATGGGCATGCTGCCGAAGCCCACGTACACCGGTGGTTCGCCGGCGTCCAGGAACGCCTCCAGATCGGCAGGGAGCGGGCGATCGTCCGGCCGGACCCACGCGCCGGTCTGCACCACGTCGAGGTCCGCCGGCTGTCGCCACGGGCCCAGGGTCGGGTCCGCCGCCAGCCACGGGTGGTCGGTGAAGACGTGGTCGCGGACGTCGTCCACCGGGGGCAGCCCGATCGACGCCCGGTGGGTGTTGATCGCCTCGCCGTACAGCGCGTTCATGTTCTCGGTGTTCAGCTCCCACAGCACCCGGTTGTCGGTCACGTCCGGTGGGAGCGGCCGGCCCGGCCACGCGAGCGGCGGGTGGTGCGGCGACGGCAGGTAGGTGGGAAAGTAGGCCGCGAACACGTAGGGGATGCCCAGCTTCTCGGCCACCGACCGCGAGGCGGCCGCGGCCGGGATCAAGCCGGTCGCCACCACCGCATCACATCCCTCGGCCACCTCGGCGACCGCTTCGTACGTCGCCGCGACCATCTGGGCCGCCCGCTGGGGCAGGCTCGCCGCCGGCCGCGGCTTCGTCCCGGTCACCGCCCCGGTCGTCATCTCGCGCACCGACCGGCCGAGCGGCGCCAGCGGGAGGCCGAAACCGTCCAACAGCTCCGCGAAGTCAGGCGGCGCGCACATCCGCACCTCCGCGCCCAGCGCCCGCAACCGCATCGCGAGACCCACCATGGGTTCGACGTCCCCGCGCGACCCGTACGACACCAACAACACGCGCACTTCGCATCCCCGTTTCCGCAGCTTCTGGCCTTCGGCCGACGATTCTGCGGCATGACCCGGGTCTTGCCGCAAGCCCCCCGGTGCGCTATACGTTGAGAGTGGAAAGGAGCGGGCACTCCCCTTTCCCTCATCGTCGGCTGTGGACGGCCAGCCCTTCACGAGGCGGCGGCGCGCCACACGCGCCGGTACCGTCGGCGCAACCGCGAAACGAGAAGCTCTCCACCCTCCCCAGCGAGGCCGGCTCGAACGTCGTCGAGAGCGCCGCCACGCCGACGGAGTTCGTCGCCGCGCCGCACGCGCGCTGGGCGGAGCCCGCCGAACGCGTGCACGCTACCGTGCGATCACCAGTCGCCGCCGGCCGGGAGGGTCGGCTCGACCCGCCCCGCCGGGACCCGCCGCCAGGGACGGGCCGCCGTGGACCCGTGTGATCATCCCGGTGAACACCGTACGGTGTGACACATGGGGCATGACGCGATCATTCTCGCGGGCGGCGCGGCCAGCAGGATGGGTGGCAGGGACAAGCCGGGGCTTCGCCTCGGCGGCAGGACTCTTTTGGAGCGGGTCGCCGCCGCCGTGCCGGACGCCGGCCGCCTGGTCGTGGTGGGCCCCCCGCGTGATCTTCCCCGCGCGGTCTTCACCCGTGAGGAACCGGTGGGCGGCGGACCCGTCCCCGCGCTGCGGGCGGGCCTGGCGCTGGTGCGGGCCCCGTGGGTGGCGCTGCTCGCGGGCGACCTGCCGCTCATGGCGCCCGAACACGTGAAGGCCCTGCTGGAGGCCGCCGCCCGGGAGGAACGCGGGCAGCGGGCCGGCGCGGTGCTGCTCGACGACGGCGGGCGTGAGCAGTGGCTGGCCGGGGTCTGGCGCGCCGCCCCGCTGCGCGCGGCGCTCGACGGGTACGAGGGCCGTTCCCTGCACGGCCTGCTCGCCCCCCTCGACCCTGTACGGCTGCGCCTGCCGGGCACTCCCTGGCTCGACTGCGACACTATGGACGATCTCAGAAAGGTGGCACAGATGAACGTGTTGGCCGAGTGGACCGCGCTGGCCTGCAAGGAACTGGGTGTCGACCCCGCCAGGGTCGACAGGGACCTCATCCTGGAGTTGACGAAGGAGGTCGCCCACGGCGTCGCCCGGCCCGCCGCCCCCCTCACCGCCTATCTGCTCGGCCTCGCACAGGGCGCGGGAACGGCGCCCGGCGACGCCGTCGAACGCCTCACAAGACTGGCCCGTAACTGGGAACGTGCCACGACAGAGACCTTGACCGACGACTGAAGATCAGGGTCAAGCTGAAGATTTCCTGTGAACCCGCCGGCAAACGATTTTGGGAAAGCACGCCTATCCGACCGGCGGGCCGGAACGAAATTAAGGGAGAAAAGGGCGATGCCGGGTGGTTACGGGGGCAAACCACCCGGCATCGCTTCATCGGCGTTCCGACGGGGGCCCGGAACGCCGGCACCAGCACTCCGACGGGGGACCGGAGCGCTTGGCTAAAGCGTACACCTACAACCCGTGGGATGCGTCAAGACTTAGTCACGACCCGATCTCGCGTCGGTGATGCGGTATCTCGTCTTGGTCAGGAGCAGGGGTGGAAAAGGTCGGAGGCGGGGCATCTCTTCCTCGCTCATTGGCGCCGATAACGGCTATGTATGGCAAAAAGATCGCGCCCGCGATGAACAGCAGCCGGTACGGCCACGGCACCGGCACCACGACCGCCAGGATCAGGCAGATCGTGCGGATGCCCATCTGGATGAGATAGATCTTCTCCCGGCGGTTGATGTCCGCGCTGAGGGACGGCCGGGCGTCGGTCACCCGGTGCACGTCCTTCTTGCGCCGCCAACCCCTCACGTCTTCCACCGTAGACCTCGGACGGCGCGGGCGCGATGAGCCCCATGGACGGTACGGCCGGTCATGCGATCATGGCTTTCAGGTAAGGGAGGAGCAGCTATGTCGGATCGAACGTACCGGGTGACCGAGATAGTCGGCACTTCGGGGGAGAGCCTCGACCACGCCATCCGCAACGGCATCCGCAGGGCCTCGGAGACGCTGCGTCACCTCGACTGGTTCGAGGTCACGGAGATCCGCGGGCACATCGACCAAGGGGAGATCGCCCACTACCAGGTGGGCATGAAGGTCGGCTTCAGGCTGGAGGACGCCTGATCTCTGTCGCCGTTCCGTGCGGGACGTGACTTCGCCGGGCCCTCGGGGCATACTCCGGTACCAACGGGGCTCGGCGAAGGGATCATGTGATGACACCGCTCCTCGGCGCCCGGCCGCGGGCGTTACGCAGAGCGCTGGCCGCTCTGGCGCTGGCCGTACCGCTGGTGGCCGCGTGTTCAGGCGGGCAGGAGCCGGCCGCGCAGGACCCGGCCGCCAGGGCGGACACCGAGACCGCGCCGGCCGAGCCCGTGCAGGCCGCTTCCAGGCCCGTCCTGCGGCAGACGGCCGACGAGGTCGCCCGCACCAGCGCCGGCATCAGGCAGCTCGACGACCTGCCGATGTACGAGATGACCTTCTACGGCGGCTACGACGCCGAGGCGCCGCTCACCGAGGACGAGCTCGCCCGCAAGGCCGAGGGCTGGGCGTGCTCGCTGTACCACCGCGGCACGGAGTTCGGCCGCAACTTCGACTGGGACCCCGACCCGGCGATCGTCGTGCGCGCCGACCCGCCGGACGGCTACGCGTCGCTGTCGGTCGTCGACGCCGTCTACCTGCTCGGCAAGACGGGTCCCGCGAACCTGAGCGATCCCGGCCAGCGGCGCAGGCTCGGCCACGCCGTGCTCGCCCCCTTCGACGGCATGAACGAGAAGGGGCTGGCGGTCGGCATGGCGTCGACGCCCAACGCCGACCTGCCGGCCCCCATGAAGGGCAAACCCACGCTCTCCAGCGTGCGCATCATGCGGGTGCTGCTCGACAGGGCGGCCACCGTGGACGAGGCGGTGGCGCTGATGCGCGGCTACAACATCGACTTCAGCGGCGGGCCCCAGGTGCACTACCTGATCGCCGACAGGAGCGGCGCCTCCGCCGTGGTCGAGTTCGGCAAGGGCAGGATGAACGTCAGCAAGGACCGCGTGCTGACCAACTGGAGCGTCGTCAGCGGCACGCCCGACGACCGGTACAAGATCCTCTCCAGGACCATCGACTCCCCGGCCGACGGCCTCGACCTGCTGAAGAGCGTCGCCCAGAGCCACACCCGCTGGTCGGTGGTCTACGACCTGAAGGCCGGTACGGCCAGGCTGGTCACGGCCAAGCGCTGGGGGAAGGTGCACACGCTGTCGATCGCCCGCCCGCAGGGCTGAGCCCCGCGGGCGGACCGAAGGCCGGGCGAACGGTCAGTTCGCCTGGCTGACCGTCGACATGTTGAAGTCCGGCACCCTGACCGGCGGCATGATCGTGCGGCTGAAGTAGTCGTTCCACTCACGCGGCAGCGTCTGCCGGCTCTCGCCGACCTCGGTCAGCCGGCCGAGCAGGTCGACGGGGCTCTCGTTGAACCTGAAGTTGTTCACCTCGCCGACCACTTCGCCGTGCTCGACCAGGTAGACGCCGTCACGGGTCAGGCCGGTCAGCAGCAGTGTCTGCGGGTCGACCTCGCGGATGTACCACAGGCAGGTCACCAGCAGCCCACGCTCGGTCGAGGCGATCATCTCCTCCAGCGACCTGCCACCCTCGCCACCCCGCATGATCAGGTTGTCGATCGCGGGGGTCACGGGCAGGCCGCTCAGCTCCGCCGAGTACCGGGTCTGCAGCAGAGCCGACAGCGTGCCGTCCCTCACCCAGTCGGTCGCCGCGAGCGGCAGTCCGTTGTCGAAGACCGAACTGCGGCGGCTGGCCGCGTGCGCGGTCACGAACGGCGCGCACTGCACGCCGGGGGCGGCGGGGTCGCTGCTCAGCGTGATGGGCAGCTGGGACAGCCGCTCGCCGACGCGGGTGCCGCCGCCGGCCTTGGAGAAGACCGTGCGGCCGTCGAGCGCGTCGCGGGCGCCCGCCGACCAGAACATGTAGATCATCAGGTCGGCGACCGCGCTCGGCGGCAGCAACGTCTCGTACCGGCCCGCGGGCAGGTCGATCCGGTTCTTCGCCCACTCGAGGCGCTGGGCGAGCGTGGAGTCGAGCGCGGCCACGTCGACGTCGGAGAAGTCGCGGGTGGCCACGCCCGTCCAGGCCGAGCGCTTGAGGTCGGCCGACTTGGCGTTCAGCTCCAGGCGGCCCGTCGGCTGGTCGTGGCGCAGCCGCAGGCCCTTCGACGAGCCGACGAACGACGTCGTCAGCGTGTGCTCGGCGAAGCCGTACAGCTTCCTGCCGCCCGCCTCGGCCGCGGCGAACGTCTCGCCGAGCGCCGGCGCGAAGTCGCCGAACACGCCGATCGAGGTGGGCAGCACGGGCTCGGCCCAGGCGGCGCTCGACCCCGCGCCCTCGAGCAGCGGCCTGGCGTCCTCGGCCGGCTGGGCCTCGCGCGCCGCCTCGTCGGCCGCGGCGACCACCTCGGCGAGCTGCTCGGGCCGTACCGCGGCGCGGGAGACCACGCCGACGCCCGCGCCCACGATCGAGATCACGGTCAGCTGCGACGACCTGGCGACGCCGTTGGTGGTCAGCGTGTTGCCCGCGAAGCGCAGGTTGGCCGTCGAGCCCTCGTCCGCGATCACGACGCAGTCGTCGGCCTGTGAGAGCTCCAGCGCCCTCTCGACCATTTCCTGAGGAGACGTCACTTTCCACCCTCCTGGACGGTGTTGAGGATCCTGACGCCGCGGAACAGCGCCGAGGGGCAGCCGTGGCTGACCGGGGCGACCTGGCCGGGCTGGCCCTTGCCGCAGTTGAAGGCGCCGCCGAGCACGTAGGTCTGCGGCCCGCCCACGGCCTCCATCGAGCCCCAGAAGTCCGTCGTGGTCGCCTGGTAGGCGAAGTCGCGCACCTGGCCCGCGAGGGCGCCGTTCTCGATGCGGAAGGCCCGCTGCCCGGTGAACTGGAAGTTGTAGCGCTGCATGTCGATCGACCAGCTCTTGTCGCCGACGATGTACAGGCCGCGCTCGACGCGGCCGATCAGCTCCTCGGTCGAGGGGCCCGCGGGATCCGGCTTGAGCGAGACGTTGGCCATGCGCTGGATCGGCATGTGGCCGGGCGCGTCGGCGAAGGCGCAGCCGTTGCTCGCGCCCAGGCCCTTCATCAGCGCCATCCTGCGGTCGAGCTGGTAGCCGACCAGGATGCCGTCCTTGACGATGTCGAACTCTCGCGTGGCCACGCCCTCGTCGTCGTAGCCGATCGTCGACAGGCCGTGCTCGACCGTGCGGTCGCCGGTGACGTTCATGACCGGCGAGCCGTAGACGAGCGAGCCGAGCTGGTCGAAGGTGGCGAAGCTGGTGCCGGCGTAGGCCGCCTCGTAGCCGAGGGCGCGGTCGAGCTCGGTGGCGTGGCCGATCGACTCGTGGATCGTCAGCCACAGGTTGGACGGGTGGATCACCAGATCGTGGTCGCCCGCCTCGACCGAGGGCGCGGCCAGCTTCTCGGCCAGCAGCTCGGGAAGCGCGGCCAGCTCGGACTGCCAGTCGTAGGAGCCGTCGGTGAGGTACTCGTAGCCGCGGCCGACGGGCGGCGCGATCGTCGACATGTCGTCGAACCCGCCCGCGGAGGCCTTCATCGCGTTGAGCTCGGGATGCAGCCGCACGCGCTGCTGGGTGGTGACCGTGCCGGCGGTGTCGGCGTAGAACTTCTGCTCCTTCACCTGCAGGAGCCTGGCGCTGACGTGGTCGGCGCCCTTCAGCAGTCCCGCCGACCAGTCGGCCAGCAGCGCCACCTTCTCCTTCTGCGGCACCGCGAACGGGTCGATCTCGTAGGCGGAGACCCAGGTGATCTCGCCGTGGACCGGCTCGGGCGCCAGCTCGATGGGCTCCCTGTTGATCGGGGCGCTCACCTCCGCGACCTTGACGGCCTGCGCCGCGACGTCCGCGGCCGCCTCGGGGGTGAGAATCAGGCCCGCGGCGAAGCCCCACGTGCCGTTCTTGACCACCCGTACGGCGTAGCCGAGATCGTCGGCGTCCACGGCCCCCTCGAGCCGCGCGTCGTAGAGGGAGAGGGACTCGGCTCGCACGCGCTCCAGCCTGAAGTCGGCGTGGGAGGCGCCGAGGTCGCGGGCGCGCTGAAGTGCGGCGTCCGCGAGCTGCCTGAGCGGCAGGGCGAGGAAATCGGCATCGATCTGGCGCATGTCAACGATCCTAGCCCTGTGATCTTGTGCCTCCCGGACAACGGGATACCGGCCGGTAAGAGATAGCGTCAGGTCTCATGGCACGCTCTGTACTCGTCACCGGAGGCAATCGCGGCATCGGCCTCGCGATCGCCCGCGAACTGGCCGCGGCAGGCGACAACGTCGCCGTCACCTACCGATCAGGGGAGCCGCCCGAGGGGCTGTTCGGCGTCCGCTGCGACGTGACCAGCTCGGAGGACGTCGAGGCCGCCTTCGCCAAGGTGGAGGCCGAGCAGGGCCCCGTCGAGGTGCTCGTCTCGAACGCGGGCATCACCAAGGACACCCTGCTGGCGATGATGAAGGAGGACACCTTCACCGACGTCATCGACGCCAACCTCACCGGCGCCTACCGGGTCGCCAAGCGCGCGATCAGGCCCATGATGAAGCTCAAGCGCGGCCGCATCATCCTCATCTCCTCCGTCGTCGCGATGTCCGGCCAGGCGGGACAGGCCAACTACGCCGCCTCCAAGGCAGGCCTCATCGGCTTCGGCCGCTCCCTGGCCCGCGAGTACGGCTCGCGCGGCATCACGGTCAACGTCGTCGCCCCCGGCTTCGTCGAGACCGACATGACCGCCGACCTCGACCACGAGGCGATCGTCAAGAACATCCCGCTGGGCCGCCAGGCGGCGCCCGCGGAGATCGCGCGCGTCGTCCGCTTCCTGGCCGGCGACGACGCCTCCTACATCACCGGGGCAGTGATCCCCGTCGACGGCGGACTCGGAATGGGGCACTGATCATGGGCATCCTCGAAGGCAAGCGCATCCTCGTCACCGGCGTCCTCACCGACGCCTCCATCGCCTTCTCCGTGGCCAAGCTGGCCCAGGAGCAGGGCGCCACGGTCGTGCTGACCGGGTTCGGCCGCCTGTCGCTGGTCGAGCGCATCGCCAAGCGGCTCCCGCAGACGCCGCCGGTGATCGAGCTCGACGTCCAGAACGACGAGCACCTCGACACCCTGGCGGCCCGCGTCGGCGAGCACGTCGACGGCCTCGACGGCGTCGTCCACTCCATCGGCTTCGCCCCGCAGACCGCGCTCGGCGGCAACTTCCTCAACACCACGTGGGAGGACGTCGCCACCGCGCTGCACATCTCCACCTACTCCTACAAGTCGCTCGCGGTGGCCTGCCTGCCGCTGATGAAGGAGGGCGGCTCCGTCGTCGGCCTCGACTTCGACGCCAGCAAGGCGTGGCCGGTCTACGACTGGATGGGCGTGGCCAAGGCGGGCCTGGAGTCGGCGAACCGCTACCTGGCCCGCGACCTCGGCAAGCAGGGCATCAGGGTGAACCTGGTGGCCGCGGGGCCGCTGCGCACGATGGCCGCCAAGTCCATCCCCGGCTTCAAGGAGTTCGAGGACAGCTGGCCGGAGAAGGCGCCGCTCGGCTGGGACCTGGCCGACACCGAGGTGGCCGCCAAGGCGTGTGTGGCGCTGATGTCCGACTGGTTCCCCGCCACCACCGGCGAGATCGTCCACGTCGACGGCGGCGTCCACGCCATGGGCGTCTAGGTTCCCGCGCGTAGTCTCCGGCGTGTGGTCCCGTCCGTCACGGCGGGCGTGGCGGCCACCGGATCATCGGTGGCCGCCGCCTCGCGCGGTCAGGCCAGGCGGTGGCGGCCGCCGCTCACGCGCACCGGCTCGAACGGGATCGACTCGCCGCGGTCGTCACGGCCGCGGCGCGACTGCATCACCCTGGCCGCCAGCACCGCCGAGGCCAGCAGCACGGCCGTCAGCGCCGTTCCGAGCACGTCGGAGTCGGGCTCGGTCGGCCGTACGACCCGGCCGCCGATGTGGTCGGACAGCTTCTCGGAGAACGGGCCTGGCCACAGCAGTTCCACCCGGGGATCGTCGGGGTCGACGGGCGCGGGCTCGGGCTCGGCCGTGACGACCTCGTCGGTGCTCTGCATGAGCTGGGGCCTGCTCATGGGCGGGGTTGCCGGCTCGACGGGCAGCGTCTTGGAGTCCTTGCGCCGCTTGGCGGGCGGGGCGCTCGGCGAGGGCGAGGGGCCGGAGGTGGCCTTCGGCGCGGCCGAGGGCCGGGGCGCCGGCTCGCCGACCGGGCTCAGCACGCCCTCGCCTTCGCAGGCCAGGGCCGGCAGGCAGACGTCCTCCAGCGTGCTCGACACCAGGCCGCCGTCGCCGGCCGGTGGCCGCTCGTCACGCTGGCCGCCGGGGGAGCGGGTGGAGGCGGGCGCGGGCTTGTCGGTGGGCGCGACCTCGCCCACGGGGGCCAGGACGGTGCCCGCGGCCTTGTCCACGCCCTCGGTCACCGGGCTGAGCGCGTTGCCCGTGACGCCGTCGACCGCGTCGGTGACGCCGTCGACCAGGTCGCACACCCCGTTGGTCACGCCGGACAGCAGCCCGCCGCCGCGCTCGCAGTCGCGCGCCTGCGCCGCGGCGGACCCCGCACTCATCGGGAGCGCGGCCAGCGCCAGCGCGAGGAGGCCGGCCGAGACCGCGGTTCTGCGGCGTCCTACGCCCATCTACCCCTCCTGTGTTGTTCGCCCGATGGATAGCTTTGTGGAGTCGGAGCCGATTTCCACGCAAAGTTACGATTCGATATCGACTAGTGATACGCGAGGGTGACTCTCGTTCTGTCGGCCCCCGATGCGCTATGGAGACGATCAGCCTACTCACGTTGATCGTCTCGGCGCACGCCCGTATTACCGGGCCCGCGCGGCGCTCAGTCGACGGAGGAGACGTCGTCGAGCGCCTCGCGGATCTCGCGCGGCAGCACCACGTCCTCCGACAGCAGGATGCCGCTCAGCTGAGCGTGGGTGCGGGCGCCGACGATCGCCGAGGAGACTCCCGGCTGGTCGCGCACCCACGACAGGGCGACCGACAGCGGGGAGACGCCCAGCCCCTCCGCGGCCGTCGTGACCGACTCCACCACCCTGCGGCAGCGCTCGTCCAGGTAGGGGCGGACGAAGTCGGCGAAGTGCGGCGTGGCCGCTCGAGAGTCGGCCGGGACGCCGGTGCGGTACTTGCCCGTCAGCACGCCCCTGCCGAGCGGCGACCAGGCCAGCACTCCCGCGCCCACGTGGTCGGCCGCGGGCAGCACCTCGCGCTCGGGGTCGCGGGCCAGCAGCGAGTACTCCACCTGCGCCGCGGTGATCGGGATCCGGCCGGGGGTGGCGCGCTGCGTCACGGCGGCGGCGGCCAGCTGCCAGCCGGCGTAGTCGCACACGCCCGCGTAGACCGCCCTGCCGGAGGCGACGATCGCGTCGAGGGCCGCCAGCGTCTCGTCCAGCGGGACCTCGGGGTCGTAGGTGTGCAACTGCCATAGGTCGACGTAGTCGACGCCGAGCCGGGCGAGGGAGGCGTCGATGGCGGCGATGAGATGGCGCCGCGAGGCGTCGCGCGGACGCCGCGCGGCCGGCGTGAGCACGGCCTTGGTGGAGATGACCAGTTCCGAACGCGGCACCGCGTCCCTGAGCAGCCGCCCGAGCAGCCGCTCGGCGTCGCCGCCCGTGTAGACGTCGGCCGTGTCGATCAGGTTGCCGCCGACCTCGGCGAAGGTGCGCAGCTGAGCGGCCGCGTCCTCGGCGTCGGTGTCCCTGCCCCACGTCATCGTGCCGAGGCCGAGACGGGACACCGAAAGGCCGCTCCGACCGACATAGCGTTGTTCCATGAAGCTCTGGCGCTCCCATCTGTCGATCTCGGCCAGGAATTCGGCCAGGCTACCGTCAGCCCAGGCAAAGAAACGTGATCGACGCCTGCAAGACTTGTCTCATGGCGACCGTCCTCCTGGCCAGACACGGCCTCACCGCTCTGACCGGTCCCGTCCTCGCCGGCTGGACCCCTGACGTTCATCTCAGCGACGCCGGAGGCGCGCAGGCCAAGGCGCTGGCCGAGCGGCTGGCCGCGGTACGGTTGGACGCCATCGTCTCGAGCCCGCTCGATCGCTGCCAGGAGACCGCCCAGGCCGTGGCGGACGCGAGGGACCTGGAGATCCAGACCGACGACAGGTTCGGCGAGTGCGGCTACGGCGAATGGACGGGACGCCCGCTGAAGGAGCTGGCCAAGGAGCCCCTGTGGCAGGTCGTCCAGTCCCACCCGAGCGCGGCGGTCTTCCCCGGGGGAGAGGCGCTGGCCGACGTGCAGCACCGCGCGGTGGCCGCGGTGCGTGACTGGAACGAGCGGGTCGGGGAGAAAGGCGTCTACCTGGCCTGCACGCACGGTGACGTCATCAAGGCGATCGTGGCCGACGCTCTCGGGCTCCACCTCGATCAGTTTCAGCGCATAACTGCTGATCCGGCCTCCGTAACGATCATTCGTTATACCCCCTTGCGTCCCTTTGTTCTCAGGCTTAACGATGTGGGGGAATTGCGGCTTCCTGAGGGTTCGGAGGAGAAAGACGGGGGAGAAAACATCACCGGGAGCGATGCCGCCGTCGGCGGCGGACCAGGAACCACGTAAGGTCGGGCTATGCCGGTCTTCGACTACGACCCACCAGAGAGGTTCGTGGCGGGTGCCTTGGGGCAGCCGGGGGCACGGATCTTCTTCCTGCAGGCCAGGGCCGAGGGCAGACTGACCACGGTCGCCCTCGAGAAGCTGCAGGTCGCCGCCCTCGCCGGCAAGCTCGAGGAGCTGCTCGACGAGGTGCTCAGACGCAGTGGGGGCACCGCCCACGTGCCGGCCGTCGCGCCCGCCGATCTCGCCGACAACGCGCCGCTCGACCAGCCGATCACCGAGGACTTCAGGGTCGGCACGATGGCGCTGGCATGGGATCCCGACAGGGACCAGGTCGTGATCGAGGCCCAGGAGATCATCGACGAGGAAGACCTGGAAGCGCCGGAGCCCTGCATGTTGAGGGTCCACATCAGCGCGGGCGCCGCCAGGGCCTTCTCCCAGCGAGCGTTGAAGATCGTGGCGCAGGGCCGCCCGCCCTGCCCGCTGTGTGGTCAGCCACTCGACGCCGAAGGCCACATCTGCGTGCGCCTGAACGGCTACCGCGGAGGTGAGGTCGCTACGTGAGCGTGCCCGAGCGCGAGCTTGAAGATCTCCGCTACGACGAGGAGGCCGCCCTCAGCCTCCTCAGAGAAGGCAGGCTGGAGGTGGCGGGCCGGCTGGTCGAGGCGACCAACATGACGCTCTACTGCGGTATCACGCTCGGGGGACGCTCGGCGGCCTGCGTCTACAAGCCGGTGCGCGGCGAGCGCCCGCTGTGGGACTTTCCCGACGGCACCCTGGCCGCCCGCGAGGTGGCCGCCTACGAGGTGTCCAGGGCGACGGGCTGGCAGATCGTGCCGCCCACGGTCTACCGCGAGGGGCCCTTCGGCCCCGGCATGTGCCAGCTGTGGATCGACACCGACCAGGAGACGGACCTGATGAGCCTGATCCGCAGCCGCCACCCCGCGCTGCGGAAGATGGCCGTCTTCGACGCGGTCGTCAACAACGCCGACCGCAAGGGCGGTCACCTGCTGCCCCTGCCGGACGGCGAGACCATCTACGGCGTCGACCACGGCGTCTGCTTCTCCGCCGAGGACAAGCTCCGCACCGTGCTGTGGCAGTGGCGCGGCAAGACGCTCCCGCGTGAGGTCGTCGGCGTGCTGGCCAAGCTGGAGCGCGACCTCGAGTCCGGCCCGCTGGGCCGCCGCCTGCGCGAGCTGCTCACCCTCGCCGAGGTGGAGGCCACGTGGACCAGGGTCAGGCGGCTGCTCGACACCGGCGTGCACCCCTACCCCTCGGAGGACTGGCCCGCGATTCCCTGGCCGCCCATATAGGTAGTCTGTCCGCGTGTGTACGGTCATCGTGCGGACGGGTGAGCCGCTGACTCTGCTGGGCGTGCGTGACGAGTTCGCCGATCGGCCGTGGGAGGGCCCAGGCGAGCACTGGCCCGAGTATCCGGGCGTCGTCGGCGGGCGCGACCTCAAGGCCGGAGGCACGTGGCTGGCGGCCCTGCCGTCCCGTGACCGCGTCGCCGCGCTGCTCAACGGGCGCGGGCTGCCCGCCGACGAGCGGACCAAGATCTCCAGAGGCGAGCTGCCGCTGCGCGCCGTCGTGGCAGGCGGCATGCCGGAGGTCGACCTGCCCCGCTACGACCCCTTCCACCTGGTGCTCGCCGGCCGGTCAGGCGCCCGCATGTGGTCGTGGGACGGCGAACGCCTGACGGCCGCCGGCCTGCCCGCGGGCACCAGCGTCATCGTCAACAGCGGTCGGGACGACGACCCGAAGGCGGTCGAACTGCGCCCGCTGTTCGCCGCCGCCGCAGACTGGCACGACCTCGTCGAGGCGGCCACCGTACGGCACGAGCTTCCTGACGGCCGCGTCTACGCCTCGCTGTCGGCCACGCTGGTCACCGTGGGCGGCGGAGGGCTCGGCTACGAGTTCTCCGATCTCAGCAGGTGGAATGCGGTGCGGCTGCCTCGCGTTGATCGTGGTGTTTCCCGAGACGGATAAGGTCAAAGCATGCGATCGTGGTCTGCCCCTGATGTTCCCGGCCTGCCCGGCACCGCCGTACCTCTGAGGTTGTATGACACCGCGGCGCGCCAGGTGCGGCTGACCGAGCCGGGCGCCACCGCCAGGATGTACGTGTGCGGCATCACACCCTACGACGCCACGCACCTCGGCCACGCCAACACCTACCTCGCCTTCGACCTGGTGAGCCGGGTGTGGAGGGACGGCGGCCACGAGGTCCACTTCACGCAGAACGCCACCGACGTGGACGACCCGCTGCTGGAGCGGGCCGAGCAGACCGGGCAGGACTGGCGTGAGCTGGCCGAGCGGGAGATCGAGCTGTTCAGGACGGACATGCGGGCGCTGCGCATCCTGCCGCCACGCGAGTACGTCGGCGTGACCGAGGTCGTCGACCAGGTCGCCGACCTGATCGAGCAGCTGGCCGACAAGGGCCTCACCTACACCGTCGACGAAGACGTCTACTTCAGCGTCGCCGACGCCCCCAAGTTCGGCGAGGTGTCGGGCTACGGCCGCGAGGAGATGCTGACGCTGTTCGGCGAGCGCGGCGGCGACCCCGACCGTCAGGGCAAGCGCGACCCGCTCGACTGGCTGCTGTGGCGGGCCGAGCGGCCCGGCGAGCCCTCGTGGCCCTCCCGGTTCGGGCCCGGCCGTCCCGGCTGGCACGTGGAGTGTACGGCGATCGCCCTGGCCAACCTGGGCGCCGGCTTCGACGTCGCGGGCGGAGGGTCCGACCTGATCTTCCCCCACCACGAATGCGGCGCCTCCGAAGGCTACGCCGCCAGCGGCGAGTGGCCGTTCGCCAAGTTCTACACGCACGCGGGCATGGTGGCGCTCGACGGCGAGAAGATGTCGAAGTCGCGTGGCAACCTGGTGTTCGTCTCCAAGCTGAGGGTCGAGCACGACCCGATGGCCGTCAGGCTGGTGCTGCTGGCCCACCACTACCGCGCCGACTGGGAGTACACCGACGACCAGCTGACCGCGGCCGAGACCAGGCTGGAGCGGTGGCGGGCCGCCGTCGCGCTGCCGGCCGCGCCCCCGGCCGACCGGCTGCTGGCCACGGTGCGCGAGCGGATGGCCGACGACCTCGACGCGCCGGGCGCGCTGGCCGCCCTCGACGCGTGGGCCGCCACGGCCCTGGCCGAGGGCGGCACCGACACCGCCGCGCCCCGCCTGGTGCGCGACCTGGCCGACGCGCTGCTCGGCGTGGAGCTCTAAAGGGCCTCGCCCGCCGTCACGAGGGCGGCCGACATGTTGCGCTCCATCATGCGCAGCGCGGCCGCCCCCAGGTCCTCGTGGATGGCGGCCACGCAGTCGGTCGGCACCGTGATGGCGAAGTGCCTGACGTAGGCGTCGAGCGCGCTGTAGAGGACGCACTGCTCGGTCACCTGGCCCGTCAGCACCACCGACCCCACCCCGTGGCGCAGCAGGTAGTACTCCAGCGACGTGCCGTAGAACACGCTGTGCCGCACCTTGGGCAGGAACGCGCAGTCGCGTGGCGGCAACACCGGTTCGACAAGGTCGGGCCGCCGCCCCTTGAGCGCCCGTTCCTCCAGGTCCCCCCGCCCGGCGGTGAAGTCGCCGTAGTTGTCGTTGACGTAGACGAGATCGATGTCGGAGCGGTCGTGCGCGGCGCTCACCAGCCGCGACAGCGGGCGCACGATCGCCTCCACGCCTTGTGCCAGCGGCTCGGCGTCCTCGTGCTCGTAGGGATTGAGCATGTCGATCACGATCACCGCGGTGCCCGCCATCTCAACCTCCTCGCTTCGGCCCCGCCCCTACGGGCGGGCCGCCGTCGGGCCGTTCGAAGGGGCCGAGCCGGGCGAACCACTCGACCGTACGGCGCAGCCCCTCCTCGGTCCCGACCTGAGGCCGCCAGCCCAGCACGGCGGCGGCCAGGCGGGTGTCGGGCCTGCGGACCCTCGGGTCGTCGACGGGCCGGTCGATGAACGCGATCGGCGACGACGAGCCCGCCAGGTCGCGGATCAGCTCGGCCAGCTCGACCATGGTCAGCTCGTCGGGGTTGCCGATGTTCACCGGGCCTGCGAAGTCGCTGCCGGCCATCCGCAGGATGCCCTCCACGGTGTCGTCGACGTAGCAGATGGAACGGGTCTGGCTGCCGTCGCCCGTCACCGTCATCGGCTCGCCCGCCAGCGCCTGCCTGACGAAGGTGGGGATCGCCCTGCCGTCGAAGGGGCGCATGCGGGGGCCGTAGGTGTTGAAGATCCGTACGATGCCCGTGTCGATGCCGTGCGAGTCGCGGTAGGCGGTGGTCAGTGACTCGGCGAAACGCTTGGCCTCGTCGTAGACGCTGCGCGGTCCCACGGGATTGACGTTGCCCCAGTAGGTCTCCCGTTGTGGGTGTTCGAGCGGGTCCCCGTAGACCTCGCTGGTGGAGGCCAGGACGAACCGTGCCGCCTTCTCCTTGGCCAGACCGAGCGCGTGCAGCGTGCCCAGGCTGCCGACCTTGAGCGTCTCGATCGGATGCCTCAGGTAGTCGGCGGGCGAGGCGGCCGAGGCGAAGTGCAGCACCAGGTCCACCCTGCCGGGCACGTGCACGAATCCCGTCAGGTCGCATTCGACGATGTGCAGCTGAGGCCTGTCCAGCAGGTGTTCCAGGTTGCGGGGGGAGCCGGTCAGGAAGCTGTCCATGCAGACGACCTCGCTCCCTCTCTCCAGCAGCTTCTCGCACAGGTAGGAGCCGAGGAACCCGGCCCCTCCCGTCACCACGGCTCTCATCACGACATCGCCTCGATCACTTCGTCGACTTCGATCTCCAGCAGGCCCGGGTCGGGGGAGGATCCGTGCGGATCGCCTGAACGGTTCTTCCACAGAACGGTGTGCGGCCCCCCGGGAGGAGGGCCCCACAGGGCGGGGGAGACGGGGCCGAACAGCAGGACCGAGGGAGTGCGGTAGGCGGTGGCCAGGTGCGCGATCCCCGTGTCGCCGCACACCACCATCCGGGCGTCGCGGACCAGCGCGGCCAGCTCCAGGACGTCCGTCCGCCCGGCCAGCACCCGGGCCCCCGTGCGGCCGGCCACCCGCTCGGCCAGCCCGCGCTCGGCCGCGCTTCCCGTGACGGCCACCTCCTGTCCGCCGGCCCGCAGCGTGGCGACGACCGCGGCGAAGCGGGCGGGAGGCCATCTCCTGGACGGGAAGGCCGCGCCGGGATGGACCACGACGGGGCCGCTCCTGTCGCCCCGCCCGAGGTACAGGTCGGCGGGGTCGGCCCGCACGCCGTACCACTCCAGCAGGTCGCACCAGCGGCACACCTCGTGCACGCCCTCGCGCCACGGTGGGCCGCCGTCTCCGTGGGTCAGCAGCCGCCCCGGGCAGGTCGCCCGCAGCGCCCACGTGCTCTGCGGCCCCCTGCCGTGCAGGTTGACGGCGATCTCCGGCGCCGCGTAGGGCACGGGTCCCGGCCCCTTCACCTCGATCACCTCGTCCACCGGCAGCAGCGGCTCCAGCGCCGAAGGACCGGCCAGCACGAGGCGACGCGCGGGGAAGGCCCGGCGCAGCGCGCGCACAGCCGGTACCGCCGTCAGCAGGTCGCCCAGCCCCAGCCCGCGCAGCACCAGGACCTCTAGGGCCACGAGGTCTCCGTGGAGGGGCAGACCACGAGCTCGCGCACCTCGCACCCGGGCGGCTGCGACAGCGCGAACACCACGGTCCGCGCCACGTCCTCAGGCCGGTTGAGCTTGGCGTCGGGCCCCGGCTTGTACTGCTCGGGCCGGTCGTCGAAGAAGTGCGTCGACATCCCGCCGGGCACCAGCATCGTCACGCCCACCTGGCCCGCCAGCTCCGCGGCCAGCGCCCTGGTGAAGCCGACCACCCCGAACTTGGCCGCGCAGTAGGCCGTCGCGTCGCTGACCGCCCGCAGACCCAGCGTCGAGGCGCAGGTCACCACCCTGCCCGACGACCGCTTCAGGTACGGCAGCGCGGCCCGCACGACCGCCGCCGTCCCCAGGAGATTGACCTTGATCACGCGCTCCCAGTCGTCGGCGGGCACGTCCTCCAGCCGCCCGCACGCGTCGATCCCCGCCGCGGTGACCACCCCGTCGAGGCCCCCGGCCCGTACGGCCAGCTCCCGCACCGCCCGTTCGGCCTGCGCCCGTTCGGCCAGATCGGCGAGCGCCTGCTCGAATCCGTGCGCCGAGCGCACATCCACCACCAGCGGCCTGCCTCCCGCCTTCGCGACCGCCTCGGCGACCGCCAGGCCGAGGCCCGACGCCCCTCCGGTGATCAGGATGTTTCCCAGCATCGCTTCCCCCTCAGGTCTCCTGCACGGCGGCGATGAGCCCGGTCGTGGACCTGCCGGGCACGCTGGCCAGCACGACGGTCTCCGCGCCGATCCGCCGCAGCGATTCGGCCTCGGCAAGCTCGCGCCCTGCGTAGTCGCCGCCCTTGACCCACACGTGCGGCCGCAGCCGCTCGATGACCTGGGCTGGGGTGTCCTCCTCGAACACCATGACGGCGTCCACGCAGGCCAGTGCCCTCAGCACCTCCACGCGGTCGCGCTGTCCCACGACCGGCCTGCCCGGCCCCTTGAGCCGCTTGGCCGAGGCGTCGGAGTTGACGCAGACGATCAGCGCGTCCCCGAGCGCCCTCGCCCTGCGCAGGAGACTCACGTGCCCGGCGTGCAGCAGGTCGAAACACCCTCCGGTGGCGATCAGCCGTCCCCCGCTCGCCCTCACCAGCTCCGCGACCTCCATCGGCGTGCGCGGCCTGTCGCCCATCTCGTGGCTCTGCAACCTGATGGCCGCCGCGCCGCCGCCCTCGACGAACCTGGAGGCCTCGCCGACGCCGACGGCGACCGCGTCCTCCACCGGCAGCCCGTCGCGCAGCGCCAGGGCCGACGCTCCCGCGAACCTGTCACCCGCTCCGCACACGTCGTGGCCGGAGGCGAGCGTGGGAGGCGGAATCCTGCTGTGGTGGCCGCCCGCGTGGGCGAACGCCGCGCCGTGCGAGCCCAGCGTCACGGCGACGGCCTGCGCGTGCAGGGCCTTCGTCAGGTGGCGGGCCGCCAGGTCAGGGCTGGTGTACGGCGGCGGGCACAACCGCCTGGCCTCGAGCTCGCTCGGCGTGACCAGCGCGCATCCCCGCACCGGCATGGAGCCCCTGGGGTGCGGGTCCCACACGATCGGCGCCCTCACCTCGCCGAGCAGTTCGAGGACCGTGCCGGCGACGCCCCTGCCGTAGTCGGAGACGAGCACGGCGCCCGCCCTGCGCACCGCCGCGCGGACGGTGTCGGTCACGCGGGCCAGCGCCCGCCCGTCGCCGGTGTCGATCCGCACCAGCGTCTGCCCCCTGGCCCTGACCCTGGTCTTGCACACGGTCGTGCCGTGCAGCGGCATCCTGACGACCTCCAGATGGCCGTTCAGCAGCGAGCGCAGCGTACGGCCCTGCGGGTCGTCGGCGAGCGCCGTCACCAGCACCACGTCGGCCCCGTCGCGGGCGGTCAGCAGCGCCGCCAGCCCCGCGCCGCCGGGGCGCAGGTGTTCCCCCTCGACGTCGACGACCGGCACGGGGGCGTCGGGCGCGATGCGCTCGGCGGATCCCTCGACGTCGATGTCCAGCAGCGTGTCGCCGATGACGACCAGCGGTCCCTTCTTCACTCGCACGCCTCCTCGATCGAGTCGCAGAGCAGGTGGATCATCGCCAGGTGCACCTCCTGGACGGTCGCCGTGTCGGACGCGGGCACGGCGACGACCTCGTCGCTCAGCTCGGCCAGCGGGTTGGGCGCGATGCCCGTCATGGCCCACGTGACGAGCCCGCAGTCGTGCGCGGCACGCGCCGCGGCCAGCACGTTGCCGCTGCAGCCGCTGGTCGACAGGCAGATCAGCACATCGCCATGGCGGCCGTGGGCGCACACCTGACGGGCGTAGACGACGTCCGAGCCGAAGTCGTTGGCGATCGCCGTCATCGACGAGGTGTCGGCGTGCAGCGCGATCGCCGCGAACGGCCGCCGCTCGCCTTTGAAGCGGCCCACCAGCTCGGCCGTCAGGTGCTGCGCCTCGGCGGCCGAACCGCCGTTGCCGCACACCAGCAGCCTGCCGCCGCCGCCGAGGACCCCCGCGAGTTTGCGGCCCCACGCCTCGACCGTGGGCGCCTGGTCGGCGCTCATCGTCAGCGCGTCGCGCAGCCTGGTCAGGTGCCTGTGCATGTCATCCCCCTCACTCTGTCCCCCAGCACGCTCCGGTAGACCGTCTCCGTCTGCTCGGCCACGTGCGGCCAGCCGTACCGCTCCCTGGCCCTGCGGGCCCCCGCCGCGCCGAGCGCGGCCGCCCTGTCCGGGTGGTCGAGGATGTCGCACAGGGCGCGGGCCAGCGCCTGGGGGCGGCGCGGCGGCACCAGGACGCCGCAGCCCGCGACCGTGTCGAGGTGGCCGCCGACCGCGGAGGCGATCACCGGCACCCCGCACGCCATCGCCTCGAGCGGCACCATGCCGAACGGCTCGTACCAGGGCACCGCGACCACCACGTCCGCCGAGCGCATCAGCGCGGGCACCTCGTCGCGGGGAACGCTGCCGATCACCTTCACCCTGCCGCCCAAACCGTAGGCGGCCGCCAGTTCCGACAGCCTGACCGCCTCCGGGTCGTCGGCCGAGCCGCCCGCGATCACCAGCTCGACCTCGGGCACCTCGCGCAACGCCCGCAGCACGGTGTCGACCCCCTTGCGCGGCACCAGCCTGCCGATGCTCAGCACCCGCTTGACCCCGCCCGTGGGGGTGCGCGGCCCGTCGGGGGTGAAGTGGTGCAGGTCGACCCCGCACGGCACGACCGACACCCGGTGATCGGGGACGCCCATGGCGCGCAGCTCGGTCACCTCGTCGGCGCAGGTCGCCAGGACCGCCGCCGCCCGCCGTCCGATCTGCGTCTCGACCGCGATCCTGCCGGGCGGGCTGGTGTCGGCCCTGCCCTGCCAGCGCCGCTTGACCGTGCCCAGCGCGTGGAAGGTCTGCACCACGGGACGGCCGCGCGCGGCCAGCAGGGCGGCCCTGCCGCTCATCCAGAAGTGAGCGTGCGCCACCTCGGGCGGACGCGCCGCCCACCTCCGCGACAGCGCCTTGGCGAAGTCCGGCATGTACGGCGGCAGCTCGTCCTTGGGCACCGGCGCGGCGGGCCCCGCCGTGACGTACTCGACCCGCACCCCATCCGCCATCGGCACGCTACGCGGCTGGTCGGGAGCGCTTCGCCTGGTGTGCACCGTGACCTCGTGACCGCGTTCCGCCAGCGCGAGGGCCAGAGCGGCGACGTGCACGTTCTGCCCGCCCGCGTCGACGCCGCCCACGCTCGCCAGCGGATCGGCGTGCTCGGAGATGAGATCGATCCTCACGTGACCAGCTCCCTCACTGCTTTGACGACCTGTTCCGCTGTCACTCCCGACAGGCATGGATGGCCTCTGACCGGGCACAGGCGTGCCCTCGTGTCCTTGCACGCCGCTTCCTGGTCGCCCAGCAGCACGGACGGCACGCCGTACGGGGCCCAGCGTTCGGCGGGCACGACAGGAGCGAAGAGGCTGACCACGGGCGTGCCGACGGCGGCGGCGAGATGCGCGGGCCCGGTGTTGCCCGCGACGAGGGCGCAGGCGTCGCCCAGCACCCCCGCCAGCTCGGCCAGGCTTGTCAGGCCGCCCAGGTCGACCCCGTGCCGCCCGGCCACCGCGGCCGTCAGCGCCCGCTCGCCGCCGCCGCCGGTGACCACCACCGTGAAGCCCTCGCAGGCCAGCGCCTCGACCGCCTCCCTGTGCCGTTCGGGCGGCCACGCGCGGGCGGGCGCGTTGGTGCCCGGATGGACGACGACGTAGCCTGGCGGGCCGACGACGCTCGGCGGCGGCGGCCTGACCGCCAGCGCGGCGTCGCCGCCGTCGAAGCCCGCGGCCCTGGCCACGGCGAGCATCCGCTCGGCCTCGGGAAGGTGGCTGCTCTCGTCGACCTGGACCCTGACGTCGAGCAGGGAGCCTGGGTAGTCGTCGCTGATCGCGGTGATCCGCCCCACGCCTCTCAGCCGCAGGAGCAGCGCCAGGGGGAGCGCGGACTGGTGGAAGGAAGTGAGGATGAGCGCCTCGTCGGCGTCGGGCAGCAGCGTCATGAGCCGGTCGACGTGTTCACGGGTGACGGGCGGCGGATCGGCGTCGATCCACGGGGTGCGCCACTCGATCACGCGGTCGACCCCCGGCAGGAGTTCGGCGGCCGCGCGGCCCAGCGGGCCGGCCAGCAGCACCACCCGCCGGCCGTGCGCGCTGACCGCCCGGATGGCGGGGCCGGCGAGCAGGACGTCGCCGGCGCTGTCCGGGCGTGCCACCAGGACGGTCCCCTTCACCGGCGGACCTTCAGCTCGCCGCGCAGGCGGTGCAGGCACGCAGCGGGCGGGATGAAGGCGCTGGTGACCGCCATCCTGGCCACCTCCGCAGGCGTTCTCGGGCCCGGGGCGATGCGCTCCCACGCGAACCTCGCGGTGAGCGCCGCCCATCCGGCCGCTGCGGCCATCGCCCCGCCTCTCCTCCCGGCGAGCGCGAGACCCACGGCACCGAGCCCCAGCGCGGTCGTGGCCGCGTGACGGGGCAGCAGACCGCCCGCCCCGATCCGCGACCGCCAGCCGGGCCCGTGCACCCTGCGCATCAGGGCGTCGTCGGCGTTGCCCCGCTGGAACCGCACGCTGGCCCAGAAACCGTCGTCCCGCACCGGATGCCGGGTCACCCGCTCGCCCTTGACCAGCCGGAAACCGGCCGCCCGCACTCTCAGCGCGAGATCGGCGTCCTCCCTGTAGGCGCGGGGGAAGCGCTCGTCGAACCCGCCGACCTTCTCCAGCGCGGCCCTCCGGTAGGCCATGTCCGCGGTGATCCACTCGGCGCCGGCCAGGCCTGCGGTGTTGCGCTCGGCGTCGGTCGGCCGCCGTCCGGCCGGGAGCGGCACCTCGATCCTGGCCTGGCTGCCGCCGACGTCCTCCGGCAGGTTTGCGAGGTCCCTGGTGACCGCCTCCAGCCACCCCTCGCCCGGGACCACGTCGTCGTCGAGGAACACCACCCACGGCGTCCGCGCCTGCCGCCACCCCCTGTTGCGCGCCGCGGCGGGTCCCCTCCTCCCGGTGTCCTCCACCACGATCACCGGCACCCCCTCGGGGATCGCCCCGGGCAGGGAGGCCCGCCCGATCGTGGGGATGACGACGGTGATCACGCGGCTCTCCGCACGACGAACGGCCCCAGCACGAGCACGTCCACGGGGGAGGAGCCGAAGCACTCCAGCGCGTCCCTCGGCGAGTCGACCATCGGCCTACCCGCCGTGTTCAGGCTGGTGTTGACCACCACGGGCAGCCCCGACAGCCCCTCGAACCGTTCGATCACCTCGGCCATGAGCGGGTCGTGCTCCCGCGACACCGTCTGGATGCGGGCCGTCCCGTCGACGTGCACCACGGCCGGGATCCGTTCCCGCCAGCCGGGTCGCACGTCGTGGACGAACAGCATGTACGGCGAGGGCACCGGCCCCCTGCCGAAGATCTCGTGTGCCCTCGACTCCAGCACCATCGGCGCGATCGGTCGGAACTGCTCGCGACCCTTGACCTCGTTCAGCCGCTCGGCGTTGCGGGCGTGGCCGGGATGGGCCAGCAGGGAGCGGCGGCCGAGCGCGCGCGGGCCGTACTCGCTGCGGCCCTGGAACCAGGCCACGATCCTGTCGTCGGCCAGCGCCCGCGCCACCTCGCCCGCCAGGTTCTCCGGCCGCGTGTACGGCACGCGCGCCACGTCCAGCCACGCGGCCAGCTCGCCCTCCGTCCATCCGCGGCCGAGGTCGGCACCCCGCATGGGCGCCGCGGGCTCGCCGAACTCCTGGGACAGGTGGAGGGCGCCGCCCAGCGCGGTGCCCGAGTCGCCCGCGGCCGGCTGCACCCAGATCTCTTCGAACGGCCCCTCGGCCAGCAGCCTGGTGTTGGCCACGCAGTTGAGCGCCACCCCTCCCGCCATCGCCAGGCAGCGCGCCCCCGTCCTGTCATGCAGCCAGAAGGCCAGCTCCAGCAGGACCTCCTCCAATCGCGTCTGGACGCTGGCGGCCAGGTCGGCGTGGTCGGCGGTCCAGGTCTCGCCCCTGCCGAGCCGCTTGGCGAAGCCGCTCCAGTCGACGCGCTCGACGGTGAAGCCCCCGTCGCCCGTGGTCGTGACGAGCTCGCGCATCGCGTCGAGGTGCCGCGGCGCGCCGTAGGAGGCCAGCGCCATCACCTTGTACTCGTCGCTCGAGCGCATGAAGCCGAGGTGCTCGGTCACCTCCTCGTACATCAGGCCGAGCGAATGCGGCAGCTCCTGCGCGGCCAGCGTGGTCAGCTCGCCGCCGCGGTAGTGTCCCGCCAGGTGCGAGACGGCCTCCCCTCGACCGTCGCACACCAGGACCGCGCAGTCTTCGTACGGCGCGGCCAGCCCCGCCGAGGCGGCGTGCGCCACGTGGTGCGGCACGAACCGCACCTGGGCGGGGTCGAGGCCCGGCAGCGCCGTGGCCAGGAAGCTCGGCGCCCTCGTCGCGTACGTGGTGCGCAGGTCCTCCCACGGAGCCCCCGTCTCCCGCCGGACCAGTGAAGGGTCGTAGGAGTAGGCCACCGCGTCGAGATCCTCGGGCCGCAGCCCCGCCTCGGCGAGACACCACGCGGCGGCCTGCTCGGGCAGCTCCCACGCCGAGAACGGGACGGGGCGCTTGCCGTGCTTGCGGCGGCTGAACCGTTCCTCCTCCGCGGCCGCGACCACCTCGCCGTCGACCACGAGGGCGGCGGCAGGGTCGTGAAAGACCGCGTTGATCCCCAGGAACCTCATGGGAGAAGCGCTACCGAGAGAAGCGCTCGTTAAACACAAGGTAGGCGGGGTAGCCGCCACTCATGTTCACGCGTCGGCCCGCCGCGGCCGTGCTTTTCGACCGCGACGACACCTTGATAAAGGATGTCCCATATAACAACGATCCGGACCTGGTCGAGCCCATGCCGGGCGCGCTGGAGGCGCTGAGGACACTGCGCGCCGCCGGGATCCCTGTGGCGATCGTGACCAACCAGTCCGGCGTGGCCAGAGGGCTCATCACGCCCGACCAGCTCCACCAGGTCAACGAGCGCGTCGAGGAACTGCTCGGGCCGTTCGACGCGTGGGCGATCTGCGTCCACGACGAGGACGACGGCTGCCTCTGCCGTAAGCCGAACCCCGGCCTGGTGCTGAGAGCGGCGGGGACGCTCGGTGTGGAACCGGCGGACTGCGTGGTCATCGGGGACGTCGGCAGGGACATGGAGGCGGCCAGGGCGGCGGGAGCCCGCGCCATCCTGGTGCCCACGCCGAGGACCCGGCCCAGCGAGATCGTCGCCGCTCCCGAGGTCGCCCACGACCTGCGCGAAGCGGTGGACTGGGTGCGTCGATGAACATCCTGCTCTGGCACGTCCACGGATCGTGGACCACCTCGTTCGTCCAGGGCCGCCACTCCTACCTCGTCCCGCTCACGCCGGGACGCGACCCCGACGGGCGGGGGAGGGCGCAGAGCTTCGACTGGCCATCCTCGGTGCGCGAGGTGCCGTGGGACAGGCTCGCGGACGAGCGCGTGGACCTCGTCGTCTACCAGCGCCCCCACGAGATCGAGCTGGCCAGGGACTGGCTCGGCGGGACGGTCCCCGGCGTCTACGTCGAGCACAACACGCCCAGGGGCGACGTGCCCGCCACCCGCCACCCGCTCGCCGGGCAGTCGGCCGTCCCGCTGGTGCACGTCACCCACTTCAACGCGCTCTACTGGGACAACGGCCTCGCCCCGGTCCACGTGATCGAGCACGGCGTGGTCGACCCCGGCCACCTCTATACCGGCGAGCTGCCACGCGCAGGCGTGGTCGTCAACGAGCCGGTCCGAAGAACGCGCGTGGTGGGCACCGACCTGCTGGCCGCCTTCGACGTGCCGCTCGACGTCTTCGGCATGAAGACGTCGGACCTGCCGTACCCGGCCTTCGACCTTCCTCAGGCCCGGCTCCACGCCGCCCTGGCCCGGCGTCGCGCCTACCTGCACCCCTACCGGTGGACCTCGCTCGGCCTCTCGCTCATCGAGGCCATGATGATCGGCCTGCCCGTCGTGGCGCTCGCGGCGACCGAGGCGATCGAGGCCGTCCCGCCCGAGGCCGGCGTCCTGTCCACCAGGCTGCCCGTGCTGGTCGAGGCGCTGTCGGCGTTCGTCGCCGACCCTGCCATGGCGAGCCGGTACGGCAAGGCCGCCCGCACGGCCGCGCTGTCCAGGTATGGGATCGCCAGGTTCCTCGCCGACTGGGACCGTTTGCTCGGCTCATGTCCGGGTAACCGGAATGGGCACATCGCTCGCTGACACGTCTGGAATTCCATGTTCATCCTCGACCGCTCGCGCCGGGCCGCCTGCCTCGACGAGGACCCGGAGACCTTCTTCCCGATCTCGCTCCACGGCGCGGGACACACGCAACTGGAGCGGGCCAAGGCCATCTGCCACGGCTGCCCCGTCAGGCAGCCGTGCCTCGACTACGCGATCGCCACCCGCCAGGCCGACGGCGTCTGGGGCGGCACCGGCCCCGACGAGCGCCGGGCGCTGGTCCTCAGTCCTTGACCAGCCACACTCCGTCGCGCATGAGGTCGCGGTCCTTCAGCTCGTTGACCTCCCTCCACGCCTGCACCCTGTGCGGTGTCACGCGGAAGTAGAGGTAGGGGCTGCGCAGCCGCCGAGGGTCGAAGCCGGTCTTGACGGCGAAGGCGTCGCCGACCTCCTGCGAGATCTCCTCCGAGGCGAGCGTCTCCACGCTGCCCTCGATGAGGACGACGTCCCTGGTGAGCCCGAGGCCGAGCCTGACGGTGCGCGACGCCTCGAGATTGCGCGCGGTCGGGTTGCTCGCGGCCGTCGACAGCAGGAGGCAGGCGCCGTCCCACAGGAACGACAGCGGCATCAGGTACGGGCCGCCCTCCTGGTCGGCGCTCGCCACCCACAGGTCCACATCGTGGTCGAGCCTGTCCAGAGTGTCTTGCTTGCGCTGCTTCGGGGTGCGGGGTTCAGGGAGCATCTCGGGCATCTCCACAGATTGTCACATCGGCGTGGTCGGCGGGCCAGTGGTGTGACAGCCGGTCGAGCGGTGCAGGCCGCGCGCCGCAGGGTGTGCGGGGGCGCCGGAGACACGGCTCCGGCGCCCCCGCCTCACCCGTCCGCCTCAAGCGGGCTCGGACCCGCCCCGGCTCAGGCGAGGGCGATCAGGTCGGCGTACCCGGCGTTCCAGAGGTCCTCCACCCCGTCCGGCAGCAGCAGCACCCTGTCGGGCCGCAGCGCCTCCACCGCGTCCTCGTCGTGCGTGACCATCACCACCGCGCCCTTGTAGGCACCGACGGCGCCGAGCACCTCCGCCCGCGAGGCCGGATCGAGGTTGTTGGTCGGCTCGTCGAGCAGCAGCACGTTCGCTCCCGAGCTGACCAGGCCCGCCAGCGCCAGCCGCGTCTTCTCCCCGCCCGACAGCACCCCCGCCGGCTTGTCGACGTCGTCACCGCCGAACAGGAACGACCCCAGGACGTTGCGCGCCTCACCGTGCGTGAGATGCGGCGCCGCGTCGGCGAGGTTCTGCCCGACCGTGCGGCCGGGATCGAGCGTGTCGTGCTCCTGGGCGAAGTAGCCGAGCCGCAGCCCGTGCCCGTGCACCACCCTGCCCGAGTCGGGCGCCAGCCGTCCCGCCAGGATCTTCAGCAAGGTGGTCTTGCCCGCGCCGTTCAGCCCGAGCACCACCAGCCTGCTGCCACGGTCGACGGCCAGATCCACGCCCGACAGCACCGGCAGCGCGCCGTAGGACTTGGCCAGGCTGACGGCCCCCAGCGGGGTCCGCCCGCTCGGCGCGGGCTCGGGCAGCCTGATCCTGGCCACCTTCTCCGTACGGCGGGCGGGCTCCACCCCCGCCAGCATCCTGTCGGCCCTGCGGGCCATGTCCCTGGCGCGGACGGCCGTCGCCACGTTCGAGCGCATCCTGCCGGCCTGGGCGTGCAGCGCGGCGGCCTTGCGCTCGGCCGCCGCCCGCTGCCTGGCCCTGCGCCGCTCGGCCGCGGCGCTGTCGGCCAGATAGGTGTCCCATCCGGTGTTGTGCGCCTCGATCGAGGCCAGGTCGGCGTCCAGCCGCCACACCCTGTTGACCACCTCTGCCAGCAGCCCGGTGTCATGGCTGATCACCACCAGCCCGCCGGGGTAGCCCGAGAGGAACGACCGCAGCCAGGCGATGGAGTCGCCGTCGAGGTGGTTGGTCGGCTCGTCGAGCAGCAGCGTGCCGCGCTCGGCGAACAGCACCCTGGCCAGTTCCACCCGCCGCCGCTGCCCGCCGGACAGCGTGCCGATCGGCTGGGCCATCACCCTGTCGGGCAGGCCGAGCCCCGCGGCGACCCTGGCGGCCTCCGCCTCGGCCGCGTATCCGCCGCGGGCCTGGAACTCGGCCTCCGCCCGGACGTAACGAGCCATGGCCGCCTCGCCGCCCGCGCCCATGTCGCGCTCGGCGGCGCGCAGCGCGCGCACCGCCTCGTCCAGCCGGCGCGCCGACAGGACGCGGTCGGTGACGGTGAGCTCGGGATCGGCCGCGGCGGGATCCTGCGGGAGGTAGCCGACGGGTCCCGTGCGGGTGACCACGCCTGCCGCGGGGGCGGCCTGGCCCGCGAGGATGCGCATCAGCGTGGTCTTGCCCGCGCCGTTGCGGCCGACCAGGCCGACCCGGTCGCCAGGGCCGACGTGGGCGGTGATGCAGGACAGGAGGAGACGGGCGCCGACGCGCACGTCGACATCGCGAAAAGTAATCATGAGGTAACGCTCCGGATAAGCCAGTGGACACACGGGTGACGCGAAAGCGGGTGTCCTGGCTAAGAGATCCGGGCGGTAGGCATGCGGCCCAGGCTACGCGAGGCACCGGCCGGGCCGCATCGGGTTTTCCACGCCCCCACATCCGCAAATTAACCATCTAAATCAAGTTGACCGGTTAACGGCATTGCGCTAACGTCGTCGACATCAACCGCTGAAACGGCTTTAGCCGGTTAATGGAGACTTGTCATGACCATTCGCCACCACACCGTCCGGATCGACGGGCTCGACGTCTTCTACCGCGAGGCAGGCGACCCCGCCGCCCCCGCGCTCGTCCTGCTCCACGGTTTCCCGACCTCGTCGGTCGCCTACCGCGACCTGATCAAGGAACTCGCCGGTGACTTCCACCTCATCGCCCCCGACTACCCGGGCTTCGGACACAGCTCGGCCCCGTCCGCGGCGGAATGGGACTACACCTTCGACCACCTGGCCGACATCGTCGACCAGTTGCTCGACACGCTCGGGCTGACCACGTACGCGATCTACGTCCACGACTACGGCGCTCCGGTCGGCTTCCGGCTGGCCCTGCGCCACCCCGAGCGGATCACCGGCATCGTCACCCAGAACGGCAACGCCTACGAGGAGGGCCTGACCCCGTTCTGGGACCCGATCCGCGCCTACTGGGCCGACCCGTCCGCCGCCAACGCCGACGCCCTGCGCGGCCTGCTCACCCGCGAGGCGACCCACTGGCAGTACACCCACGGCGTGCCGGACGCCGCCCTCGTCGACCCCGACAACGAGGCCCTCGACCAGGCGCTGCTCGACCGACCCGGCAACCAGGAGATCCAGCTCGCCCTGTTCCTCGACTACGGCGGCAACCTCCCCAGGTACCCCGACTGGCAGGAGTACCTGCGCACCCACCAGCCGCCGCTGCTCGCCGTCTGGGGGAGGAACGACGAGATCTTCGGTCCTGACGGCGCCAGGGCCTACGCCAGGGACCTCAAGGACGCCCGCGTCCACCTTCTCGACGCCGGTCACTTCCCGCTCACCACGCGTCTGAAGCAGAGCGCCGCCCTCATCCGCGACTTCCTGCGCGGACTGTCCGACTGAGGACCGCCAGGCGCGCCGCGCTCCTTGGAACCGGAGCGCGGCCTGACGGGCCTGGCTCGTCCTTCCGAGGATCCGAACCTCGGCCGGACGAGCCCGCTCCACCCGAAGCTTGAACGGAGACATCGATGACCACCTCGACCGGCCGGCCCGTGACCCCGACCGCCCAGCCCGTCACCTCGCCCGCCCGCCCTTCGGCCAGAGCCGTCCTCGTCACCACGACGGCCACCCTGGCGGGGCTGCTCTTACTCGCCATCGTGACCTCGGCGACGCACCTGCCGATCTTCGCCCTCCCGTTCGCGGCGAGCGCGGCCATCGTCGCGGTCGCCCCCGCCGCGCCGTTCGCGCAGCCGCGCAGCATCCTGCTCGGCCACCTCAGCGCCACCGCGCTGGCACTGGTGATCACCGCGCTGGCCGGCCCCTCGATCTGGGCCGCCGCGGTCGCGGCCGGCCTGGCCACCGCCCCCATGCTCGTCCTGCGCGCCCCGCACCCGCCCGCCACGGCCACCGCCGCCCTGATCGGTCTGACCGACCCCGGCCCGATCTTCCTTCTCAACCCCGTCCTGGCCGCGAGCGTCGTCGTGGTCCTGGGCGGCATCGTCCTCGGCCGGGCGCTGCCGGGCCACCGCTACCCGGCCTACTGGCGGTGATCCTCACCCGGCATGTTCCCGACATGCGCGACAGCCCGCCGACACTGTGCCGCCGCGCCGCCTGACGCACGCGCCGGGGCCATCGTGGGAACCCGGAACGAGCGGGCGCCCTGCGGCGGATATTCGGTTGTCCCGTCTGACACCGGTGGGCCACAGTCCTGGCATGCGTGATGTTCTCCTGCTGCCGGGCGCCGGCCGTACCAAGGCGGACTGGCGGCTGGTCCGGCCGATGCTGGAGGCGGCGGGGTTCAGGACCCTCGCGATCGACCTGCCGGAGCTGGGCACGTGGTCGTGGGAGGGGGCGCTCGACGCCGTCGCCGACGCGATCGACGACCACGGCCTGGAGCGGCCGATCGTGGCGGGTCACTCGCTGGGCGGGCTGGTCGCCGCCCTGTGGGCCACCCTCCACCCCGAGTGCCCGCTGGCGGTGAACGTCGACGGGCACACCAACCCGACAGGACCGCTCGACGGCGTCGACCCCCGCGAAGGCGAGCGGATCATGCGCGCGTTCCTGACCGAGCATTCCGCGGACCCCGCGACGGCCCACCTGATCGCCCAGCTCGACGCGCTCGACCTCCCCGCGACCTACCGGGCGGCGCGCTGCCCCCTGCTGGTCATCTCCTCGACCGCCTCGGGGTTCGAGGACCTGCTGCCGCCGGACGTGGCGAAGGTGTTCACCGCCTACGAGCGTGGTTTCGGCCTGGAGCTGGCCTCGATCGCCCGGACGACCCCCCTCGTGTCGATCGCCGACCTGCCGACCGGCCACCACGTTCATCTGGAGGCGCCGCACGAGGTGGCACGCCTGATTCTGGCTCACCTCTGAGGAGCGCGACCCTCAGGGCGGCGGTGCGGGGCGGCGTCGCACGCGAGGTCGCGTTCCAGCGTGCGCGCGTAGGACTCGACACTGGCGACGATGTCGATCGTGCCGGGGTCGAGCAGCCACTGGGTCTGCAGGCCGTCCAGCGTCGCGATGATCTCGGTCGCCTTCGTCACGGGGTCGACGTCCGGCCGGGTGACGCCGGCGGCCTGGGCGGAGCGGATGCTGTCGGCGACGATGGCCCGCATCGCGCGGTACCGCTCGACGAAGTGCCCGTGCCCAGGAGCGTCGGGTTCCAGGCTCTCGGCCACCAGCACGGTGAACAGCTTGGCCAGCCCCGCCCGTTCCCGGTTCCTGCGCGCGAACTCCGGCATGGCCCGCAGCCGTCCCTCGGGTGCCATGCCCAGCAGCTCCATCGCGAACGCCTCGCTGTCCTGGTCCCTGCGCTCGATCACCGCCAGCAGCAGGCCCGCCTTGCTGCCGAAGTGATGCAGCAGCCCCGGCTGGGTGATGCCGGCCGCCGCGGCGACGTCGGCCAGCGAGGTGCCCCGGAAGCCGCCCCGGGCGAACATCTCGCCGGCGACCGCGATGATCTCCTCCCGCCGCCGGAGCGCGCGTTCCTGTCTGCTGGGGGCTTGCCTGTCGCCGGTCACGATGCTAAATCTAACCCATTCACCTACCGAGTACTAGGTAAGTGAAATCGGCTCGACGAGTGGGGAGACGCGACGATGCCACCGAGACGACAGCACGTCCGGCCGTTACTGATCGCCGGGCTCGCCCTGGCGGCCGGGCTGTGCACCGGCCAGCAGGCCCAGGCCGAGCAGCGGGAGCCGGTGATCCTGGTCCACGGCTGGAACGGGACGCCCGCCGTGTTCGACCAGATGAAGGCGGCGCTGGAGCAGGCCGGCCACCCCGCGTACGCCATCGATCTGCCCGGCGAGGAGAACATCGCCAACGCCGAGGCCATCAGGAACCTGGTCGACCAGGTACGGCAGCAGCACAACGGCAGCAAGGTCAGCCTCGTCGGGCACAGCATGGGAGGGCTGTCCGCGCGCCACTACCTGAAGTTCCTCGGCGGCGCGGACAAGACGCTCAGCTACGTCTCGATGGGCACGGCGCAGCTCGGCTACTGGCCCGCCTGCCTTCTGCAGCCCGCGCAGGGTGGGCAGATGTGTCCCACCCGCGCCTTCATCAAGCAGCTCAACAGCGGCGACCCCACGCCGGACCCGGTCCGGTACACGACGCTGGCGAGCTCGCTCGACGAGACCCGCAACGACGTGATCGCGGGCACTTGGTGCAGGGCCGAGTTCCCCGGCGTGCCGCACGCCGACGAACCGAGGACGCAGGTGTTCATCGACGCCGTCCTCGGCGCCCTGGCCGGCCGGTGCCCCTCCTGACCGGGCCCCGCCCCTCCCCGGCCGCGAACCGGTGGACGTCATCAGCCTCTGGAAGTCCCCGCGAGGGCCGGTCAGGAGGAGGCGGCTGATTCGGTGAAGCGGTCGCGGTCGTCGTCGCCCAGACGGTCGACGAACAGCACGCCGTCCAGATGGTCGGCCTCGTGCTGGAGCACCCTGGCCAGCATGCCGATCGCCCGCACCGTCACGGGCTTGCCGTACATGTCCCTGCCCCGCGCGGTCACCCCGAAGGAACGCTCCAGCGGCCACCACGCTCCGGGCGCCGACAGGCATGCCTCGTCGGCCACGATCGTCCGCTCCGACAGCTCGAGGCGCGGGTTGACCAGGTGCCCGGCCTTGCCGTCGTAGTCGAAGACGACCACCCGGGCGCTGACCCCGATCTGCGGTGCGGCCAGCCCCGCTCGCCCTTGGCCCTGGCGCATCGTGAGGGTCAGCGCCTTCACCAGCCCCCGCAGCTCCTTGTCGAACTCCGTCACCGGCTGCGCCACCTCGCGCAGCACGGGATCGTCGAAAGCGCGGATGCGCTGTACGGCCACGGCAACTCCCCGAGAACGTTGTCGTCGTCCAGGAGACGATTCCCTCAGCGGTGCGCGGCGAATCGTCAAATGTCTCCCACGAAGGGGGCCCACCCGTCCACGGTGACCGGCGGAGAGTCCCGGCCCGCACCTCGTCGGTCACCGAGCGGACCCAGTCCAGTTCGGCGGCCGTCATCGCGCGCACCTCCGGCTCGACGGCCGGGGAGTGCACGATCTGTTCCACGACTCTTTCGTCCTGCTCACCGGCAGGCAGGGGGAGGAGTGGGAGCGGCCGCCCGGAACGTGGAGGGCGTGCGCGCCCACCGCGTCCAGCACGACCTCTGACGCGAGCGCTACGACCTGGGAGAGGACGGCGCCGTGCTCGTCAGGCCCGACGGCTACGTGGCCCGGCGGGCGGAGGAGCCGCCCTCCGATCCGGCGGCCGCCCTCCGACACGCCGTTAACGCCGTGTTGCGGCCGTGAAACACATGCATTGCTTGTTACAGCGGTGAGTTACCCGTAACCGGCGCACGGTCACAGAACGTCAAGGTGCGTAACCGGCTCCTCCTACGGTCGAGATCCCCGAACCACAGGAGGAACGATGGCGCGTTGGATCACCGACTGGCACCCGGACGACCCCGCCTTCTGGGAACGCGACGGCAGGCACGTGGCCAGGCGCAACCTGGCCTTCTCCATCCTGGCCGAGCACCTGGGCTTCACCGTCTGGACGCTGTGGAGCATCGTCGCGGCCAAGATGGGCGCCTACGACTTCACCACCGACCAGCTGTTCTGGCTGGTCGCCCTGCCCAACCTGATCGGCTCGGCGCTGCGCGTCCCCTACACGTTCGGCCCCGCCAGGTTCGGCGGGCGCACCTTCACCGTGGCCAGCGCGCTGCTCCTGCTGATCCCCGCGATCCTGCTCGGCGTCGCGGTGAGCGACCCGGGCACGCCGTACTGGCTGTTCCTGGTGATCGCGGCGACGGCGGGCTTCGGCGGCGGCAACTTCGCCTCCAGCATGGCCAACATCACCTACTTCTACCCCCAGCACAAGCAGGGGTCGGCGCTCGGCCTCAACGCCGCCGGCGGCAACATCGGCGTCAGCTCGGTACAGCTGGTCATGCCGCTGGTGATCGGCGCGTTCGGGCTGGCCGCGGCGGGCTGGTTCTGGGTGCCGTTCATCGTCGTCGCCGCGGCCTGCGCCTGGTTCTTCATGGACAACCTGTCCAGCGCCAAGGCCAGGCCGCGCGAGCAGTGGGCGGTCGCCGGCAAGGCGCACACCTGGGTGATGTCCTTCCTCTACATCGGCACGTTCGGCTCGTTCATCGGCTACTCCACGGCCTTTCCGCTGCTGGCCAAGAGCCTGTTCCCCGGCTCGGCGTGGGCCGCGGTCGCCTTCGTGGGGCCGCTGGCCGGCTCGCTGATCAGGCCGGTGGGCGGCTGGCTGTCGGACCGGCTCGGCGGCGCGCCCGTCACCCTCTGGAACTTCGCCGCCATGGGCGCGGGCGTCGTCCTGGTCTGGCTGGCCAGCGCCTCCGGCAGCTTCTGGCTGTTCTTCCTCGCCTTCCAGACGCTGTTCGTCACGGCGGGCATCGGCAACGGCTCCACCTACCGGATGATCCCCGCCATCTTCCAGGCCAAGGCCGCCGAGGAACTCGGCACCGGTGAGCAGGCACTGCTGCACGGCAAGCGCCAGGCCTCCGCCGCGATCGGCATCATCTCGGCGATCGGCGCGTTCGGCGGATTCCTCATCAACCGCGGCTTCGGCATGTCCTTCGCCCAGACCGGCAGCCCCGCCGCGGCCTTCGTCGCCTTCGGCCTCTTCTACGCCGCCTGCTTCGCCCTCACCTGGTGGTGCTACATCCGCACGGTCGGCGTGACCAGGGTGCCCAGCCTCGCTCACGCGCGGGTGTGAGCACCCTCACTTCGGCGGTGAGCCGCTGTTAGCACGCTAGTAACAGAAGGGACCCAGGTGTGAAACGGCCCAAAAGCACCATCGATCACGTGACCGCCCCCACCCTGACCCACTGCCCGTACTGCGCGCTGCAGTGCGGCATGACGCTGACCCCGGGAGAGAGCGTCACCGTCGAGGCCACCGACGCCTTGTGCCAGAAGGGCTGGACCGCGGCCGAACTCCTCTCCAGCCCCGACCGGCTGACCACCCCGCTGCTGTACGGCAGGCCCGCCACGTGGGCGCAGGCGCTCGACCACGTGGCCGCTCGCCTGGAGGAGGTGCGCGCCGCCCACGGCCCCGACGGAGTGGCGGTGTTCGGCGGGGGAGGGCTCACCAACGAGAAGGCCTACCAGCTGGGCAAGTTCGCCCGCGTCGCGCTCGGCACCAGCCAGATCGACTACAACGGCCGATTCTGCATGTCGTCGGCCGCCGCCGCCTCGATCAGGGCGTTCGGCGCGGACAGGGGCATGCCGTTCCCCGTCACCGACCTGGCCGAGGCCGACGTCGTGCTGGTGGCGGGCGGCAACCCCGCCGAGACGATGCCGCCGCTGGTCAGGCAGTTCGCCGCGCCGGCGCTGATCGTCATCGACCCCCGGCGTACGGCGACGGCGAGGCTGGCCGCGCTGCACCTGCAGCCCACGCCCGGCACCGACCTGGCGCTCGCGCTCGGCCTGCTGCACCTGGCGATCGCCGAGGACGCGGTCGACACGGCCTACATCGGGCGCCGGACGACCGGGTTCGACGCGGTTCGAACGTCCGTCTCCTCCTGGTGGCCCGAGAGGGTCGAACGCCTGACGGGGGTGCCGGTCGCCGCCATGCGTCAAGCCGTACAGATGCTGAAAAATGCGGATAAAGCGGTGGTGTTGACGGGGCGCGGGGCCGAGCAGCACGCCAAGGGCACCGACACCGTGACCGCGTTCATCAACCTGGCCCTCGCCTTCGGACTCCCCGGCACCCCCGGCTCCGGCTACGGCTGCGTGACCGGGCAGGGCAACGGGCAGGGCGGCAGGGAACACGGCCAGAAGGCCGACCAGCTTCCCGGCTACCGCAAGATCGACGACCCGGCCGCCCGCGCGCACGTCGCGTCCGTGTGGGGCGTCGACCCGGACTCGCTGCCGGGGCCCGGCCGCTCGGCCTACGAGCTGCTCGACGCGCTCGGCACCGAGGAGGGCCCCAAGGCCATGCTGCTGTTCGGGTCCAACCCCGTCGTCTCCGCCCCCGCCTCCGCGCGCGTCACCGAGCGGCTGAAGGCCCTCGACCTGCTCGTCGTCGTCGACTTCGTGCCGAGCGAGACCGCGCGCATCGCCCACGTCGTGCTGCCGAGCACCCAGTGGGCCGAGGAGAACGGCACCATGACGAACCTGGAGGGCAGGGTCCAGCTGCGCCGCCAGGCCATCGACCCGCCCGAGGGCGTCAAGACCGACCTGGAGATCATTCAGGAGCTCGCGCGGCGGCTCGGCCATGACTGGCCGGCCGAGCCGCGCGAGGTCTTCGACGAGCTGCGCCTCGCCTCGCAGGGCGGCACCGCCGACTACGCGGGCATCACCTACGAGCGTGACGGCGTGTTCTGGCCGTGCCCCGCTCCAGACCACCCCGGCACGCCGCGCATGTTCCTCGACCGCTTCCACACTCCTGACGGGCTCGCCCGCTTCGTCCCCGTCGAGCACAGGGCCGCCGACGAGGAGGCCGACGTCGACTACCCCGTCTACTTCACCACCGGAAGGGTCCTGGCCCACTACCAGTCGGGCGCCCAGACCCGCAGGATCGCGCCGCTCGTCGAAGCCTCGCCCGAGCCGTACGTCGAACTCCACCCCGACCTGGCCGAGCAGCTCGCGATCGCCGCGGGCGACCTGGTGCGGGTCAGCAGCAGGCGCGGCACCGTCGAGGGCGTGGCCAGGATCAGCGACGCGATCAGATCCGACACCGTGTTCATGCCCTTCCACTGGGAGGGGGCCAACCGCCTCACCAACCCCGCGCTCGACCCGACGTCGAGGATGCCCGAGTTCAAGGTGTGCGCAGTGAAGCTGGAGAAGGTGGCATGAGACTCCTGGTCATCGGCAACGGCATGGCGGGCGCCCGCTTGGTCGGCGAGGTGCGGGCCCGCGACAAGGACATCAAGATCACGGTGTTCGGGGCCGAGACCTGGCAGCCCTACAACAGGGTGCTGCTGTCGAACGTCCTGGCCGGGAGCTCGGGGCCCGACCAGGTGCGCCTGCTCGACCCCACCTGGTACGGCGAGCACGACGTCGAGGCCTTCCTCGGCACCCGCGCCGTCCAGATCGACAGGGAGACCAGGACGGTCATCTCCGAGGACGGGCGGCGCACACCGTACGACGTGCTCGTGCTGGCCACCGGCAGCCAGGCCATCGTGCCGCCGATCCCGGGTGTCGACAGGGCGGTGCCGTTCCGCACGCTCGACGACTGCCAGGCGATCCTGGCGGCCAGCCGTACCAGCGCGAGGGCGGTCGTGATCGGCGGAGGGCTGCTCGGCATCGAGGCCGCCCGCGGCCTCGCGGGCCGCGGCCTGCCGGTCACGCTGCTGCACCTGGCCGACCACCTGATGGAGCGTCAACTCGACGCCGAGGCGGGGCTCGTGCTCGGCGAGACGCTCGCGGGCCTCGGCGTGGAGATCCGCACCGGCGTCAGCGCGGCCGAGATCCTGCCCGAGGGCGTACGGCTGGCCGACGGCACCCTCGCCGAGGGCGACCTGGTCGTGCTGGCCTGCGGCGTCAGGCCCGAGACCGAACTGGCCGAGCAGGCGGGCCTGGAGGTGCGGCGCGGCGTCGTCGTCGACGACGAGCTGCGCACCGACGACCCGGCCGTCTTCGCGATCGGCGAGTGCGCCGAGCACGACGGCGTCGTCTACGGCCTGGTCGCGCCGGCGTGGGAGCAGGCCTCCGTCGTGGCGGACGTGATCACCGGCGCCGCCAAGGACGCCCGCTACCGCGGCTCCCGCCTGGTCACCCGATTGAAGGCCAAGAGCGTGGAGCTGGCCGCGATGGGCGAGACGCACCTGACCGAGGAGCACGCCGAGGTGGTGCGCTTCAGCCACAGGGCGAAGGGGACCTACCGCAAGCTCGTCATCCGCGACGGGCGGCTGGTCGGCGCGATCCTGCTGGGCGAGAGCGCCGCCGTCGGCACCCTCACCCAGCTCTTCGACAGGGGAGGCCCGCTGCCCGGCGACCGGGCGGGGCTGCTGTTCCCCGGCCTGTCAGGGGCTCCGGTGGCCGACAGCCCCGTCAGGATGCCCGACTCGGCCAAAGTCTGCCAGTGCAACAACGTGACGAAGGGCCAGATCAGAGCGTGCTGGGAGTCCGGCGCGCGGGACGTGACAGCGGTGGCGGCCGCGACGAGGGCCACGACCGGCTGCGGCACCTGCCGCGACGCCGTCGAGGGCATCGTCGGCTGGCTGTGCGAGCAAGAGGGGGTTTCCGCATGAACAGGGTTGTCGTGGCCGGCTACGGTCCCGCCGCGCACAGGCTCGTCGAGACCCTGCTGAGCAGGGGCTTCGACGGGTCTGTCACGATCTTCGGCGAGGAGTCCCTGCCCGCCTACGACCGGGTCGCGCTCACCTCCTACCTGACGGACACCGACTTCGCCGACCTCAGGCTTCCCGACCTTCCGGGCGTCGTGACGCGACTGTCGGCGCGCGTCACGGGCATCGACAGGGCCGCCAAGGTCGTCACGACCGCGGAGGGGCACGCCGAGCCGTATGACACGCTGGTGCTGGCCACGGGCTCCGCGCCGTTCGTGCCGCCGGTGCCCGGCGCCTCGCACGCCTTCGTCTACCGCACGATCGACGACCTGGAACTGATCAGGGCGGCCGCCTCCCACGCCACCCGCGGCGTGGTCGTCGGCGGCGGGCTGCTCGGCCTCGAGGCGGCCGACGCGCTGCGCGGGCTCGGCCTCGAGACCCACATCGTCGAGCTGAGCCCCTGGCTGATGCCGCGCCAGGTCGACGAGGGCGGCGGCGCGGTGCTCAAGGGCCACATCTCCAGGCTCGGCCTGTCGGTCCACGCGGGCGTCTCGCTGGCCTCCATCGAGCCCGACAGGGTCGTCCTCAGCGACGGCCGGACCATCGACGCCTCCGTGGTCGTCTTCTCCGCCGGCATCAAGCCGCGCGACGAGCTGGCCCGCGACTGCGGCCTCGAGGTGGGCGAGCGCGGCGGCGTCGCCGTCGACGAGGGCATGCGGACCAGCGACCCCTCCATCTACGCGGTGGGGGAGTGCGCCCTGGTCGGCGGCATGGTCTACGGGCTGGTCGGACCCTGTTTCACCCAGGCCGAGGTGGCCGCCGACCGCATGCTCGGCGGTGCCTCCCGCTTCGACGGCGCCGACCTGTCGACCAAGCTGAAGCTTCTCGGCGTCGAGGTGGCCCAGTTCGGCGCGATGGAGGGGGCGCTCGACGTCACCTACATGGACCCCGTCGGCGGCGTCTACAAGCGGCTCTTCGTCTCCGACGACGCCCAGACGCTGCTCGGCGGCATCTGCGTGGGCGACGCGGGGCCGTACACGACGCTGAAGCCGTTCGTCGGCAAGCCGCTGCCGGCGGCGCCCTCCGACCTGCTGTTCACCGGCTCGGCGGTCAGCCTCGACCTGCCCGACGACGCCCAGGTCTGCTCCTGCAACAACGTCACGGCAGGACACCTGCGCACCGCGATCTGCGACGGCGTGACCGACGTGCCCGGGCTGAAGGCGTGCACCAGGGCGGGGACCACCTGCGGGTCGTGCGTGCCGCTGATGAAGCAGCTGCTGGAGAAGTCCGGCGTCGAGCTGTCCAAGGCGCTGTGCGAGCACTTCGACCACAGCAGGGCCGAGCTGTTCGACATCGTCCGCGTGCGGGAGATCACCACCTTCTCCGAGCTGATCGGCCTGTACGGCAGAGGCAGGGGCTGCGACATCTGCAAGCCCGCCGTCGCCTCGATCCTCGCCTCCCTGCACAACGGGCACGTCCTGGACGGCGAGCGGGCCGCGCTGCAGGACACCAACGACCACTTCCTGGCCAACATCCAGAAGAACGGCACCTACTCGGTCGTGCCGCGCATCCCCGGCGGCGAGATCACCCCGGAGAAGCTCATCGTCGTCGGCGAGGTCGCCCGCGACTTCGGCCTCTACACCAAGATCACCGGCGGTCAGCGGATCGACCTGTTCGGCGCCCGCGTCGAGCAGCTTCCGCAGATCTGGAAGCGCCTGGTCGACGCCGGCTTCGAGTCCGGCCACGCCTACGGCAAGGCGCTGCGCACGGTGAAGTCCTGCGTGGGCTCCACCTGGTGCAGGTACGGCGTGCAGGACTCGGTCGGCCTCGCGATCGCCCTCGAGCTGCGCTACCGGGGCCTGCGCTCCCCGCACAAGCTGAAGTCGGCGGTGTCCGGCTGCGCGAGGGAGTGCGCCGAGGCCAGGTCGAAGGACTTCGGGATCATCGCCACCGAGAAGGGCTGGAACCTCTACGTCGGAGGGAACGGCGGCTTCAAGCCCCGCCACGCCGACCTGCTGATCTCCGACGTGTCCACCGAGGAGCTGATCACGGTCATCGACAGGTTCCTGATGTTCTACATCCGCACCGCCGACCGGCTCCAGCGCACGGCGGCGTGGGTGGAATCGCTGGAAGGCGGCCTCGACTACCTGCGGGCGGTGATCGTGGACGACTCGCTCGGGATCTGCGACTCGCTCGACGCGCAGATGGAACGGCACGTGGCGACCTATGTCGACGAGTGGCGGACCACGATCGAGGACCCGGACAAGCTCAGCAGGTTCGTCAGCTTCGTCAACGCCCCGGGAACGCCCGACCCGTCGATCGTCTTCGAGACCGAGCGCGACCAGATCAAGCCCGTCCTCATCCCGCTGGAGCGCCTGAGCTCCTCCCTCGCCACCTGACCGCCCCCACCAAACCGCCGCCCACCCGCCCTGCGTCGCCCACCCGCAACCGACCAGACCCGATCAGGCCACCCGCAACCTCGTCGCCCCCCGAAACGACCGGAAAGGAGCACCACAGTTGACCTCCTCCCCACGGCTGAAGCCGGGGGACTCCAACCCTCGCGGGTCGGGTTTCCTGCTTCACCGCCGGCCGCCCGCCCAGCTTGCGCTGCTCGGGTCTCACGCCGGCTCCACAGGCGTTTCACCTCTCGGCCGGCCCGGCCGCGAGGATGTTCCTGGCCGCGTTCACATCCCGGTCATGGGACGCGCCGCACACGCATTCCCGGCTCCGGACGTTCAGCGGCATCGTGTCGTGCAGAAGGCCGCACGTCGAGCACAGCTTGGAGCAGGGAAACCAGCGGTCGATCACGACCAGCTTCCGCCCACCAGGGTTGACGACCTTCTCTCCGGTCGACAGCGTCACCAGGGCGGTGATACCCGCGTCCACGCCGACCGACCGCGCCACGGGATCGAGCGGCCGGATCGCGTCCTTGCAGAGGACGGACACGAACCAGCGTCCGGCCACGTCCTTCGACACCGTCACCGTGGACGGCTCGACGCCCTCGGGAAGCGGACGCGACCACACGATGTCCAGCGGCCCGTCCATCTTGGCCAGGGTGAGCCGCCCATCACGGAAGGTGAACGCCGAGCGGGTGTACTCCGCCGACAGCCGCGACTTCTTGCGGGACTTGAACGCCGGGTACCTGGCCCGCTTGGCGAAGAAGTCGGCGAAAGCGGCCTGCAGGTGACGCAGCGCCTGCTGGAGCGGGACCGAGGACACCGCGTTCAGGAACGCGAGCTCGTCGGTGCGTTTCCACTCGGTCAGCGCGGCCGACGACTCCACGTAGGAGATACGGCGCCCTTGCGTGTAGGCGCGGGTGCGCTCCTCCGGCGCCTTGTTGTAGACGAGGCGGGCGCAGCCGAACGTCCGGGCGAGCTCAGAGGCTTGCTCGGGCGTCGGGTAGAAGCGGTACTTGAACGCCCGCTTCACGCTCTGCGCCACGACACACGTTCTACCGCACGATCAGCTAAGTATCGCGTGTTTGTTCGAACGGAAGGTGTGGCACCGTGCCGCGTTTCCTCCCCAGGGCTGAAGCCCGGGGTCTCCACGCTTCAGGAGTTCCGATGACCGTCGCCGAACTCCCCACGCGCGTTTGGGTCCCCGTCTGTGCCTACGCCGTCCTGCTGCCGGAGCGGGGGGTGTGCGCCCTCGTCGACGGCCGGCAGGTGGCGCTGTTCCGCACCCACAACGGCCACGTCCACGCCATCGGCAACCTCGACCCCTTCACCGGCGCACACGTTCTGTCCCGCGGCATCGTGGGCTCGAGAGGCGAGGAGCCCACGGTCGCCTCACCCATGCACAAGCAGGTCTTCTCCCTGGTCACAGGGCAGTGCCTGGACGACCCCTCGGTCGCCGTGCCGACCTATCCGACCCGAGTGAACGACGGCAGAGTGGAGGTGGGGCTTTGAGCGCCCTGACCGTGGAAGAGCCGAGATCGCCCGAGACCGCACCCGACGCGCTGGCGGGCTTCACGATCGGCGTGACCGCGACCAGGCGGCGCGAGGAGTTCTGCGCCCTGCTCGAAAGGCGCGGCGCCCGCGTGGTCAGCGCCCCCGCGATCAGGCTCGTCCCGCTCGCCGAGGACACCGACCTGCTCGCGGCCACCCGCCACAGCCTGGAGGCCCCGCTCGACGACGTCGTCGTCACCACCGGCGTCGGATTCCGCGGCTGGATGGCCGCCGCCGAAGGCTGGGGCCTGTCGGCCGAGCTGTCGCGGCACCTCACCCGCGCCAGGCTGCTCACCCGCGGACCCAAGGCCAGGGGAGCGGTGCGCGCCGCGGGACTCAACGACCACTGGACACCCGCCACCGAATCCTGCGAGGAGGTCAAGCAGCACCTGCTCGCCCACGACCTGCGCGGCCGCCGCATCGCCGTCCAGCTCCACGGGGAACCTCTGACGGAGTTCGTCGCCGAACTGCGCGCCGCGGGCGCCGAGGTCATCGAGGTGCCCGTCTACCGCTGGCTGCCCTACCGGGACATCTCGCCGCTGCGCCGCCTGGTCAGCCAGGCCATCTCCGGCGGCGTCGACGCGGTCGCCTTCACCAGCGCGCCCGCCGTCCTGGCGATGCTCGGCTCCGCCCGCGCCGACGGCCTCGACGACGCGCTGCTGTCGGCGTTCAGCGGGAGGGTCGTCGCCGCCTGCGTCGGCCCCGTGACCGCCCAGCCGCTGGTGTCCAAGGGCGTGCCGGTGATCCAGCCGGAGCGCTCCAGGCTCGGCGCGCTCGCCAGGGCCCTGGCCAGGCACCTGCCCGAGCACGGCGTCACCAGGCTGATGGCAGGCGGCCACGGCCTCGAGATCCGCGGCCACGCCGTCGCCGTGGACGGCGAGCTCAAGCCGCTGCCGCCCGCGCCCATGGCCGTGCTCAAGCGGCTGGCCGACAAGCCCGGTCACGTCGTACCCCGCTCAGAGCTGCGCACGGTACTGCCGGGCGGAGCGTCCCGCGACTCGGCCGAGCACGCGGTCGAGATGGCCGTCACGCGGCTGCGCAGAGCCCTCGGACCAGGTGGCATCGTCGAGACGGTGGTCAAGCGCGGCTACCGGCTGGCCACGCACCGCGAGGACGGCCTGTGACCTTCGCCCGGCCGTACGGGAGACGGCAGGGCACGCTCGTCATCGCCGCCCACGGCACGCGCAGCGCGGCGGGAGAGCGGACGCTGGCCAGACTCGCGGACGCCGTGCGCCACCTGCGCGAGGGCAGCCGGGTCGAGCTCGCCTACCTGGAGATCAGCCAGCCGCTCCTCGCGGACGTCCTGCCGGACCTGCCAGGGCCTGTCACCGTCGTCCCGCTGCTGCTCGCGGGCGGCTACCACGTCCACATCGACCTGCCGAACGTCGTCGCCGCGACCAGGCCGGACGCCACCGTCACCGCGCCGCTCGGCCCGCATCCGCTGCTCACCCGCGCGCTGGTCCGCAGGCTCACCAGGGCGGGACTGCGCGCCACCGACGCGGTCGTCCTCGCCGCGGCAGGCTCCTCCGACCCCGCGGCCCTGTCCGACGTCAGATCCGCCGCCCGGCTGCTCGCCGTACGGCTCTCGCGCCCGGTCACCGCCGCCTTCGCGGCCGGAGGCAGCCCCGCAGTGAACGAGGGGCTGGACCGCATGCGGCGCGGCCCCGCCCCTCGCGTCGTCCTCGCCTCTTACCTGATCGCGCCAGGCTTCTTCCACGACAAGCTGGTCAGCGCCGGCGCCGACGTGGTCACCGAACCGATCGGCGCGGACCCCGACCTGGCCGCCCTGGTGTGGGCACGCCACGATCAGGCGGCGGGTTCCAGCCTCAGCTCCTTCACGATCTCCTCGGCGCTGGCGTCCCGCGAGGGGCCCGCGTCCGCGCCGACGAACATCTCGTAGTAGGCGTGCTGGAAGCACCCGGCCAGCAGCAGCCTGGCGCTGCCCACCGGATCGACCGACGGCGCCACCCTGCCGAGCCGCTGCTCGGCCTCCAGGTAGTCGGCCAGCGGCACGATCTCGGCCATCGGGCCCAGGCCGTTGTCGCGGACGGCCTCGCGGAAGCGGACCGTCACCGAAGGCGAGGTGAAGGCGGGCAGCGCCGCCGACTGGACTTCCAGGTAGTAGTCGATGCCCGCTCTCGCGATGGGGAGCAGGTTGTCGCTCACCTGTCCTTTCCCCACGAGGTGGGACAGGTCGTGCAAGATCCGCAGCCAGAGCGGGAGCCGGTCCTGAAGCAGGGCGAGGAAGAGGTCGACAGGGCCTCCGCCCCGCTCCTCCCTCAGCGACAGTGCCATCTCCAGCACGCGGCGCCTGGTGTCCTGACTTCTCTGGTGCGAATCGACATGGGAAGTAGCCATGGTTGCCCTAACGTGCGCAGTCACATGGGTAGGTTCAACGTGGCCGTGCCGGAATGGGGGGACGTTGCAGAGCGTGTTTCTCCTGGTTATTCAATCGTTGCGGGTTGGCGTTCCAACTCCACGCATTCCGGGTCGAAACGCGCGGGGCACCGATTATTGCCCGAAACGGCTGAGAATATCGGTGATTGAATCCTGAAACTTCCCTGGCAGTGTCGTCGCGGCCCGCCCGTTCTGAAGGGTTCGCAGGTGCGCGGACCTGCTGCAAGGCGGATATTTCATGATCTGTCGCTTAACGGCCACCGCGAAAGCCCCTTTGCGGACGGGGACTTCCCGCACTCCACCGAGTTGTCGAATCCCGTTCGGGAGAGCGAAAAGATCAGTCGAAATCGCCCGCCGAACTTCCTCTCGCACCCGACCTCTCCACCGGCCCCCGCGCACCCCGCTCCGTGCGGGCGACAGCATGCGCCCGGGTCAGCCCCAAGCGAGTAAGTGGCGGCAACCAGCACGTGTGACGACGAAGCGCCCCCTCCGCGACACACCGGCACTTGTCGCCCACGCAGGCACCGCGCACCCCCCGGTCTGCCACCACTAACGCGCCCCTCGGCTTAGGGTGGGTGGCCTGGTGTGCGTCTCTCGATTTGGGGTGGGCCACCGCTACGCGTCCCTCGGCTTAGGGTGGGTGGCCTGGTGTCCGTCTCTCGGTTTGGGGCGGGCCGCCTGGCGCGCGTCTCTCGATTTGGGGTGGGCCACCGCTACGCGTCCCTCGGCTTAGGGTGGGTGGCCTGGTGTGCGTCTCTCGATTTGGGGTGGGCCACCGCTACGCGTCCCTCGGCTTAGGGTGGGTGGCCTGGTGTGCGTCTCTCGGTTTGGGGCGGGCCGCCTCTCGTGCGTCTCTCGATTTGGGGTGGGCCACCGCTACGCGTCCCTCGGCTTAGGGCGGGCCGCCTCTCGTGCGTCCCTCGGTTTGGGGCGGGCCGCCTCTCGTGCGTCCCTCGGTTTGGGGCACCCCGCCTCTCACGCACCATCGGTCTGGGGCACGCCACGGCTGGTCGCCCGCCACTCACACCCGTACTGGGTCGAGGCGATGCGGCCGGCTTACAGGGCGTACAAGGCTCACCGCCGCCGCGAGGACGCGTGGACGGCGATCGAGATTCCGCCCATGGGTGACGCCTGGGCCATCAGGACGGCGTGCGCCCGCTGGGCTACTGGTCGCCGGGGTCGGTGTCTCTGCGGCGGAGGTAACGCTCGAACTCGGCCGCGATCGCGTCACCCGACGCCTCGGGCAGTTCGGCCGCGTCCTTGCGCTCCTCCAACTCCTTGACGTACTCCGCCACCTCGCTGTCCTGCGAGGCGAGTTCGTCCACGCCGTTCTCCCAGGCGCGGGCCTCCTCCACGAGGTCGCCCAGCGGCACGGGGATCTCCAGCACGTCCTCCACCCTGCGCAGCAGCGCGAGTGTCGCCTTCGGGTTGGGCGGCTGAGCGACGTAGTGCGGCACCGACGCCCACAGTGAGATGGCCCGCAGCCCCGCAGCGCCGAACGCGTGCTGCAGCACCCCCACGATGCCGGTCGGTCCCTCGTAGCGGCTCAGCTCCAGGTTGACCGAGCGGGCGAGACCCTCCTCGGTCGCCGACCCCACGATCGGCACGGGACGCGTGTGCGGGGAGTCGTTGAGCAGCGCGCCCAGCATGACCGTCATCTCGATGCCCAGCTCGTGGCAGACGCCCACGATCTCGTCGCAGAAGCCGCGCCACCGCATGTTCGGCTCGATGCCGCGCAGCAGCACCACGTCACGCTCCACGCCCGGTGGGCGGGCCAGGGACAACCTGGTCGTCGGCCAGACGATCGAGCGGGTCAGCCCGTCACCCATCTCCACGATGGGGCGCGTGACCTGGAAGTCGTAATAGTCTTCCGGGTCCAGCGCGATCAGCGGCTCGGCCTTCCATTCGCTCTCCAGGTGCGCGATGACGCCACTGGAGGCCTCACCTGCGTCGTTCCACCCTTCGAACGCGGCGATGAGCACCGGATCGACGAGCTCGGGGAGCCCTTCGAGCTCGATCACGCGCCGCCTCCTCTCGCTGTTCTCAACGCCTAAGCCTATGCGGTGAGTGGCGCTTTACGTCACTGATCTCCACCGGCGTAATTCTCGGCGCCTCGGACGGGCGTGAAAGGAGTGCGAAAGGCCCTTGAACGCGGGGGTCGCGACGTCTGGAAGATCGGCCGGAGTCCTGCTGGAGCGGGCGTGAAAGACGGGCGGTCACCGGTGACCGGGGTGGCCTCGACCCTGCTTGCCGTACGGATGGATCGGCGACCTGAGGTGCCGCGGACGTGCGAAGGGATCGGTGGCCCGAGGCGGCGCGGACGTGCGAAGGGATCGGTGGCACGAGGTGGTGGGGACGTGCGGGAGGGGGCGGTGGTCCGAGGCGGGGCTGATGTGCGAGGAGATGTCGGCCGAAGTGGCGCGGACGTGCAGGGGTCAGCGGCCCGAGGTGGTGTGGACGATCAGGACGTCGCACGAGGCGCGGTGGGAGACGTTGGAAGGGACCGAGCCGAGCAGCCGCCCTGCCAGGCTGTTGAGGCCGCGGTTGCCGACCACGAGCAGGTCCGCGCGGTGCCGGTCGGCCATCTTGACCAGCACGTCCACCGCGTCGCCCTCCTCGGCGGCCAGCACGATGTCGGTGGCCCCCGCCGCAACGGCGTGTTCGCGGGCCGCGCGCAGGGCGTCGTCGGCGGGGGTGGATCCGCTGACCTTGTAGGCCAGGTCGCCGAGCGTGTCGGCCGCGGCCGCGCGGGAGCTTTCACGCATGGGCAGGTACGCGCAGGTCAGGACGAGCGTGGCGCGGGTGGCGGCGGCCAGCGAGGCGGCGGCGGACACGGCGCGGAAGGAGGAGGTGGACCCGTCGGTGCCGACGAGCACGGTGCGGTAGGTCATGAGGGCGACCCCCAATTGGACGCAGCGTCAATTGTCGACAGGGTAGCGCCCGTTAAGCTTGACCGCATGAACGTCTCCCCATCTTTCCGCGAAGTCCTCTCCCAGCGCGTGATGGTCGCCGACGGGGCGATGGGGACGATGCTGCAGTCCTACGACCCCACCCTTGACGACTTCGAGGGCTACGAGGGCTGCAACGAGGTGCTCAACGTCACCAGGCCCGACATCGTCAGCGGTGTTCACGACGCGTACTTCGCCGTCGGGGTCGACTGCGTCGAGACCAACACCTTCGGCGCGAACCTCGCGGCGCTGGGTGAGTACGACATCCCCGAGAAGGTCTTCGAGTACTCGGAGGCCGGCGCCCGCCTGGCCCGCGAGCGGGCCGACCACTGGTCGACGCCAGAGCAGCCGCGGTTCGTGCTCGGCTCGATGGGGCCGGGCACCAAGCTGCCCACGCTCGGCCACCTGCCCTTCGCCACCCTGCGCGACGCCTACCGCGACAACGCGGCGGGCCTGATCGCCGGCGGCGCCGACGCGCTGATCATCGAGACCTGCCAGGACCTCCTCCAGGTCAAGGCGGCCATCGTCGGCGCCAAGCGGGCGATCGAGTCCGCGGGCCGCGATGTGCCGATCATCGCCCAGGTCACCATCGAGACCAACGGCGCCATGCTCCTCGGCTCTGAGATCGGCGCCGCGCTGACGGCGATCGAGCCCCTCGGCGTCGACCTGGTCGGCCTCAACTGCGCCACGGGTCCCGCCGAGATGAGCGAGCACCTGCGTTACCTCGCCCGCCACTCGCGGCTGCGCCTTTCCTGCATGCCCAACGCCGGCCTGCCCGTCCTCACCTCCGACGGCGCCTACTACCCGCTGAGCCCCGGTGAGCTGGCCGACGCCCACGAGACCTTCGCCCGCGACTACGGCCTGTCCCTGGTCGGCGGCTGCTGCGGCACCACACCCGAGCACCTGCGCCAGGTCGTCGAGCGGGTCCGCGGCCAGCGGCCCGCCGCGCGCAGGCCGCACCCCGAGCCCGGAGCCTCCTCGCTGTACCAGACCGTCCCGTTCCGGCAGGACACCTCCTACCTGGCCATCGGCGAGCGCTGCAACACCAACGGCTCCAAGGCCTTCCGCGAGGCCATGCTCGAAGGCCGCTGGGACGACTGCGTCGAGACGGCCCGCGACCAGGCCCGCGACGGCGCCCACATGCTCGACCTGTGTGTCGACTACGTCGGCCGCGACGGCGTCGCCGACATGAAGGAGCTGGCCTTCCGCTTCGCCACCGCCTCCACCCTGCCGATCATGCTCGACTCGACCGAGTCCGAGGTGCTCAAGGCCGGTCTGGAGATGCTCGGCGGCCGCGCGGTCGTCAACTCCGTCAACTACGAGGACGGGCGCGGGCCCGAGTCCCGCTTCCACAAGACCATGACCGCTGTACGCGAGCACGGCGCGGCCGTCGTCGTCATGTGCATCGACGAGAACGGCCAGGCCCGCACCGCCGAGGAGAAGGTCCGCATCGCCTCCGAGACGATCGACGACCTGGTCGCCAACTGGGGCATGCAGGTCTCCGACATCATCGTCGACTGCCTGACCTTCACCATCGCCACCGGCATGGAGGAGTCGCGCAAGGACGGCCTGGAGACCATCGAGGGCATCCGCCGGCTGAAGCAGCGCTACCCCGAGGTGCAGACGACCCTGGGCCTGTCGAACATCTCCTTCGGCATCAACCCGGCTGCCCGCATGGTGCTCAACTCGGTCTTCCTCAACGAGTGCGTCAACGCCGGCCTCGACTCGGCCATCGTGCACGCATCCAAGATCCTGCCGATGTCGCGCATCCCCGACGAGCAGCGCCAGGTCGCGCTCGACATGGTCTACGACCGCCGCCGCGAGGGCTACGACCCGCTGCAGCGGTTCATCGCGCTGTTCGAGGGCGTCGACGTCGCCGCGCTGCGCGCGGGCAAGGCCGAGGAGCTGGCCGCGCTGCCGCTGTGGGAGCGGCTCAAGCGGCGCATCATCGACGGCGAGCGCAAGGGCCTCGAGGCCGACCTCGACGAGGCGCTCGCGCAGCGTCCCGCTTTGGAGATCATCAACGACGTCCTGCTCGACGGCATGAAGACGGTCGGCGAGCTGTTCGGCTCAGGCCAGATGCAGCTGCCGTTCGTGCTGCAGTCGGCCGAGGTCATGAAGAACGCCGTCGCCTACCTCGAGCCCCACATGGACAGGGTCGAGGGCGAGACCAAGGGCCGCATCGTGCTGGCCACGGTCAAGGGCGACGTCCACGACATCGGCAAGAACCTCGTCGACATCATCCTGTCGAACAACGGCTACGAGGTCGTGAACCTCGGCATCAAGCAGCCGGTCAGCAGCATTCTGGAGACCGCCGAGCAGAAGAACGCCGACGTCATCGGCATGTCCGGACTTCTGGTGAAATCGACGGTCGTCATGAAGGAGAACCTCGAGGAGATGAACTCCCGGGGGATCTCCCAGCGCTACCCCGTGCTCCTCGGCGGCGCCGCCCTCACCCGCGCCTACGTGGAGCAGGACCTGGCCGAGCTGTTCAACGGCGAGGTCCGCTACGCCCGTGACGCGTTCGAGGGCCTGCGGCTGATGGACGCCTTCATGGCCCACAAGAGGGAGGGCTCGCCGCTGCCCGCGCTGCGTGAGCGCCGCGTCAAGTCGGGCGCCACGCTCACCCGCACCGCCGTCGAGGACCTGCCGGCTCGGTCCGATGTGGCCGCCGACAACCCCGTCCCCGTCGCGCCGTTCCACGGCGACCGCATCGTCAAGGGCATCTCGCTCGGCGACTACGCCTCCTTCCTCGACGAGCGGGCGCTGTTCCTCGGCCAGTGGGGCCTCAAGCCCACCAGGGGCGGCGACGGTCCCGGCTACGAGGAGCTCGTCGAGACCGAGGGCAGGCCCAGGCTGCGGATGTGGCTCGACCGCATCCAGACCGAGGGGTTGCTCGAGGCGGCCGTCGTCTACGGCTACTTCCCGTGCGTCAGCGACGGCGACTCGCTGATCATCCTCGACGACGCGGGCAACGAGCGCACCCGCTTCACCTTCCCGCGCCAGCGCCGCGACAGGCACCTGTGCCTGTCGGACTTCTTCCGCTCGAAGGACTCCGGCGAGGTCGACGTCGTCGGCTTCCAGATCGCGACCATGGGCGGCAAGATCTCCGAGGCGACGGCCGAGCTGTTCGCCAAGGACGCCTACCGCGACTATCTGGAGCTCCACGGTCTGTCGGTGCAGCTCACGGAGGCCCTCGCCGAGTACTGGCACGCCAGGGTCCGCTCGGAGTGGCGCATCGGCGGCGAGGAGTCCCTCGACGACATGCTCAAGGTCAACATCCAGGGCTGCCGCTACTCCTTCGGCTACCCGGCCTGCCCCAACCTGGAGGACCAGGTTCAGCTGTTCGAACTGCTCGACCCGGAAAGGATCGGCGTGACGCTGTCGGAGGAGTTCCAGCTCCACCCGGAGCAGGCCACCTCCGCCCTCGTCGCCCACCACCCCGAGGCCAAGTACTTCAACGTCTGACCCGCAGGCTCGCCCGACCAGGCAGGAGACCGCCCTCCCCGGGGGCGGACCCTGCCTCCGGCGCGTCCCATGCGAGCCTGTGGCCCGGTCCGCGAGTGCACAGCCGCTCACACGAGGTGGGCTGGGCTGCTGGGCGATGCCCGGCCCCCCTCGCGTGGTTCCCGATGCGCGTCAGCGGGCGGCACCTGGCCCCCTGAGGTGCAGTATCGGGCGGCGCCCGACCCCCGAGGTGCTGTGGTGAGCGGCGGCGCCCGACCTCTGAGGTGCTGTGGGCGGGGTGTGGTGGCGGGTGGCGCACAGTGCCCGGATGCGGTGGTGGGCGATGCGCGTCCCCCGGAGGTGGTGCTGGCGGTTCCCGGGTGGTGCCCGGGTGCGGTGGCGGGCGGCGCCCATACCTCCCCGTACGGCAAGCGGGCCCGGCCGCCGCCCAGGGCACGTGGCCGGCGCCCGTCCAGGGACACGCTCCCCGAGCTCACCCGGCCGGCCGCCGTCACGGCGCCCCCAATGGCACCATGAGCCGACCCGCGCAACGCCCAGTTCCGGACACGCCCTAACGTAGAAGTCCGTATCGATTGCTCCGGGGGGAAAGTGGACGCCGCATTCTTCGACATGGACGGCTTGCTGGTCGACACCGAGAAGGTATGGCTCAAGATCGAAATCGAGGTGATGTCCCGCCTCGGCGGGATCTGGACCCCTGAACACCAGACGCACCTGGTCGGCGGCTCCATGGAACGCACCGTCGACTACATGCTCGCCGTCTCCGGCTCGTCGGTCGCGCCCGAGACGCTGCGCGAATGGATGATCGAGGGGATGGTCTCCCAGCTGGCAGGGGGTGTCCAGGCCATGCCGGGCGCGCTCGAGCTCCTGGAGAGCCTCCGCGCCGAGGGGGTGCCGGTCGGGCTGGTCACCTCGTCGCTCAAGGAGATCGCCGAGGCGGTGCTCGTCTCGGTGGGTCGTGACCGGTTCGACGTGATCGTGACGGCCGACGACGTGACCCGCACCAAGCCCGACCCCGAGCCGTACCTGACCGCGGCCCGCCTGCTGGACGTCGAGCCGGCCCGCTGCGTCGTCCTGGAGGACTCGCCCAACGGGGTGGCGGCGGGCACGGCCGCCGGGTGTGCCGTGGTGGCCGTCCCCAGCCTGCTGCCGATCCCGCCCGCGCCCGGCCGGCTCGTGGTGTCGTCCCTCACCGAGGTCACACCCGACCATCTCCGCGCCCTCGTGCCTCCCATCACCGGCCCCTGACCCCCCTTCACCCCCCGCCCCCCAACTCCCACCCCCTGACCAGATCGCGGTACCTCGCCGCCCGGCTCTCTGGTCCTGGCGGACTGTCGACCGCAGCTCTCCTCTCGGGCCTTCGCACCTGCGCCTGCGGTTCTCGGCTCTCCGCCACCCGCTCGCGCCGTCTGACCGGACCCGCGATACCTCGCCGCCCGGATCTCTGGTCCTGGCGGACTGTCGACCGTGGCTCTCCTCTCGGGCCTTCACGCCTGCGCCTGCGGTTCTCGGCTCTCCACGCGCCATCGCACGGCGTCGACCTCGCCCCATGCGCTCAAGCCCCGCGCCAAGTCCTGCGGTCCCCGCTCTCCGGCTCGCGTGCCTCCGACCTCGGACCATCGATCGCGTCGACCGTCGGCCCCGCCCTCGCAGAGTGCCGGGGGCGCGACCAGCGCCGGGCCGGGGTGCATGCCGTACCGAAGGCGGAAAACCTTCCCCTAAGGGAAAGATCCCTCCTCAGGGAGGAGCGGCGACCGGCACCTCGCGTGCCAGGATGGAGAAAGTCAGCCAACACGAGGGGTGGCCAATATGGGCGGATTCAATAACATCGCGTGGTTGCCGTTGTGCGTCGGCGCCACCGGTGTGGGACTGGTGTTCAGCTTCCTGCTGCTGCGCCGCAGGGGAGCGGTGGCCGCCACGCGGATGGTGGCGTGGTCGCTCCTGCCGATGGCCGCCTACCTCACCGGTGCTCTCAGCTCACTCTGGACCATCGGCACGACCGCCGTCACCTTTGTCACCAGCCTGGTGTTCAACCCGCTCACCTGGGCCGGGGTGGCGCTGGCGGGGTTGTCCGTGGTGCTGTTCATGGTGTCGGGCGTGCTCAGGGCGAGGAAGCTGTCGGCCGCGGACGGCAGGGCGTCCGGCGAGGCGGCGGAGAAGAAGCAGGCGCGGAAGGCGCCGCAGCAGCCCGACGCGCAGGCTCCCGCGGGAAAGCCTGCCATCGCCCAGCAGAAGCCCAGGACGAACGACGATGATTTCTCCGATATCGAGGACATTCTCAAGCGGCGCGGGATCAGCTAGATCCGGCGTCAGTGCAATGTCACAGTTCCGAGACCCAACCGGAACGGGCTGTAGACATTCTGTCCAAGATCGATACGAATGCGTTTCGCCCGAATCACAGTTGAGCTACATAGACCGCGTGGGGGCTAGTCAGCGCAGCTCAGGGCATACATTCTGCCTCCTGGGACCGTGACGGACGGTCCTGGCAAGCACGGGCGTGAGTCCAGACCGGGCCAGTGCCCGTAAGAGACGACGCCGTCTAACCCAGGGGGCAAGAGCAGTATGCGCACAACCCCGGTCGTGCCAGCCTCCTGGAGGGTCAGGACAGAGGAGGGCGCATGACCGCACCGCTCGACGTGCCGGAGTCGGCCAGCTCGGCAGTTCCCGAAGCGGTGGTGGCAGGAGCTGACGCCAAGGCCATCGAGGGCCGTTCGCTCGGCCAGATCGCCTGGCGGCGACTCAAGCGCGACCGTGTCGCGATGGCGGGCGCCATCGTGATCATCTTTCTCATGCTGGTGGCCGTGTTCGCGCCACTGATCGTGGGATGGCTCGGACACGACCCGCTGCAGTACCACGAGGACCTCGTCGACAGCGGCACGCTCGCGCCGAAGGGCGCCTTCGGCGGGGTGAGCGGCGAGTACCTGTTCGGTGTCGAGCCGGTCAACGGCCGGGACATCTTCAGCAGGGTCGTCTACGGTGCGCGGATCTCGCTGCTGATCGCCTTCCTCGCCACGCTGCTGTCGGTGATCATCGGCACGACGCTCGGCGTCATCGCGGGCTTCTTCGGCGGCTGGATCGACACCCTGATCGGCAGGGCGATGGACGTCTTCCTCGCCTTCCCGCTCCTGGTCTTCGCGCTCGCGCTGGCCGGCGTGGTGCCCGACCAGGCGTTCGGGCTGTCCGGTGACACGCTCCGCGTCACCCTGCTGATCTTCATCATCGGCTTCTTCAACTGGCCGTACCTGGGCCGCATCATCCGGGGCCAGACCCTGTCGCTGCGTGAACGCGAGTTCGTCGACGCCGCCAAGAGCCTGGGGGCCCGCGGGCCTTACATCATCTTCCGCGAGCTGCTGCCCAACCTGATCGCGCCGATCCTGATCTACGCGACCCTGCTGATCCCCTCGAACATCCTGTTCGAGGCGGCACTGTCGTTCCTCGGAGTGGGTGTGCGCCCGCCGACCCCGACCTGGGGCGGCATGCTCTCCGATGCGGCCAGGTTCTACACGATCCCGCACTTCATGATCTTCCCCGGTCTGGCGATCTTCATCACAGTGCTTGCGTTCAACCTGTTCGGCGACGGCCTGCGAGACGCGCTCGACCCGCGTGGCAGCCGCTGACCCCTCTCGGACTCCCTTAACCCTGCTTCCAACCCAAAGGGGTGCGACACCTTGATGAGAAGAAAAGCACTGACGACTGCCGCGGCCGGGCTCACGCTCGCCATGGCTCTGGCGGCCTGTGCCGGCACGCCGACCCAGACGCCGGGTCAGGGCCAGACCGCCGCCGCGACCTCGGGCGCGTCGGGAGCCGCGGAAGCGGCCGACGCCGCGATCGGCAAGATCTTCAACCCTTCTGACAAGAAGGGCGGCACTCTCAAGATGGCCAACTCGGCCGACTGGGACAGCCTCGACCCCGGCAACACCTACTACGGCTACTCGCTGAACTTCGCCCGCCTGTACGGCCGCGCGCTGCTGATGTTCAAGTCCGCGCCCGGCCCCGACGGCAACACCCTCGTGCCCGACCTGGCAGAGAGCCTCGGCAAGTCCAGCGACGACGCCAAGACGTGGACCTACAAGATCCGCACGGGTGTCAAGTTCGAGGACGGCACCCCGGTCACGTCCAAGGACATCGCGTACTCGGTGGCCCGCCAGTTCGACAAGGAGATCCACCCGAACGGGCCGACCTACCTCAACGCGCTGCTCGACTGGCCGAAGGGCTACAAGGGCGCCTACAAGTCGAAGGACGGCGACTTCTCCTCGGCCGTCGAGACGCCCGACGACCAGACGATCGTGTTCCACCTGAAGGAGCCGTTCGGTCTGTTCGACTACATCATGCAGATGCCGATGACCATGCCCGTTCCCAAGGACAAGGACACCGGCACCAAGTACCAGGAGCACGTCATCTCGACGGGCCCCTACAAGTTCGAGAAGAACGAGATCGGCAAGGGCTTCACCCTGGTCCGCAACGACCAGTGGGACCCGGCCACCGACCCGAACCGTCCGGCCCTGCCCGACCGCATCGAGGTGCAGACCGGCGTCAACGCCGACGACCTCGACAACCGGCTGATCTCGGGCGACGTCCAGATCGCCGTCGACGGCCTGGGCATCGGCAACGCGGCCCTGCCGAAGGTCCTGCCGGACCCGGCGCTCAAGGCCCGTACCGACAACCCGATCCAGCAGCGCACCTGGTACACCTCGATCATTCCCGACGTCGCGCCGCTGGACAACGTCGAGTGCCGCAGGGCCATCGCCTTCGCCGCGGACCGCAGCAGCCTCTTCCGCGCCTACGGCGGCGAGACCGGCGGCATCACGGCGACGGCGATGATCCCGAAGACCCTCCCCGGTCACAAGGAGATCGACCTCTACAAGTCGCCCGAAGACAAGGGTGACGTGGAGAAGGCCAAGGCGGCGCTCGCCAAGTGCGGCCAGCCGAACGGCTTCGAGACCAACATCTCCTACCGCACCGAGCGGACCAAGGAGAAGGCCGCGGCCGAGTCGCTGCAGCAGTCGCTCGCCCGGGTCGGCATCAAGCTCACGCTCAAGCCGTACCCGCAGGACGACTACTTCGCCCTGTACGCGGGCAAGCCGTCCTACGTCAAGGAGAACAAGATCGGCCTGGCCATCAACGGCTGGGGCTCCGACTACCCCGACACCTACGGCTTCATGCAGGCCATCATGGACAGCCGGGACATCCGCGACGCCGGTAACTACAACCTGTCGGTCAAGATCCCCGAGATCGACAAGTTGATCGACCAGATCAAGGCCGAGCCGGACGCCGCCAAGCGCGCCGACATGTGGTCGCAGATCGACCAGATGGTCATCGACCAGGCCGTCGTCATGCCCAGCGTGTACGGCAAGGCCCTGTACATGCGCGGCAAGAACCTGACGAACGTCTTCATCAGCGACTCTCAGCAGATGTACGACTACGTCGGTCTCGGCGTCCAGCAGTAGAACGAACCACACCTAGATAGGCGGGTGAAGGCAGCAGGTCCCCGGCCGGCACAACCGGCCGGGGACCGGAGCCGGGCACTGTGGTCACATACATCATCAGGCGCGTGATCGGCGCTGTGGCGATGCTGCTCATCGTGAGCATCGTCACCTTCGGGATCTTCTTCTTGGTGCCGCGCCTGGCCGGAGCGACACCGGAGGCGTTCGCCGCCCGGTACGTGGGTCGCGGGGCCAGCATGGACACCATCAAGCTGGTCGCCGAGCGGCTCGGGTTCTACGATCCCGTGGCGGTGCAGTACGGCCGGTTCCTGAAGGGAATCGTGCTGGGAACGGAGTACGACACCGGTGCGGGCGTCGAACACTGCCCCGCGCCCTGCTTCGGCTACTCCTTCATCAACCAGCAGCCCGTCTGGCCCAGCCTGATGGACCGCTCGCGCGTGACGCTGTCACTCGGCATCGGCGCCGCCGTGCTGTGGCTCGTCGGCGGCGTGGCGACCGGTGTGCTGTCGGCGCTGCGGCGCGGCAGCTTCTTCGACAGGTCGGCCATGGGCATCGCCCTGGCCGGAGTGTCGCTGCCGATCTTCTTCACCGGCATGATCTCCCTGTCCGTCTTCAGCTACGGCCTGGGCTGGACCGCCCCCGGCGGCGCGTGGGTGGACGTCACCATCGATCCGCTGCAGTGGGCCTACAACCTGCTGCTGCCATGGATCACCCTGGCCCTGCTGTTCGCCGCCACCTACGCCAGGCTCACCAGGGCGGGCATGCTGGAGACGATGGGCGAGGACTACATCCGCACCGCACGGGCCAAGGGCCTGGTCGAGCGCAGGGTCGTGGTCAAGCACGGGCTGCGCGCCGCGTTGACGCCCATCGTCACCGTGTTCGGCCTGGACTTCGGCCTGCTGCTGGGCGGCGCCGTCCTGACCGAGACGACGTTCTCGCTCAACGGCCTCGGAAAGTTCTCCGTGGACGCCATCAAGAACAACGACCTGCCCGCGGTCATGGGTGTCACGCTGCTGGCCGCCCTGTTCGTCGTGGTGGCCAATCTGGTCGTGGACCTCCTCTACGCTGTGGTCGACCCGAGAGTGAGGCTTTCGTGACCGCGTTCCTCGACGTCAAGGACCTGCGCATCCACTTCCCGACCGACGACGGTCTGGTCAAGTCCGTCGACGGGCTGTCGTTCTCGATCGAGCGCGGCAAGACGCTCGGCATCGTCGGCGAGTCGGGTTCGGGCAAGAGCGTGACCAGCCTCGGCATCCTCGGCCTGCACAAGGGCGGAAGGGCCCGCGTCTCGGGCGAGATCTGGCTCGACGGCGAGGAGCTCGTCGGCACGACGGCCGACCACGTGCGGGGCCTGCGTGGCAAGAAGATGGCGATGATCTTCCAGGATCCGCTGTCGGCCATGCACCCCTACTACACGGTCGGCGACCAGATCGTCGAGGCCTACCGGATCCACAACGACGTCACCAAGAAGGTCGCGCGCAAGCACGCGATCGACATGCTCGGAAGGGTCGGAATCCCCGAGCCGTCCAGCCGCGTCGACGACTACCCCCACCAGTTCTCCGGCGGTATGCGCCAGCGCGCCATGATCGCCATGGCGCTGTCGTGCGACCCCGAGCTGCTCATCGCCGACGAGCCCACGACGGCGCTCGACGTCACCGTGCAGGCGCAGATCCTCGACCTGATGCGCGACCTGCAGCGCGAGTTCAACTCAGCGCTGATCATCATCACTCACGACCTCGGCGTGGTGGCCGAGCTGTCGGACGACATCCTGGTGATGTACGGCGGCAAGTGCGTCGAGTACGGCAGCGCCGAAACCGTGTTCTACCGGCCCGAACACCCCTACACCTGGGGCCTGCTCGGCTCGATGCCGCGCCTGGACAGGGAGCGCACCGAACGGCTCATGCCGATCAAGGGATCACCCCCCTCCCTCATCAACGTCCCTCCTGGCTGCGCCTTCCACCCGCGCTGCCCGCACGCTGCCCGCACCGAGGGACGCGCGGAGACCGAGGTGCCCGAGCTGCTGAAGACGAGCCCAGGCCACCTCGTCAGGTGTCACATGGCGCCTGAGGAGCGCAGGCAGCTGTGGGAGAGCGAGATCAAGCCGATGCTGGAGACCACATGAGCGAGACGCTGCTGTCCGTGCAGGACCTGCGCATGCACTTCCCCATCACCAAGGGGCTGCTGAAGCGGCAGGTCGGCGCGGTCAAGGCGGTCGACGGGATCGACTTCGAGGTCGTCAAGGGCGAGACCCTCGGCCTGGTCGGCGAGTCCGGCTGCGGCAAGTCCACGACCGGGCGCCTGGTGACCAGGCTCCTCGAGCCCACCGGCGGCAAGATCGTCTTCGAGGGCGAGGACATCACCCACATGCCGCAGGGACGGCTGCGCCCGCTCCGCCGCGACATGCAGATGATCTTCCAGGACCCCTACTCCTCGCTCAACCCCCGCCACACGGTCGGTGCCATCGTCGGCGCGCCGTTCCGCATCCAGGGGATCAAGACCGAGCAGGGCATCAAGAAGGCGGTCCAGGACATCCTGGAGCTGGTCGGCCTCAACCCCGAGCACTACAACCGCTACCCGCACGAGTTCTCCGGCGGCCAGCGCCAGCGCATCGGCATCGCCCGCACGCTCGCGCTCAAGCCGAAGCTCATCATCGCCGACGAGCCCGTCTCCGCCCTGGACGTCTCCATCCAGGCGCAGGTCGTCAACCTGCTCGAGGACCTGCAGAACGAGCTCGACCTCACCTACGTGGTGATCGCGCACGACCTGTCGGTGGTGCGGCACATCAGCGACAGGGTCGCGGTCATGTACCTCGGCAAGATCGTCGAGATCGCCGACCGCAAGTCGCTGTACACCTCGCCGATGCACCCCTACACCAACGCGCTGCTGTCGGCCGTACCGGTCCCCGACCCCAAGGCGGGCACCGAACGCGAGCGGATCCGCCTGCAGGGCGACGTGCCCAGCCCGATCAACCCGCCGCCGGCCTGCCGCTTCCACACGCGCTGCTGGAAGGCGCAGGAGATCTGCAAGAAGGTCGAACCTCCCCTGGAGGAGCTGGCCAGCGGCCACCGCGTCGCCTGCCACTTCCCGGAGAACGCCCCCGTGGCCCCCGCCTCGGAGACCGTGACGGCCTGACCTTCCTGCCTCTCCGCTCCGGCCACGTGACCTTCCCCGGTCACGTGGCCGGGCCGTTGCATCCGTCGCGCCACCATCAGGTGCTCGCCGCTGCATCCGTCGCCGCGCCATCCGGGGCCCGCGGTTCCATCCGGCGCCCGCCTTTCCGGTGCCCGCTCCACCCGGTACGGCAAGCCCGGTCAGGCCCACCCCGGTCACGGGCGGGCGTCCCTCCAGGGAGACGCTCCTCCAGCGCACGTGGCCGGCCGCCGTCACGCGGCGCGCGAGCCGCGCCGCGAAGCCGCGGTGCGCGAAGGGAAGCTCAGGACAGGGCGCCGGGCGTGGTCAGACCCGTCTCGTAGGCCAGGACGACCGCCTGGACCCGGTCGCGCAGCCCCAGCTTCGTCAGCACGTTGCCCACATGCGTCTTGACCGTCGTCTCGCTCACCACGAGTTTGGCGGCGATCTCCGCGTTGGACATGCCCTTGGCGATCAGCCTGAGCACCTCCAGCTCCCGCTCCGTCAGCCGGTCGAGCCGCGCGGGAGTCGTCTGCTGGTAGGCCGAAGGCAACTTCGCCGCGAACCTGTCGAGCAGCCGCCTGGTGACGCTCGGCGCCACGATCGCGTCGCCCGCCGCCACCACCCTGATCGCCTGCACGAGCTCGTCGGGCGGCACGTCCTTCAGCAGGAACCCGGACGCCCCCGACCGCAGCGCCTCCACGATGTACTCGTCCAGGTCGAACGTGGTCAGCACCAGCACCTTCGGCACGTGCGCGTTGGCCGCCGCGTCGCGCACGATCCTGCGCGTCGCCTCGATCCCGTCGACGCCGGGCATCCTGATGTCCATCAGCACCACGTCGGGCAGCAGCGCCCTCGCCTGGTCGAGGGCGTCCTTGCCGTCGCCTGCCTGCCCGACCACCGCGATGTCCGGCTCGGCCTCGAGGATCAGGCGGAACCCCGTGCGCAGCAGTGGCTGGTCGTCCACCAGCAGCACTCTGATCGTCATCATCCGTCCTTCAGCGGGAAAATCGCCCGCACCTCGAAACCGCCCCCCGTGCGCGGACCGATCCTGAGGATTCCACCATAGAGGGCGACCCTCTCGCGAATCCCTACCAGTCCGTGCCCTGTTCTATCGCCTGCCGGTGCGCCAGGGCCCCTGCCGTCGTCCTCCACGACCAGGCTCAGCTCGCGCGGCGCCTGCCGTACGGAGACTCTGGCGTGGGCGCCTGGGCCCGCGTGGCGCAGGCTGTTGGTCAGCCCCTCCTGGACCAGCCGGTAGGCGGCCAGGTCGACGCCCGCGGGCACGGAGCCCTCGCCCTCGACCTCCAGCTCGGTCGACAGTCCCGCCTCGCGCATCTGCTCGACCAGCGCGGGCAGGTCCCGCAGCCCCGGCTGCGGGCCGCGCTCGGGCGGTCCTGAGGCGGCGTCGGTGCGCAGCACGCCGACGATGTTGCGCATCTCGTTCATCGCCAGCCTGCCGGTCTCCTCGATCGCCGACAGCGCCTCACCGGCCACCTCAGGGTTGGCGGTCAGCACCTTCCTCGCCGCGGCCGCCTGCACGGTCATCACGCTGACGTGGTGGGCGACCACGTCGTGCAGCTCCCTGGCGATGCGCGATCGTTCCTCCGCCCTGGCGGCGCGGGTGTCGGCCTCCCTCGCCCGCTCCAGTCTGGTCGCGCGGTCCTTCAGCTCCTCCAGGTAGGCGCGCCGCAGCCGCACGCTGCGGCCCGTTCCCCACACCGCGATGCCGACGAGCACGGCCATGGCGTGGTCGGGCCAGGCCAGGGGCGAGGGCGACAGCGACACCGAGGTGACGTAGCCGACCGCGGCCACGGCGAGCCCGGACAGCGCGATCGCCAGCCCCCGGTGCGCGGCCACCGAGTAGAGCAGGATCAGCCCCGTCAGCCCGGCCAGGCCTGGATCGCCGTCGAGCCCGGCGAGCACCAGGATCGGCAGCTGGGCCGCGCACAGGGCCGCCAACGGCCAGCGCCTGCGCGCGGCCACCGGCGCGTAGGTGAGGGCGAGCAGCGCCGCCCCTGCCACACCGCCGTCGCGGCTCACGACGAACAGCGCCACCGCGGCCGTGGCCAGGGCCGCGGCGAGAAGCGAGTCGTGGAGCAAGGCTCGATCGGTGCGCACCGCTTCAATGTAAGACCAGGTGAAAGCGGGAATCCTCCTCCTTTGGGAGGACTTCAGAGCTCGTCCGTCGCCGTCCGCCTGCTGCTCCTGACCGTGTCACCGGGCTGCCTGGCGGGCACCGGCGGGGGAGTGCCGCCGAACTCGGGGCACAACGCCTGATGATCGCACCAGTCGCACAGCCGCGACGGCCTCGACCGCCACTCGCCCGTCTCCAGCGCCCGCTCGATCGCCGCCCACAGCGCCTGCACCTTGCGCTCGGTCGCCAGCAGGTCGGCCTCGTCGGGCGCGTAACGCAGCACCTCGCCGCCGCCGCCCAGGTAGACCAGCTGCAGCAGCCGCGGAATCGCCCCCCGCAGCCGCCACAGCACCAGGGCGTAGAACTTCATCTGGAACAGCGCCTTGGCCTCGAAGTCGGGACCTGGAGCGCTGCCCGTCTTGTAGTCGACCACCCTGACCTCGCCGCTGGGCGCCACGTCGAGCCGGTCGATGTAGCCGCGCAGCATCAGGCCGCTGTCGAGCACCGCCTCCACGTACAGCTCCCGCTCGGCGGGCTCCAGCCGCGTCGGATCCTCCAGCGTGAAGTACCGTTCCAGCATCGAACGCGCCTGGCCCAGCCACTCGCGCTGCTCGGCCTCGTCGGCGAACATCTCCGCGTAGGCGGGATCGTCGCCGAGCAGCCTGGCCCACTGCGGCTCCAGCAGCTCCACGGCGGCCTGCACCGAACGGCGCGGCGCGGGCAGGTCGTACAGCCGCTCCAGCACCGCGTGGACCACCGTGCCGCGCACCGCCGCCGCCGATGGCTTCTCGGGAAGCTGATCGATGACCCTGAAGCGGTACAGCAGGGGGCAGGTCATGAAGTCACCCGCCCGCGAAGGGGAGAGGGCCCCGATGATCACGGGTTCGGTCAACGTCATGTTCCGCACTGTAGGTCAAGACGCCGACAGAATGGGCACGCCGAGTAGCATCAAGGCAGTCATTGGACGAAGGAGTGATAGGTGAGCGCCGAGAGTCCCCGCCAGGAGTTCTCCGGCATCCGGATGGGCAGGCCCTTCGGCATCCCGGTCTACGTGTCATGGACCTGGTTCATCGTCGCGGCGTTCATCACCTGGAGCTTCGGCCGCGTCATGCTCAGGATGATGCCGGGTGTCAGCGAGCCGCTCGCCTACGCGGTGGCCTTCGTCTTCGCCGTGCTGCTGTACGTGTCGGTGCTGTTGCACGAGCTGGCCCACTGCGTCGTGGCCAGGATGTACGGCCTGCCGGTGCGCCGCATCACCCTCTACCTCCTCGGCGGCGTCTCGGAGATCGAGAAGGAACCCCAGACGCCCGGCCGCGAGTTCATGGTCGCCTTCGCGGGGCCGCTGCTGTCGCTCGGCCTGGCCGGCGGCGGCTACCTCTTCTACGAGTTCGTGATCCCGCAGGGCGGCGTGCCGGGCGCGCTGGCCTGGCAGCTGTGGGTGGCCAACCTCATCGTCGGCGTCTTCAACCTGCTGCCCGGGCTGCCGCTCGACGGCGGCAGGATGCTGCGCGCCGGCGTGTGGAAGGTGACCCGCAACGCCATCTCCGGCACCCTCGCCGCCGCGTGGGTCGGCAGGGCGCTGGCCGTCGCCATCGTCGCCGCCGCGTTCGCCATGTCGCTGATGAGCGGCCAGTCGCTGCTCGACACCTACGTCATCTGGTCGGTGCTGCTGGCCAGCTTCATCTGGTTCGGCGCCACCCAGTCGCTGCGCGTGGCCAGGGTCCGCGCCAGGCTCCCGCAGGCCAACGCCCGCGCCCTCGCCCGCCGCGCCATCCCCGTCACCGCCGAGACCCCCCTGTCGGAGGCCCTGCGCAAGGCGGCCGAGGCCTCCGCGGGCGCCATGGTCATCGTCGGCCACGACGGCAAGCCGCTGGCCATCGTCAACGAGGCGGCCGTCCAGGCCACGCCCGAACACCGCAGGCCGTGGGTGAACGTCGGATCCCTCTCCCGCACGATCGAGCCGTCCATGGTGCTGCCCGCCGACCTCACGGGTGAGTCACTGATCGACGCCATGCGCGACGCCCCCGCGGGCGAGTACCTCTTGGTCGAACGCGGAGGCGAGGTCTACGGCGTGCTGGCCACCGCGGACGTCAACAAGGTGTTCAGCGGGGTGTGACCTCTCGTCTGAACGGCCAGGTAGGACTAGTGTTCTGACAAACTGATCACGTACTGCGGATTCGGGGCGAGCAGCTCGGGCCGATACTGTTCCTCCTCGTCTGGGTATGCGTATGGCTGGCGGTTGACCGGCGATTTCCGTGGAGGGAGAGTTCTGTGGCAGAGCAGGGCTTCGGGGTGGTGCGCCCACTGCCGGGCAGCGGGCTGGTCGCCCACATGGGCGGTTTGTTGCTGGTCTGTGACGCGGCTGAGGGAGCGAGCGGCGAGCTGCTCGAGGCACTCCGTGAGAGCGCGGCATCGGGGGCGGACGGTCTCGCGCTGGCCCGCCGTGCCGCACAGGTGTTGTTCAGGACGATGTCGGGCGACCCGGTGACGTGCGCGGTCGCCGGACCCTCGGGCGGCGGCATGGCCGTGCTGGTCAGCGGGGCCGCCTCCGCCGTGGTCGTCACCGACGACGGCGAGAGCAGGCTGTCCGGGCGTGACTCCCTCACCTGGACCGACCGGCTGATCCCCGGACCGGTGCAGCGGGTGGAGCTGTTGCTGCCGGGCACGGGCGAGGCCCACCCCGCGGTCCGCCTCGACGCCGGCGTCGTTCTCGGCGCCGGGCTGCGCGGCGAGGTCGGTCGGCCGGGCGAGGCCCCCGCCAAGCCGAAGGTCAAGCCGCTGGAGACGAGCGAGCTGCCCGCGACGGGCCTGCACTTCGAGCCCGACCTGCTGCCCCCGCCGCCCAGGCAGGAGCCGCCGCAGCCCGAAGAGCCGCCGCAGGTCCAGCCGCCGTCCCAGCCCATGGCCCCCTACCCGATGGGCGCTCCTTCGGGACCGCAGGCCCCCTACGGCCCGCCGCCGCTGCAGGAACCCCACCCGATGCCCGAGCCGCAGCAGCCGGGCCCGCCCATGCAGGGCCCTCCCTCCGGCCCGATGCCGCCGGTCGGCCCGCCCATGCCGCAGGGCCCGCCGCAGGGGCCGGGACCGATGCCCTACGAGGACGTTCCCCACGGCGGGCCCGCCGCGCCCGAACACCACGATCAGCCCCCCTACGGCCCGCCGCAGGAGCCGCAGGGCGAGCAGGAGCCGGCCGACGGCAGGCCCATGGTGTTCGGCGTCGACTGCAAGAACGACCACTTCAACGATCCGCGCTCGCCGTACTGCGTGATCTGCGGGATCGAGCTGGTGCAGCGGACGCTCGTGCCGTACAAGGGGCCGCGGCCGCCGCTCGGCGTGCTGATGCTCGACGACGGCACCTCGCTGCCGCTCGACAGCGACTACCTGCTGGGCCGCGACCCCGAGCGGGCGCCCGAGGTCGCCGGCGGCACCGCCAGGCCCGCCAAGGTCACCAGCCCCGACGGCTCGGTCTCCCGCCGCCACCTGCGGGTCGCGCTCGACGGCTGGGACGTCAACCTGGTCGACCTCGGCTCGGTCAACGGCACCCAGATCCAGCCGCCCGGCGACCCCAACTTCTACGACATCCCGCCGAACGAGCCCGTCACCATCGCCCCGGGGACGACCGTCCGCATCGGCGTCTCCCGCACGATGCGCTACGAATCCCACCGCGGCTGACCACCGGGGCGAGCCACCGGCTCGCCCCGCAGCCCTCTCAGCGCGCGACCCCGGCCCGTCTTCCTCCGGTACGGCAAGCCAGGCGAAGCCCACCGCGGTCACCGGTGACCGCCCGTCCGTCACGCCACTCCAGGCGACTCCGGCCGCCGCCGTCACGTCGTCCCCGAGTTGAGTAGCGCGCTACTCAGGCGCACCGGCCGCCCGGGACGGATCATCGAGGGCGTGGACAGCCCGGAACGATACGCGCGAGCCGCCGAAGCGATGGACGCCGGACGGCTGGACGAGGCGCGCAGACTGCTCGAAGCGTGCCTCATGGAGGCGCCCGACCACCTGCCGAGCCGGTTCGACCTGGGGGTGTGCTACCTGCGGATGGAGCTGACCGCCCGCGCGGAGGGCATGCTGCGCAGCGTCACCGCCCTCGACCCGCTGCACGTCGGGGCCCGCCTGTGCCTCGCGGACCTGCTCGTCGCGCAGGGACGCTCCGATGAGGCGCTGACCGAGTATCGCGCCGTTCTCACCCACGATCCCGCCAACCCCAGAGCCCGCCGCGGCCTCCTGGGCCCCTCCTGACCCCGCCCCTCCCGACCTGTCCTCCCCGATCCCGTTCTTCGCGGATCCCCGCCTTCTCCTGACTCCTCCGGAATCCTGCCGCTCCGGGATTCCGCCGCTCCGGATCTCGCCCTCTCAGGATTCCGCCCCCGCAGCTCGCCGATCTCCGGAGCTTCAACCCCGATCCTGCGGAGCCCACGGACCCCGGTCCCCGTGAGCGTCGGCCGGGGTGGCGTGGGTGGTGGTCGGTTGGGGTCCGTCGAACGCCTGCCTCGTGAGCGTCGGCCCGGGCTGGCGTGGGTGGTGGTCGGTTGGGGTCCACCGAACACCCGCCCGTGAGCGTCGGCCGGGGTCTCACGGGAGACGTCGGCCGGGGTCCACCGAACGCCCGCCCGTGAACGTCGGCCGGGGTGGCGTGGGTGGACGTCGGCCGGAATCCACTGAACGCCCCCGCGGACGCGGCATGTGACGAACCTCAATCCACCCGATGCCCCGCCCCACCGACGCGTTCAGCCGAAATCCCTCCGATCCGAGGGAGGGGACCGGGCGGGCGGGTCAGCGGAAGCGGTTCAGGGCCTTCGCCAGTTCGGCGGGCGAGTTCACGCCCAGCTTCCAGTACGCCTGGTTCCTGTGGTTCATGGCCGTGCGCATCGCGATCCCCAGCTCCAGGGCGATCTGCCGGTGCGACAGGCCCGCCGCCGTCAGCTGCGCGACCTGGAGCTCCCTGTCGGTCAGGTCGGGCGCTGCCAGCCCTCGTAACGCGGGTGTGTCGGGGCCCTGGCACGCTCCAGCCATCGACCATGCCTCCGTGGCGGCCGCGCGTGCCGCCTTCTCACCACGGGAGCGGCGCAGCCGTGCCGCGGCCTGCGCCGCCGCCTCCGCCGCGTGCAGGCGCAGCCCGAGCGCGTCGAAGCCCGCCGCCACGGCCAGCAGCCCGTCCGCGTCTCCCTCCGCCAGCGCCGCCGCGTGCCTGGCGGCCAGCTTCACGCGCGGCCCCTCGTGCACCTCGGCCAGCTCGGCCAGCCGGCGGACGACGGAGGAGGGCGCGCCGAGCCGCACCGCGTCGTGGAGGGCGACCGCCTCGAACGCGGCGAGCCCGCTCTCCCTGCAGTCGGCGGCGGCCGCCAGCGCCAGCTCGACCGCGCGCGCGTTCTCGCCGCCGGCGGCGGCGATCCACACGCGGGTGAGCGCCACCCAGCGCATGAACGCGGTCCACGTGGCGCGGTTGCGGTCCGTGGCCGCCTGGAGGGTGTCGCGGGCGGCGGCGGACTCGCCGCGCAGCGCCTGGGCGGCGGCGTAGGCGGCCATGCAGCCGCCCACGGTCAGCGCCGTCTCGTGGTTGGCGGGCGCGTGCAGGATCAGCAGGGCCGCGCCGAGCTGCCCGCGCAGGGTGGCGGCGTTGCCGCGGGCGAGCGCCAGGCTGCCCTCGCCGCGTGACCAGCCGCGCTGGCCCGCGAGGGCGGCGCGCATGGAGGCGATGGCCTGGTCCATCACGGCCAGGTCGCCGGAGAAGTAGCCGCACATCGACCAGGTGGAGTGCAGCGGAGAGACAAGGGCGGGGATCTCGTCGCGCCAGGCCGCCGACTCGTCGAGCGCCTCGCGGACCAGCGCCGCCGCCTCGGTGGTGCGTCCGGCGTAGCAGAGGGCGAGGGCGCGTGAGTTGAGCACCTGGGCGCGCTGGGCGGGCCCGAGTTCCCCCGCGAGCAGGTCAGCGCTGAGCCGTAGCGCGTCGCCTGTGCGGGCGGCCGACGCGGTCAGCCCGAGGCGCTGGACGGCCACCTGGCGGCGCCGCGCCGTCCCCGTCAGGTCCTTCTCGGTGGCGGCGAGCAGGTCGAGGGCGTCGCCGAGCCGGTCCATGCCCCATGCCAGGTTGCTCGCCCTGGCCAGCACGAGGCGGGCCATGGACGGCTCGTCGTCCGGCCGGCGCGTGGCGTCGAGCACGGCCCTGGCCCTGTCGGGCTGCTGGGCGTAGTCGAGGAGCGTGGCCAGCTGGATCGCCGCGGTGGTGCCGCCGCCCGCGTCGAGGGCCGCCTCGCCGAGCCTGATGGCCAGCGGGTAGTCGTGCGCCGACCATGCCAGGCGGGAGGCGTCGAGCAGCGGTCCCGGCGCGGCGCCCAGCCCGCCCGCCAGCCGCCACACCGTCACCCGCAGCGGATCCTCCCTGCGGTGCAGGCCGGTCGACTCCAGCGCGGCGACCAGGTCGGCGTGCCTGCGGCGGCGGCGCAGTTCGGGGCAGCGTTCGCGGGCGACCTCGCCGTAGAGCGGGTGGCCGAGGCGGGCGATCTCCCGCCGCCGGTCGACGCGCACCCTGATCAGCCCGCGCTCCTCGGCCTCCAGCAACGCCCGCTCGCTGGTGAGCGCGCTCAGCATGCGGGCGCCGATCGGCTCGGCCAGCGCCGTGTACTCCAGCACGTCCTTCAGCTCCGGCGACAGCGCGCCGATCCGCTCGTGGATCAGGTCGACCAGCCGGGGCGCGAGCGGCGGGTCGCCGGTCAGCTTCCACATCCCGTGGATCTCCGACAGCGCGCCCGAGGCGATGGCCGCGCCCACCACTTCGTAGAGGAACAGCGCGTTGCCCTCGGTCACCTCGCCCAGCCTGCGCACGGTGGCGTCGTCGGGCGGGCCGCCGAGCGCGGCGGTCAGCACGGCGGTGACGTCGTCGTCGCTGAGCGGGTCGGTGTCGTAGCGCCGCACGTGACCGTCGCGCCACAGCAGCGTCACCGGATCGGGCGCGGGCTCGCCCGTGCGGAGTGTGGCCACCAGCCGCGCCTGCCCGCCCCTGACCAGCGAGGCGATCACTTCGGCCGAGTGGCTGTCGAGCAGGTGCGCGTCGTCGACCGACAGCACCAGCACCCTGCCCCTGGCGTGGGCGAGCAGTTCGTCGGCCGCCCAGCGCAGCGTGTTGACCAGGTGCGGAGGGTGCTGGCGCGGGATGAGGTCGGCGAGCGCGCCGTTCGGGATCGCGCTGGCCGCCTTGGTCGCCCTGACGCGCAGCAGGGTCACCTTGGCCGCGTGGAAGTGCGTCAGGACCTCGCCGGCCAGGCGTGACTTCCCGACCCCTGCGGGTCCGGCGATGATGACGCCCTGCGCGGTCGGGTCGCGGGCGAGGCGGACCAGGTCGGCGAGTTCGTGTCTGCGGCCCGCGAATGGCCAGCGTTTCATGTTGGCCCCTCGATACCTTATTGTCCTTTTGTGGCGCGATGGGGAGCGAAATTCGACGTCGATTGCCCGGGTTGTGCCCGACCTACTGTCGCACGCGAAGCCGACGGATTACACAGGGTTTTTCTGCCGGAACAGTTGCGGCCCTATTGGCTGGCGGTCTGCCAGAGTTGCGGGCAGGCATTGCTGCTGGAGAACCGCGCCGACGTCGACGACCGTGATCCCGACGAACTGCCCGCCAGGCCCGCGCAGGTGCTGTGGCCGCCGTCGGGACGGCCGATCGGCGCCGAGGTGCCGCCGGTGGTGCGCCAGGAGCTCACGTACGCTCGCGCGGGCCTGCGCTCGGGCTCGCCCGCCTCGGCCGTCCTGCACGTGCGGCGGCTGTTGGAGGCGGTCTGCGCCGACCACGGGGTGAGCGGGCGCACGCTCTTCCACGCCCTGCGGGAGCTGCGCGGAGGCGGCCTGATCGACGGCTGGCTGCTGGGCTGGGCCGAGGAACTGCGCGAGCTGGGAAACGAGGCCGCCCACCTCGGCGACCACCCGCTGGCGAAGGCCGAGGCGGAGGACGCGGTGCAACTGGCCGAGGCGTTCGTCGACTACCTTTACGTCTTCTCCCGAAAATACCGGTCCTTTCGGGTACGGCGCGGCGCCACCAAAACGCCAAATAACCGAAATGTCCTACGAGACACCCCAGTGATGCGGATTCTTCGTAAATCACAGGTGTCGTTCAGGGTCCATCCCTATCCGCACGATCCGGCCAGAACGAAATCGAGGACGGCGGTCGCGGAGGAGCTCGGCATCCCGCCCATGCGGCTGCTCAAAGCCGTCATCCTCTACCTCGGCGAACACGCCGTCGTCGCCATCGCCCCCAGCGAGGGCGTCATCGACGAGCGGGCGCTGGCCCGCGCCTTCGGGGCCGCCGACGCCAGAGTGGCGGGACTGGCCGACGTCATGCGCATTGGCGAGACGATCGCCGCCGAGATCCTCAGCCCGCTGGCGCTGCCGTACCTGCCGTCGGTGCTGGAGGAGACCTCGGCCGCCGCGGCCTCCGTCTACGTCTCCAGTGGCCGCCACGGCCTCGAACTCGAACTCGACCCCGCCGACCTGGTCCGCCTCACCAGGGCCAGGACCGCCCCGATCGTGAGGTGACAGCGTGCCCGACGTCGTCTTCGAGGGATCCTTCGACGAGCTGGGCTCGCTGGAGGACTGGCTGCGCGACGCCGACGCCCTGCGCGGAAGGACGCGCCTGGAGCACGGCACGCCGGGTGCAGGGCGGATGGGCGGCGAACCGCCCGCGCTGGTGGTGGACGTCGCCTCGCAGGGACAGGCGACGGCGCTGGCCAGGACGGTCGAGTTCTGGCTGCGGTCGCGCGGCAGGCACGTGGCGCTCAGGCTGCGGGTCGGCTCGGAGATCACCGTGGACCTCGACCTGCGGGCCAAGCTGGACACCGAGGCCCTGGTCGCCCAGGTGGCCGCCATCCTGCGTGACGCGCTCGGGACCGCCGCCGACTGACCCCGGCTCCGCCTGGGCCGCCGCGAGCCCCGCTCGCCGTACGGGGGAGGAGCCCGTCAGGCCGTGAAGGCGTGCACCGAGCGCAGCATGCGCGCGGCCACCTCCAGGCCGCGCGACGCCTCGATCGCGCGGCCCGCGGCCATCGCGAGCCTGCCGAGCAGGTGCTCCTCACGGTTGGTGAACCGCCGGCCCGCCACCCACAGGTACGCCTGGTCACGCGTGGCCAGCGGTACCGGCACCGCCAGGAATCCCGGCCCGCCCACCGACCAGTCCTGCGGCAGCAGCACCGGATCCGAGGCGATCGCCAGCTCCTTCAGCACCCCGGACTCCAGCAGCCAGCGGCTCACGCCCAGCGGGTCGCCTGGCGCGATCAGGGCATGAGAGGGGTAGGCGATCTCCTGCAGCGGGTCCACGTCCACGAACCCCGCGTACGGCGTGCCGCCCACCGCGGCCGCGCACAGGACCACCCGGTCCAGCAGCGCGCCCGACTCCACATGGGAGAACGAATCGATGAGCTCCTTCACGCAGTCGCTGCTCATGCCTCATCCCCTGACGCCAGGCTCGCCGAGAACGGCGGAGTGTTAACGGGTGGCGACTCGGAGTATTACCGTCAAAACCGCCCGTGGCCACCCCCACATCAGGTAATAGATATTTTCAGCTTCGCCCCGGCCGTAGCAGGAGCCATTCCACGTCGTCTCCGCGGGTCCCGTCGGCGCGCGGGAACAGCTGGCGCTGGACGCCCTCCCTGCTGAACCCCGCCCGCCGCAGCACCTGCTGCGAGGCCTCGTTGTCGACGTCCGTACCCGCCACGAGCCTGTGCAGCGCCGTGTGGGAGAACGCCCAGTCGGCCAGCAGCCGCACCGACCGCGTCATGAACCCTCTGCCCCTGTAGGCGCGCCGCAGCGAGTAGCCGACCATCGCCTGCCCGATGGAGGGCAGCACCTGCACGAGCTGGATATGGCCGGCGAACGCGTCCGTCTCCGCGTCGCGGATCGCCAGCTCGGCGCGCTGCCCCGACAGCCACCAGTAGCCGGTGTAGCGGCAGCGCCGCTCGGCGGCGTCGGCCGTCGGCGGAGGCCCGAGCATCCAGTGCGAGACGCTCGGCTCGCCCACCATGGCGTGGAAGGCGCCGGAGTCGCTCGGCGCCAGCTGCGTCAGCCGCACCACCCCGTCCGACAGCTCGCCGCCCTCCAGGAACGGCAGATACTGCGCGGCCGCCTCGCCGGGATCGCCCGCCAGCCTGGCGAAGGCCACGAAGTCGGCGGCCCTGCCGTCCCGTGTGCGCGCCCGTTCCCTCTCGACGCCCTCCTGCAGGTAGCCGGCCGCGTAGGCGACGCGGAGGCTGGCCAGGTTCTCCACCTCGGCGCGCAGCTCGATGCGCCGCACCCCCTTGTCGAAGGCCCACTCGGTGACCGCCCGCGTCGCCGCGCTCGCCACACCCTTGCCCCTGGCCCACTCGGCCACCCGGTAGCCGATGGACAGGGCCCCGTGAGAGTCCGGCGGACGCAACCCGACCGCGCCCAGGTACTGCCCGCTGCCGGCGTCGGCGATCGTGAACTCGGCGCCGCCCTCCGTCCACCGCTGCGCGGCGACCGCGAGATAGGCCTCGGCGTCCTCGATCGTGTACGGCATGGGCAGCCGGTACAGGAACCTGGCGGTGTCGGCGTCGGACGTGGCCCGCACGATCGCGGGCAGATCGTCACGGGAGGGGGGACGCAGGATCAGCGAACCCGTCGAGATCACTTCACGCGGCAACATGGTCCATTGCTATCAATCTCCGTCCCATGGCGGCGAATCGACGTCCAGCAGCGCCGCCAGCTCCGTCCTGCCGTTCACGCCGAGCTTGCCGTAGACCGACTGCAGGTGGTTGTCGACCGTCCTGATCGACAGCACCAGCGACGCGGCGATGTCCTTGCTGGCCAGCCCGGAGGCCGCCAGTCCGGCGATCTCCCTCTCGCGCGGCGTCAGCACCGGCCCCGCCAGGCGGGCCAGCGCAGGCGAGCGGGCGCCCTGGCACGAGGCCGCGTAGGCCGCCGCCCTCGCCGCCGTGACCCTGCCCTGCTGTGGCCGCCCCCTGGCCCGGTGCGCGGCCGAGGCCTGCGCGCAGGCCTCGGCGGCGTGCAGCAGCATGCCGAGCCCGGTGAACGAGGCCGCCACCCGCTCCAACCCCTCCGCGTCGCCGGCGGCCGCGGCCACCCCGTGCGCGGCGTAGATCGCCGACAGCCTCCCGTCGTGCCGCCGGGCCACCTCGGACAGGCGCGCCTCGACCTTCGCCGCCGCGCCGAACCGCACCGCGTCGTGCAGGGCGACGAGCTCGATGCCGTACAGCTCCTGCGTGCGGGCACGGGCGGCGTGGGCCAGCGCCAGCTCCACCGCGCGCGGCACCTGCCCGCCCGTCGCCGCCACCCAGCGCTGCGCCGAGTCGATCGAGGTCTGCAGCAGGTACAGCACGTCGGTGCGGTTCCGCTCCGCCTCCGCCAGCAGCGCCCTGGCCCTGCTCTGGTCGCCCAGCAGGGCGGTGCAGTGCGCCAGCTCGGCCACGGCCAGCGCGGTGAAGTGGCCCGCGCCCGCCAGCGTCGTCGCCTCCCTGGTGATCCGCGCCGCCTCGCCGACCCTGCCGCGCATCCTGGCGATCTCGCCGTGCCACTGCAGGAACATCCGCCGGAACAGGCGCACCTCGCTGTCCTCGCCCAGCAGCTCCTGGCCGTGCTCGACCACCTGCTCGGCCGCGGCCAGATCGCCGGTGAACAGGTCGGCCAGGTAGCGGCCGGCCACCAGCTTGAGCACCTCCGTGGGCGCGGCGTCGTGCCAGGACTCCTCCACCGCCCTGGCCCGGTCGAACATCCGCCGAGCGTCGGCGCACCTGCCCGCGTACGGCAGGCCGTAGGTGGTGATCCCCAGCGCCATCGCCGTGCCCACGACCGAGCCCGTGCCCTCGGCCAGCATCCGCTCGGCCGCCTCGGCGCACTGGTGGACCTCGCCGCGCAGGATGCGCAGGTTCAGCCGCATGGCCTGCACCATCATCCGCAGCGCAGGGTCCTCCAGCCTCGCCTCGGCGTCGTCGAGCACCGCGTCGGCCTCGGCGGGCCTGCGCAGCCCGAAGTTCAGGTTCCACGCCCGCTGCATCGCCAGCTGTGCCCGCAGCCGGGGGTCACACGGCTCCTCCCACACCGAGGTGAGCGCCGCCTCGGAGTCGGCGAACGACTCCGAGAACGACAGCACGTCCGACAGCGTGATCGCCGCCTCCGCCCCGCCGCCGGCGTTCAGCGCCGCCCAGCCCAGCCTCGCGGCCAGCGTGGCGTCGTGCGCCGCCCACGCGATCCTGCAGCCCGACAGCAGCGGCCCCGGGTCCTTCGCGGTGCCGCTCGCCAGCCGCCACATGGCCGTCCTGACCACGTCGTCGCGCCGCCTGGCGCCCGTGGCCTCCAGCGCCTCGGCCAGCTGCCGGTAGCGGCGGCGGGTGCGCAGCAGCGGGCAGCGCGCCCTGATCGCCTCGCCGTACAGGGGGTGGGCCAGGCGCACCAGCGTCCGCCTGCCGTCGACGAGCACTCTCACGAGGTCCTTGGCCTCCAGGGACTCGACCGCCGCCGCGGGCACCAGACCGGCCAGCAGCTGCGCTCCCAGCGGCTCGCCGAGCGCGATGTACTCCAGAGCCTCCTCCTCGGCCGCCTCCAGCGTGCCGATGCGGGCGGCCACCAGCTCGGCCAGCGGGGGAGCGACGGGCGGGGCCGACTCCAGCCGCCACAGCCCCTGCACCCGCACCAGCGCCCCGAGGTCCAGCGCGCCCGCCACCAGCTCGCGCAGGAACAGGGCGTTGCCCTCGGTGAGCCGGTGCAGCCTGGCCACGCTCTGGGACTCCACGGGATCGCCCAGCACCCCCGCCAGGATGCGGCCCACGTCGGGCAGGCTCAGCGGCGCCAGCTCCATCCTGGCCAAACCCAGGTCCTTCCACAGCGTCACCACCGCCTCGGGCACCGGCTCGCCGCTGCGCAGCGTCAGCAGCAGCTGCGCGGCGGCGTCCTGGGCCATGTGGTGCAGGACCGCCGCCGAGCCGGAATCCAGCAGGTGGGCGTCGTCGACGAGCATCAGCGGCCGCCGCTCGGTCCCCACCAGCGTGTCGGAGATCCACTTCAGCGGGTTGGCGCCCTGGGGGAGCGCCGCCGGCAGCAGGTGGGCGAGCGCGCCGAACGGCAGCTCGCGGGCCGCCATCGAGGCGATGGCGTGCACCGCCGTGCGGCCGCGCGAGCGCAGCGAGGTCACCACCTCAAGGGCGAGTCTGCTCTTGCCCGCACCCGCCGGGCCGAAGATGGCGACACCGCAGGTCGCGGGGTCGTTCATCAGCGCCAGCAACCGGTCGGTCTCCTCGATCCGGCCGGCGAAGGGCCACCGTGTCGACACGTGAGGATGTTACGGTCAAGAAGGAGGCAAATACAGGGGGTTGCCATCGGCCGACCGACCCTGTGATTCGCCCTATCCTCATCCCCATGGGTTTTCGCAGGCACGGGCCGTTCCAGGTGGGGGATCAGGTGCAGCTCACCGACCCCAAGAACAAGCGTCACACGATCACGCTCAAGCAGGACGGGGTCTTCCACACGCACAAGGGGGCGATCCCGCACAGCGACCTGATCGGCCAGCCTGAAGGCTCGGTGGTCCGCTCGTCCGGCGGCACGCAGTACCTGGCCTTCCGCCACCTGCTTCAGGACTACACGCTGTCGATGCCGCGCGGCGCGGCCGTGATCTACCCCAAGGACGCCGCCCAGATCGTCGGCATGGCCGACATCTTCCCCGGAGCCCGCGTCATCGAGGCGGGCGTCGGATCCGGCGCGCTGACCTGCTTCCTGCTGCGCGCCGTCGGCGCCGAGGGCAAGGTCATCTCCTACGAGCGGCGCCAGGAGTTCGCCGACGTCGCCCGCAAGAACGTCGAGAAGTTCTTCGGCGGTGAGATGGACAGCTGGCGCCTGGTCGTCGGCGACCTCAACGAGTCCATCGACGAAGGCGACGTCGACCGCGTCATCCTCGACATGCTCGCCCCGTGGGAGTGCGTCGACGCCGTGTCCAAGGCCCTGACGCCGGGCGGCGTGATCTGCGTTTACGTGGCCACGACCACCCAGATGTCGAAGACCGTCGAAACCCTTCGAGAGCACGGGAGTTTCACCGAGCCCCACGCGTGGGAGACCCTGGTTCGCGACTGGCATGTCGAGGGACTGGCCGTACGCCCAGATCACCGGATGATCGGGCACACCGGCTTCCTCGTCACCGCCCGCCGCATGGCGGACGGCGTCACGCCCCCGCCACGGCGCCGACGACCGAAGGGGACCACCGAAGAACTATGACGATTTGGCCACGGCGGTGCCTTGGTGCGTGACACGGGAACAGATGACCGTGTTCATATGCTGGAAGTACTAAACACGCCAATAGGGATTATTCACCGAATACCGAATGTCACTCTACGAACACTTTCCGGGCAGGTAGCGGAAAGCCGGGAGATGGGTAAGGTCCTTAGTAGTCGCTCTCGACTGGGAAGGAGGTGACGGGGCGTGGCAGCTCGCGATGATGCAGAGGCTCGAGCCGCGCAGCGCGAACGGGAGGTCGCTGATCTTTCAACACAGGTCTCCTTCCTGCAGGAGGAGATCACAGCGCTGCGGAGGAAGCTGGCCGAGTCACCCCGTCAGGCCAGGGTCCTCGAGGAGCGTCTCCACGAGGCGCAGGCCAACCTTGCCGCGGTCACCAGCCAGAACGAACGGCTGGTCGCCACACTCAAGGAGGCCAGGGATCAGATCGTCGCCCTCAAGGAGGAAGTCGACCGGCTGGCCCAGCCGCCGTCCGGCTTCGGCGTCTTCCTCGAGGCAAGAGAAGACGGCACGGTGGAAGTCTTCACCGGCGGCCGCAAACTGCGGGTCAACGTCAGTCCCGCAGTCGATGTCGATGTGCTCAAGCGTGGCCAGGAGGTCATGCTGAACGAGGCGCTCAACGTGGTCGAGGCACTCGGCTACGAAGAGGTCGGCGAGATCGTGATGCTCAAGGAACTGCTCGAAGACGGCGAGCGCGCCCTGGTCATCTCCCACGCCGACGAGGAGCGCGTCGTGCGCCTGGCCGAGTCGCTGCTCGGACAGCCCGTCCGCGCGGGCGACTCGCTGCTGCTGGAGCCCCGCTCCGGCTACGTCTACGAGCGCATCCCCAAGTCCGAAGTGGAAGAGCTCGTCCTCGAAGAAGTCCCCGACATCTCCTACGAGGAGATCGGCGGCCTCATGCGGCAGATCGAGCAGATCAGGGACGCCATCGAGCTGCCCTACCTGCACGCCGACCTGTTCCGCGAGCACAAGCTCCGCCCGCCCAAGGGCGTGCTGCTGTACGGCCCGCCCGGATGCGGCAAGACGCTCATCGCCAAGGCCGTCGCCAACTCCCTGGCCAAGCAGGTCGCGGAGAAGACGGGACAGTCGGGCAAGAGCTTCTTCCTCAACATCAAGGGCCCCGAACTCCTCAACAAGTACGTCGGCGAGACCGAGCGGCACATCCGCCTGGTCTTCCAGCGCGCGAGGGAGAAGGCCTCCGAGGGCACCCCGGTGATCGTGTTCTTCGACGAGATGGACTCGATCTTCAGGACCCGAGGCTCGGGCGTCTCCTCCGACGTCGAGAACACCATCGTCCCTCAGCTGCTGTCGGAGATCGACGGCGTCGAGGGCCTGGAGAACGTCATCGTCATCGGCGCCTCCAACCGCGAAGACATGATCGACCCGGCGATCCTGCGGCCCGGCCGCCTGGACGTCAAGATCAAGATCGAGCGGCCGGACGCCGAGGCGGCCAAGGACATCTTCTCCAAGTACCTCATCGCCGACCTCCCGCTGCACCCGGACGACCTGGCCGAACACTCCGACTCTCGCGAGTCCACGATCGCGGGAATGATCCAGAGCGTCGTCGAGCGCATGTACACCGAGAGCGAAGAGAACCGCTTCCTCGAGGTCACCTACGCCAACGGCGACAAGGAAGTCCTGTACTTCAAGGACTTCAACTCCGGTGCGATGATCCAGAACATCGTCGACCGTGGCAAGAAGATGGCCATCAAGCAGTTCCTCGAGACCGGGCAGAAGGGTCTGCGGGTGCAGCACCTGCTGGCCGCCTGCGTGGACGAGTTCTCCGAGAACGAGGACCTGCCCAACACCACCAACCCCGACGACTGGGCCCGCATCTCCGGCAAGAAGGGCGAGCGGATCGTGTACATCCGCACGCTGGTCTCCGGCAAGCAGGGCACCGAGGCCGGCCGGTCGATCGACACGGTCGCCAACACCGGCCAGTACCTGTAGTTCTCTGGTCGAAAGGGCCGTTCCCCACCGGCGGGAGCGGCCCTTTCGGCATCCCTGGCCGCCCCGCTGACCGCCCCACGCCGCCTCCCCGGCGCGCCCGACCACGAAAGGGGGCCGCTCGGCCCCGATCGGCCCGAGCGGCCCCTCATCGTGATCCTTCCGGCCGGACGCACCGCGCGCCGGGCCGTACCGCTAGCCGACCTCGACGCTCTCCAGCAGCCCCAGCGCGTCAGGGACCAGGACGGCCGCCGAATGGTAGGCGGTGACCAGGTAGGAGGCGATCGCCTGGTCGGAGATCCCGGCGAAGCGTACAGAAAGGCCGGGCTCCCGCTCGTCCGGCAGCCCCGTGCGGCGCAACCCGATCACACCCTGGTCGTCCTGCCCCAGGCGCATCGCCATGATCGAGGTCAGGCCCCGGTCCGAGACCGGGATCTTGTCGCACGGCAGCAGCGGCACACCCCGCCACGCGATCACCTTCCCGCCCGGGACGTCGGTCGTCGACGGATACACCCCTCGGGCGTTGCACTGCCTCCCGAACGCGGCGATCGCCCTCGGATGGGCCAGGAAGCAGTGCGTCTTCCTCCGCCTGGCCAGCAGATCGTCCAGGTCGTCCGGCGTCGGAGGACCGTCCCTGGTGTGGACGCGCTGCTTCAGATCGGCGTTGTGCAACAGCCCGAACTCCCTGTTGTTGAGCAGCTCGAACTCCTGTCGCTCCCGCAACGCCTCCACGGTCAGCCGCAGCTGCTGCTCGACCTGATCCATCGGGTCGCTGTACAGGTCGGCCACCCTGGTGTGCACGCGCAGGATCGTCTGGGCCACGCTCAGCTCGTAGACCCTGGGCGCCAGGTCGTAGTCGACGAACGTGCCGGGCAGGCGCGCCTCGCCCACGTGCCCTGCCGCCAGCGCCACCTCCGCCTCGCCGTACCTGTTCTGCGGCCTGACCACGCCCGAAGGCGTCAGATGGGCTCGCAGGGCAGGGGAGCGGCCGAGCAGGCCCCGCAACGCGGGGCCCGGCAACGCCAGCACCGTGCAGGCGGTGATCGCCCGCACCGTGAACGGCCAGCTGGGCGCGCCGCCCGTCAGCAGCGCATCGCCCAGATGGTCACCGTCCGCCAGCCGCCCCAGCTCGGCCGAACCGTCGTAGGCGCCGTGCGCCGACTTGGCCAGCTTGCCGTGAGCGACCAGCAACAGCTCCTCGACAGGAGCGCCCTCCTCGGCGATCACCTGCTCGGGCTCGTACTCCCGCTGCTCGAACAGCCCGGCCAGCTCCGCCAGCGCCTCGGCGTCGGAAAAGCCCCGCAGCGCGGGCAGCTCGCACAGCTCGCCGGGCACCACCCGCACGTCGGCGCCCGTCGAGGTGAAGCTCACCCTGCCGTCGCCGACCTGGTAGGAAAGGCGCCGGTTGAGCCGGTAGGAGCCACCCGTCACCTCCACCCACGGCAGCACCCGCAGCAGATGCCGCGGCGAGATCTCCTGCATGAACGGCACGGACTTGGTGGTGGTCGCCAGGTTCCTGGCCGCCGCCGTGCTCAGACTCAACGCGGTCATGACGCGACCCTCCCCAGCAGCGTCCCGATCCTCGTGCCTGCCGTGCCGAGCCCCGTCGGCCCAGGCACCCACCGGGTGCCCTTCAACGTCGACTCGTCATAGCGCCTGCACTCCCTGTGCCAGCGCAGGATGGCGGCCATCCAGTCGCCCAGCTCGCCCACGTAGTCGGCCACCGACGCCCGCAACGCGGCGTCGGCGTCGATGTCGTCGAGCAGCGCCGGCAGGTCGACCTCGGCCACCTTCTGGAACTGGCGCATCCTCGCCGCCATCAGCGAGCCGACCAGCTCCGCCGCCCTGGGCAGGTCGCAGTCGAAGAACGTCTGCATGACCAGCACCATGTTGTGCAGCTCGCCCTCGAACTCGATCTCCTTCTGGTAGGAGAACAGGTCGTTCATCATGCAGGCGTAGTCGGAGGCCGCGGCGGTCATCGCCGTCATCGGCCGCGACCCCCACACCTCGGCGGGAATCGACCTCCCGGGCGCCAGCCGCGCCAGCGCCATCGTCATGTCGGAGCCGAACGTCCTGCGCCGCATCTCGACGTAGTCGACGGGATCGGGGACCCGGTTCTGGATGTGGTTGGACAGCTCCCACAACCAGCTCTCCGTCATGGCCTCCACCGCCGCCCTGAACGCCGCCCGCCCCTCTGGCGACATCGGCTCGGCCGTACGGGCCCACAGGTCCGCCAGGCCGCGCTCGATCGGGTTGGCCGCCACCGCGGTCACCACCAGATCCAGCGGCATGAACTCCGACAGGCGCCGGTTGAACGCCTTCGCCCCCGTGAAGTCGCGGGAACGGCCGAACACCACCGGCAGGTAGTCGTCGCCGTAGGTGCCCCAGCTCAGCCAGTCGGAGGCCAGGATCAGCCCCTCCAGGCTCGCGTCGGGATCGATCCCCGCCGCGCACAGGGCCAGATCGTAACCGTCGTGACGGGCCCTGTCCCACACCATCGTGTAGAAGCCCATCGCCTCCGCGTAGTCGAGCGTCGCCTCGCGGGCCGCACCCAGATGCGGGTTCTCCCGCGCCTGGAACGGCATGTGGATGTCCGGCAGCGGCAGATGGCCCACCTTCCGGTACGGGACGTGGGCGTGGTTCCTGAGCCCGCCGGGCCCCAGGACGTGCCGGGGCGAGACGTGGAACCCGGTGCGCCCTCCGCCGTTCATGTAGCGGTTGGAGCGCATGTGCCACTCGTGCCCGCCCGACTGCCAGTCCTGAAGGCCCCGCGCGTACAGCAGCACCGCCTCCTGCTCGTGCGGCAGCAGCGCCTGCTCGGCGAACAGGACCGGCAGCTCGGTGAACGTCGTGTGCTCGAACACGTGCAGCCGCGAGGTCAGCAGATCATTGGTGATCTCCGCCGCCTTCTGCGTGTCGCAGCCGAGGAAACGCTCCACGACCAGCACGCAGTTGGACAGCTCGCCCTCCTCCTCCACCTCCCGCTGGTAGGAGAACAGGTCGTTGCGCAGGTGCACCGCGTCGGCGAACGTCTCCGTGAGCACCCTGATCGGACGGCTGCCCGCCACCCGCTCGGGCACCTCCGCGCCCACCGCGTGCTCGACCAGGCACGCCGACCACGGAGCACCGCCCACCTTGCGGCGCTCCTCGATGTACTCGATCGGATTGGACACCTGGCCGTCCTCGATGTGGAACAGCTCCCACATCGACTCCTGCATCAGCTCGTGGTTGGCCCTGGTGAAGCGCTCCCGCCACAGGTCCGACATGCCGGGCACCGTACGGGCCCACAGATCCCGCAGCCCCCTCTCCGCCGGATTCTCCGGTTCGGGCGGATCGTCGGTCATGAACAGATCGAGCCGATCCAGGTACGCCTGGGCACCGGCCACGTCCCGAGTCCGCTTGAAGATCTCGAGGAAGTGGTCGTCGAAGAAGAACACCCACACGTACCAGTCGGTGATCAGATCCAGCTCGACGGCGTCGCACTCCGGATGGGTGTACGCGCACAGCAGGCCGTAGTCCATGCCGTCGAACCGGCGTTCCTCCCAGATCTCCGGATCGTCCAGCATGCCCATCTCCCGCGCCCACTCCTTGGTGTGGACGCGGGCCGACTCGACATGCGGATTCAGCCTGGCTGGGTAGGGACAGTAGAAGTCGGGCAGCTCGAAGGGGCCCATCAGCCGACTTCGACGCTTTCCAGGATGCCCAGCGCGTCGGGCACCAGCACCGCCGCCGAGTAGTACGTCGTCACGAGGTAGGAGATGACCGCCTGGTCGTTGATGCCCATGAACCGCACCGAGAGCCCCGGCTGGTACTCATCCGGCAGGCCCGTCCTGTGCAGGCCGATCACGCCCTGGTTCGCCTCGCCCAGCCGCATCGCCATGATCGAGGTGACGCCCCTGTCGCTGACCGGGATCTTGTTGCACGGCAGCACGGGAATGCCCCGCCAGGCCGGCACGCTCTGCCCGCCGTGGTCGGTGTTCGACGGGTACAGGCCGCGGGCGTTGCACTCCCTGGCGAAGGCCGCGATCGCCCTCGGGTGGGCGAGGAACACCGCGGGGTCCTTCCACACCTTGGACAGCAGCTCGTCCATGTCGTCCGGCGTCGGCGGCCCGCTGCGGGTGTGGACGCGCTGCTTGAGGTCGGCGTTGTGCAGCAGGCCGAACTCCTTGTTGTTGACCAGTTCGTCCTCCTGCCGCTCCCGCAACGCCTCGATCGTCAGCCGCAACTGCTGCTCGGTCTGGTTCATCGGCTCGTTGTAGAGATCGGCCACCCGCGAGTGCACCCGCAGGATCGTCTGCGCGACGCTCAGCTCGTACTGCCTCGGCGCCAGCTCGTAGTCGACGAACGTGCCCGGCAGCCGCGCCTCGCCCACATGCCCCGCCGCCAGCGCGATCGCCGCCTCGCCGAAGGCGTTCTGCGCGTGGCCGTCCCAGTTCGCCGCGTTCTCCAGCCGCGCGTGCAGGGCATCGGAGTTGCCGCGCACCTCGGCCAGCGCCTGCGCCGACAGCGTCAGCACCGTGCACGCCGTCACCGCCGTCGCCGTGAACTCCCACTGGCCGTCCACGCCCACCAGGATCTGCTCGCCCAGGTAGTCGCCGTCGGCCAGTACTCCCAGTACGGTCTCGTTGTCGTAGGCGCCCTGCGCCACCTTGCGCACCTTGCCGTGCGCGATCAGCACCACCGAATCGCGCGGGGTGCCGGACTCCACGATCGTCTCGCCCGGTTGCACCTCCCGCTGGGTGAACCGGCCCGCGAGCGCCGCGAGCGCCTCCTGGTCGTCGAAGCCGCGCAGTGCCGGCAGCTCGGCCAGCTCTCCGGGGATGACGCGGACCTCCGCTCCGGTCGAGGTGAACGTGACGCGCCCGTCGCCCACCGCGTACGTCAGCCGCCTGTTGACCCGGTAGACACCGCCGATCGCCTGCACCCACGGCAGCACCCGCAGCAGGTGCCGCGAGGTGATCTCCTGCATCTGGGGAACGGACTTGGTCGTCGTCGCCAGATTGCGTGCCGCCGCTGTACTGAGGCTGAGCTGGTCGTCGGTCATTCCCTCACCTTGTTCGCTCGGAGATGTGCGCCACGTAAAGTTATCCACTGATCACGCAAAGTAAAACCTCTGTAGCGGCAAAGTCTCAGGGGCCACATGGAACCCAACTGTCACAACCCGCCGTCAAAGGGGCGTGCGCAGACGACGGATCACCGCCAGGCCCGCCCAGGCGAGCGGGAGGCTCGCGGAACTCGACCTTCTCCGCTTCATCGCGGCCATGGCCGTCCTCGCCTTCCACTTCTTCGTCGCCTTCGCCTCCGTCTGGGGTCAGCGGCCCTCGGCGCTCTTCCCGTGGCTCGCCCCCGTCGCAGGACTGGGCATCCTCGGCGTCGAACTGTTCTTCGTCATCAGCGGGTTCGTCATCCTCATGACCGTGTGGGGCAGAGGGCTCGGCGCGTTCGCCTGGTCCAGGTTCGTCCGCCTGTACCCGGCCTACTGGCTGAGCCTGGCCGCCGTCGTGATCGTGTACGGCGTGCTCGCCGCCAAGCCGCTCGACCCCAAGTTGTCGGTGGCCGGCTACCTGGCCAACGCCACGATGCTGCAGCGCCTGTTCGACGTCACCGAGATCATGAATGTCCACGACGCGATGGGGGTGTACTGGTCGCTCTGGGCCGAGCTGCGCTTCTACCTGCTCATCTCCATCGTGGTGATCATCGGCGTCACCTACCGGCGCGTCCTGGTCTTCATGGGCGTCTGGCTCGCGGCCGCCTTGGCCGTCGTGGCCCCCGGCTGGTTCGGCTACGAGGTGGCCCTGCTCCGCCACGAGATCGTCACCGAGATCGTCATGCCCGCCTACGCCGGCTATTTCATCGCCGGCATGGCCCTCTATCTCATCCACCGGCACGGCTCGGCGTGGCTGCCGTGGCTGCTGTTCGCCCTCTCGTGGGTCCTGGCCGTCGACTCGGCGATCGACCGTGTGGCCAGGCGCATCAAGGCGGCCGGCTTCGCGGCCATGCCCGTCACGGAGACCGGCGTCGTCTTCACCATCACCCTCATCTTCGCCGTCATGGCCATGGTCGCCCTCGGCTACTTGCGCATGCCGTCCTCGCCCGTCCTCACCGCGCTCGGCGGCACCACCTACCCGCTGTACCTCTTCCACAGCATCGTGGCCGTCGCCCTCATCCCGCCCCTGGTCGGCGCCATGCCCGCCTGGGCCGTCGGCGTGATCGCCACGCTCGTCACCCTGCTCTTGTCGTATCTTGTCTATTCCTGTGCCGAACGGCCCATCCAGCGGCTTCTACGGCCCCGTCGCACCCCGCAAAGCACGCCAATGCCCGCCGTACGGGTGGAAAAGGCGTCGGTGCCATAACTCTGTGACCCTCAGGGACTGTGAAGGGCATAGGCTCGGGCATATAAACGGCGGATAGACAGACCGGACTCTGTAGGCCGGACTACGAGAGGTGCGCATGACGGTGCGTCGGGTGATGGGCATCGAGACCGAGTACGGGATCTCCGTACCCGGCCAGCCAGGCGCCAACGCGATGGTGACCTCCTCCCAGGTCGTGAACGCCTACCTGGCCGCCTCGGCCGCCAGGGCGCGCCGGGCGCGCTGGGACTTCGAGGAGGAGAACCCCCTGCGCGACGCCAGAGGCTTCGACCTCGCCCGCGAGGTCGCCGACCCCAGCCAGCTGACCGACGAGGACCTCGGCCTGGCCAACGTCATCCTCACCAACGGCGCCCGCCTCTACGTCGACCATGCCCACCCCGAGTACTCCACGCCCGAGGTCACCAATCCGCGCGCCGCCGTCATCTGGGACAAGGCGGGCGAGCGGGTCATGTACGACGCCGCCGTGCGCGCCTCCGCCGTCCCCACGAACGCGCCCATCCAGCTCTACAAGAACAACACCGACGCCAAGGGCGCCTCCTACGGCTGCCACGAGAACTACCTCATGCGGCGCGCCACGCCCTTCGCCGACATCGTCCGGCACCTGACGCCGTTCTTCGTCTCGCGGCAGGTCGTCGTCGGCGCGGGCAAGGTCGGCATCGGGCAGGACTCGCGCGGCGAGGGTTTCCAGATCAGCCAGCGCGCCGACTTCTTCGAGGTCGAGGTCGGGCTGGAGACGACGCTCAAGCGGCCCATCATCAACACCCGCGACGAGCCCCACGCCGACCCGGAGAAGTACCGCAGGCTCCACGTCATCATCGGCGACGCCAACATGTCGGAAATATCGACATACCTGAAGCTGGGGACGACGGCCCTCGTGCTCGCGATGATCGAGGACAACTTCCTCACCCGCGACCTCGCCGTCGAGAACCCCGTCCAGGCCCTGCGCGCGGTCTCGCACGACCCCACCTGCCGCTACGAGATCCCCATGCGCGACGGGCGCAGGCTCACCGCCATCCAGCTGCAGATGGAATACCTCGAGCAGGCCCGCAAGTACGTCGAGGAACGCGGCACCGCCACCGAGGAAATGAACAAGGACGTCCTCGACCGCTGGGAATCCGTCCTCACCCGCCTCGCCGAGGACCCCATGCAGCTGTCGCGCGAACTCGACTGGGTCGCCAAGCTCGAGCTCCTCGAGGGCTACCGCACTCGCGACGGCCTCGCCTGGTCGCACCCCAGGCTCCAGCTCGTCGACCTCCAGTACTCCGACATCAGGCCCGACCGAGGGCTCTACAACCGGCTCGTCGCCCGCGGGCGCATGCAGCGCCTGGTCAGCGAGGAGCAGGTCCAGCGCGCCGTCGAGAACCCGCCCACCGACACCCGTGCCTACTTCCGCGGCCGCTGCCTGCGCCAATACAGCGAATCGGTCGCCGCGGCCTCGTGGGACTCCGTCATCTTCGACATCCCCGGCCGCGAATCGCTCCAGCGCGTGCCCACCCTGGAGCCCCTACGCGGCACCAAGGCCCACGTCGGCGAGCTCTTCGACCGCTGTCGTACCGCGGCCGACCTCGTCGCCGCCCTCACCGGCGGCGAGTAGCCGGGGCTCCTGGAATCGGCCTGACACGATCGCCTTCCGCGGCGACGGGCGCCTTCCCCGGTGACGGTGGCCCGCCTCTTTCCGCGCCTGCGGCGACGGTCGCCTTCGCTGGTGACGGTGGCCCGCCTCATTCCGCGCCTGCGGCGACGGTCGCCTTCGCTGGTGCCGGGTGTCCTGCCGTGCCCGTGTCGGCGGTGAAGCGCTCTTGCGCGCCCGTGCGGCTACAGCAGGGAGATGCCCAGGATCAGCGTGCCCGCGGCCAGCGACAGGCCGCCGGCGAACGTGAGCCAGATCAGCCGGCTCGGCTTCGTGTCGCTCGGCCGGATCACCGACAGGAAGAACCCCAGCGGCATCAGGATCGGCGCGGCCACGATCAGCGCGCGCACGAGCGAGCGCATGCCGTCCGACAGGCCGGACTGGTCGATGTACAGCAGCGCCACCAGGCTGAACAGCACCAGCACACCCGCGTGGGCATGACCCGCGCGCCAGAGACCTCGGCGGACCGGATTGTCGTTGTATCCGGGGACGTTCCGCATGAGGAAGGTCAAGAGGGTGACGCCGCCGTAGGCCACGAACGGGACGGTGATGAGGAGCACGCCGGCGGTGCTGAGCGTCGCGGGGGACATCTCGGACCTCCTGAAGAGATGGGCCTCCAGTATTGGATAGGAGTGCTATCCAGTCAACCCCATGAAGATCGCCGGGCTGGGCGCGCGAATTGTCGCCCGGTTCGGGGAAGATATCCAGAAGAGGCAGTCCCCCAAGCGGAGGAAGATCATGGCGAACAGGGACACCGGCGGTCAGAAGCAGACCGGCCGTCGCGAGAACGAGGTCGAGGAGACCGAGGCCTCGGCGGCCAGTGATGTGCAGGAGCGCCAGGAGAAGCTGACCGACGACGTCGACGCGATTCTGGACGAGATCGACGAGGTTCTCGAAGAGAACGCAGAGGAATTCGTGCGCTCATACGTCCAGAAGGGCGGCCAGTAACAAGGCACAACCCGAAGAGGTGCGAAGCGGGCGGGAAGCGCCCGAGGGGGCCGCGGGGCGTCCGGACCGCGGGGAGATCACGGTGCTCTCCGGGTTCGGCAGGCGCACGGCTGACCGGCGTGCGCGGTACCGCGAAGCCTGTTTCCGGGTGAAGTCCACCCGGTGTGTCACACGCGGGCCATGCGTGGGATCAAGATCAAGAATCGCGGTGGAGAGCGGGAACACCCGCTGGAGCACCGCCACGGCATCACCGAGGACGACGACGAGCGGATGCTCGCCCGGCAGGGCGGGCTCTCCGCTGCCCACCGGAGGATGCCCGGCACGCGCATCCGGGTGCCGGGTGCCGACGCCGACACATCGCCCATGGGCCGGGCCGGGACGCGGCTCTGGCTGGACGACGTGATCCCACCGGGGCGCCCCCCGCGGCATGACGCGCTGCCGTCGGTTACCGTCGCTCGCCGGTCTGGGTGTATTCGACGGAGACGCCGAGCAGGCGGACGGGGCGGTCCTGCCGGAAGCGGTCGAAGATCGTGAGCGCGGCCTGTTCGATCGTCGCGGCGTCGAGGGTGGGGGCGGGGAGTTTGGCCTGCCGGGTGTGGGTGGTGAAGGGGGCGTGGCGGACCTTCACGGTGACCCGGGTGACGGGGCGCCCCTCGGTCTCCTCGGCCAGCCGCCGGGCCAGCGCGGTGATGTGCTCGCGCATGGCGGCGGGGTCGGTGAGATCGCGGGTGAAGGTGGTCTCGTGGCTGTGGCCGCGGGGGACCCACGGGGTGGTGGTGACGGTGGTCTCGCCCTTGCCGAGGGCGAGGTAGCGCAGCCATGGGCCGTTGGTGGGCCCGAAACGGCCGGCGAGCTCGGCGGGGTCGGCGGCGGCGAGCTGGGTGACGGTATGGAGGCCGAGGTCGGCGAGTTTCTTGCCGGTTCTGGGCCCGACGCCCCACAGGGCGGTGGTGGGGCGCTCGCCCATGGTGGCCTGCCAGGTCTCGGTGGTGAGGCGTGAGACGCCCGCGGGCTTGTTGAACTGGGCGGCGAGCTTCGCCTGGTGCTTGTTGTCGCCGATGCCGATGGAGCAGGTGAGTCCCGTCGCCGCGGTGACGGCGTGCTGGATGTCGCGGGCGAGGGCTTCGGGGTCGTCGGTGGTGGCGCCGAGGAAGGCCTCGTCGAGTCCCCAGACTTCGACGATGACGGGGAAGGAACGCAGGACGTCCATGACGGCGGCGCCGGCGGCCTCGTAGGCAGGCAGGTCGGTGGGGAGGTAGACGGCGTCGGGCAGGCGTTTGTGGGCGGTGCGCATGGGGGTTCCGGAGTGGACGCCGTACTGCCGGGCCTCGTAGGAGGCGGTGGCGACGACGGTGCGGGGGGTGGTGGGGTCGCCGTTGCCGCCGACGATGACGGGGCGTCCCCGGAGTTCGGGGTTGCGGAGGATCTCGACGGCGGCCATGAAGGCGTCGAGGTCCACGTGGAGTACCCAGTCCCGCATGGGTCCAGTATGGCCGCCCGGGGCGGGCGCGGCCCGGCCGAGCGCAGGGTTCCCCTGACGGTGCGGGCAGGTCAGCCGGCGATGTCGGCGGCGCCGCCGACGAGCCGTTCGAGGGTGTTCCGGTAGGTGGCGGCGGCTCGCTCCGGGCTCCTGCCGCTGACGGCGGCCGCGGTGGCTTCCTGAAGGGCGGCTGAGACCTGGGGGTGACGGCCAGGGACGGCCGGTAGGCGGTGAGGGGGAGCACCTCGTCGGCGATGTGCTTCAGCTGGGGACGGAGCGCCAGAAGGAGTCGCTTTCGGCGAGGATGCCGATCCTGCCGTCGGCGAACGCGGCGAAGGACCGGCCGCGACCGTCGGGCTCCTGCTGGAGCCGGGGGTCGCCGAGCCCTGTGGTGTAGATCTGCCGGTAGAAGGCGAGGACCTCCTTCATGGCGGTGGAGGCGCCGGTCCATTTCCCGCGCGCGTAGATCTCGGAGCCCGTACCCGCGAGGAGGGGCAGGACGCCGTTCATGGTGGTGGCCTCGCCCATGGCGGTGCCCGCGTCGATCTGGACGGGGGTGACGCCCGGGAGCTTCTTCAGCGCGGCACCCGCGTCGAGGATGTCCTGCCAGCTTCCCGGCTGCCAGTCCAGGGGGAGTCCCGCCTGCCGGAAGAGGTTCCTGTTGTAGTAGAGGACGCGGGCGTCGGCGCCGAGGGGCAGGCCGTACCTCCTGCCGTCGAACTGGCCGAGCCCCTGGACGGCCTGCGGGATGTGCGACCAGCCCTCCCACCAGTCGGCGGCGGGTCCCGCGACGTCGGTGAGGGGCCTGAGACGGCCGGACCGGGCCAGCTCGCCGATCCAGAGGCCGTCGAGGGTGATGACGTCGGCGCCCCTCCTCGACTGGAGGTCGCGGGCGATCTTCGTCCTGTACTGCTCGGCGTCGCCGCCGGGCAGGAGGACGACCTTGACGCCTGCCCGTTGGAAGGCGGGTGCGACCCAGGTGGTGATCCAGCCGTCCGCAGGCTCGCCGCCTGCGGCGACGGTGAGGGTGACGGGCGTCTGCCGGGCCGCTCCGCCGATGCCGCAGGAGGAGACGGCCAGGAGCGTCGCCGCCGCGATGAGGGCGGGCGGACGGGGGAGCCGCATGCCCGCCTCCCGGAGAGGTCGTTACGACGTATCGACCATCGCATGGGGCTGCCTGGCCGTAAATGGTTCGCGCTGAGCTGATCGTGGGAAGTGCATGCAACAGCACAACATGAGTAGGGTCGGGCCTAAGGACACTGAGGTTTTTGGAGGGAGTCGCGTGGCACCGAACAGGGATCTGTCCGCCGGCTTGATGAGCCAGCTCTTCGTGAACAACGGAAATTCCTCGTTCTCTGAGTTCGTCGGCAGTCATGCTCCTGACCTGCTGCCGACGCGCGCGCAGACGCTGGCCACGCCGATCGGCGACCAGGTGCCGCACGCGACCACGATCGTCGCCGCCACCTGTGCCGGTGGGGTGGTGATGGCCGGTGACCGCAGGGCGACCTCGGGGAACATGATCTCCCAGCGTGACGTGGAGAAGGTGTTCAGGGCCGACGACTACTCCTGCATGGGGATCGCGGGCACGGCCAGCACGGGTATCGAGATGGCCAGGCTCTACCGGGTGGAGCTTGAGCACTACGAGAAGATGGAGGGCCGCACGCTGTCGGTGGCCGGCAAGGCCAACAGGCTGGCGACGATGATCCGCGGCAACCTGGCGATGGCGATGCAGGGCCTGGTGGTGGTGCCGTTGTTCGCCGCCTACGACCCTGACAGGGACGCCGGGCGGATCTTCAGCTACGACGTGGCGGGCGGCCCCTACGAGCGGGACAGGTTCGACGCGATCGGCTCCGGCTCGATCTTCGCGCGGGGCTCGTTGAAGAAGCTCTACAGGGAGAACGCGCCGGCCGGGGACATCGTGACGGCGGTGATCCAGGCGCTCTACGACGCCGCGGACGACGACTCGGCGACCGGTGGCCCCGATGTTACCAGGAAGATCTGGCCCATCGTCGCGGTCATCGACGGCGACGGCTTCCGCCGCCTGAGCGACGAGGAGGTCGCCGCGGTGGTCGAGCGGATGCTCGAGGAACGCATGATCTCCCCTGACGGCCCCATCGCCCCGCTGTCCTAGAAAGGACCTCCCGACGTGTCCATGCCTTTTGGATATGCTTCGCCCGAGCAGATCATGCGCGACAAGGCCGACTACGCGCGCAAGGGCATCGCGCGTGGCCGCAGCGTGGTCGTGCTGCAGTACGCCGACGGCATCCTGTTCGTCGCGCCGAACCCGTCGCGCGCGCTGCACAAGGTGAGCGAGATCTACGACAAGATCGGGTTCGCCGCGGTCGGCCGCTACAACGAGTTCGAGGAGTTGCGGCTGGGCGGCATCCGCTATGCCGACATCAACGGCTACACCTACGACCGATCGGACGTGACGGGCCGCGGGCTGGCCAACCTGTACGCGTCGAACCTGGGCCGGATCTTCACCGAGTCGATCAAGTCGCTCGAGGTGGAGGTCGTGGTGGCCGAGGTGGGCGACACGCCCGACGGTGACGCGATCTACCGGTTGACGTTCGACGGCTCGGTGTTCGACGAGCACGGGTTCGCCGCGATGGGCGGGCAGGCCGAGGCGGTGGCGGCGAGGCTGAAGGAGCGCTACCAGGAGGGGATGGCCCTGGGCGACGCGCTGGAGGTGGCGCTGGTGGCGCTGACCGAGCCGGGCGGGGAGCGCCCGCCGGCGGGTCAGCTGGAAGTGGCGGTGCTCGACCGCAACCGGGAGCACCGCAAGTTCCTGCGCCTGACGGGGCCCCGCCTGGAGCGGCTGCTGCGCGCCGCGCCCGCGGCCCCGCAGCAGGACGACACGCCGACGGCCCCCGAGCCCGACGCGGGCGACGGCACCGAGTAGCCCGCCGCGCCCCTCGCGAAGGGGCCCGTACGGCAAGCCGCGAGACGGCCACCGGGGTCACCCGGTGGCCGTCCGTCGTTCACACGTGCTCCAGCGGGACTTCGGCCCGGCGCCGTCACGTCACCGTGCTTGCTCCAGTGGGACGTCGGTGCCCGGCGCCATCACGTCGCCGTGCGTGCTCCAGCGGGACTTCGGCCCAACGTCGTCACGTCGACCGTGCGACCGGCGCGGCCCGATCGGGCGCGTTCCACGCCAAACCCACAAGGGGACAAATGTGAGCGGGATCACACGATCTTCGTAGAACCGTGGCTCCAGGTTTGGGATCAAAACCCGTGTGAAGACGAGAAACCTCGCGGCCGGTGTGGCCGCGGTCGCCTGTTCGCTGGTCATGGTGGGCGGAGCCGCGCACGCGGCGACCGGGGCCGCCCCCAAGTTCAAGGCGCCGGAGATCTTCGGCAAGACGTTCCAGGCCGACCCGGGCCACGACTTCACCAAGGGCATCCACTCCAGGCGTGACGGCATCCTTCGCGGCTGGATCACCGATGTCCAGAGTGACGGCACCGCCGAGTACGAGCCGATCAAGTGGCGGCCCGGCAAGGAGACCGAGGGGTACTTCGTCGGTCCGCCGGAGGGCGACGTGATGGCCTACGCCTCGCCGATCGCCAAGAAGGCGGTCTATCTGAGCGCCTTCGGGTGCAGCACCCGCACCGCGTTCATGACGGTCGATCGCAGGACGGGGCTGGGCAACAAGAGCTGCTCGCGCTCGGTGCTGGTGAAGCGGGCGGCGAAGACCAGGGTGCCTTCGCTCATCACGGTCTACAAGGGGCAGATCGTGAAGGTGCAGGAGATCTACACGCCGTGAGCGTGGCGGGACCGTCCGCGGGGGCGGCGGCCCCCCACGCCCGCCTTCGCGGTGGTGCCCGGCGTCCGCCGGGCGGCCGGTTGTCCCTGTGTTCCACGCGCTGCTCTCACGGAGGCGAGCAGCGCCAGCCCGTCGCGGGCGCGGCGCGTCCTGTGGTGGGGCGCCCGGCGGTCGGCGCGGGACCGCCGGGCGCCGTCCCGCCCGGGGCGCGCCACCGGGAGGACATGAAGTTGAAAGAAAATCGAAACACGCCAAGATCTCTCCCGCTGGCGATTTCGGGGAACTAGTGTGAGGTGATGGATCGTCGCATCTTCGGGCTGGAGAACGAGTACGGCGTGACCTGCACGTTCAGGGGGCAGCGCAGGCTGTCGCCGGACGAGGTCGCCCGCTACCTGTTCCGCCGGGTCGTGTCCTGGGGCCGATCGAGCAATGTCTTCCTCCGCAACGGCGCGCGTCTGTACCTCGACGTGGGCAGCCACCCCGAGTACGCAACACCAGAGTGTGACAACGTCATCGAGCTCGTGACCCACGACAAGGCGGGCGAACGGATCCTCGAGGGCCTGCTCGTCGACGCGGAGAAGCGTCTACGCGAAGAGGGCATCGCCGGTGACATCTACCTGTTCAAGAACAACACCGACTCGGCAGGCAACTCCTACGGCTGCCACGAGAACTATCTGGTCGGCAGGCACGGCGAGTTCGGCCGCCTGGCCGACGTGCTGATCCCCTTCCTGGTCACCCGGCAGATCATCTGCGGCGCAGGCAAGGTGCTGCAGACGCCGCGCGGTGCCGTCTACTGCGTCTCGCAGCGGGCCGAGCACATCTGGGAGGGCGTCTCCAGCGCCACGACCAGGTCCAGGCCGATCATCAACACGCGCGACGAGCCTCATGCCGACGCCGAGCGTTTCCGCCGGTTGCACGTCATCGTCGGCGACTCCAACATGAGCGAGTCGACGATGCTGCTGAAGGTGGGCGCGACCGACCTGGTGCTGCGGATGATCGAGGCGGGCACGGTCATGCGCGACCTGTCGCTGGAGAACCCGATCAGGGCCATCCGCGAGGTCTCCCACGACATGACGGGACGCCGCAGGGTCCGCCTGGCCAACGGCAGGGAGGCCTCCAGCCTGGAGATCCAGCAGGAGTACCTCACCAAGGCCAAGGACTTCGTCGACAGGCGCGGCGGCGACCCCGTCGCCCGCAGGGTGCTGGAGCTGTGGGAGCGCACGCTGCACGCGGTCGAGACCGGCAACCTCGATCTCGTCTCCCGCGAGATCGACTGGGTGACCAAGTACCAGCTCATCGAGCGCTACCGCAAGAAGTACGACCTGCCGCTGTCGAGCCCGCGCGTGGCCCAGCTCGACCTGGCCTACCACGACGTGCACCGTCGGCGCGGCCTGTACTACCTGCTGCAGAAGCGCGGCGCGGTCGAGCGCGTGGCCTCCGATCTGAAGATCTTCGAGGCCAAGTCGGTGCCGCCGCAGACCACCAGGGCGCGGCTGCGAGGGGAGTTCATCCGCAAGGCGCAGGAGAAGCGGCGCGACTTCACCGTCGACTGGGTGCACCTCAAGCTGAACGATCAGGCGCAGCGCACCGTGCTGTGCAAGGACCCGTTCCGCAGCGTCGACGAGAGGGTGGACAAGTTGATCGCCGGAATGTAGAGGGCTTTTGCGGTTTACTTATCGGGCTCGTACACGCTCTTCGGATAGTGTGGCGCGGACCTGTCCGACTCTCTTGGGGAACTCCATGCGCCGCCGCCTGGCCGTACTAGCAGCAGCACCTTTGATCTTCGCCGCAGCCTGCGGCACGCAGACGGGCGGCGGCGAAGCCGCCTCGAGCCCGAAGGTCACCGGAAACGTGGGCGCCAAGCCCTCGGTGACCTTCCCCCAGGGCAACCCGGCCAGCAAGTCGTCGATGGAGGTGCTCAGCCCGGGTTCGGGCGCGAGCGTGGCCAAGGGCGACACCGTGTTCGTGAACCTGTCCGTCTGGAGCTGGGACGGCAAGCAGAACACGCTCGAGGGCTCGACCTACGACACCAAGAAGACCGAGCCGATCACCGTCAACGACCAGATGCCGAAGGTCATGATCGACGGCTTCGGCAAGACCAAGCTCGGCGGCCGTTTCATGACGGTCGTGGCCAACGACAGCTACACCTCGCAGGAGCTGGCCCAGGCCAAGCAGAACGGCATGGACACCTCCAAGCCGCGGGTGTTCGTCTTCGACCTGATCTCCACGCTGCCGAAGGCGGCCACCGGCAAGGCGACCGACCCGGGCGTCAAGGGCGTGACGGTGACCAGCCCCGGCGGTGACGCGGCCCCGACGCTGACCACGAAGTCCTCCGCCAAGCCGCCGGCCAAGCTGATCAACGAGACGGTCATCGAGGGCACCGGGCCCGAGGTGAAGAAGAACCAGTCGGTCGTCGTCCACTACACGGGCAAGCTGTGGGGGACCGACAAGCAGTTCGACTCCAGCTGGGGCAAGGACCCGTTCACCCTGCAAGGTGTCGGCACCGGCCAGGTCATCAAGGGCTGGGACCAGGCGCTGGAGGGCGCGAAGGTCGGCAGCCGCCTGCTGCTGGTGATCCCGCCGAACCTCGGCTACGGCGACACCCCCTCGGGCGCGATCCCCGCCAAGAGCACGCTGGTGTTCGTGGTCGACGTTCTGGGCGCTTACTGACGGAAAATCTGATAGACCAGTGGCCTGCCCCCAGGCCGCTGGTTGATCAGGAGGACGTCCGTGCGCCTGCTCCTGCTGCTGGTTCCGCTGGCGCTGCTGACCGCGTGCACGGGCGCGCCGGCCGCTGACGATCTCGACCTGAAGGTGGGCGGGCGGTTCGGCCACAAGCCGAGCATCGTCTTCCCCGCGGGCAAGCCGTCGGCGGATCTGCAGATCGACGAGCTCACCGCAGGCAAGGGCGCCAGGCTGGCCAAGGACGACGTGGCGATCGTGCAGTACACCGCGCACGTGTGGGACGGCAGGGAGAACCGGCTGGTCGACTCCAGCTTCAACCGCGGCACCCCTGCCGCCTTCCCCGTCGGGCAGCTGCTGCCCGGCCTGGACAAGGCGTTGCAGGGCCGTGCGGTCGGCAGCAGGGTGATCGCCTCGATCCCGCCCGCCGAGGGCTTCGGCGCGAACCCGCCGCAGGGCATCAGCCCTGACGACGACCTGTTCTATGTGATCGACATCCTCGGCTCGCACGCCAGGAACGCGCACGCCTCCGGCTCCGGCAGCCTGGCCGGCGTCAGGGTGAGCGGCCCGGAGCGGCCGAGGCTGTCGATCCCGTCGGGTCCCGCGCCTGATGCGTTCGCGGCCAAGGTGCTCAAGCGTGGCGACGGGCCGCGGACCGAGGCGGGGCAGCTGCTGGTCACCCAGCACGAGGGCGCGGTGTGGGGCAGCCGCAAGATCTTCGACTCCACGTGGAAGTCAGGCCAGCCCAAGGCGTTCACGATCGGTGAGGGCAGCGTCATCAAGGCCTGGGACAGGGCGCTGGTGGGCGTGCCGACCGGCAGCAGGGTCCTGATGATCGTCCCGCCGTCCGCGGGGTACGGCGCGACGGGCCACCCGCAGTTCGGCATCACCGGCGCGGACACGCTGGTGTTCGTTGTGGACGTCCTGGCCGCCTACTAGGCCGGGGTTGTGCGCCCCGCCGCGGCGGGATTCGATGTGACGATGATCCGCGTACTCGTGTCGCTGGCGATCGCCACAGCCCTGCCTCTGGGCCTCGCTCCCGCTGCACCCGCGGCGGCGGCCCCGCGCGACTTCTGCTCAGGGGTGCCCGCTTCGCGCTGCCTCTACGGCGGCGATGTCGGACAGGCGTGGGCGATGGCCTACGCCACCTCCGCGTCGTCGGCCGAGAAGCTGGCCGCCAGGCTCCTGTCGAACGCGAAGGCGGTGCGCAAGGCGGCGGGCGCGCCGCAGGACATGGACATCTGGGTGGTCAAGGGCAAGGACTGCTACCGCACGTACCTGGGCCGCAAGCCCAGCCGCGGGTGCACCTACCAGCACGTGGCCCGGCACTTCGGCTCGTAGACTCGCCGCTGTGAGCGACCTCGAGGCCCTGTCCCAGTTGAGCGATCCCGTCCGCCGCAGCCTGTACGCCTACGTCGCGGGCCATGGCGGCGACGTGGGGCGCGGCGAGGCCGCCGAGGCGGCGGGGGTGTCGAGGACGCTGGCCGCCCACCATCTCGACAGGCTGGTGGAGGCCGGCCTGCTGGAGGCGGGCTTCAGGCCGCAGGAGCGCAAGGGGCCCGGCAGCGGCCGGCCCGCCAAGGTCTACCGGCGGGCGGCGGCCGAGCTGTCGGTGAGCCTGCCGCCGCGTGACTACGGCGCGCTCGCCTCGGTGCTGGCCGACGTCGTCGAGCTGCTCGGCGGCGAGGAGCAGGCCGAGCGGGCGGCGCGGGCGGCGGGCCTGCGCATCGCGGCGGACGGCGGCGACCCGGTCGAGACGCTGCGGGCGCGCGGCTACGAGCCGTACGTCGAGGAGGGCGTCGTCAGGCAGCGCAACTGCCCCTTTCACGCCCTGGCCCAGGACTACCCGCTGCTGGTCTGCTCGATGAACCTGGCCCTGTGCCAGGGCCTGCTGGAGGGGCTGGGTGAGGATCCCGGCAGGGCGGCGCTCGATCCGCGACCGGGTGAATGCTGCGTCACCCTTTCTAAAACTAACGAAGATTGACATAGTGGTGCCCATGCATCTCGCCCAGTTGAACGTCGCACACCTGCGCGCCCCCCTCGACACGCCCGAACTCGCCGACTTCGTCGCCAACCTCGAACCCGTCAACGTGCTCTCCGACGCGGCGCCCGGCTTCGTGTGGCGGTTGAAGGAGAGCGAGCAGGACCCGACCCTGACCGTCCAGCACGACTACGGCGACCACCTGGTCATCAACTTCTCGGTGTGGGAGTCGCGCGAGACCCTGTGGAACTTCGTCTACAAGAGCCGCCACCTGGCGGTGCTGAAGCGCCGCAGGGAGTGGTTCCTGCAGATGGCCGAGCCGTACACGGTGATGTGGTGGGTCCCCGCGGGCACCATCCCGACCCTCGCGGAGGGGATGGACAGGCTCGAGCGCCTCAGGGCCGAGGGGCCGGGCCCCGAGGCGTTCACGTTCAAGGACTTCTACGAGGCCACCACGATGCCCAGGCACATCTCGTCCTGGGTGCCCTCGCCCCAGACGACGTAGCGCGGCGGCAGGTCGCGCAGCAGCGGCAACCGGGCGCGCAGCGAGGCGTCATGGGTGCACGTGGTGCGGATCGTGTCGCCTGGCTTGACGGCGACCGGCTTGGCCAGCGGCTGGAGCGCCTGGTTGTCGAAGTTGTACTGCGGGACGTCGAGGAGGGTCTGGGCGCCGGGCTTGCCCGGGTTCAGCTCCACCTTGATGGCACGGCCGAGCAGGTGCATGTGCCCGGCCAGCGCGTGCAGGGTGGCGGGCTTCTCGATCGGCATGTCGCAGTGCTGGGTCGGGCCGGGGACGGGCTTGCCGCCCGAGCACCACGTGACCAGCTGGGTGGTGAGCTCCTTGGCGTCGCTGCTGAAGCGGCGGCCCACGTCGGCGATGGCCGCCTCGCGCTCGCACAGCGCGCCCTTCTCCTCGGCCGTGCAGGGCAGCTCGATCGGCGCCATGAACAGCTCGGTGCGCAGTGGTGTCAGCTTGCCCGTGGTCAGGCGCAGCCTGACGCTGGACTGGTCGCTGCCCGCGGGCCGGTCGCCGATGGCCAGCGTGCTGTAGTGGACCTGCATGACCAGCGCGCTGCCCGCCGCCATCGGGTAGCCGAGCTTCGGATCGAGCAGGATCTCGCTGGTGCCCGGCGCCCAGTGGCCGATCCAGTCGGCATCGCCCACGCCCGCGTCGCCGAAGCAGCCCCAGCCCTCGCCCGGCTCCTTGGCGTCGTAGGCGCGCACCTCCGCCACCTTGTCGGCGTCGACCCTGAACAGGATGGCGTGGTGGACCACGTCACCGTTCTGCGCGGTGAACTGGGTGCCGGTCAGGAAGGTGTCGGGCGCCGTCAGCTTCGGGTCGATGAGGAAGCAGCGGTACTCGTCGGTGCCGCCGTTGGGTGGCTTGGGCGTGTACGGCCCGGGCATCGTCAGCGTGACGAACCGCTCACCCGCACGCGCGGGTGCGCTGACGGGCGCGGCCGTGGCGGTGCCGTGCAGGCTCCCGTGCTGCCCGGCGTGCGGCCTGTTCGCGACCCCGCTCGCACCGCAGGCCGTCGCGACGAGCGCCAAGATCGTGAGGAGCACGATGCGTGTTCGCTTCATCGCTTCACGATCCCCGACGGGCGGCCCGCCGTCCTCCCTCCACGGGAGGATCTGCCCCCTACCCCAGAAGGGTGACCGCGTGCCGTCCCGCCGCCGCCGAGGCCAGGAAGTAGGCCAGGTCCTCCTCCAGGCCGCGCCCCATCGTCGACAGCTTGACCGGCGACTCCAGCAGGGCCTCGTACAACCCGTCGACCGGCACCGAGACCAGCTCGTGCCGTACGGCAAGCAGCTCGGCCTGGTCGCGCACCCGCTCGCCGAACTCGCCCGGCAGCTCGGGCACCACCACCTGCGCCTCCGACAGCGCCACCCTGCCGTAGGCGGTCAGCGAGTGGTGGGAGACGCCGATGTGCCGCTCGCGCCTGTCCCCCTCGCTGACGCGCAGCGCCGCCACGGGCCGCCCGCCCAGCACGGCGGCGGCGTTGACGGCCTCGCCCGCCGACACCCCCGAGAACCCCCAGCGGGTCCCGGTGCCGAGGTTGCCCGGGCCCTGGGCGACGATCGCCACGTCGGCGTGCAGGACGTGCCTGGCCGCCAGCAGCCCGGTGTGGGTGGTCACGGCCTCGACGTCACCGCCGAAGGCCTGCCCGACGGTGACCACGCCCGCCAGCCAGCCCACCTCGCGCAGCTTCGCGCAGGCCATCGAGAACCAGGCGGGCAGCGCGCCGCCGTCCAGCATCACGTAGGCCACCCGCGGCCGCGGTGACATCCCGCACAGGATGGGCGGCAGCGCCGAGTGCAGATCGGCGACCACGACCGGCATCCCGTCGAGGGAGTCGGCCTCGCGCAGCAACTCGTGGAAGGGGGAGTCCTGCTCGTCGGCGCCGAGCACCGTGGCCTGCAGCGGGGTGTAGCGGGCCTTCACCAGGTGGCCGGGACCTTCAGGATCTTCCGGCAATCTGTTCGGGACGGCCACCACCATGGCGTAACCTCCCGTACCGAGACCCATCGCGAGTGCGGTCGTGTTGAGCAGCACCTCGTCACCTGGTTCGGGACGCCCCACCAGCAGGGGATAGGCCAGCGCCCTGCATGTCCCCTCGGGCACGGTGACCTCGAGCTCCATTGCTCCCGGCCACTCGCGCCGGATCCGGACAACCTCGCCCTTGCGCCATCTGATCACGGAGGCAGGGTAGCGTCGAACGAGTGAGGAGAAGGGCAGATGTCGCGCCGTAAGACAGAGCGGTTGCTCAATCTTGTGATCTGCCTGCTCGCGACGCGCCGCCCGCTGTCGGCAGAGCAGATCCGCCACGCCGTGCCCGGCTACGACCGCGACGGCGACGAGGCCTTCCAGCGGATGTTCGAGCGCGACAAGAACGAGCTGCGCGAGATCGGCATCCCCATCGAGGTGCACCGCGACCCGTGGGAGGACGAGCCCGGCTACCGGATCCAGCGCGAGGCCTACGAGTTGCCGGAGATCACGCTGGAGCCCGACGAGGCGGCCGTGCTGGGCCTGGCGGCCCAGGTGTGGCAGCGGGCCAGCCTGGCCGAGGCGGCCAGCGGCGCGCTGCTGAAGCTGCGCGCCGGCGGCGTCGCCACCGACGCGGGGCCCGGCGAGGCGCTGGAGCTGCGCGTCGACACCCGCGACCCGTCCTTCCCCCCGCTGTGGGAGGCGGTGCGCGACAGGCGGGTCGTCCGCTTCGACTACCGGCCCGCGGCGGGTGAGTCGGTCCGCACCCGCACGGTCGAGCCGTGGGGGGTCATCAGCCGGCGCGGCAGGTGGTACGTCGCGGGCTTCGACCGCGACAGGCAGGCGCCGCGGGTGTTCAGGCTCAGCCGCATCTCCGGCCAGGTGGCCGCGGTGGGCAGGCCTGGCGCGGTCGAGGTGCCCGAGGGGGTCGACCTGCGCTCGATGGTCGGCTTCCCCGAGGAGGCGATGGAGGAGCGCACCGCCGTTCTCCGGGTCCGTCAGGGCGCGTGCGAGGGACTGCGGCAGGTCGCCCGCTCGGTGCGGGAGGGCGAGGACGGATGGGACACGGTGGAGCTGGTCTTCGCCGACCCCGAGCGGCTAGCCGGATGGATCGCCAGCCTGGGAGCCGATGTGATGGTGGTGGGTCCGCCCGACGCTAGGGAGGCCGTGATCGCACGGCTGAAGGGGGCACTGGTATGAGTTCCACCGCGGACAGGCTGCCGAGACTGCTGGCGCTGGTGCCGTACCTGATGTCCCATCCCGGGGCGCAGGTGGGCGAGGTGGCGGCGGTCTTCGGGCTGAGCGAGAAGCAGCTCATCGACGACCTGCAGCTGGTGTGGATGTGCGGACTGCCCGGCCACACCCCCGGCGACCTCATCGACGTCTCCTGGGACGGCGGCGAGATCATCATCGACAACGCCGAGACCATCGCCCGCCCGCTGCGCCTGGGCATCGACGAGGCGAGCGCGCTGCTGGTGGCGCTGCGGATGCTGTCGGCCACCCCCGAGCTGGCCGAGTTCGCGCACGGCGACGCGCTGCCGCGCGTGATGGCCAAGCTGGAGCAGGCGGCGGGCGAGGGCGCCGCGGCCGTCAGCAGCCAGTTCGCGGTGGACGTGGAGTCGGCGCCTGACGCCGCCGCCAGGGTGCGCGAGGCGCTCGTCGGAGGGCGCAGGCTGTCGCTGCGCTACTACGTGCCGGGACGCGACGAGGTGACCCCTCGCGAGGTCGACCCGACCAGGCTCGTGGTCGCCGACGGCCGCACCTACCTGGAGGGCTGGTGCTACAGGGCCGAGGCGATGCGGCTGTTCAGGCTCGACCGCATGCTGACCGTCGAGGTGCTCGACGTCCCCGCCGACCCGCCCGCCGGCGCCGAGCCGATCGACGTCACCCAGGGCGTCTTCAGGCCGTCGCCCACCGACGAGCTCATCGTGCTCGAGGTGACGGCCGCGGGCAGGTGGGTGGCCGAGTACTACCCGTACGAGCAGGCCGAGGAGCTCGGGGAGGGGCGGCTGCGGGTCACGCTGCGCGCCCGTGACGAGGACTGGACGCTCAAGCTCGCGCTGCGCCTGGGCGACACCGGCAGGATCGTCTCGCCCCCGGCGTTGGCCGCCAGGGTGCAGCAGGAGGCCGAGCGGGCGCTGTCGCTGTACGCTCAGGCGTCATGACCTGGATCTACGTGGCGGTCGGGATGGGCGCGGCCGGCATCGCCGTGCTGGGGTTCGTGGCCGTCCGTGTCCTGGTCGCCGCGAGGGAGCTGAGCGCCGAGGTGCGGCGCGCAAGTGCCCAGCTCACGGCCAGAGGGAAAACAATAGGGGCTCGAAATGGGGCGAACGGGAGTGCAGGGGATGAGACTGTGCTTCCGGCAGCGTACGATCGAGCGTGAGATTGCACCTCGCTCAATAAGGATGTTTCATGCCGAACCTCGGAGTGCCTGAGCTCCTGATCATCGCCTGCGTGCTGGTCCTGCTGTTCGGGGCCAAGAAGCTGCCGGAGATGGCACGGGGCGTGGGCAAGTCGCTGCGCATCTTCAAGGCCGAGACCACCAAGCTGCGCGAGGACGACGACGACGCCGGCGTCGCGCAGGCGACCGTGCAGGCTCAGCCTCAGCCGCAGGCCCAGCCCGTCCAGCCGTTGCCCGCCGCCGCCCCCGCGCTGTCGCCCGAGGAGCAGGCCCGTCAGCTCGAGGAGCAGGCCGCCAAGCTTCGCGCGCAGGCCGCCGCCAACAAGAACGCCTGACAACACCCTCATCTCACCAGGGACTGCTGAATGGTGCTGTTCAAACGGCCGGCCAAGGCCTCCGTCGACGATGAGGGGCGCATGCCCCTCATGGAGCACCTGCGCGAGCTGCGCAACAGGCTCGTCATCGCGCTTCTCGCGTTGATCGTCGGCGTGGTCATCGGGTTCTTCCTCTTCGATCCCGTGTGGGTCTTCCTGAAGGAACCGTTCTGCGAGAACACCGCGGCCCAGCAGCTGCGTCCCGGGCAGTGCACCCTGGTCACCGGCGGCATCTTCCAGTCCTTCTTCACCACCCTGAAGGTCTCGGCGATGGTGGGCATCCTGGTGTCCTCGCCCGTCTGGCTCTACCAGATCTGGGCCTTCGTCACGCCCGCCCTCTACCGCAACGAGAAGCGCTACAGCGTGGCGTTCCTGGCGATCGCCGTCCCGCTGTTCCTCGGCGGCGGCGCGCTGGCCTACTTCATCATGGACACGAGCCTGGCGATCCTGCTGGGCTTCGCGCCGGCCGACACGGTCGCGGCCATCCAGATCGACGAGTACCTCGACTACGTGCTGATCATGCTGGTGATCTTCGGGGTGTCGTTCGAGCTGCCGCTGCTGCTGGTCTTCCTCAACATCATCGGCGTGCTGTCGCACGCGACGGTCAAGAAGCACCGCCGCACCGTGGTGTTCCTCATGTTCGTCTTCGGCGCCGTCATCACCCCCGGTGGCGACCCGCTGACGATGATGGCGCTGGCCGCGCCGATGGTGATCCTCTACTTCCTGGCCGAGGCCTTCATCTTCCTGAGGGAGCGGCGCAGGCCGCAGGACCCGGACGAGTTGCTGTCCGACGACGAGGCCGCCCCGCTCAACCTGGACGACTGACGGGTGGACCTCGCTCTCTTAGTCAACCCCTCCGCCGGGGGCGGCAGGACGCTGCGCCTGCTCGAACCCGTGGTTCGCAGGCTGCGCACGGGCGGCGCGGACGTGAGCGTGATCGTGGGCGACGGCCCGGCCGACGCTCTGGAACGAGCCTGTACGGCCGTCGCCGAACGCCCTGACGCGCTGGTCGCCTTCGGCGGCGACGGTCTGGTCCACCTGGCGGTTCAGGCGGTGGCCGGCACCGAGGTGCCGCTGGGCGTCATCCCCGCGGGCACCGGCAACGACTTCGCCGCCGCGATGGGCCTGACCGGCCGCGACCCGGTCAGGGCGATCCTGCGGGGCAGGACACGCGTGGTCGACGCCGCCAGGATCGGACCCGACGAGTGGTTCGCCAGCGTGATGTGCTGCGGCTTCGACTCCAGGGTCAACGAGCGGGCCAACGCGCTCACCTGGCCGCCCGGCATGGCGAAGTACCTGGTCGCGGCCGCGGGCGAGTTGCGCTCCTTCCGCCCCATCGCCTTCAGGCTCACCGTCGACGGCGAGGTCGCCGAGCACGAGGCGATGCTGGTGGCCGTCGGCAACACCTCCTCCTACGGCGCGGGCATGCGCGTCTGCCCCACCGCCGAGCCCGACGACGGCCTGCTCGACGTCACCATCCTCGGGGCGGTCGGCAAGGCGTCGTTCGTCCGCTCCTTCGCCGGCGTCTACCGGGGCCGCCACGCCTCCCATCCCGCCGTCACCATGCTGAAGGCGCGCAGCGTCACGCTGGAGGCGCCCGACGTGGTCGCCTACGCCGACGGCGAGCGCATCGGCCCGTTGCCGCTCACCTGCACGGTCTCGCCCGGAGCGCTGCGCGTCCTGATTTGAGTAGTGGCCTACTCAGGCGCGGCCGGACCCGGCGGGTCACGATGGGGGCATGCCTCGCCTGATCGTCATCCACCCTCCGGCGCTGGAGGGGACCGTGCTGCTCGTGGGGGAGCGGCGGCAGGTGATCGGCCGCGGCTCGTCGGCCGACCTGCGGCTGGACGACCCGCATCTGAGCGCCGTGCACGCCGCCGTCGTGCCCGCGGCCGGCGGCGTGACGATCGAGGACCTCGGCTCCCGCAACGGCACGGTCGTGGGACAGGAGAGGGTGTCGAGACCCCGGCGGCTGCGGGACGGCGACGTCGTCAGGCTCGGCACCGTGCACGCCCGCTTCGAGGACGACGGCGGCGGCGAGCGAGGCCACACCATGGCGATGCCCGCGGCGGTCAGCTACCACGTGGGCAGGCAGGAAGCGGGTCAGCTCAACAACGTCGCGGGCAACCAGTACAACAACCACTACATCCAGCAGCGTGACAGCTTCCTGCGGCAGGTGGCCGCCTACCGCAGCAAGGCCAGGAGCGTGTTCTGGCTCGGCGTCCTGATGATGTTCGGGGGAGCGGCGGCCTACGCGGCGGTGCTCATCAAGGGCATGGGCGACTTCCAGAGCTCGTTCACCAGCGGGCGCATGCCCGAGGACTTCCCCTTCGGGCCCGACGTGGGGCTCGGTGTGCCGGTCGGGCTCATCGCCTTCGCGGTCGGGTTCGTGGGCAACATCTTGTTCTGGGTGGGGCTGATCATGCAGATCGTCGCGGCGGCGCGGGCGCGCAGGGTCGACGTGGATCCCCGGCACTCGTGGAACTCGCCCGCCGTACAGAGGAGATAGCGGTGGTCTTCAACATCGGTTCGCAGCAGGGCAACATCAACAACGTGGCGGGGGACCAGACGATCCACGGGGGGCAGCAGGCGTTCGTCGGCGGCGGCCCGGCCGACTGGGCGGACCGGCTGGCCGAGGCGCTGCGCGGGGCGGGGCTGCGCCAGGAGGCGGCGCAGGCCGAGGCCGTGCAGGCGGAGCTGGCGCGGGCGGAGCCCGACCGCCAGGCGATCGCGGGCAGGTTGACGACGATCGCGCAGGCGGTCGGCGCCGTCGCGGGCGCGGGTACGGCGCTGCGCGAGCCGCTGGCGGCGCTGGCCGACTGGCTGGGGGCCTTGGGAGCGCCGATCCTGCGGATGATCGGCCTTTGATCTACATTGTAAAGGCGCGCGCTCGGGTGTCCGCCGCCGCGACGGACCCCGGGCTCAGCGCTGCGCGGCGACGGGTTCGGCCCGCCGTCCGGTCCTGAGGAAGGCCGTCAGGGCCAGCGCCAGCGCCATGACCCCGGCCCCGGACAGGAACACCACGTCGATGCCGGTGACGAGCGAGCCGTTCGCCGCCACCCTGGTGAGGATCACGCCGAAGATCGCGGCGCCGAGCGCCGAACCCAGGATCTGGGTGAAGCGGATGGCTGTCGTGGCCACGCCGAGTTCGGAGGCGGGCACGGAGTTCTGGACCAGGAAGATGACGATGCCGAGGATCTGGCCGAGGCCCAGCCCGAACAGCAGCAGCTCCAGGCCGAGGGTCCAGGGGGAGGTGTCGACGGCGAGTCGCCCGAGCAGGACCAGCGCGGCGGTGACCATGGCGGTGCCGGCCAGCAGGAACGGCTTGCTGGAGTGGCCCCGGCCGATCAGCACTCCCGACGCCATGCCGGAGACGATCATGCCCGCCGCCATCGGCAGCAGGTACAGGCCCGAGTCCGTCGCCTCGACCCCGGCGACGGCCTGAAGGTAGACGATCGTGTAGAACAGGCCGCCCGTCATGCCGGCGCCCGTCAGGAACTGCAGGGGCAGGGCGACGCGCAGGACGGGGTCGCGGAACATCGACAGCGGCAGGATCGGCTCGGGCGCGGTGGCCTGGCGCCAGAGGAAGGCGGCCAGCAGCGCCACGTCGGCGACGATCAGCTCTGTCAGGCCGTGCTCGACGATCAGCAGGAACAGGGCGGCCGCCGCGGCGACCAGGGCGGCGCCGAGGTAGTCGATGCGGCGGTGCCGGCCGCCGTCGCCGAGGTCGAGCGACATCGCCGCGCTGACGAGCGCCAGCAGGCCGAAGGGCAGGTTGATCAGGAAGATCCACCGCCAGCTGACCTGGTCGGTGAAGAGGCCGCCGAGGAGTGGTCCCGCGACCAGGCCGACCCCCGCGAGCAGGCCGCCGGCTCCGCCGCCCGCCGTGGCTCGCTGTTCGGGCGGGGTCAGGTGGGCGACGACGACGAGGGTGACGCTCATCAGGCCGCCCCCGCCCAGGCCCTGGATCGCGCGGGAGGCGATGAGCTGCGGCATGTCCTGCGACAGCCCGCACAGCGCCGAGCCGAGCAGGAACAGGGCGATGGCGGCGAGGTAGACGCGCTTGGCGCCGTGGACGTCGCACAGCTTGCCGTACAGGGGGAGGGCGGCTGTGGCGGCCAGGGCGTAGGAGGTGACCAGCCACGGCAGGCGTTCGAGGCCGTGCGCGGGGTCGAGGTCGGAGACGATCGCCCACGAGGCGGTGGAGACGATGTTCTGGTCGAGCACGGCCATGACGAGCGTGATCAGCACGCCCGTCATGGCCCAGCCCTTCTGCGCTGGAGACATGAATCTAGACTGGGTCAAAGTTTCGACTGAGTCAATATAGGTATGCTCATGGCGTGGGGCTGCGCGAGCGCAAGAAGCTGGAGACCAGGCAGGCGATCCACGACGCCGCGATGGAGCTGTTCGGCGAGCGCGGCTTCGACGAGGTGTCGGTCGTGGAGATCGCCGCCAGGGCCAAGGTCTCGAAGATGACGGTCTTCAACTACTTCCCGACCAAGGAGGACATCGTCCTCGCGCCGATGGAGGACGACCTCGGCGAGATCCCCGCCCTCATGTCCGACCGGCTGCCCGGCGAGTCCGTCGCGGCCACGGCACGGCGGCAGTTCCTCGACGCGCTGGCCAGGCACGCCCCCGAGACCGGCCTGTGCGACCGCCCAGAGTTCCTGCGCCTGCTCAACCTGATGCGCCGGACCCCTTCGCTGGCGGCGCGCATGCTGCTGTTCCACGTCAAGGCCGAGGGGAGGCTCGCCACCGCGCTGGGCGAGGACGAGCGCGCGCCGTACGCGGCCAGCATGATCTACGGGCTCTGGCGCACCCTGCAGACGCAGAACACCACCCGCATCTACCTGGGCCAGAGCGCCGAGCAGGCCTACCCCGCGGCCGTCGGGGCGGCAGAGAAGGGGTTCGCGGTCCTGGCCGACGGGCTCGGTGACTACCTGGCCTGACCGGAATGGCGGTTTCGGTAGGGTGGTGGTATGACAACGCCAGCGGAACGCTACGCGGCCTTCCGTGAAAAGTACGGGGATGACGGCGCCGCGCTCGGGTCGTTTCGGGGGCACTACGAATTCGACCTGGACGAGTTCCAGCTCGATGCCTGCCGGGCGCTGGAAGCGGGAGACGGAGTCCTCGTGGCGGCCCCCACCGGTTCGGGCAAGACGGTCGTCGGCGAGTTCGCCGTCCACCTGGCCCTGCAGCAGGGCCAGAAGTGCTTCTACACCACCCCCATCAAGGCGCTGTCCAACCAGAAGTACAACGACCTGGTCAAGCGGTACGGCACCGCCAAGGTCGGCCTGCTGACGGGCGACAACAGCGTGAACGGCGACGCGCCCATCGTGGTCATGACCACCGAGGTGCTGCGCAACATGCTCTACGCGGGCTCGGCCACGCTGGCAGGGCTGGGCTTCGTGGTCATGGACGAGGTCCACTACCTGGCCGACCGCTTTCGCGGCGCGGTGTGGGAAGAGGTCATCATCCACCTGCCCGACTCGGTCAGGCTCGTGGCGCTGTCGGCGACGGTCAGCAACGCCGAGGAGTTCGGCCAGTGGATGGGCGAGGTGCGCGGCGACACCACGGTGATCGTCGACGAGCACCGGCCCGTGCCGCTGTGGCAGCACATGATGGTCGGCAACAGGGTCTACGACCTGTTCTCCTCCGACGACGGCGACAACCTCATGCGCATCAACCCCACGCTGATGCGCCTGACCCGCGACGAGGAGCGGCTGGCCGGCGGCAGGGGCAGGCGAGGGTACGGCAGGCCGCAACGCTTCCGCCCACCCGACCGCGCCGCGATCATCGACAAGCTCGACTCCGAGGGCCTGCTGCCGGCGATCACCTTCATCTTCTCCCGCGCGGGCTGCGACGCGGCCGTCATGCAGTGCCTGTACGCGGGCATCAGGCTCACCACCGAGCGCGAGAGCCACGAGATCCGCCAGATCGTCGACGAGCGCACCGCCCACCTGCCCGACGAGGACCTGGCGGTGCTCGGCTTCCTCGAGTGGCGCGACTGCCTCGAACGCGGCCTGGCCGCCCACCACGCGGGCATGCTGCCGGCCTTCAAGGAGGTCGTGGAGGAGCTCTTCACCCGCGGCCTGGTCAAGGCCGTCTTCGCCACCGAGACCCTGGCGCTCGGCATCAACATGCCCGCGCGCAGCGTGGTGATCGAGAAGCTCGACAAGTGGAACGGCGAGACCCACGCCGACCTCACCCCCGGCGAGTACACCCAGCTCACCGGCCGCGCAGGCCGGCGCGGCATCGACGTCGAGGGCCACGCGGTCGTGGTGTGGCAGCCCGGCATGGACCCGATCTCGGTCGCCGGTCTGGCGGGCACCCGCACCTACCCGCTGCGCTCCAGCTTCCAACCCTCCTACAACATGGCCGTCAACCTGGTCGGACAGTTCGGCCGCGAGCGCGCCAAGACCCTGCTGGAGGCGTCGTTCGCGCAGTTCCAGGCCGACCGGGCGGTCGTCGGGATCGCCAAGCAACTGCGCAAGCACGAGGAGGCGCTGGAGGGCTACCAGGAGGCGATGCACTGCCACCTGGGCGACTTCACCGAGTACGCCGGGCTGCGCAGACGCTTGTCAGACCGCGAGACCGAGCTGTCCAAGCAGCGCGGCGCCGCCCGCAGGGCCGCGGCTGTGCGCTCGCTGGAGGAGCTGAAGCCCGGCGACGTGATCCGCGTGCCGGGCGGGCGGCGGGCCGGGCTCGCCATCGTGCTCGATCCCGGGCTCAACCCGCGAGGGCACGGGCCCAACCCGCTCGTGCTCACGATCGGCAAGCAGGTCAAGAAGCTCGACCCGGACGACTTCCCCGTGCCGGTCGAACCGCTCGAGAAGATCCGCATCCCGCGTAACTTCAACGCCCGCGCCCCCAAGGAACGCGCCAACCTCGTCTCCTCACTGCTGGCCAAGATGGGTGACCGTGACCTCGGCAAGCCGGCGCGCGCCCGCGACCACGCGGTGGAGGACGAGGAGATCGCCGAGCTGCGGCGGCTGATCCGCCAGCACCCCTGCCACGGCTGCGCCGACAGGGAGGATCACGCCCGCTGGGCCGAGCGCTACTACAAGCTGCTGCGCGAGACCGAGGGGCTGCGCCGCCGCGTCGAAGGCCGCTCCCACGTCATCTCGCGCACCTTCGACCGGATCTGCGGGGTGCTGGAGCAGCTCGGCTACCTGGAGGGCGAGACCGTCACCGGCGAGGGCCGCCGCCTCGGCCGCCTCTACACCGAGCTCGACCTGCTGACCGCCGAATGCCTCAGGACGGGGCTGTGGGAGGAGCTCGACCCCGCCGAACTGGCGGCGTGCGTCTCGGCGCTGGTGTTCGAGTCCCGCCAGGCCGACGACGCCAGGCGGCCCAAGATCCCCGCCGGCAAGGCCCAGGACGCGCTCACGGCGATGATCAGGCTGTGGGGCGAGCTGGAGGGCATCGAGAAGGACAACGGGCTGTCGATCATCCGCGAGCCCGACCTGGGGTTCGCGTGGGCGGCCTTCCGCTGGACCAAGGGCCACAGCCTCGACGCGGTCCTGATGGACGGGATCAACGGCAACGAGCTGGCGGCGGGCGACTTCGTGCGCTGGATCAAGCAGCTCATGGACCTGCTGGGGCAGCTCGGCAACGCCGCCCCTCCCGGCAGCAAGGTCAAGCAGACGGCCAACAAGGCCATCGACGCCATGCGACGCGGCGTCGTCGCCTACTCCTCGTTGTCGTGAGCGACGCCGCCCGCCGTGTCGCACGGCGGGCGGCGCGGGCTCGCCCTACAGGCGGGGCGGACGGCGGGGCGGGTGGCTGACCGGCCGGTCAAGGTGACGTGGTCGTAGGTTCACCTAAGGTCACCTTCGCGCCAGTTTTCCGGGTGATCACAGCGGAAATGCCCATCTCGGAAGGTCTCCCCCGCCTGGAGGTTGGGATGTTCGCTCTCATCGCTGCCCTGCTGTTCGTGCTCGCCCTCGTGTTCGAGATCGCCGGTGTGGCGGTCGGCGGCGTGATCACCGTCGCCACTCTCGGCACCGCCGGCCTGCTGTGCGTCGCCCTCCACCTCATGGGCGTCGGCGCGGGCTGGAGCGTCCTCAAGAAGTGAGTCACCGGTAGCACCCGAACCGGGCCGCGCGCGGGTTCCCCCGGCTCCGCGCGCGGCTCTCGCTTCCCGGGAGTCTCAGGCGACGGTGAAGCGGACCTCGCGGGTGTTGGGGTCGGCCTGGGTGAGCCGGACCCTGACCGACTGGCCGAGCGGCAACGGGGAGCCGTCGCAGCGGGCCACGACGGCGGGGTCGGTCAGCTGGACCAGGCCGCCCGGGCGGCGCTCGTCGATGTCGAGCACGACGGCGTCGAAGCTCTGCCCGATCCTGTCCCGCAACATGAAAGCCTCCACCAGGTCGATCGAGGCCCGCTCGACCGCGTTCGCGCGGCGGCCGGTGGTGGACATGATCTCCGGCAGGCCCGCCAGCGCCTCCTGGATCTCGGCGGGCACGGGCTCGCCCGCGGCGATCGCCAGGCACACCTCCGTCGCGTAGCGGTCGACCAGGCGCCGCAGCGGCGCGGTGACGTGCGCGTACGGCGCGGCCACCGCCGAGTGCTCGGCCAGCTTGGGCGGCTCGCCGTCGAAGGCGACGTAGCCGGAGCCGCGCAGCAAGATCTTCGACTCGTTGAGGAAGGCGGCGTGGGAGGGGACCTTGGGGTCGAGGTCGTGCACGACGTCGCCGTAGGAGGCGCCCTCGGGCCACGGTACGCCGAGCGCGAGGGCGGCCCTGCGCACCGTCGCCAGGTCGCGGGGCTGCGGCGGCGGGAGCACGCGCAGCACGCCGATCTCCGCGTCCAGCATCATCGAGGCCGCGCACATGCCGGTCAGCAGTGAGATCTGCGCGTTCCACGCCTCCGACGGCATCGGCGCCCGGTACTCCAGGCGGTAGCCGCCGTCGACGGCGACGACCTCCTGATCGGGGGTGGGCAGGGTGACGCCGCCGCGGGCCCGCTCCAGGTTCAGGCGCAGCCGGCCGACCTCGGCCAGCAGCTTCAGCGTGCCGTCGGCGGTGCCGGTTTCGACGGTGGCCTGCACGTAGTCGTAGTCGAGCCGCTCGCGGCTGCGCACCAGCGAACGCTGCACGTCCACGCCGATCAGGTCGCCCTCGGCGTCCAGGTCGATCCGCCACACCGCGGCGGGCCTGATCACGCCGGGCAGCAGGCTGGCCGCGCCCTCCGACAGCACCTGCGGATGCAGCGGCACCTTGCCGTCGGGCAGGTAGACCGTCTCCCCGCGCAGGCGCGCCTCGGCGTCGAGCGCGTCGCCCGGCCTGACGAACGCGCCGACGTCGGCGATGGCGTACCACACGCGGTAGCCGCTGCCCAGCGCCTCGATGAAGACGGCCTGGTCCAGGTCCATGGAGCCGGGCGGGTCGATGGTGACGAACGGCAGTTCGGTGAGGTCCTGCCTGGCGGCGTTCGCTGGGGCGCCTGCCACGCGCGCGGCCTCGGCCAGCGCGGCCTTGGGGAACTCCTCCGGCAGCTTGATCTCGCGCCTGATCCGCTCGAATCCGTCCGCCAGCCGCGGGTGGACATCTCCGGACACTCGGATGTTCGTGCTCACCTGATCAACTTATCCCTAGATGGCAGCATCCTCGAGGCAGGGTCCGGGACCGGGCGGGCTGGGCGGGGCAGAACGGCCCGAGCCCCCGCGACCGCTCCCATCCCGGACGCGGTCGCTAAACCGTTCCAGAGTCTGCGGCCCCTTCTCTCGCTAGACTCCCGGCGAGAGGAAGGGGAGCCGTGGGGCGACCGACGATTGCCGACATCGCCCGCAGGGTGGGGGTGTCCAAGGGCGCGGTCTCCTTCGCGCTCAACGGCAGGCCAGGCGTCAGCGAGGAGACCAGGGCGCGCATCCTGCGCGTGGCCGAGGAGATGAACTGGCGCCCGCACAGCGCCGCCAGGGCGCTCGGCGGGGCTCGGGCCGAGGCGGCGGGCCTGGTCATCGCCAGGCCGGCCAGGACCATCGGGGTGGAGCCCTTCTTCGCGCACCTGCTGTCGGGCCTGCAGGCGGGACTGTCGGCGGGCGCGGTGGCGCTGCACCTGCTGGTCGTGGAGGACACCCAGGCCGAGATCGAGATCTACCGGCGGTGGGCCTCGGAGGGGCGCGTCGACGGGTTCATCCTGGTCGACCTGCAGGTACGCGACCCGCGTGTCGAGGTGCTCGACGGACTGGGCGTGCCGGCCGTGGTGCTCGGCGGTCCCGGCCCCCACGGATCCCTGTCGTGCGTGTGGGCCGACGACAGGGAGGCGATGCTGTCGATCGCCGACTATCTGGCCGCGCTCGGCCACACCAGGATCGCGCACGTGGCGGGGCTGCCCGCCTTCCGCCACACCCAGCGGCGGATCAGGGCGCTACGCGACTCGGCGCGCAGGCTCGGCCTGGAGGAGGTCGTCTCCGTGCCGACCGACTTCAGCGACGCGCAGGGCGCGGCGGCCACCAGGGCGCTGCTGTCGCGGCGCGAGCGACCCACGGCGATCGTCTACGACAGCGACGTCATGGCCGTGGCGGGGCTCGGCGTCGCCGCCGAGATGCGCGTCCCCGTGCCGGGGGAGCTGTCGATCGTGGCGTTCGACGACTCGGTGCTGGCCAGGATCGTGCACCCCACGCTCACCGCGCTCTCGCGCGACACGTTCGCGCTGGGCAGGACGGTGGCCCAGACGCTGCTGGAGACGATCGCCGACCCGGCCGCCCCGCTGAACGTCAAGACGCCCACACCCAGGCTGACCGTGCGAGAGAGCACGTCGGCGAGGAACTGAACCGCTTTAGCGAGGACCGACCCCACCGAGGACCGGCCCCGCCGAGGACCGGCCCCGCCGAGGACCGGCCCCGCCGAGGGCCGGATCGTCAGAGGAGCTGGTCGATCGTGATCGGCAGCGAGCGGATCCGCCTGCCGGTGGCGTGATAGACCCCGTTGGCGATGGCGGCGGGGATGCCGACCAGGCCGATCTCGCCGACACCCTTGACCCCGATGGGGTTGAACCGGTCGGGCCGACCGACGAAGATCACCTCCATCTCGGGGACGTCGGCGTTCACCGGGATCAGATAGTCGCCGAGAGTGGCATTGGCGATGCGCCCGGTCCCCGCGTCGGTGACCACCTCCTCGAACATGGCCATGCCGATCCCGCCGACCGTGCCGCCGATGATCTGGCTGGTCGCGGTCTTCTCGTTCAGGATCCGTCCGGCGTCGATCACCGAGACGATCCTGGCCACCCTGAGCAGCCCGAGGCTTGGGTCGACCCGCACCTCCACGAACCTCGCGCCGAACGGGCCCGCGGGCGCCAGCCCGAGCTGTTGGGAGTCGGCAGGCGTGCTGGCGCCGTTGGCCGTCAGCTCCGCCAGGCCGTGCGCGGAAAGGATGTCGGCGTAGGACTCGCCGCGCTCCGGCGATCCTGTGCGGTGGATCCGGCCGCGCCCGACGCTGACCTCGTCGACGGTGCATCCCGCCAGCGGTGAGGTGGGATCGTCGCGGACCGTGTCCAGGAAGGCCCGCACGAGGTTGCGGCAGGCGGCGTGGATCGCGCTGCCCAGGCCGGCGGTGAGACCTGAGCCGCCCGCCTGGGCCCCCGGCGGCAGGTCGCTGTCGCCGAGCTCGAAGGTGACGCGCTCCAGGTCCAGCCCGAGGAGCTCGGCCGACAGTTGGGCCATCACCGTGTAGGTGCCGGTCCCGATGTCGGTCACCGCGCTGCGCACCAGCGCGGTCCCGTCCCGGCGCACGGTCGCGCCGGCCTGGCACGGCGCCTGGTACCAGAAGAAGGAGACGCCGGCCAGGCCGTACCCGACCAGCCAGTCGCCGTCGCGCATCGAGCCGGGCTCGGGAAGGCGGCGTGACCACCCGAAGCGCTCGGCGCCGACCTCGTAGCACTCGCGCAGCGCCTTGCTCGACCACGGCAGGTCGAGCTGCGGGTGCCTGTCGGCGTAGTTACGCAGTCGCAGCTCGAGCGGATCGATGCCCAGGATGCAGGACAGCTCGTCCATGGCCGACTCCAGCGCGAAGTTCCCCTGTGCCTCGCCGGGCGCGCGCATCGAGTTGCACCAGGTGACGTTCAGCCGGACCTGCCTGTCCCTGGTGGAGACGTTGGGGCAGGCGTACGCCGAGGCCGTGCCCGCCGCGCACGCTTCGATGTTGTTCCCTTCCATCTGCAGGGTCGTGGTGCTCTCGTGGTCGAGGGCGACCAGCCGCCCGTCGCGGGTGGCGCCCATCCTGATGCGCTGCTCCGTGGACGTGCGGTGACCGATGCCGGTGAACATCTCCGGACGGGTCAGCACGAGCTTGACCGGACGACCCACCATGCGCGCCGCCAGCGCCGCCAGCACGACGTGCGGCCAGGCGCGCAGCCCGGCGCCGAACCCGCCGCCGACGAACGGCGCCAGCACCCGGACGCCGCTTTCCGGGACCGCGAACACCTGGGCGAGCGCCGTGCGCACATAGCCGGGCCACTGGGTGGCGTCGTGCACGGTGAGGGCGTCGCCGTCCCAGGCGGCGACGGTGGCGAACAGGCCCATCGGGCTGTTGGCGTTGGGCGCGGTGGTGTAGGTCGCCTCGAACCGCACCTCGGCGGAGGCCAGGGCGGCCTCCGGGTCGCCGCGCGTGCTGTCCACGCCCCCAGGGTCGGTGAGCAGCTCCGCCCGCGGATCGTGCATGTCGGTCACCGGCTCGGCCGCCTCGTAGTCCACCCGCACCCGCCGGGCGGCGGCGGTCGCCTGCTCGGCGGTGTCGGCCACCACCATGGCCAGGTACTGGCCGTAGTGAAGGATCCGGTCGTCCTGCAACGGCGGCGGCGGGGCGGAGAGGAACGTGTCGGGTGCGCGCCCGAGCGGGGGCGCGTTCTCGTGCGTGATGACCGCCAGGACGCCCGGCGCGCTCTCGGCCGCGCCCGTGTCGAGACCGCTGATCCGCCCGGCGGCGATGGTGCTGCGGACGAGCGCCACGTGGGCCAGGTTCGGGAAGCCGAAGTCGTTGGGATAGCGCGCCGCGCCGGTCACCTTCTGGGGGCCGTCGACCCGGTCCACTCCCTCGCCGACCAGCTCGACGTGCTCGAGCGTCGTCATGTCGCTCCTCCCGCAACGGTCCGCAGGGCGCGCACCAGCGTGCGCTCGGCCAGCTCGACCTTGAAGGCGGTGCCCTCCACGGTGAACGGGTCGCGGACGGCCGCCTCGGCCGCCGCGGTGAAGGTCCGCAGGTCAGCCGGCGCTCCCCGCAGGATCTCCTCGGCCTCGGGCACGCGCCACGGGATCGTCGCGACGCCGCCGAGGGCGACGCGTGCCTCGCCGATCACGTCGCCGTCGAGCCGCAGGGCCACGGCCGCGGACGTGAGCGCGAACTCGTACGAGACCCTGTCACGGATCTTGAGATAGGTGGAGCGCGTGCCCGCAGGGAGCAGCGGGATCTCCACGGCGGTGATCAGCTCGCCCTGGGCGAGCACGTTCTCCACGTCGGGCGTCTCCCCTGGAACCAGGTAGAACCCGGTCAGCGGAACAGAACGCTCGCCGTCCGCCCCAAGAAGGCGCACCACCGCGTCCAGCGCCACGAGCGGCACCGCCATGTCGGAGGCGTGCAGGGCGATGCAGTGCTCGCTCGCGCCCAGGATCGCGTGCATCCGGGCCGCGCCCTCCACCGCGGCGCATCCGGTGCCGCGCCGCCGCTTGTTGCAGGCGGGGACGGTGGGGTCGCGGAAGTACCGGCAGCGGGTGCGCTGCAGCAGGTTCCCGCCGATGGTCGCCATGTTCCGCAGTTGGACGGAGGCGCTCAGCAGCAGAGACTCGCGCAGGAAGGGCAGCCGCTCGGCCACCGTCGGGTCGGCGGTCAGTTCCTCCATCGTGGTCAGCGCGCCCACGCGCAGCAGGTCCCCGCTGCGGGTGATGCCGCCGAGCGGCAACCGGGTGATGTCGATCAGCCGGTGGGGCGCGAGGACCCCGTCCTTCATCAGGTCCAGCTGGGTCGTGCCGCCGGCGAGATAGGACGCGGCCGGATCGGCGCTCACCGCCGCCACGGCCTGGCCCACCTCGCGCGCCCTGACGTACTCGAACTCACGCATGGCCGCCACCCGCCCCCGCGACCTCGCGGATCGCCGCGACGATGTTGGGATAGGCGCCGCACCGGCACAGGTTGCCGCTCATGAACTCGCGGATGTCCGCGTCCGACCCGGCGCGCTCCTCGGTCAGCAGGCACACCGCCGACATGATCTGACCGGAGGTGCAGTAGCCGCACTGGAAGGCGTCGTGGCGCACGAACGCCTCCTGCACCGGATGGAGCGCGCCTTCGACCCCGAGGCCTTCGATGGTGGTGATCGCCCGGCCTTCGCACTGCGCGGCCAGCGTGAGGCAGGACAGGATCCGCCTGCCGTCCGCGATCACGGTGCAGGCGCCGCAGGCGCCCTGGTCGCAGCCCTTCTTGGTGCCGGTCAGCTCCAGCGCGTCCCGCAGGGCGTCCAGCAGGGTGACACGGGAGTCCAGGTCGAGCCGGTGCTCGACGCCGTTGACGGTCAAGGTCACCGCGACCCGCGGCACGGACGTCCCCGAGGGTCGTCGCGGATGAGCCCCGTCGTGAGCCATGTCCCCTCGATTCCGGCGCGGCACATGCCGCGGCCTCGCGGGGGGAGGTCTCTTCCGACCGACTATACGCCGCCGATTCGTCCGGATTCGTGGTGATCGATGGCGAGAGCGTCCGTGCTCGGCCAGGCCCGCGTCACCGGGACAGGGCCTCCAGCAGGCGGTTGAGGGGCCCGTCGAGCCCGTAGCGGTCGGCCAGCCGAACCAGCGCCTCGGGGTCGCGAGGCTTGGCCGGCAGGGCGAGGTCGGTCTCCGGCAGCGGCGTGGAGTCGGCGACCTTGACCACCTCGGGGGCGACGTCGAGGTAGTCGCGGGCGGCCGCCAGCTTGGTACGGCACCCTGCGGGGAACCCGTCGGTCTGCCCCGCGTCGAGCGCGGCCAGCATCGATTCGAGGGAGCCGAACCGGGTGATCAGCGAGGCCGCGGTCTTCTCGCCGACGCCCGCGACGCCCGGCAGCCCGTCGCTGGGGTCGCCGCGCAGGGTGGCGAAGTCCGCGTAGCCGCGGCCGGGGATGCCGTACTTGGCGGCGACGAACGCCTCGTCGACCACCTGCAGGTTGCGCACGCCCCTGGCGGTGTAGAGGACGCGGACCGGGCGGGAGTCGTCGACGAGCTGGAACAGGTCGCGGTCGCCGGTGACGATGTCGACGGCGCCGCCCGCCCGGTGGGTGAGGGTGCCGATGACGTCGTCGGCCTCGTAGCCCGCGGACTGCAACCTGGCGATGCCGATCGCGTCGAGCACCTGCTCGATCACGGGGATCTGCGGTACCAGCGTGTCGGGCACCTCCTCGGTGTCGCCGAAGGCCACCCTGTGCGCCTTGTAGGTGGGGATGGCGGCCACCCTGAAGGCGGGCCGCCAGTCGGCGTCCATGGTGGCGACCAGCTCGGCGGGCGCGTGCTTGCGGACCAGTGTGGCGATCATGTCGATGAGGCCGCGCACGGCGTTGACGGGCATGCCGTCGGGCGCCGTCATCGACTCCGGGATGCCGTAGAAGGCCCTGAAGTAGAGCGACGGGGTGTCGAGAAGCATCAGCACCCGTCTATGGTCGCACTCCCGCGTCCTTTCGGTGGCCGCTCGTCGTCCCGGGGGCTACTGGCGGATTCCCGGCCCCACGATGCCGACGGCGAGCAGGCAGGCGTCGTCCTCGGGGTTGGAGCCGCCGATGCCGGCCAGCAGCCTGTCGAGGCCCGCGTCGAGGTCGTAGGCGGGCAGCTCGCGCGCCGCCGCCACCGCCAGGGCCAGCCCCTCGTCGAGGTCGCGGGTGCGCCGCTCCACCAGCCCGTCGGTGAACAGCAGCAGCAGGTCGTCCGGCCGCAGCTCGATGCTGGCCAGCTCGTACGGCTGCTCGCCGGTCGCCCCCAGCAGCACCCCGTGCGGCGGATCGAGCTGCTTGGCCGTGCCGTCACGCACCAGGATCGGCGCGAGGTGGCCGGCCTGACCCCAGGTGAAGACGTTGGTGGCGGTGTCGAGGTGGCCGATCACCGCGGTCGCCGTCGTCTCGACCAGGCGGTGCAGCACCAGCTCGTTGAGCCATTGGAGCAACTGGTCGGCGGGCTGCCCCGTCATGGTGAGCCCGATGAGCGCGTGGCGGAGCTGGGCCATGTGCGCGATGGCGGGCAGGCCGTGCCCCGAGACGTCGCCGATGGCCAGCAGCAGCCGGCCGTCCGGCAGCCCCGCCGCCTCGAACCAGTCGCCGCCCAGGTTGGCGGAGTTGCCGGCCGGCACGTAGCGGACGGCCACGCGCGCCTGCGGCAGGTCGAGGCAGCCCACAGGCTCGGGCAGGATCGCCTCGCGCATCGCGATCATCACGTGCCGTTCCTCGGCGGCCCGCTCGCGGGCCTCGAGCAGCTGGCGGCGCGACTCGGTCATGATGCGCTCGGCCCTTCGCCGCCCCGTGATGTCCTGGACGACGCCGTGGACGCCGATGGGCCCGCCGGCGCCGATGAGCGGTTCGAGTACCATGCGCAGGTTGCGGATCTCGGCGCCGCGCCTGATCCTGAATTCGGCCTGGACCGGCTCGACGCCCTGCACGACCGTCCACAGCAACTGGTCGAGGGCGGCCAGGTCGGTGGGTTCGACGCAGGCGGCCAGGTCGGGCAGGCTGATGGGCCCTTCGGCGGGGTCCCTGCCGAAGATGACGTAGACGTGGTCGGACCAGGCGGCCGCGCCGGTGCGCAGGTTCCACTCGGCCCAGCCCATGTTGCCCAGGCGCTGGGCGTGGGCGAGCTGGACGGCGAGGGCGTCGGCCGCCTCGCGCTGCTGGATCTGATCGGCGAGCTGGCGCACGAGCTCGCCGGCCGTCATCGGCCCGCCGGGCCGCCGGTCGCCAGGGGAGGGGAGGGGCGGCTGAGGGCCGCCCACGACGCCGACCATAAGGGGCTCACTTCTCGAATGGCTGGAACGGGACAATTGCCCCACGGTAAGTGATCGTCCTGGAACGGAGTGTAGCGACGGCATGCGAGTTGTGAGAGCTTTTCATGGAATGTGGCGAGGGTAGATTGGCCTCCGTGACGTCCCAAGACCTTTACCCCGTGTCCCGCCTCGCCGCCGCCCAGGAGGCCACCGCCAAGGCCGGCCTCGACGCGCTGTTGCTGACCCCAGGCCCCGACCTGCGTTACGTGAGCGGATACGAGGCGCTCCCGCTGGAGCGGCTGACCTGCCTGGTGGTGCCCGCGAGCGGCGAGTCGTTCATGATGGTTCCACGACTGGAGCTTCCTGCGGCGCAGGCCTCGCCCGCCTCGCGCCTCGGCCTCGACTTCGTGGCATGGGACGAGACCGACGACCCCTACGACGTCGTCGCCTCGCGCCTCGGCAGGGTCGCCAAGGTGGGGCTGGCCGACCGGATGTGGGCCATGGCCTCGCTGCGCTTCCGCGCCGCCATGCCGTCCACCGAGCAGGTGCTGGCCGGCACGGTGCTGCGCGAGCTGCGCATGCGCAAGTCGGCCGCCGAGGTGGCCGCGCTGCGCGAGGCCGGCGAGGCCATCGACGCCGTGCACCGCCAGGTGCCGCAGTTCCTCAAGGCCGGCCGTACGGAGAGGGAGGTCGGCAAGGACATCCACGACGCGATCCTCGCCGCCGGGCACTCCACCGTCGACTTCGTCATCGTCGCCTCGGGGCCCAACGGCGCCAGCCCGCACCACGAGGTCTCCGACCGTGTCATCCAGGCCGGTGAGCCCGTGGTCGTCGACATCGGCGGCCAGTTGCACAACGGCTACTGCTCCGACTCCACCCGCACCTACTGCGTGGGCGAGCCGCCCGCCGACTTCGCCGCCTACTACGAGGTGCTGCGGCAGGCGCAGGACGCCGCCTGCGCCGCGGTACGGCCCGGCGTGACCTGCGAGTCGATCGACGCGGCGGCCAGGTCGGTGATCGAGGACGCGGGCTACGGGGAGTACTTCATCCACAGGACGGGGCACGGGATCGGCATCGAGACGCACGAGGAGCCGTACATCGTGTCGGGCAACACCGAGCCGATGGAGGCCGGGTTCGCGTTCTCGGTCGAGCCCGGCATCTACCTGCCTGGACGCCACGGCGCCAGGATCGAGGACATCGTCGTGTGCTCCGAGGACGGCGGGGAGCGGCTCAACAACACCCCGCGCGAGCTTGTGATCGTCTGACCGGCGGGCGGCCCGGGCGCCCGCGGGCGCCCGGGCCGCCGTCGCCTTCCCCGTGCCGGCGCCGGGCCCGGCTCCCTCCCACCCCTGGCGGGCGCGGGGTCCGCCCGACCGGCTTCCCCTGCCGGTCGCGATGACAGAATCGGGGGATCGGAGACCCCGAGCCCATTACTGGAGCGTGTCGCGATGACCGTTGAGCGTGCCCTGCCCACCCCCGAGGCGCACGACCTGATCGACCTGACCCGAGACCTGATCGCCAAGGAGATCGCGCCCCGCGCGGCCGCCGACGAGTCGGCGGGACGCTTTCCCCGCGAGGTGTTCACCACCCTCGGCGCGACCGGGCTGCTCGGCCTGCCGTACCCCTCGGAGTACGGCGGGGGCGACCAGCCGTACGAGGTCTATCTGCAGGTGGTCGAGGAACTGGCGGCCGGATGGCTGGCCGTCGGCCTCGGGGTGTCGGTGCACACGCTGTCGTGCTTCCCCTTGGCGTCCTTCGGCACGCCGGAGCAGCGCGAGGAACTGCTGCCCGACATGGTCGGCGGCGAACTGCTGGGCGCCTACTGCCTGTCGGAGGCCTCGTCGGGCTCCGACGCGGCCGCGCTGACCACCCGCGCCGTGCCCGGCCCGGACGGCTACACCGTCGACGGCGTCAAGGCGTGGATCACCCACGGCGGCGTCGCCGACTTCTACATGCTCATGGCGCGCACCGGCGACAAGGGCGCCCGTGGCATCTCCTGCCTGCGCGTGCCGTCCGGGCTCGAGGGGCTCTCCTACGGCGCGCCCGAGCACAAGATGGGCATGCGCTCCTCTCCGACGGCGCAGGTCCGCTTCGACGGGGTACGGCTGCCGCAGTCGGCGCTGGTCGGCGCCGAGGGCGAGGGCTTCCGCATCGCGATGGCCGCGCTCGACGGCGGGCGGCTCGGCATCGCGGCGTGCGCGGTCGGCGTGGCCCAGGCCGCCTTCGACGCGGCCACCGCCTACGCGGGGGAGCGGCGCCAGTTCGGTTCGCGGATCATCGACTTCCAGGGCATCGGCTTCATGCTGGCCGACATGGCCACCCAGATCGCCGCCGCCCGGGCGCTGTACCTGGAGGCCGCCCGCCTGCGCGACGCGGGCAGGCCGTACGGGACCAAGGCGGCCATGGCGAAGCTGTTCGCCACCGACACGTGCATGAAGGTGACCACGGACGCGGTGCAGGTGCTCGGCGGCTACGGCTACGTCGAGGACTTCCCCGTCGAGCGCCACATGCGCGAGGCCAAGGTCCTGCAGATCGTGGAGGGCACCAACCAGATCCAGCGCCTGGTCATCAGCCGCTCCCTCACTCCCGAGTCGCGCCGATGACCTCGGCCAGCGCCTCCGCGATCGGGTAGGGGCGTTCGGCCGGAAGCAGAGGAGTCAGGTCCCGGCCTTCACGCAGCGCCGTGTGCAGGCCGCGGACCCGCTCGGTCAGGTCGGTGATCGACAGCGTCCACTCGCCGACGTAGCGGTCGACAGCCTCGCCCGACAGGCCGATCTGGATCGACCGGTACGGCAGCGCGTTGTGGCGCGGGTCGCGTTCGGGGTCCCACTGGACGCGCACCGGCATGTCCCGCCTGTCCGACAGGCAGGAGTGCGCCAGCGCCCACTCGAACCCCTCGCGGGTGAGCTCGATGGCCAGCACGCGGCCCTGGCCCTGCTTGGTGGCGTAGCCGCAGCGGTACATCATCCACAGGAACGACGGTTTGATCCAGGTCATCCGCCCGCGCTTGAACGGGGGGACGAACCGTTGCGCCGCCAACGCGGGAGCGGCGATGGCCGGGTCGTAGGCCTGGTAGACGGTGATGGACTCCTCGGTGTAAGCGGCTCGGATCTGCCGGTAAGGGATGTTCATGGCGATCAGCGTGCCGAACTCCCACAATCCACGGCAACGGGATTACCGTCGCAAGCATGGACCGCCGCGAGAGGATCACCCTCACAGGAGCCCAGGAGACCCTGCTCGCCACCCTGTACGGCAGGGCGCTCGACGCCCGCTCCCGCGACCCCATCCTGGGCGACGAGCAGGCCGTCGTCGCGGCACGCCGGATCGACTACGACTTCCGCAGGACCGGCATGAACGCGACCACCGCCGCGGGCGTCGCGCTGCGCGCCAGGCAGCTCGACGACTGGCTCGGGGAGTTCCTTGCGGCCCACGCCTCGGCGACCGTGCTGCATCTGGCGTGCGGCCTCGACACCAGGGCGCACCGGATCGCCAGGCCCGCCACGGTCAGGTGGGTGGACGTCGACCTTCCTGAGGTGATCTCGCTGCGCGAGCGGCTGCTGCCCACTCCCGGCGGCGACTACACGCAGCTCGCGGCGTCGGTGACGGAGGAGGGGTGGCTGGAGCAGGTGCCCGCCGACCGGCCGACGGTGGCGGTCTTCGAGGGGCTGACGATGTACCTGAGGCAGGAGGACGGGCGGCGGCTCATCCAGCGGATCACCGAGCGGTTTCCCTCGGGGGAACTGCTGTTCGACGTGTACGGGTCGATGGGGATCAGGCTGCAGAAGCTGGTGCCGGCCGTGCGGAACGCGGGGGCGCGACTGTACTGGGGGGTGGACGACCCGCGGGTGATCGAGGGGTGGCACGACGGGCTGGTGTGCGTGGACGCGCTGCGGAGCGTGGACATGCCGGGGCTGGGTCGGCTGCGGGCGGCGGCGCGGGCGCAGATGTGGGTGCTGGCGCGCATCCCCGGACTACGGGATGTGGGGAAGATCCTGCGTTTCCGCTTCTAGAGGCGCCGCGCTCCGCCTGGGGCCGAGCCGCGGTGAACCTTTTGTTCGGCAAGTGGTGACACCAAGGAGACGACCACGTCGGCACGGGGACTCCCGGCCGGCCCTCTTCTAGGAGTCTCCTCGTGCGGTTGCCATCACCTGGCTTTGTGCTGCCCGGAAACGGGCACCTCGCGTTCCTGGCGGCGCTGGTCCCCGCCGTCGTCCTGCGAGCGCTGGCGATGCTCGGCTACCGGCCCACGCTCTGGTTCTGGGCGGACTCCTTCTCCTACCTCGACGCGGCGGCCCACCCCGTCCCTGGAACGTTCCGGCCACTCGGGTACTCCCTGTTCCTCGCCGCCCTGCGACCGGGCCACAGCCTCGCCCTCGTCACCGCGGTCCAGCACCTTCTCGGGCTGGGCCTGGCGGTCGCGGTGTACGCGGTGCTGCGGCGGCGCGGCCTGCCGGGCTGGGGCGCGACGGCCGTCACCGTGCCCCTGCTGTACGACGAGTTCCTGATCCTCCTCGAGCACATGATCATGGCCGACGCGCTGTTCACCGTGCTGGTCGCGGCGGGGGTTCTGATGCTGTCACGCCAGGACGTCACTCCGCCGGCGGCGGGCGTCGGCGGGGCGCTGCTCGGGCTGGCGGCGATCACCAGGACCGTCGGCGTGGCCGTGCTCATGCTGGCCGCCGCTCACCTGCTGCTGCGCCGTACCGGATGGCGGGCCCTGGCCGGGCTGGTGCTCGCGGGTGCGCTGCCCCTGGTGGCGTACGCCACCTGGATGTACGGCACGAGCGGCACGTTCGGCCTGACCCGAGCCGACGGGCTGTTCCTCTGGTCGCGCACGATGACCTTCGCCGACTGCTCGGCGATACGGCCGGAGCCGCGGCTGGCGCCGCTGTGTCCCGCGACGGCGGTGGCCGGGCGACCCTCGCCCGCCCACTGGCTGTGGGGGCGATGGTCACCGCTTGCCAGGGTGCCGCGCGACAAGAACGCGCTGGCGGGGCGGTTCGCCCGCGCCGCCATCCTCGCCCAGCCCGGCGACTACCTGGCCGCCGTCGGCGGTGACCTGCGCTGGCTGCTGCGTTGGGAGCGCACCACGGCCAGGTCGTCGCGTACGACGAAGACGAACCCCTACTGGTTCCCCTTCGAGCGGCGGCCGCTGAAGCGGTCGGCCAGGGCGGCGGCGGAGGCGTACGAGGGCGGCCCTGCGGCGACGCGGCCGGTCGAGCCCTACGCGGGCTGGCTGCGCGCCTACCAGCGCTTCGGATACCTGCCCTACCCGCTGCTGGTCGCGCTGCTCGGGGGCGCCCTCGTCGTGGCGTCTGTACGGCGGCGCCCCGAGGCCCTGCTCCCTGGCCTGGCCGCCACCGCGCTGATCCTGGCCCCGCCGTTCCTGGTCGGGTTCGACGTCCGCTACGTCGTCCCGGCCATCCCGCTGACCTGCCTGTCGGCGGGGCTGGCCATGGCGGGACCCACGCGTCAGCGGACCAGCCCGAAGAACGCACGGACCTCCGACAGCTCCGGCTGCTCGAACGCGGCGAAGTGCCCGCCCCTGTCGAGCTCGTTCCGGTGACGGATGTCGATGAACCGCCTGCCCGCTCACCGAAGCGAGGGCCTGGGGTTCTCCTCGGGAAAGATCGAGCAGCCGGTCGGAACCGTCACCACGTCGGTGTTCGCGCCCGCGAACCGGCGCTGGACCTGCTTGAAGCTCTCCCAGTAGAGCCGGGCGGCCGAGGCGCCGGTCCGGGGCGACGGTCTGCGGCCTGGTGGACTGCTCGCGAGACGCCCCAGCCGCGGTGGCGCGGCTTGTCGCTGAAGCCGTAGCCCGGCAGGGAGGGACACACCACGTGGAAGGCGTCGCTCGGCCGGGCCTCCTTCGATGCGGGACATCATGCGCGGGCCCTGCCGGGCAGCGTGGCGGCGGCCAGGACGAGCGCCATGGGCAGCACCGTGACGAGATAGGCGGTGCGCAGGTCGAGGGCGGAGCCGAGCGCGGCGAGGGTCGCGGGTGCGGCCAGGATGGCGGTGCCAGAGGCGAGCGCGCCGTACGCCGCCGAGCGGGCGGGGGAGAGCCCGGGCACCTGGATGAGCCGGGCGAGCGTGACGGGGTAGAACGGGGCGACGCCGAGCCCGGCAAGCACGAGCCCGGCGGTGACCGGTACCGGGGCGTCGAACAGGGCGACGACGAGCGTTCCCGCCGCCGCCAGCCCGCAGCCCGCGGGGATGACGGGCAGCCGGCGGACGATCAGGCGTGGAGCCGCCAGCCGTCCGGCCGCCATCCCGATCAGGAACGCGGTCGCCGCGACCGCGGCCGCGCCGGCGGGCATGCCTGTGCCCTGCAGGCGGGCCGTCGACCAGATCGTGAAGCAGAACTCGATCGACACCGCGATCACGATCGCGGCCCACACGCCCGCGACCCGCCACACCGCCGGCGAGCCGCTCCTGGCGGAGCGGTCCTGCGCGAGCGCCGGGCGAGGCTCGCCGGGGGTGGGGCGGGGGCGGGTGTCGGCGGCAAGGAAGAGCAGGGCGGGAACGGCCACCAGGAGGGCAAGCCGCCCGCTGAGTCCCGCGGCGGTCAGCGCGCCGATGGCGAGGGGGCCGAACAGCGCGCTCACGCTCGCCGCCGCGTTCGCGCGGGCCAGGCCAGCGGCGGCGTCGGGTCCGCGCAGCAGGGCGGGGGTGACCAGGACGAACCCGGCCGACCCCAGCCCCAGCAGCAGCGCCCCTGCCGCCGCCGTGACCGCGGCGGCGCCGGTCGCGAGCAGAACCGTCCCCACGGCGGCGACCAGGGCGGAGCCGAGCAGAGCGGGCCGCGTGCCCGAGCCGAGCACCCACCGCCCCGCCAGGCCGACGACCAGCAGTCCCACTCCGAACGAGGACGACAGCCACGCCAGCTCCTCCGGCCGGCTGCCCAGCTCGGCCGCCAGCAGCACGAGGCACGCGCCGAGGCTGTTGATGGTGTAGCCGAGCGCCGCCTGCGCGATCCCGACCTGGCGGACGACGCGCCGACCCCCGTCCGGGACGCTGTTCACGACGCCTTTCACGACGCCGGCCATGGCCCCGCCAGCAGGAGCGCCTGCTGCGGGGCGAGGCGCACCCGTCCCGTCCTCGGCCGCTCCGGCGTGACCGCGGGGTCGTCGCTGTCGAACACGGCGGGCGCGGGCAGCTCCACCTCCGCGGCGGTCGCGTCGCGCAGGTTCGCCACCGCCCAGAGCCCGCCGCGGCGGTAGGCGGTCACGCCCGCGCCGAGATCGGCCCTGGCGATCTCGTCTGTGGCGGCCGCGGGACCGGCCAGGCGGCGCCGCGTCGTCAGGAGCCTGCGCAGGGTGGTGAGATGGGAGGCGGGGTCGGCCTCCTGCGCCGCGACGGTGTCGGCGTCGGTCCTGCCGCCCTCAGGCAGCCACGGCCGCCCGGTGGTGAAGCCCAGACCTGGTCCCGGCCGCCATGGCATCGGGGTACGGGCGGCGTCCCTGCTCTGGCCGGGCTCGGCCGTAGCCAGCGGATCGGCGCCGTGCCCCCGCGGCACGTGCCCGTCGCCCAGCCCGAGCTCCTCGCCCTGGTAGATCCACATCGTGCCGGGCAGCGACGCCATCAGGACGTGCAGCGCCAGCGACCTGCGCCGCCCCACCTGCCCGCCGCCGTAGCGGGTGGCGGCCCTTGGCCTGTCGTGGTTGCCCTGCACCCACGACAGGCGCGGTGAGGCCGCCGCCGCCGCGGCGAGCATGGTGTCGATCCGCTCGGGATCCCAGCCGGACTCCACCAGCCCGAACCAGAACGACGAGTGCAGCCGCTCGCCGTCGACGAAGCGGGCCAGCGTGCCCGGGTCGAGCTCGTAGACCTCGCCGACCAGGAACGCGTCGTGGCGGTCGGCCACCCGCCGCCACCTCTCGTGCACGGCGTGCACGTCGGGCTGGTGGATGTCGTGGCGGTGGTCCTGGCGGCGCCATTCCATGGTCACCCCGCCCACGGGGACGAGCAGGTCGGCGGGCAACAGCGGGTTGTCCCGCAGGTCCGCGTCCTTGACCAGGTAGGCGGCGGTGTCGATGCGGAACCCGTCGAGGCCGCGCGCCAGCCAGTGCTCGATGACCTCGTCGACCTGCGCGGCGAGCGCGGGGTTGCGCCAGTTGAGGTCGGGCTGCTCCGGACTGAACAGGTGCAGGTAGTACTGGCCGGTGGCCTCGCTGAAGGTCCAGGCGGGGCCGCCGAAGTGGGACAGCCAGTTGTTCGGCGGGCCGCCGTCGGGGGCGGGATCGCGCCAGATGTAGTAGTCGCGGTACGGGTCGGCTCTGGAGGAGGAGGCGGCCGTGAACCAGGGATGGGCGTCGCTGGTGTGGTTCACCACCAGGTCGCCGATCACCCGCATGCCCCTGCGATGCGCCCGCGCGAGCAGCTCGTCGAGCGCGGCGTCCCCGCCGAAGGACGGGTCCACCACGCGGTAGTCGGCGATGTCGTAGCCGTGGTCGCGCATCGGCGACCGGAAGAACGGCGTCAGCCAGACCACGTCGACGCCGAGCCTGGCCAGATGGTCCAGGTGCTCGCCCGCGCCTGCCAGGTCGCCCCAGCCGTCACCCGTGCTGTCGCCGAAGGACGGCAGGTACACCTGGTAGCCGACGGCGTCGCGCCACCACGGGCTGGTACGGGCGCGGCGCAGCAGATGGGCCAGGTGCCCCAGGTCGAACAGGCGCAGGTCGCCGTCGAGGCCGCGCAGGGCCGCCGTCGGCATGCCCGCCGCCGTGCCCGCCGCCAGGCCAGGCTCGGAGTCCTCGACCACGAGACAGGCGGCGGGATCGGCCCGCAGCAGGCCGGCGGCCCGCAGGTATCCCTCGGGATCGGGCTTGCCGTGCCGGACGTCGTCGATCGTGAGCAGGAGCGGAGGGTCGATCCCCGCCGCGGCCAGGCGCGCCTTCGCCAGCCGTCCGTCGGCGCTCGTCACCACCGCCCAGGGCAGGCCGCATCGGTCCAGCGTGGCGAGCAGCTCGTGCGCGCCCGGTGCGGCGGCGACGTCCGACAGGTCGTCGTACTGCAGGGCGAGCTGCCGTCGCGCCGCGATCGCGACCTCCTCGGGACCGAGTCGCGGTAAGAGGTGTGCGACCGTACGGCCGGCCGGGCTGCCGTGGGCCACGGCGAGCACGGTGTCCACGGGCACGCCGTACTCGCCGGCCCAGGTGGACCAGGCTCGCTCGACGGACGCGTCGGAGTCGACGAGAGTGCCGTCCATGTCCAGAAGTACCGCCTCGAGCCCGCCGAGGTCTGGCCGTCGTCTCACGTGGCCTCCTTCTGTATAAACTCGTCCATCGAGCATAAAGGAGGCGATGGTGCGGATGGCAAGTCCCTCTCGGGTCGGGGACGCTCGCTGGCGCGGGGCGCTGGCCGTCCTCGAGGAGATGCGCCGCGAGCCGGGCGTGACGAGAGCGGCGGTGGCGCAGCGGCTGGGGCTGAGCAGCGGCTCGGCCACGGAGATCACCGCGCGTCTGCGGGATCTCACCCTCCTGTCCGAGACGCCGGCCGCCGTGGCGGGGCGGGGCCGGCCGACCACGGTGCTCGGCCCGCATCCCGACGGGCCGATCGTGGTGGCCGTCGACCTGCGGCAGGAGGACTGGCGGTGCGCGGTCGCCGCGCTCGACGGCAAGCCGGAGATCGTCGACGGCGGCCCCCACGCCAGCCGCAGCCCAGAGCCCGTGATCGCGACGATCGCCGAGGCGGTGCGCCGCGTGCACGACCGGTACGGCGAGCGGGTCAGGGCCGTCGGCGTGGCGGTCACCGCCACCGTGCAGCACGGCAGGGTCGTGCAGGCCTCCACCCTGGGCTGGGACGCGGTGGACCTCGGCGCCATCGCCGCCGATTCGCGCCTTCCCCTGCTCATCGGCAACGACGCCACGCTCGCCGGCGTCGCCGAGGCCCGCGAGGGGGCGGCGGCGGGTGCGGCCACGGCCTTGCACGTGACGATCGAGGTGGGCGTCGGAGGCACCCTGGTCGTCGGCGGGCAACCGGTCAGCGGGGCGACGGGGGCGGGCGGCGAGTTCGGTCACCTCCCGCTGGGCGAGCCGGGTCTGCGCTGCCCGTGCGGGGCCACGGGATGCTGGGACCTGGCCGTGGACGGCAGGGCCATCGCCCGCCATCTCGGCGATCGGCCGCCCGGCGACCCCCGGACCTACGCGCTGGCGGCCATCGCCAAGGCGCCGGGCGACCCTGCCGTCGCGGCGGCCGTCGAGCGGGCCGCCACCGGCTTCGCCGCCGGCCTGGCCGGACTCATCAACGCCCTGGACCCCGACGTCGTCACACTCGGCGGCCTCGCCCAGCCCCTGCGGACGGCGGCCGAGGCGCGGTTCGAGGCCGCGCTGACCGGCGGGCTCATGCGCTTCCGCAGGGCGGATCCACCGCGCGTGCTGGCCGCCGTGCTCGGGGACGACGGCGCGCTGCACGGGGCGGCGCTCACCGCTCTCGACCACGTGCTGACCGAAACGGGCATGAACGCCTGGGCGGCTACATTGCGGACATGACTGCAGAAAGCATGCGACCGCTGATCGTCGTGGCCGCGGCGATCATCCGAGTCGCCGCGCTGGAGGGCGTCCCCATGCGCATGACCGTGTTCGAGGCGGGGATCAGCCGGGATCCCAGCCCCGCGGCCGAACTGGCGGACCTTCGATGGGCGACGGCGGGGGAGCGCGACCTGGTCCTGGCGCCCGCGGTGCGCGACCACGTGCTCCCGCTGCTCGCGGGCCGTTTGATCGCCGGGCACGACCGAGCACCTCCTGGTCGCCTCGGGACGCCTCCACGCGGGCCCGGCCGACGACCTCCGCCTGCTCGGGCCGGGTGACCTGCTGGCCTTCGCGGGCGACGCGCCGCACGGCTACCGGACCGGCGACGACCCCGCCGACGTCACCGTCGTCATCGCCTCGCCCGCCATGGGCTGACCGCTGATTGGGGCGCCAGGTGTCGCGCACCTCGCCCGTGCGGCCGAATTCGTCGGCGACCTCTCCTAGAGTGGCCCGGTGACTTCCCCCGAGCGCGCTTCCCAGGCAACCGACGTGCTGCGGCGCGTCTTCGGCTACGACTCCTTCAGGGAGGGGCAGCAGGAGATCATCGACCACGTGGTCGTGGGCGGCGACGCGCTGGTGCTGATGCCGACAGGCGGCGGCAAGTCGCTGTGCTACCAGATCCCCGCTCTGGTACGGCAGGGCACGGGCGTCGTCGTCTCCCCGCTGATCGCGCTCATGCAGGACCAGGTCGACGCGCTGACCACGGCGGGCGTCAGGGCCGGGTTCCTCAACTCCACGCAGGAGCAGGGGGAGCGGGCGGCGGTCGAGGAGGCGTTCGTGGCCGGCGAGCTCGACCTGCTCTACCTGGCGCCCGAGCGGCTGCGCTCCGAGCAGACGCTGCGGCTGCTGGCCAGGGGGCCGATCTCGCTGTTCGCGATCGACGAGGCCCACTGCGTGGCGCAGTGGGGCCACGACTTCAGGCCCGACTATTTGGCGCTGTCCACGCTGCACGAGCGCTGGCCCGACGTGCCGCGCATCGCGCTGACGGCGACCGCGACCCCCGAGACGCACAACGAGATCACCGCCAGGCTCGGCCTGGAGCGGGCGCGCCATTTCGTGGCCAGCTTCGACCGCCCCAACATCCAGTACAGGATCGAGCCGAAGAACGAGCCGAAGCGGCAGCTGCTGCGGCTGATCCGCGCCGAGCACGACGGGGACTCCGGCATCGTCTACTGCCTCTCGCGCGCCTCGGTTGAGAAGATCGCCGCGTTCCTGCAGGAGAACGGCGTCAGCGCGCTGCCGTACCACGCGGGGCTCGACGCCCGCACGCGCGCCGCCCACCAGGCCCGCTTCCTCAGGGAAGACGGCATGATCATGGTGGCGACGATCGCCTTCGGCATGGGCATCGACAAGCCCGACGTGCGCTTCGTCGCCCACCTCGACCTGCCCAAGTCCATGGAGGGCTACTACCAGGAGACCGGCAGGGCCGGGCGTGACGGGCAGCCCGCCACCGCGTGGCTCGCCTACGGCCTGCAGGACGTCGTCCAGCAGCGCCGCATGATCGACACCTCCGAGGGCGACGACGCGCACCGGCGGCGGCAGTCCGCGCACCTCGACGCCATGCTCGCGCTCTGCGAGACGGCCGAGTGCCGCAGGGTGCGCCTGCTGGCCTACTTCGGGCAGGAGGGCGCGCCGTGCGGCAACTGCGACACCTGCCTGACCCCGCCGGAGACCTGGGACGGCACGATCGCGGCCCAGAAGCTGCTGTCGACCGTGCTGCGGCTGAAGCGCGAGCGGAACCAGCGTTTCGGCGCGGGTCAGCTGATCGACATCCTGCTCGGCAAGAAGACCGACAAGGTGCTGCAGTTCGACCACGCCTCGCTGACGGTGTTCGGCATCGGCACCGAGCTGAGCGAGACGCAGTGGCGCGGGGTGGTGCGGCAGTTGCTGGCGCTCGGCATGCTGGCCGTCGAGGGCGACTACGGCACGCTGGTCCACACCGACGCGGCCGCGCCCGTGCTCCGCGGCGAGCGGCAGGTGATGCTGCGGCACGACCCGGTGGCCAGGAAGGCCGACAGGCCGGCCAAGTCCGCCCGCCAAGCGGCGGTGGCCGAGCTGCCCGCCGAGGCGCAGCCGCTGTTCGAGCTGCTGCGTGCCTGGCGCGGGGCCACGGCGAAGGAGCAGGGGGTGCCCGCCTACGTCATCTTCCACGACGCGACGCTGCGCGAGATCGCCGCCCGCCGGCCCGGGTCGCTGGCGGAGTTGTCAGGGATCTCGGGGGTGGGGGAGAGCAAGCTGGCCAAGTACGGCGAGCAGGTCCTCGCGGCCCTGGCCGAGGCCGAGTGACCCTGGGTCGGGCCAGCCGTGCGGCCTTCCGCCGGATCCGCTGGGTGACCTCGGATCCGGTCGGCTGAGTGATCTCCGATCGGATCCGCTGGGTGACCTCGGATCCGGTCGGCTGAGTGATCTCCGATCGGGTCAGCCGTGGGTCTCCGGTCCGGTCCGCCGAGGGGCGGGGCCGCCCGCCCGGTAACGATCCACGGGTGCCGGGCGGGCCGGCCTCGTGGGTCGTCTCTGCCGGGCCGGCCCCCGGGTGCGTTCCCCGGCCGGCCGGCCCGGTCAGTGGGTGCGGTCCGTGAGCGAGACGCACAGCGTGCGCAGGTCGGTGGCCGCGGGGAACGTGCTGTCCAGGATGTCGAGCGCCCTGGAGGCGTGCCTGGCGGCGATGGCCAAGGTCGTCGTCCGGCCGCCGGCCGCCTCGATGAGCTCGGCGGCCAGCCGTACCGAGTCCTCGTCGTCGGCGCCGCATGCCAGCAGCGCCGACAGCTCGCGGCCGGCCGGCGAACCCGACGCGAGAGCGGCCAGCACGGGCAGCGTCTTCTTCCTGCGGCGCAGGTCGCCGAAGACGGGCTTGCCGGTGTGGGACGGGTCGCCCCAGATGCCGAGCACGTCGTCCACCATCTGGAAGGCCAGGCCCAGCTCGAGACCCATGTCGTGCATCCGCGCGGCCAGCGGCTCGGACGCGCCCGCGAGCGTGACGCCGAGCGCGGCGGCGCAGGCCAGCAGCGAGCCGGTCTTGTCGGCGGCCATGCCGGTGTACTCGGCCACACTGACCGCGTCGTGGCCGTTCCACGGCCGCTCCTCGAAGGCCATGTCCTGCGTCTGGCCGTGCACGAGCCGTACCAGCGCGGACGACAGGTGCCCCGTGGCGGCCGCGGCATGAGGGCCGGTCGCCGCCGACCTGATCGCCAACGCCAGCAGCGCGTCCCCTGCCAGGATCGCCGGACCCACGCCGTACGCCTTCCATACGGCGGGCTTGTGCCTGCGGCGCTCGTCGCTGTCGATGATGTCGTCGTGCACGAGCGAGAAGGCGTGAACGAGCTCTACCGCGACGGCGCCGGGCAGGGCCGTCTCGAGCGTGCCGCCCGCGGCCTGCGCGCACAGCATCGCCACCGCGGGGCGCAATCCCTTGCCCGCGTCGCCCTCGATGGGGGTGCCGTCGATGTCCGACCAGCCGAGAGAGAAGGCGGCCATCCGCGCGCCCCATGGGTGGAGGTCGGCCACCGCCGCGCGCATGGCTGGTTCGAGCAGCTCACGGCACCGGGAGAGGGTGTCGGCAGGAAGCGCGAGGTCAGCCATCGATCCTCCGATGCACTGGCATGACGCCATAAGTCGCCATCAATCTCCAACCTTGATCAGTACCGGGCGATCATGTGATACTCCACGCGAACCATCATGATTGCGAAGTAGGAGTACATGTCGACCGGTCGCCCGGCGCGCGAAGACTCGGTGATCGCGGCGTCCGCTGCCGGACAGAGCGTCGAGACCATCACTGGACGGATCTCCGCGGTAGATATCTCCAGGTTTGTGCCAGCTTATGGCATTGCCTCCCCCGCCTCGGGCCCCTGGGGCGGTTGACGCTCATGCCGGGCACCGGATGACCCCCGAGCCGGCCGAGACCGCGCAGCCGGAAAGCACCTGTGCGCCGGCCGCCGAGCGCCCGCGCGACCTGCGCGACGAGTCGGGGACCGCCCCGCGCTTCCGTGACCGTCGGTGCCGCGGTACAGCGGTACCCGCGCCCGCTCAGCGCCCCTGCCGCCTGTCGCGGGAACGTCAGCTGGGGCGGCCACAACACGCTCAAGCCCGGCACGGACCGCGACGAGGCGAACGCCGCGATGACGGCGCTCGCCCGTGCCGCGACGGCGCGGATCGAGGTTCTCAAGGCAGACTCCCGCGCACCGCGGCCTGTCTCGAACGCCAGATCGGCTTCACCACCGGCCTCTTCGGTACCTCGAACATCTTGGGAGAGTTGTGAGTGACATTGCCTTCGCGGCCCGCGAACTGGTGGACGGGCTCATGGCCAGGCCATGGGGACAGATGACCGCCTCCGTCTACGAGACGGGCCGCCTCGTCACGCTCACCCCCTGGCTGGCCGGTCACGCCGAACGGGTGGACTACCTGCTGCGCACCCAGCGGCCTGACGGCACCTGGGGCGCGCCCGACGGCTACGACCTGGTGCCCACGCTCAGCGCGGTCGAGGCGCTGCTGTCCGAGCACCGCCGATCCGGCCGCGCCGAGCTCTCCGCCGCCGCCGACCGCGGGGTGGAGGTCCTCCAGGTACGGCTGCGCGCGGCGGCCGACCTGCCCGACCTGCCGGCCATCGAGCTCATCGTCCCGTCCCTCGTCTCGCTGATCAACGAGCACCTGGACGGCGCGAGCGACGCTCTGCCGCTGCCGAGCGGGATGAACCACGACCTCCTTGAGGCGGTGCGCGGGCGGGCGGCCTCAGGCGCCGAGCTTCCGGAGAAGCTCCTGCACGCGCTCGAGATCGTGGGACCCGCGGCGAGAGGCGCGCACGTCCGGCCGACCGCGATCGGCACGATCGGCGCCTCTCCCGCCGCCACCGCCGCCTGGCTCGCCGCCTCCCGCTCCGCACCCGCCGGTCTCCAGCCCGCGGAGGCCGGGACCCGCGGGACTGACATCCATGGGAACGCGAGCGCCTCGAACGTCGGGAACGCGGGCGCGGGGAACGCGGCTGCCGGGCATGCGGTCGTCGAGTACGCGGCCATCGGACATGCGGGCTTCGGCGCGGCGGGCCGTTCCGGCGATCGGGTCTCGGGTGACCGCGGGCCGGTGGGCGATGTGCTGGCCGTCCAGCATCTTGAGGCGGTCGCCAGAAGGCACGGGGGCCCGGTGCCGGTCGGGCTGCCGATCACGGTCTTCGAGCGCGGCTGGGTGCTGAGCTGGCTGACCAGGGCGGGCATCGAGCTGGACGTCCCGCCTGAGATGGTCGCCGACCTGAGGGCGGCCATCGGCCCGGCGGGAACCCCCGCGGGCACGGGCCTGCCCGCCGACGCCGACACCACGTCGGTCGCCCTCTACGCGCTGGCGCTGCTGGGCGCACCGCAGCAGCCGGACAGCCTGCTCGCCTTCGACGCGGGCACGCACTTCTGCACGTGGCAGGGGGAGGACGGTCATTCCCTGAGCGTCAACGCCCACGTCCTGGACGCGTTCGGGAAGTACGTGGAGTGCCGCCCCGAGGCCGAGGGCCGCTACCGCCCCGCTATGGCGCGGCTGGCCCGGTGGCTGCAGGACAGGCAGCGCCCCGACGGTGGCTGGGAGGACCGCTGGCACGCCTCGCCGTACTACGCGACCGCGGCCTGCGCGCTGGCCCTCGACGAGTACGGCGGGCCGGAGGCGAAGGACGCGGTCCTGGCGGCGGTGACGTGGGTGCTGGACACCCAGCGGGAGGACGGCTCGTGGGGGAGGTGGCAGGGCAGCCCCGAGGAAACCGCCTACGCGCTGCAGGTTCTGCTGCAGACCTCGGCCGGAGTCGATCCGCGCCTTCCTGAGGCGGCCGCCGCGGGGTATGTGTTCCTGCGCGACGCCGACCTGGACGATCAGCCGGCGCTCTGGCACGACAAGGATCTCTACACGCCGCAGGCGGTGGTCAGGGCGGCCGTGCTCGCCGCCCTTCACGTCGCCGAGCGCGACCGGAGAGTGGCCGGCCTGGTAAGATCATGAACAATGGCGCAACTAAATGCCAATAAAAGCGGCAATTGCGACATTAACAAATTGTTGCGGCTTGAGTGGAGTATGTGGCGTTGCTAGGGTGTCCGGAGTGTTGGGGCGCCGGGTGCCTGATTGTCCCTTAGCGAATATCTCCCTCGGGTGTACATATGCGCTTGCGTGATTCGCGATTGCGAACCAAGGTCGCCGCCCTCCTCGTCTCCCTCACCGCCCTCTGGGCCTTCGCGGCGTGGACCACCATCCGTGAGGGCGTGGACCTGCTGCGGGCCACCACGCTCGACGGCGGGGTGGCCGTCCCCGGTGGCTCCCTGGTGACCGAACTGCAGCGCGAACGCCGGTTGTCGCTCATCCGGCTGGGAAGCGGCGGCCCCGCCGACCCGCGGGCGCTCCGCGACCAGCGCGCCAGGACCGACGCCGCCGCGTCCGCCTTCATCGAGCAAGCCGGCGCGTCGAGTGTCGCCCTCGCCGCGTCCGACACCCTCGACCTGCGTCTGGAACGGGTGTTCGCCCGTCTCGAAGGGTTGCGGCAGTCCCGCGCCGCCCTCGACGCCGGCGCGCTCGACCGTGAGCGCGCCGCGGCCGCCTACACCGGCGTCATCGACACGATCTACCAGGCCTACGACTCGCTGGCCTTCCTCGACGACGAGCGGACGGCCACGGGCGCCAGAGCCCTCCTCGAGATGAGCAGGGCCGTGGAGCTCATCTCGCAGGAGGACGCGCTCGTCACGGGCGCGCTGGCCACGGGCGGGCTCAGCGTCGCCGAGCGCGGGCGGTTCGCGCAGCTCGTCGGAGCCCAGCGCTTCGCCCGCGCAGGGGCGGCGGTCGAACTGACGGACGCCGACCGCCGCGACTACGACGACCTCGTCGCCGGCCCCGCCTACTCCCGCCTGCACGACCTTGAGGACCGACTCACGCAGGGCGCCGCCCCCGCCGGCGCGGAGCAGTGGAGAGCCGCCGTCGAGCCGGTGCTCGGGGCGCTCGACGCGACCGTGCGGAAGGCCGCCGCCGGCCTCATCGAGCGGGCCGCCCCCGTCGCCGTCGGCATCATCGTCAGCCTCGTGCTGGTAGGCGGGCTCGGCCTGATCGCCGTCGTCACCTCGATCGTGCTGTCGGTCACGACGACCAGGACGGCGCTGACCCAGCTCAAGAAACTGCGCGAGGCCGCGCACGAGCTGTCGGAGCGGCGGCTGCCGCGCGTCGTCGAGCGCATCGGCCGCGGCGAGGAGGTCGACCTGGCCGTTGACGCGCCGCCGTTGACGTTCGGCGACGACGAGATCGGCGAGGTCGGCCGAGCGTTCAACAGTGTGCAGGAGACCGCCATCAGGGTCGCGGTCGAGCAGGCGGAGCTGCGCCGCAGCATCCGCGACATCCTGCTCAGCCTCGCCCGCAGGACGCAGGGCCTGGTGCAGAGGCAGCTGACCGTCCTCGACGTCATGGAACGCAGGGAGCAGGAGCCGGAGGAACTGCGCGACCTGTTCAGGCTCGACCACCTGGCCACCCGCATGCGGCGCAACGCCGAGAACCTGATCGTGCTGTCGGGCTCCTCACCGGGCCGCACGTGGCGCAGGTCCGTGCCCATGCTCGACGTGGTGCGCGGCGCGCTTGCCGAGGTCGAGGACTACACCCGCGTCCAGCTGCGGCCCCTGGGCGAGGCGACGCTGGCGGGCAGGGCCGTGGGCGACGTCGTCCACCTGCTGGCCGAACTGATCGAGAACGCCGTCTCCTTCTCGCCGCCCTACGCGATGGTGCAGGTCAGCGGACAGATGGGGGTCAACGGGTACGTGGTCGAGATCGAGGACCGCGGCCTCGGCATGACGCCGGAGGACCTGGAGGCGGCCAACCGGCGCATCGCCGAGCCGCAGGAGTTCTCCGGTACGGCGCGGCTGGGACTCTACGTGGTCGCCAAGCTGGCCGAGCGGCACGGCATCCGGGTGCGGCTGCGGCCCTCGCAGTACGGCGGGACCACGGTCGTGGCGCTGGTGCCGCTCGAGCTGATCGGCCTCGAACCCGAGCCGGACGACCTCAGGCTCGCGGAGGACACCAGGTTCCCCACGCTGGCGGACCTCACGCGCGCCGAGCTCGGCGAGGGGCAGGTGGGCGAGGGGCAGGTGGAGGAAGGGCGGCAAGCGCGCGGGACCGGCCTCGCGTTCGGGATCCCCGCACCCAGGTCGGCGCTGAACGGCCCGCCCGGCGGCACCGCCACCGTGCTGCGTGCCGCCCCTGTGACGGGGCAGCCGGTCGCGAGAGGTTCCAGGCCCCCGCTGCCCGCCAGGCCCGCCAGGAACGCCCCCGAGGACGTGCCCGGGGACGTCCCCGCCACGCCCGCGCCCGCCGACGTGAGCGCCACGCATACGCCCGCCGACATGACGGCCACGCATAGGCCCGCCGACATGCTCGGGAGGAACGCAGCGAGGCCGGAGCCGCCCGAGGACGGGCCGTCGCCGGTCGTGAGCCCGCTGGACACCACCGTGCTCGCGTCCGGTGTCACCGGCGCGGCGCGGGCGCACCCGGACGGGCAACCGCTCTCCGCCGAGTCGCTCACCCCGGAGTCGCTCACCCCGGAGTCGCTCACCCCGGAGTCGCTCACCCCGGAGTCGCTCACCCCGGAGTCGCTCACCCCGGAGTCGCTCACCCCGGAGTCGCTCACCCCGGAGTCGCTCATCGCGCTGCCGCTCGCCGCCGCCTCGCCCGTGGCCGGGCCGTTCTCCGCCGAGTCCTTCTCAGCGGCGTCGCTCATCTCCGAGCCGCTCACGGCTGAGGCCATCCTGACGCAGGAGGCCTATCTGGCGCAGGCGCAGGAGGCCCTTCTGTCGCCGGAGCCCATCACCGGGCAGGATCGCCTGACGCAGAAGACCCAGGCGGTGCGGGAAGACCCGGCGGCGCTGGTGAGCCCCGTCGCACTGGAGGGCCCGGCCGTGTCGGGAGGCCGGGCGGCGCTGGTGGGGCCGGTCGCGCTGGAGGGCCCGGCCGCGCGGGAAGTCCGGGTGGCGGAGGAAGGTTCGGCCGCGCAGGAAGTCCGGGCGGTGGAGGAAGGTTCGGCGGCCCGCGAAAGCAGGACGGCACACGAAAGCATGACAGCACAGGAGATCGGCGGGGAGCAGGAGCGGCCGGCGTGCACGCCGTCCGGCCTGCCGTTCCGCGTACCCCAGACCCACCTGGCACCCGAGCTCATGACCGAGGAGGCCACGACGCCGCACGAGCAGGAACACGACGAGCGTTCGCCCGAGGAGATCCGCGCGATCATGGGCTCGTTCCAGTCGGGGACCCGCCTGGGCAGGACACAGGCGGCCAAGCTGACCGAGGGGGAGGCGTGAGAGCAACAGGCCATACGACCGATCTGAACTGGCTTCTCGATGACCTGGCGGGCCGCGTGAGGGAGGTGGAGCACGCCATCGTGCTCTCCTCCGACGGGCTGCTGATGGCCTCGTCGAGGGACCTCGACAGGACGGAGGGGGAGCATCTGTCGGCCGTGGCGTCAGGGTTGCAGAGTCTGGCCAGAGGCGCCAGCGAGCACGTCGGCGGCGGAGCCGTACGGCAGACGATCGTGGAGTGGCGATCCCGCTACCTCATCGTCACCGTCGCAGGCGAGGGGGCGTGCCTGGCGGTGCTCTGCCTGCAGGACTCCGACATCGGCCTGATCGCCTACGAGATGGCCATGCTCGTGGCCAGGGTCGGCCAGTACCTCACGTCGCCCGCGCGTGGAGAGGCGGCCCTGTGACGGAGGAGGAGTGGGTCGATCCCGAGATCGTCAGACCGTACGTGGTGACGCGTGGCCGTACCGAGCCCGTGAGGGGCTCCTTCGACCTGATCTCGCTGGCCGTCGCCGTGGGCGAGCCGCCTGAGCCGGAGTCGGGGCTGGATCCCGAACACCTGTCGATCGTCAGGCTCTGCCGTGAGCCGATCTCCGTGGCGGAGCTGGCCGCCACTCTCGACCTTCCCGCGGGCACGATCCGTGTCCTGCTGGGCGACCTGCTGGAGCAGGGGTTCGTCACAGTGCAAGATCCTCAACCCGAGGTGGACATGCAAGACGAGAAGATGTACAGGGCGGTGCTCGATGGTCTTCGGTCGCTCTGAGCGGCGGCGGCTGCCGACCGCCATCAAGATCCTGATCGCCGGCGGGTTCGGCGCGGGCAAGACGACCATGGTCGGCTCGGTGTCGGAGACCAGGCCGCTGCGCACCGAGGAGACGATGACCGACCGCTCGACGGGCGTCGACGACACCTTCGGCGTGGAGGCCAAGCGCACCACGACGGTCGCCATGGACTTCGGCCGCATCACCATGGGCGACGACTACATGCTCTACCTGTTCGGCACGCCGGGGCAGGAGCGGTTCTGGTTCGTGTGGGACGAGCTGGCGCTGGGGGCGCTGGGCGCGGTCATCCTGGCCGACACGCGCAGGCTGGCCGACTGCTTCCCCTCCGTCGACTACTTCGAGCGGCGGGGCACGCCGTTCGTGGTCGCGGTCAACTGCTTCGAGGGCTCGCCGGTCTACCAGCTGAGCGAGGTGAGGCTGGCGCTCGGGCTCGATCCGTCGATCCCGATCGTGCTGTGCGACGCCCGCAAGCGCGACTCCAGCCGCGAGGTGCTGATCACGCTGGTCGAGCATGCGATGAAGGTGCGCGCCCCCGTCGGGACCACCTCGTGACCATCGCCCGCTACCTTTGATCGGATGGAGGAGATCGACCGCCGGATCGTCACGCTGCTGGCCAGGGACGGCCGGATGAGCTTCACCGACCTGGCCAGGGAGACAGGGCTGTCCGTGTCGGCGGTGCACCAGCGGGTCCGCCGCCTGGAGAAGCGCGGCGTCGTGCGCGGCTACACCGCGCTGGTCGACCATGACGCCATCGGGCTGCCGCTGACCGCGTTCGTGTCGATCAAGCCGATCGACCCCTCGGCGCCGGACGACGCGCCCGAGCGCCTGGCCCATCTGAGCGCGATCGAGGCATGCCACAGCGTGGCGGGCGACGAGAGCTACATCCTCAAGGTGCGCGTCGCCTCCCCGATCGCGCTGGAGGAGCTGTTGCAGCACATCCGTGCCTCGGCGAACGTCTCCACGCGCACGACGGTGGTGCTGAGCACGCCGTACGAGCACCGGCCGCCCGAACTGGGCGAGGCCTGACGGCCCCGCCCCCTGTCATCCCTCGCCGAAGATCGGCAGCAGCTCCCGCAGCTCCTCCTCGGTCACCTGCCGGCCGTACGGGGCCCGTTCGAAGGTCTCGGCGTGCCTGACCCCGGAGGCGTGCCGGGCGCCGTAGCGGGCCTCCAGCGCGGGCCGCGCGCCCTCGGGCACGGCCAGGAAGCGCGCCCAGTGCTCGGCCACGAACGCCCGCCCCGCCTCGACGTCGCCCGCCGCGGGCGCCCGGTCGAGGAAGCCGCGCTGCCATGGCGCGTACTCCAGGAACTGTGAGGCGTGCGCCAGGCAGCCGTCCAGCTTGGCCTCCAGCACGTCGTCCACGTCGACGGCGACCTCGTGCCGGTGGAAGGACGTCGAGGCGTAGTCGGTCATGATCAGGCAGACGGGCTGGCGGGGGAGCGGCGGTTTGCCCGCGGTCACGTTGCGGTTGGTGACGAAGGAGACCGCGTCGGCCGCCAGGCGGCCGGCCGCGCGGTTGTCGGGATGCCCCGGGCCGTGCCCGTGCAGGGCGATCACCACGTCGGCGCGCCAGCCGCGGATCGCGGTGATCACCTGGGACCGCATCGCCACCGAAGGCTCCAGCTCGCCGTCGTGCGTGTCGAGGATGTCGTAGTCGATCACGCCGAGCGCGTCGGCGGCCCGCCACGCCTCCTCGGCCCTCCTGACCGCCAGCGGAGCCCTGTCCATCCGGTGGTGTCCCGCGTCGCCGTTGGTGAGCGTCAGGAACTTCACCGCGTGGCCCGCCCGCGCCAGCAACGCGGCGGTCCCTCCCGCGTAGATCTCCGGCTCGTCGGGGTGGGCTCCGATGACCAGGGTGCGCAACATTCGTCCTCCGCCGCTAACCGTCTGGATACTTTCCAGACGGTTAGCCCGGAAGGCTAGCAGCCGGTCAGAGGGTGTCGCCGAAGTGGGCGCGCAGGCGGGTCTTGGCCTCCTCGCTCGCCCCGATCCTGTCCAGTCCGCTCAGGGCGGCGCCGACGATCGGCGGCACGTCGGCCACCACCGGCTTGGCCTGCGGCGCCCGCACCGCGAACCGCTCGTCGAGCAACTCGCTCAGCATCGGGTGGCGCGCGCGCAGCACGCCGCCGCCGAGCACCACCTCCGTCGGCGTCTCCAGCAGTTCCAGGCGGCGCAGGCACACCTCGGCCATCACCACGATCTCCTCGGCCATCCGCTCGACCAGCGATCGGGCGATCGCGTCGCCTGCGGCGGCGACCCTGAAGAGCCCGGGGGTCAGCCCGTGCAGGCTGCTCTCGTCCACATCGCCGAAGTGCAGGCCGAGGACGACCTCCTCGACGGTGGAGGCACCGTAGTGCTCCTTGACGAGCGCGGCCAGCTCGGTGTGCGCGCCCCTGCCGTCCTCGGCCCTGACGGCGTGCCACAGCGCCTCCTCGGCCATGCCGAGACCGCCGCCCCAGTCGCCGCTGATCTTGCCGAGCGCGGGGAAGCGGGCCACCTGGCCGGTGGGGGAGACCCCGACCGCGTTGATGCCCGCCCCGCAGACCACCGCCACACCCCACGGCCCCGACGCTCCCGCGCGCAGCAGCGCGAAGGTGTCATTGCCCACGACGACCTCCCCGGCGAAGGAGCGCGCGGCGAACTCGTCGCTCAGCGTCTCCTCCTCCGCGGGCAGGTCGGCCCCCGCCAGGTAGGCGGCCAGCAGGTCGGCGTACGGCGGAGCCTCCGACGTGCCGAGGGCCCTTGTCAGCGGGCCGAGCGCCTGCCGTACGGCCTCCTCGACGACGTCGGCGGCCGCACTCACGCCGGCGCTCTGCGGCATGAACGCCCCGCCGCGGCCGGTGGCGAGGACCGTGCCGTCCTCGGCCACCAGCGCCACGTCGGTCTTGCTGTTGCCGCCGTCGACCGCGAGGACGGTCCTCACGACACCACCCACGGCAGGTGCGCCCTGTTGGCCTCGAGCAGTAGGCGGGTCAGCTCGCCCGCGACGGCCTCCTGGCCGATCAGCGGGTGGGCCAGCAGCGCGTTGCGCACCCGTTCCTCTCCGCCGCGCAGCGCGGCGTCCAGGGCCAGGCTCTCGTAAGCCGACACGTTGGCGATCAGCCCCGCGTACAGCGGCTCCACCGCCGGCATCGGCAGCGGAACGGCCCCCGCGGCCCCGATCGTGGCGGGCACCTCGATGACCGCCTCGTCGGGCAGGAACGGCAGCGTCCCCGCGTTGCGCACGTTGACCACCTGGGCGTCGCGCCGGTCGCCGAGCAGCGAGGCGATGAGCGCCACGGCCGCCTCGGAGTAGAACGCGCCGCCCCGCCGTTCCAGCAGCTCGGGCTTGGTGTCAACGGTGGGGTCGGCGTACAGCCCGAGCAGCTCGGCCTCCATCGCCGCCACCTCGGCGGCCCGCGAGGGCTTGGCGCGCTGCTCCTCGACCACGAGGTCGTGGGCGTAGAAGTAGCGCAGGTAGTAGGAGGGGACCACGCCCAGCCTGCGCACCAGCTCCACCGGCAGCCCGATGTCGTCGGCGAGTTCCTGCCCGTGCTCGGCGATCAGCTTCGGCAGCACGTCCACGCCGTCGACGAGGACGGAGCGCTCCCACGTCAGGTGGTTGAGCCCGACATGGCCGAGCGACACCTGCGCCGGGGCGAGTCCCAGGTGCGCGGCGAAGCGCCGCTGGAAGCCGATCGCGACGTTGCACAGCCCGATCGCGCGGTGCCCCGCGTCGAGCAGGGCGCGCGTCACGATGCCGACGGGGTTGGTGAAGTCGACGATCCACGCCTCCGGCGCGTGCTCGCGCACCCGCTCGGCCAGCTCGAGCACGACGGGAACGGTCCGCAGCGCCTTGGCCAGACCGCCGGCGCCGGTCGTCTCCTGCCCGACGCACCCGCACCGCAGCGGCAGGGTCTCGTCGACCTCGCGCGCCGCCTGCCCGCCCACTCTCAACTGGAACAGCACCGCCTGCGCGCCGGCCACTCCCTCCTCCACGGAGGAGGTGGCGACCACCTCGGCCGGATGCCCCGCGCGGGCCAGCATCCTGCGTGACACCCCCGCCACCAGCTCCAGGCGGGAGGCGTGCGGGTCGACGAGCGCGATCTCGGTGAGCGGCAGTTCGTCGCGCAGCCGCGCGAACCCGTCGATCAGCTCCGGCGTGTACGTCGAGCCGCCCCCGACAACGGCGAGTTTCAACCCTTCACTCCTGTCAAAGTCACGCCCTCGATGAAGACTCTCTGGGCGAAGAAGAACACGATGATCACCGGCGCGGTCACCAGGAGCGTGGCCGCCATGGTCAGGTTCCACTGCACGCTGTGGAAGGCCTTGAACGTCGCCAGGCCCAGGGACAGCGTCCAGTTGTCCTGGTTGATACCGGTGTAGAGCAGCGGGCCGTAGTAGTCGTTCCAGCAGTAGAAGAACTGGAACAGCGCCACCGCGGCGATCGCGGGCCTGGCCATGGGCAGGATCACCCTGACCAGGGTCCTGAGGTCCGAGCAGCCGTCGACCCTGGCCGCGTCGGTGTAGTCACGAGGGATCGTGATGAGGAACTGCCGCAACAGGAAGATGGAGAAGGCGTCGCCGAGCAGCATCGGCAGGATGAGCGGCCACAGCGTGTCGGTGAGGCCGACCCTGGCCCACACCAGGTAGATCGGCACCGCGATGACCTGCGGCGGCAGCATCATCGCGGTGATCACCAGCAGGAAGGCGAGCCCGCGTCCGCGGAAGCGGAACCTGGCCAGCGCGTAGGCGACGGGCACCGAGGACAGCAGCATGAACAGCGTCCCGAGCCCCGCGTACAGCAGCGTGTTCAACGTCCAGCCCAGCAGGTGCGACTTGGCGAAGACGTCGGCGAAGTTGGACCAGGCGAACGACTCGGGCCACAGGTTGCCGGTCAGCGCCTGCTCGTCGCTCATCAGCGCGGTCAGGCTCACCAGCACGAGAGGCCCGAGGAACATCGCCGCCAGCGCCACCGCGATCGCGTGGGTGGCGATCCACGACAGCGTCCTGCGCCGCCTGGCGCCCACCCGCGCCTGCGGTGTCGCCCTGGTGGGCCGCGGAGCGGTCAGCGTGGTGCTCACGAAAGGACCTCCTCGGCCTTGCGGAACTGACGCAGCAGGATCAGCGTGAAGATCATGGACGTGCCGAACAGCACCAGCGCGAGCACCGAGGCGTAGCCCATGCTGAAGTCGCGGAAGCCCACGTGGAACAGCCACTGCGGCAGCGTCAGCAACGACTGGTCGGGATAGCCGGGTGTGAAGGTGCTGCCCGCCGAGTCGGTCGCGCCCGAGGCCACCCTGGAGGCGATCATCGCCTGCGTGAAGTACTGCAGGGCGTAGATGACGCCGGTGACGGCCGAGAACATCAGCACGGGCGAGATCGTCGGCAGCGTGATGCTGCGGAACTGCCGCCACGCGCCCGCCCCGTCGATCGACGCCGCCTCGTACAGGTGCTTGGGCACGTCCAGGAGCGCGGCCAGGAAGATCACCATGGTGTTGCCGCAGCCCCAGAGGCCCAGCAGGGTGAGGCTCGGCTTCGACCACGACGCGTCGCCGAACCAGTCGGGTCCGCCGACGCCGATCCACGACAGGATCTCGTTGACCGGGCCGACCGGGTTCAGCAGGAACACGAAGGCCACCGTGCCCGCCACCATCGGCACAAGCGTCGGCAGGTAGAAGACGGTGCGGAAGAAGCCCGCCCCTGCCTTCACCTTGGTGAGCAGCTGGGCGACGGCCAGCGCGAAGATCACCTGGGCGGGCACCATGAAGACCACGAGCCACAGCGTGTTCTTCGCCGAGATCCACACCCGCTCGTCCTGCAGCAGGTACCGCCAGTTGTCCAGTCCCACCCATTCCAGTGTGAACAGGTCGTACCTGGTGAAGGAGAAGTAGGCGACGGAGATCAGCGGGTAGACGAAGAAGATCGAGAATCCCGCGATCCAGGGGGAGAGCCACAGGAGGGCCCGCAGGCCCTCCCGCCGCTTCGGGCCGGCTGTCATCCGCCCGACAGCTTCAGCTTGTCGTCGATGCGCTTGTCGACGCCCTTGAGCCCCGCGTCCAGGTCCTTGACGGCGCCCTTCTCCCAGTTGGTGAGGAAGGTGGAGAAGGCGTCCTGGTTGAAGACGCTGTTGACCGACGCGGGCAGCGTGCTGGTCTTCGGGTGGGCGAAGATGTTCAGGAAGGTCTTGAAGTTGGCGTCGGCCGCCAGCTGCGGCGACTCCATCGCGGCCTTGGTGGTGGGCACGTTGCGCAGCGCGTTGGACAGCGTCACGAGGCTGTCGGTGTCGGTGGTGAGGTGCTTGATCAGCTCCCACGCGTGCTGCGGGTTCTTGGCGCCCTTCGGCACGCCGATCACGGTGCCCGCGGTGAAGCCGCTGCCGTACAGGTCGGGCTTGTCGTCGGCGACGGGCAGCGGGGCGGTGCCGTAGTCGAGGGACTTGGCCTTGGAGTCGTTGGCGATCATGGCGTTGCGCCACTCGCCGTCGAGGATCATCGCGACCTTGCCCTTGAAGAACGGGTGCGCGGCCCCCCATTCGTCACCCAGGCTGCGGCGGAACTTCTCCAGGTTGGCGTAGCCGTACCAGTCGACCAGTTCCTTCTGCCACGTCAGCAGCTGCTTCCAGGCGGGGTCGGTGCCGATGGCCGAGGTGCCGTCCTCGTTGTACCACTTGGCGCCGACCATCGGGCCGAGGTGGGAGGGCGAGTTCTCGTAGTACTGGAAGCTCGGGATGAAGCCGGCCACCTTGATCGTGCCGTCGGGGTCCCTGACCGTCAGCTCCTTGGTGAGCTTGGTCAGCTCCGACAGTGTCTTGGGCGGCTCGTTGCCCTTCATCAGGGCCTTGTTGTAGTAGAGGCCGTACGCGTCGGCCAGCAGCGGCATGGTGCAGCGCTTGCCGCCGAACTCGGTGTAGGAGCGTGAGGCCTCGGGCAGCACGGTCAGGTCGATGCCGTCCTGCTTGATGACCGCCGTGAGGTCCTGGAACGCTCCCGTCTTGCACCACAGGGCCACGTTGTCGGTGGTGAACGAGGCGGCCACGTCGGGTGCCTTGCCGCTGCGGATGGCCTGGGTGATCTGGTCGTCCTGGACTGCCTTGGTGACCTTCACGGTGATCTGCGGGAACTTCTTGTTGAAGCCCGCGATCGCCTCGTCGAAGGCCTTGACCTCGGCGTCTGTCTGGAAGCCGTGCCAGAGCTCGACGGTGGCCGCGGGCAGGGCCTGCGAGGCCGAGCCCGAGGGCTTGGGCTGGGCGCCGAGTGAGGGCGGCGCCTCCTTGCCCGCCGTACACGCGGTCAGCGCAAGAGCGGTGAGTCCTGCGGCCGCGATAGGGACAAAACGCACGGGGGGTGCCTCCCTGGTTCTAAGCGGTTGGAACGGTGGAGCTGAAGACCTCTTCACGCGTGGTGTCGAGGGCGAGGTCGAGGGCGCCGGCCAGCACCGGGTTGCCCTCGACGGTCGAAAGGCGCACGTGCGGGCGCGGGATGGTGAGCGCGTGCAGCTCGTGCTCGATGAGCTCGCGCAGCGTCTCTCCGCCGGCCAGCACGATGCCGCCGGTCAGGACGATGAGCCCGGGGTCGAGCACGGAGGTGATGGCGGCCAGGCCCACGGCGAGGCGGGCGGCGATGTCGCGCAGTCCCGCGCGGGCGTCGTCGGCCTTCTTGCCGGTGCCGGCGGCCGTGCGGACGGCGGCGGAGACGGCCTGGCGGAAGTCGGTGCCGCGCACGCCGTACGAGCGCAGCAGTTTGAGCACGGCAGGGCCGCCGGTGAGCGCCTGGTAGCCGTGGTTGGCGTAGTGTCCCGCCTCGCGTGCGGTCGGCGCGCCCGGGGTGGGCATGTAGCCGACCTCGCCCGCGCCGCCCGTCGCGCCGCGGTGCATGCGGCCGCCGAGCACGACGGCGGAGCCGATGCCCTCGTCGGCCCACAGCAGCACGAAGTCCTGGTGGTCGCGGGCGGCGCCGTGGGCCTGCTCGGCGACGGCGACGAGGTTGACGTTGTTCTCCACGTCGACCGGCACGCCGAGCCCGGAGCTGAGCGTCGGCACCAGGTTGGGGATCTGCCAGCCCGGCATGTCCTTGGCGGTGGCGTAGCCGAGACGGCCGGTGGAAGGGTCGATCGCGGCCTGCACGCCGATCACGATCCTTCGCAGCGGCCCCGGCGAGCCCGCGCCGTCGAGCGCGGCGCGCAGCCTGTCGATGAGCCCGTCGGTGGGGCGGCGGGAGGTGGGCAGGACATGCGAGCCGACGATCTCGCCGGTGATGTCGGCGACGCGCGCCTCGATGCGGTCGGGGGCGACGTCGAGCGCGGCCACGTACGCGGCCGCCGGGTTGATCCGGTAGAGCTCCGCCGTACGGCCGGGCAGCCCCTCCCTGATGCCGTCGAGCACGACGAGGCCGGCCTCCTGCAGCCTGGACAGCAGCTGCGAGGCGGTCGGCTTGGACAGCCCGGTCAGCGTGCCGATCTCGGGCCTGGTCAGCGGCCCTCGGTCCAGCAACGCCTGCAGGGCGGCGCGATCGTTGATCGCACGCAGCAGGCTGGGTGTTCCAGGAACCGGACCGCTCACTCGTCGCTCCCATTAGAGTTAGGAAACTTTCCTAACTCACAATGGACGTGAAGAACCCATAGAGTCAAGCGGTGAGATGAAGACGTGATGTCAGCGGCTCAACGGACCTGATATGGTAGCGATTTGTTGCCACAACAGTCAGAAAGGCCCGGAGCGTCCCATTACTACCAACACTAACGGTTCGGCGGTGACTCGTCAAACCGAGCTGGCCAGAGAGCAGGACTACGTCTCCCGGCTGTACGGGCGCCTGGACGTCCTCCGCGAGCGCACACAACAGCAGCTCAAGGACGTGCTGGCCACGGGGGCGGTCGGCACGCAGCAGAACCGGTCCGAACGCGACTCCTTCGCGGGGATGTACGCCGCCAGGCTGGCCAGGCTGTGGGCGGTCGAGCGCGGCCTGGCCTTCGGGCGGCTCGACCACGTCGAGGAGGGCCGGCTTTACATCGGAAAGCTCGGCCTGAGCGACGACGAGCAGGAGCGGCTCCTGATCGACTGGCGCGCCCCCGTCGCCCAGCCCTTCTACCGCGCGACCCCGACCTCCCCGATGGGCGTGACCCGCCGCCGCCACCTGCAGACCCGCGGCCGCACGGTGATCGGCGTCGACGACGACCTGCTCGACCTCGACGGCCTCACCGACGACGACAGGGCCACGCTGAACGGCGAGGCCGCGCTGCTGGCCGCGCTCGACGAGAAGCGCACCGGCAGGATGCGCGACATCGTGGCGACGATCCAGTCGGAGCAGGACCGCGTCATCCGCGCCGACCTCAACGGGGTGCTGGTCGTGCAGGGCGGGCCGGGCACCGGCAAGACGGTCGTGGCGCTGCACCGGGCCGCCTACCTCCTCTACACCCACCGCGAGCGGCTCGAACGCCGCGGCGTGCTCATTCTGGGTCCCGGCCTCACATTCCTGCGCTACATCGAGCAGGTGCTGCCCTCGCTCGGCGAGACCGACGTGCTGCTGTCGACGGTCGGCGAGCTGTTCCCCGGCGTCAGCGCCACCACGAGGGACCGGCCCGAGGTCGCCGCCGTCAAGGGCGACGCGCGCATGGCCGAGGTGATCGCGCGCGCCGTGCGCGACAGGCAGCGGGTGCCGCGCCAGCCGATCGAGCTCGCCCTCGGCCGCCAGACGCTCACCCTGGACCAGCGGACCATGGAGAACGCCAGGAACAAGGCCATCCGGTCGCGGCGCAGCCACAACCAGGCCCGCGCGGTGTTCGTGCGCTCGGTGCTCAACGCGCTCGCCAGGCAGCTGGCCAGGAAGCTCGGCAAGGGCCTCATCGACGACGACGAGCTGGCCGACCTGCGCGAGGACCTGCGCACCGAGCCCGTGGTCAAGAGTGCGCTCAACAAGCTGTGGCCCTACCTGACGCCGCAGCGGCTGCTGCTCGGCCTGTACGGCTCGGCCGAACGCCTCGACTACGCCGCGGGCAACCTCAGCCGCGAGGAGCGCGCCCTGCTGCGCCGCTCGTCCGCCGAGTGGACCGAATCGGACGTCCCTCTGCTCGACGAGGCCGCAGAGCTGCTCGGCGACATCGACGAGCAGGTCCTGCGCGCCACCGCCATGCAGGCCGAGGAAGAGCTGGCCGCCGCCCGCGCCGCGCAGGAGCGGGAGAAGGAGTCCGAGCTCGCCTACGCGCGCGAGGTGCTGGAACTGACCGGGCTGTCCGACGTCATGGACGCCGAGCGGCTGGCCGAGCGTCAGCGCGGCGACCAGCCGTACCTGACGACGGCCGAGCGGGCGGCCGCCGACCGCAGCTGGGCCTTCGGCCACGTGATCGTGGACGAGGCGCAGGAGCTGTCGCCGATGGCCTGGCGCGCGGTCATGCGGCGCTGCCCCACCAGGTCGATGACCATCGTCGGCGACATCGCCCAGAACGGGTCGAGCGCGGGCGCCCGCTCGTGGGGCCAGGTGCTCGACCCCTACGTCGCCGGGCGCTGGCGCGAGGAGACGCTCACCATCAACTACCGGACCCCGGTCGAGCTGATGGAGATCGCCTCGCGGGTGCTGGCCACCATCGACCCAGTCCTGCGCGCCCCCATGTCGGTGCGCGAGAGCGGCGCCAGGCCGTGGGCGGCGCCGCTGGCCGCGCTGCCCGAACTGGTGCGCAGAGAGACGGAGGACGGCGGCAGGGTCGCCGTGCTCGCCCCCGACGCGCTGCTGGAGAAGGTCGCCGAGCTGGCCGGCGGCGTCACCGGCAGGGGAGTGCTCGACGCCTCCGTGGCTGTGCTCGGCGTCACCGAGGCCAAGGGCCTGGAGTTCGACTCGGTGATCGTCACCGAGCCCGACCAGATCCTCGGCCAGTCGCCGCGCGGTGCCAGCGACCTCTACGTGGCGCTCACCCGCGCCACCCAGCGGCTCGGCGTCGTCCACGACGGGTCGCTGCCCGAATCGCTTCGCGGACTCGCGGGGAGATGAGCGCATTAGACTGAGCTCGCCGAGCATGTCCTAGCTGCGAAAACTTGAGGTTTCCGCTGATCGGGACACGGTTGACATCTGAGTTGGAGTCGGTAGTTTGCTGCCCAGTCCAGCACGGGACTTGGCCGGTTGGCCGTCTCTGACATCGTCGGACCCTGCGTCCGTGACGGAGCGTGACTCCGTCCATACAGCCAGGTGCAGGGCCGTCGGTCCGTCGAGTCGGGGCACCCCAACCGGGCGGGGGGTTGGACCCGGGACGGGCCCGGTCGCCCAGTAGACAACGGAACTCCGCGCTCGCCGCCGACGAGACGGATCCGGTCCGAAGGGTTTCCGGGCCCTCTTCCCGCTCCCGTGCGCTCGGATCACACCGCTAGCGGGTGATCCCATGGCATCCGTCTGCCAAGGGATCACCCTGCAAGCGTGTGGCCTTTGGGGGTCGGCCACCTCGGGCGGTAGCGTTTCCGCAATCAGGTTGCGAACGCGAGGAGAACCCCGGCCGTGGTGCAGGAGAAGCAGGGCGTCGCACCGGCGCCCACCGCGCCGGACGGCGCCCCGACGTGGCCGCTGTGGGGCAGGCTCGCCGCCGCGGCACTCGGCGGACTGCTGCTGTTCCTCGCCTTCCCTCCGCTCAGCTGGTGGTGGTGCGCGCCGCTCGGCATCGGCCTGGTCGTGCTGGCCCTGTACGGCTGCCGCCCCCGCCGCGCCGCGTGGCTCGGCTACGTGGCCGCGCTCGTCTTCCTGCTGCCGGCGCTGGCCTGGGTCAGGCCGATCGGCTACGACGCCTGGCTGGCCCTGGTCGCCGTCGAGAGCCTCTTCTACGCCGCCATGGCCGCTGGGGCCGCCCTGGTGTTCAGGCTGCCGCTGTGGCCGCTGTGGTTCGGCGCGTTGTGGGTCGCCATGGAGTGGGCGCGCGGCCTGTTCCCCGTCGGCGGGTTCCCCTGGGCGCGGGTGGCCTTCAGCCAGGGCGAGACCCTGTTCACCGGCTACGCCGCCCTGGGCGGGGTGCCGCTGGTCTCCTTCGCGGTGGCGCTCAGCGGAGCGCTGCTCGCTCTCGCCGTCGTCACTCCGCGTCGGGTCGTCCCCGCGGCTCTGGCGCTCGCGGTCCCCCTGCTGACGCTGCTCCTCCCGCGCCCCGGCGACGAGGGCAGGAGCGTGAACGTCGGCATCGTGCAGGGCAACGTGCCAGGGCAGGGAATGCACCCGCTGGGCGACGAGCCGGCGATCGTGCTGCGCAACCACGCCAACGGCACCCACGCGCTGGCGCGGGCCGCACGAGAGGGCAAGCTGCTCAAACCGGACCTGGTGATCCTGCCGGAGAACTCCACCGACATCGACCCCTACCGCGACCAGACGGCCCGCCAGATCATCGACGCGTCGGTCAAGGACGTCGGCGTGCCGACGCTCGTCGGCGCGGTCGTGGCGATCGGCGACGAGAACCGGGCCACACGCAGCCTCGTTTGGGACCCGATCACCGGGCCCGGCGCCTACTATGACAAGCGGCAACTGGTGCCGTTCGGCGAGTACACGCCGTTCAAGGAGATCTTCCTCGCCCTGTTCGAGCGGGCCAACCTGGTCGGCAGGCAGTCCGTCGCCGGCGACAGGCCAGGCGACCTGAAGATGGGACCCGTGACCATCGGCGCGGTCAACTGCTACGAGGTCGCCTTCGACGGCGTGGTGCGCGACACTGTCACGGCGGGTGGCACGCCGCTGGTCGTCCAGACCAACAACGCCACCTACGCGCTGTCGAACCTGCCGCCGCAGCAGCTGGCCATGTCGCAGCTGCGGGCCGTCGAGCACAACAGGGCCGTCGTGACCGCGGCGACCACGGGGATCTCCGCCTACGTCACGCCTGAGGGTAGGGTCGCCTGGCAGACGAAGGAACGCGTCGCCGACATGAACGTCGTCAAGGTGCCGGTCCGCACCGGGACGACGATCGCCACGCGGGTGGGCGCGGCGCCTGAGTGGGCATTGTTGGTAGTGGGGGCGGTCGCGATCGGAGCGGCCGCGTGGCGCCGTAAGGGAGAGGATCGATGATGGAGCAGACGCTCGGCCGGGTGCTCGTCGTCGTCCCCACCTACAACGAGCGGGAGAACCTCCCGCTGATCGCCGAACGGCTGCGCAAGGCGCTGCCCGAGGCGCACCTGCTGATCGCCGACGACAACAGTCCCGACGGCACTCCTGAGATCGCCGACGAGCTCGCCGCCGCCGACGACCACATCCACGTCCTGCACAGGCAGGAGAAGCAGGGGCTCGGGGCCGCCTACATCGACGCCTTCCGCTGGGGCATGTCCGAGGGCTTCGACGTGCTCGTCGAGATGGACGCCGACGGCTCCCACCAGCCGGAGGAGCTGACCAAGCTGCTCGACGCCCTCGCCGAGGGCGCCGACCTGGTGATCGGGTCGCGCTGGGTGCCAGGGGGCAAGGTCGTCAACTGGCCGGGCCACCGCGAGTTCCTCTCCAGAGGCGCGAACGTCTACGTGCGGCTGATGCTCGGGCTGCCCGTCCGCGACGCGACCGCGGGCTTTCGCGCCTACCGGGCCGCGGCGCTGGAGAAGATCGGGCTGTCCGACGTCGAGTCGCAGGGCTACTGCTTCCAGGTCGACCTCACCCTGCGTACGGCCAGGCACGGGCTGCGGGTGGTCGAGGTGCCGATCACGTTCGTCGAGCGGACCCACGGCACCAGCAAGATGAGCGGCAAGGTCATGTACGAGGCGTTCTGGCGGGTCGGCATCTGGGGGGTCACCGGCCTGCCCGGCAGGCTGCGCCGCCGCCACTGACCGCCGCGCGGAACGTCCGCGAGTCGGCGGACGTTACTACCAGGTGAACCCCTTCCGCCCGCGCGAATGAGGAAACGATGGTCCGGCTCCTGCTCTTCCTGGCCTTCCTGGTCGTCCCCGTCCTGGAGATCTGGCTGCTCATCCAGGTCGGCTCGGTGATCGGCGGGTGGCCCACCGTCGCGCTGCTGATCGCCGACAGCCTGTTCGGCGCCTGGATCGTGCGCCGCGAGGGCCGCAGGGCCTGGCGCAGCCTGCAGGAGGCGCTCCAGGCGGGGCGGATGCCCGACAGGGAGCTGGCCGACGGCGGGCTCATCCTGGTCGGCGGCGCCCTGCTGCTGACGCCGGGCTTCCTGACCGACCTGTTCGGCTTCCTGTGCGTGCTGCCGTTCACCCGGCCGCTGATGCGGCGGCTCGGGTCGTGGTTCTTCGCCCGGCGGGTCAAGGCGATGGCGGCCGCCTCGCCGTACGCGAACCTCGGGGTGCCCTTCCCGCGCACCGACGGCTTCGGTGGCGGGACGGGCGGCGCGGGCGGGTCCGCCGGCAAGGTCGTGCACGGCGAGGTCCTGCGCGAGGACTGAGGCCCGCGGTCAGGTCTTGACCGCTCCGGCGGTGAGACCACCGGTGATGAAGCGCTGCAGGAACTGGAAGAGGACCAGCACCGGCAGCGCGCCGATGAGCGCACCGGCCGCGAACACGCCCCAGCTCTGGCCGAGCTGGTAGGAGACGAGCTGGTAGAGGCCGACGGCGAGCGTCTGCTGGTCGGGGTCGGTCAGGACCAGACCGGCGATGACGAAGTCGTTCATGGTGGCCACGAACGAGAACAACGCCACGACGACCAGGATGGGCCGCACCAGAGGGAGCAGGACCAGGAAGAAGACCTGCGCGTGCGAGGCGCCGTCGATCTGGGCGGAGTCGTCCAGGTCCCTGGGCACCGAGTCGAAGAAGCCCTTCATGAGGTAGGTGTTCACGCCGAGCGCGCCACCGAGATAGACCATGACCAGGCCGAGCCTGCTCCCCAGCCCGAGCGGCGGGAACACCTCCTTGACGGCCGACAGCAACAGGAAGATCGCCACATAGGCCAGGACCTGGGGGAACAACTGGATGAACACCAGCCCGGCGAGCCCTGCCCGGCGCCCCCTGAACCGGAAGCGGGAGAAGGCGTAGGCCGCGCACGCGCCGAGGAACACCGACCCCGCCGCGGTGACCAGCCCGATCACCATCGAGTTGGCGAACCAGAGGGGGAAGGGATGCAGCCCGTCGGTGAACAGCGTCGCGTAGTGATCCCACGTCACGGCCGCGAACAGGTCGTTCGACCCGGTCAGCGTGCCGCTGGGATCGAGCGACGCGGCCAGCACGAACACCATGGGGAACAGCGCGACCACCGCGGCCGGCACGCCGACCAGGTGCCTCCATGCCTTCATGCCGCCTCCAGCCGCCGCGCCCTGCGGAACCCGGCCAGCGACACCGCCGCGATCACCGTGAAGATCACGATGGACACCGCGCAGGCCAGGCCGTAGTTCCTGGAGGCGCCGCCGAAGGCCAGCTTGTAGACCAGCGAGATCAGCAGGTCGGTCGAGCCCACGTCGACCGGCGCGCTCAAGTCCCTCGGCCCGCCCCCGGTGAGCATGTAGATCACGTTGAAGTTGTTGAAGTTGAAGGCGAACGTCGCCACCAGCACAGGGGCGGTCGAGGCCAGCAGCAGCGGAAGCTTGATCGCCCGCAGCACCCGCCACGGCCCGGCCCCGTCCATCTGCGCGGCCTCCGACAGCGTGGGCGGGATGGCCTGCAGAGCGCCGGTGCAAACGAGGAACATGTAGGGGAACGCGATCCACACGTTCACCAGCAGCACGCTCAGCCTGGCCAGCCACGGATCCGACAGCCACGGGACGTGCGCCCCGCCGAGCAGCACGACGTTGACGAACCCGTGGTCGGTGTTGAGCAGCCCCTGCCAGAGCAGCGCCGCCATGAACGCGGGGAAGGCGTACGGGAAGATCAGTAGCGAACGGTAGATCCGGTGACCGTCGAGGATCAGGGCGAGCGCGAGGCCGAGGCCGAAGCTGAGTGCCACCGACAGGGTCGCGAACACGAACGTCCAGACGAGAACCTCGAGGAACGGTGCCCTGATTCCGGCATCGGTGAACACGCGGGTGAAGTTCTCGGGACCGACGAAGACCTTCCAGCCGGGGCTCAGCGAGCGCCCGTTCGCGGCGGTGAAGGCGCCGTGCCCCCCGTCGCGGTACACGGCGCTCCCGTCGGTGATGCTGTCGCTCTTGGCGTCGTAGGCGAGCGTGGCCCGGTAGAGCGCCGCGGTCACACCGTCGGCGGTCTTCAGCGTCCCGCCGTCCTCCGGCACGCGCAGCGCCGTGATCTCCGCCTGCCTGGCGACGATCTCGCCGTACGCCAGAGGCCGCCATCCCGCCGCCGGCCGGCCCTCCACCAGGAGCCCGAGCCGCCCGTCCCGTTCCATGATCCTGATCGGATACGGCCCGGCCCCCTCCACCTTCACCTCGCTGCCGGCCAGGATCGCCGCGATCGCGTCCGCCTTGGTCCCGTTGTGGCCGTCGCCGTAGTTCGTGAACGCCGCATAGCCCGTGTAGAGGACCACGTACACCTGGTAGACCAGCAGCAGCAGGACCCCTGGCGCCAGGTACTTGGCCGGCACGGCCCGCTTGCTCAGGTAGATCCCGTTGATCGCCACCGTCCCCGCCAGCAGGCCGGCGAACATCCACCACGAGCGCTGCCCGCCGAGCGCCACCAGCCCGTACAGGGCCAGCGCGTCCACCACGGCGAGCGGCGCCAGCCTCAGCGCGCGCCTCACGACGAGCCGATCTTGGCACGGATCTTGTCCGCGGCCTTCCTGGTCAGGTCCGCAGGGTCGCCCTGCCCCGCGATGATCGCCAGCTGGGACAGCCCCCAGTCGGCCCAGACCGCGTCCATCTGCGGGACGTTGGGCGTGGGCAGGCCTTCGGCCGCGGCCTTGGCGAACCCTGTCATGACCAGGTCACCCGCGAGCTCCTCGCGTACAGAGGTCATCGCGGGAGGGCGCCCTCCCGCCGAGTGCAGCGCCCTCTGCGCCTCCGGGGTGGCCAGGTAGTTGACCAGCAGGTCGTTGGCCAGGATCGGGTTGGCGCTCTTGGCGCTGACGTAGAACCCCTGCACGCCCACGAACGGCCTGGCCTGACCGTCTCCCGCGGGCGGCACCGGGTCCACGGAGAACGGCACGCCCGCCTTGGTCACGGCGGGCACGTCCCACGGCCCGGTGACCAGGAAGGGCGTCTCGCCCTTGAGGAAGGCGCTGGTCGCGATGTCCCCGGTCAGCGACGTCGACACCGCCTTCCGCCTGGCCAGTCCGCGCAGGTACGCGGCGAACCGGAGCCCGCCCGCGTTGTCGATCTCCAGGTCGCCGCCGTCGCCGAACACCCGCGAGCCGAAGGAGGTCTGCAGCGCGTACAGGTGGAACGGCGAGCCCGCCTTCGGATCGACGGGCAGGCCGACGGGGAAGACCGCCCTGCCCGACGCCACCAGCGCCTCTCCCTTGGCGACCAGTTCGTCGAACGTCCGGGGGGCCACGGGCACGAGCTTGTTGTTGCGCAGGACCGCCACGCTCTCGACCGCGTACGGCAGGCCGTACGTCTGCCCCCGGTAGGTCATGCCGTCCAGCGCCACCTTCGAGAAGAGCGCGGACCTGGCCGACAGGTCGAGAGGCGCGACGACGCCGTTCTGGACGAGCTTGCCCAGCCAGTCGTGCGGGCCGACGATCACGTCCGGTCCCTGGCCCGAGGGCGCCTGGGAGACGAAGTCGTCGCGCAGGCCGCCCATCGCCTTCTGCACGATCTTGACCTTGACGCCGCGCTCCTGCTCGAAGCGGGCGGCGATCCGCGCCAGCGGGGCCGCCCTGTCGTCGTCGGCCCACACGGTCAGCGTCGGCGTGGCAGGCGGCTCCTGCTCGGCCGCGCATCCGGCCAGCGCCAGGAGCGCGGCAAGGATCGGAAGGGTACGCATCGGGATTCTCCTCAGGATCCGGCGTGCGGGTCGGCCTGGGCGGGATCGCTCCAGGCCGCGACGCGCACCCACACGCGCCGGTCCCCGTCGTGCCGTAGGGGGGTGCGGATGGGCAGGCCGTCGGCGTCCAGCCCGTCGCGGCGCCAGCCGCGGCCGATGGTGCCGTTCAGGCCGACGCCGCGCGGCAGCCGCCACGCGCCGTGGTGGACGCCGGGCGCGACCTCGGTGGTGACCAGGCCGGAGAAGTAGACCGGCGAATCGGCCGGGGTGTCCTCAGGGACGACGACGGTGACGTCGAGCAGCGCGTCGGCCGGGCCGTCCACGACCGTGACCCGCCCGGCCGCCTCCAGCCGTCCGGCTCTGGCGACGACCTCGGCGGTCCCCGCCTCCACCCCGGTCAACAGGCCGTGACCCGCGCCGGGCTCCAGCATCTGGGGCGGTCGCCACGTCACATCGGCGCTCAGCACCGAGTAGACGCAGCCGTCGGACCGCTCGCCGACGGGCGCGACGTCCACGGCCTGGCCGACGGCGCCATGACCGTCCGAGCCCGACAGCGCGACCGGCGGGCCCTCCACGCCGAACAGGTGGAGCAGCGCGCTGCCCGCACGCCCTGCCCAGGCGTCCTCATGGTGCGGCGCGGACGGCTCGTGACGGTAGCGCAGGTCCTCGTCGGGCCCGTACCCCACGCCGATGAGGTGGCCGACCAGCTCGCGCACCGGCTTGACCATGATCAGGCCCTCCATGCCGCCGATGTCGATCCAGATCCGGTTCGGCCCGCGCCCGGGGAAGCGGCGGAAGACCGGCGTCTCCTCGAGGGTCTCCGGGTCCACGAAGACGAGGAACGGCGACAGCACGGCCGCGAGACCGAACACGTCAGGACGGCGGAAGGCCAGGTGGTAGCTGACCAGGCCGCCCATGGAGGAGCCCATCACGGCGGTCGCGCCGGGGTCGCCGGTGATCGCGTAGCGCTCGCGCACCAGCGGGAGCAGCTCCTCGACGAGGAAGCGCTCGTACAGCTCGCCGCGGCAGCTGCCGTTCGGGTCGCGCGGGTACGGCACCTCGTGCGAGTACTCGTTGCCGCGCTGGTCACCGGCGTTGGCGACGCCCACGGCCACCAGCGGCGGCAACAGCCCCCTGCCGATGAGGTCGTCGAGCGTCTCGTCCACCCGCCAGCTCGGCTCGAGGCCCGCGCCCGCGAACACGTGCTGCCCGTCGTGCAGGACCACCAGCGGGTACGGCCCCGCCGCCGCGTCGTAGCCGGGCGGCAGGTAGACGAACACGTCCCTCGCGTTGCCGAGCGCCTCGGAGCGCACACCGGCCAGAACCTCGATCATCGGGCGACCTCCCAGACATGGAAGGCGGGCCCGTCGCCCGGCATCGGCTCTCCAGGTCGCAGGTCGGGACCTCCGGTGAGGCTGGACAGCGCGCAGGGGGCCGGCACCGGCGCGTGGCTTGCCCTGCTGACCTGGATCAGCAGGCTCTCGCCCGGCACGGCACGCTCGAAGAGCAGGACGTCGTCCTCGGCGCGCAGCCAGCGCAGGCCGCCCCTGCGCAGCGCCTGCCTGCTCCGGCGCAGTGCCACGAGCTCGCCGTAGGTCCGGTACGTCTGCCGGTCCCACGTCCCCTCGTCCCAAGGGAAGGGGCGGCGGCCGTCCTCCAGATGCACCCCCTCCACGCCGACCTCGTCCCCTGCGAAGATCATGGGCAGTCCCGGCAGCGTGAACAGGAGCGCGACGCCGAGATGCTGGCGGTCGCGGCCCGCGATCGACCGGAACCTGGCCGTGTCGTGCGAGTCGAGCAGCGTGAGGTTGTGGGTGTAGGAACGCCACGGGAGCCGGCCGGCATGCTCGCGCATCACGTCGGCGACGTCCCGCCCGCCGTACAGCGGGATGGGGCCCGGCGTGCCCCAGAACTCGGTGGCACGTTCCAGCGCCAGCCACGACCAGACCGGCCGGGCGAAGCCCGCGTAGGACATGGTGCCGTGCCAGCCGTCGCCGCGCAGCGCCGCCGACGCGTCGAACTGGTGCTCGGCCAGCAGCAGCCTTCCCTCTCCCAGCGCCGCCCTGGCGTCCGCGGCGACCAGGTCGTTGAGCTCGACGCCACCGTGACGGCCCGCCGACTGGGCGACGTCCACACGCCAGCCGTCGAGCCCGAACTCGTCCGGATAGCGGGCCATCACCCTGCCCAGGCGTCTTCGCAGCTCGGCCGACCTGTGGTCGAACTTGGGCAGCGTCCTCACACCCGCGAACGTGGCGTAGTCGTCGCCGTCCACGTAGTAGAACTCGCGCTCGGGGCTGCGGGGGTCGCCCATGGCGCTGGTGAACCAGTCGTGACCGTCGCCCGAATGGTTGAGCGTGATGTCGCCGATCACCCGGATGCCGCGGGCATGCGCCCTGGCGGTGAGCTCCCTGAGCGCCTCGTCGCCGCCGAGCAGCGGGTCCACCCGGTCGAACGTGGTGGCGTCGTAGCGGTGGTTGGAACGGGCGGGGAAGAAGGGCGTCAGGTAGATCAGGTTGGCGCCGAGCCCGGCGATGTGGTCCAGGCGGTCGGCCACGCCCCACAGGTCGCCGCCGTAGATCTGCTGGAGCGCTTCGGGCCTGCCGTACGGGATGGGCTCGTCCCAGGCCGCGGGCCTGGCCCAGCCGGGCAGGGGGCCGCGTGGCCGGTCGGAGCGGGCGAAACGGTCGGGGAAGATCTGGTAGATCACCGCGTCCGCAGCCCAGGCGGGCGGCGGCGGATAGGCGGTGAGCGTGAAGTCGGCGGCGTCGGTGACCTCGGTACGGCGCAGCCCCGACGCGTTGAGCCAGAGCGGCCCGCGCTCCGTGTGCAACAGGAAGCGGTAGCCGCACTCAGGGTTGACGATCTCGACAGGCGCCCTCCACCACGTCTCGTCCTGCGTGGCCCTGTCGATCCTCGCCTCGGTGAACCTGGGCTCGCCGTCGGGGGAGGTGCGCACGTACAGGCGCTTGACGCCAAGCGCGCCGGCGGTGCGCACGAACACCTCGACACGCTCGCCCAGCCCCGGCGACGGGTCGGACACGTAGAGCGGCGAACCGTCGTGGTGCGCGCTCGTGTTGCAAAGTGTTTCGGACTGCCACATGCTGTCAGTGCTCCGCAATTCGCTGCTTACCTGCTTATCTGGCCGGGAGCCTAGGTCGCTCCCGAAGAAGGTCGCAACACTCGGCAACATGTTTCAATAGTTTCTGGAGGGCGGATGTCAAGGCTGTCGGTCCGGACGATCGCCAAGCGCGTGGGGGTCAGCGCGGCGACGGTCAGCCGCGTGCTCAACGACCGGCCTGGCGTGGCGGAGGAGACCCGCGACCGCGTGCTTCGCGCCATGCGCGAGCAGGGCATGGTCGCGCCCGCGCCCGCGTCCGAGCCGTTCGTCGGCATCATCGTCCCGGAGCTGGACAACCCCGTCTTCCCGCTCCTCGCCGGCGCGATCGAGACGAGGCTCGGCGCCGTCGGCGTGACCGCGATGATCGGCAGCTCCACCAAGAAGGGGCCGACCGAGCTCGACTACATCGCCTCTCTCGTACGGCAGCGCATCCAGGGCCTGGTCCTGATCTCGGGACGGCACGCCAACCCCTCGGCAGACCACGGCTTCTACTGGCAGCTCCACCAGCAGCACCTGCCGATGGTGCTCGTCGGCGGGCACGTCCCCGACCTGCCGGTCTCCACCGTGACCACCGACGAGGCCGCGGGCGCGGCGATGGCGGTGGCGCACCTACGGTCCCTCGGACACACCCGCATCGGCCTGGCCGGCGGCCAGGGGTACCTGCGGCCCTCGCAGAACCGGCTGAACGGCTACCGCAGGGAGATGCGCAAATGGTTCGGCTCGGTCGACGACGCGCTCTACGCGGAGACCGACTACTCGCTGACGGGCGGGCACGCCGCCGCCCAACGGCTGCTGGCGGCCGGCGCGACCGCCATCGTCGCCGGCAGCGACCTCATGGCGCTCGGCGCCCTCGCCGCGGCACGCCAGGCGGGCCTGTCCGTGCCGGGCGACGTGTCCGTGATCGGGTACGACGACTCCTATCTCGCCTCGCACAGCAACCCGCCCCTGACCACCGTCCACCAGCCCATCGAGCAGATGGCGGGGGCCGCGGCCAACGCGCTGTGGGAGCGCCTGCAGGGCTATCACACGCCCCACGTCGACCACGTCTTCCCACCGACGCTGATCGCCCGCGGTTCAACCGGCCGCCCGTCCGGGTGAACGGCGGCCCTTCCCTGAGTCCTTTCCCGTCCTGCCCTTCGCGACGTCCCTTCGCGGCCTGCCCCGGTCCGCCCACGGAGTCGGCACAGCGCGGCTGGGGACCGGCCGTTACCGGCCACGCTGACCGGCGAGCCTGCGTGGGGGTGCCGGCCTCAGGGCAGCAAAAACGCCCCGGACCGGGAAGGTCCGGGGCGTTCCAGCGTCACCGTGTCGGAGGTCAGGCGCTCTTGCGTCGCTGTGCGCGAAGGATCGCCAGCCTCTCGTTGAGAACCTCCTCCAGGTCCTCGATGGACCGCCGCTCCAGCAGCATGTCCCAGTGCGTCCTCGGGGGCTTCGCCTTCTTGGCCTCCGGCAGCTCGCCGTCCACGCGAACCGCGGTGGCGCCGCACATGCGGCACTCCCAGGTCGCGGGGATCTCTGCCTCAGCTGCAAGCGGAACCTCGAAGCGATGCCCCTTCGAACAGGTGTAGGACACCTCCTGGCGCGGGGCCAGATCCGTGTTACGGTCGTTCTCGTAGCTGGTTGCCCCGAGCCTGGTGCCACGAAGTGCGCGCTCGCCCATGTTTTAATGCCTCCTACAGGGCCCCCATCGTGGGGGGTCTGTCTCCCACGGTGTCTAACGCTTGATACCGTGAGTGGATTCCCACCCAAGGGGTGATCCAATCTCGCTTTTTGCGACGAGAGGTGAGCGCGCCGGGCTCTGAGGGCCTGGCGAGATCGTCGGCGGACACGCCGATCACATCCTCTACCCCCCGGATCAGCACCCTGGCCTCGGCCGCCGCACCTCCCACCGGCGCCCGCGCCATCTCCTCCGCTCCACGAACCGATTTCCGCCTCGCCACCACGTCCGGTGGATCGTTCCGCCGGGAACGCTGCCTCACCCCGGCCCTTCCCACGGCCCCCGCGCCCCCGCGCCTCCTCGCTCACGCCTCTCGAGCGACTGCGCCGCTGAGGTCCCGCCGTGTCGGCCTCCGCCGGGCGGCACGGCGACGGCCCACGGACCGAGGCCGGGACGCCTGTGAGCGGCGTACCGGCCTCGGTCCGTGGGTTGAGGGTTCTCAGGCGGGCACGCCCGCATCGGCCCTCGTGCGTCCCCTGGCCAGCGCGATCGCCAGCCACACCCCGCCGACCGCGATCAGCGCGCCATGGGCGATGCGGATGGCGTAGATCGGCGCGAAGAACTGCGGGATGAAGAGCGCGAACCCCACCGCCAGCGGCACGGCGCTCCACGCCGGCAGGGTCCCCGAGCGCCACACGGACACCGCGGTCATGATCGTGCCGATGCCCAACAGGGCCAGCCCGATCGCGAACATCGTCACCGCCGGCGCGCCGTAGCGGAACTCCACGGCGAGTTCCATCAGCGCCGGGGTGTTGTCACGCAGGGCCCGCTTGGCGATCACGTTGAGGCCGAAGTCCTCGGCGCCGTAGTAGGGAAGCGTCAGCCCAGCGCCGATCCAGGTCACCACCGCCGCCCGCAGCGAGAGCCGATCCTTCAGGATCTGGTGCAGTCCGAGCGCGGCCAGGCCGAGGAGGATGAACCCGATCATCGCCGCGAGGTGGCCGACCACCCAGGCGGTCGTGGACATCGCGGCGGCGTCGTCCCCTGAGGGACGCACGGCCGGATAGACGAGGAAGAGCGCGCCGGTGAGCGCGTAGGCCGCCTGGGTGAGCTTCACGAGAACTCCAGATGGGGGAAGGTGCCCTATTGTGAGAGCAATGCTCTCGTTAAGGAGCAGCGATGTCAAGAGCGGTGCTCTCTGTAGTGAGAACTGCTCTGCGCCTGAGCGTGTGCGCTCTCAGGATCGCCGGTCGGGGCGGCCGTGAAGTAGTGCCGGGATCACCTCATGGACATGCGTTCCGCATAGGGCGGCCATGGCGGGGTTCGAGGCGCGAGAAGGTTCTTCAGCGGCGCGGCGACGCTCCGGTGACGAGTGGGACCAGGGTCCTGTCGCCGCTCTCCGTCATGAACACCAGCGGTCCCGCCGCCAGGCCGACCAGTGCGGCCACCGCCTTCCTTCCCTGCGCGCGCGCCAGCCCGGTTCCGAGCGCGGCCATGAGCCTGGTGAGGGCCGGCAGCGGGCGGACGAACATCGTGATCTCGGAGATCAGGCCGCTCTCGTCGAGTTTGAGCAGGACCGACTCCTCCATGGTGTGGCCGCCGAGCGTGGTGGTGGCGGCGAGCATGCGGGTCCTGTCGTCGCCGACGTCGGTGTGGTAGCGGAGCTCGCCGATGGTGGCGAAGACGACGCCGAACAGGGCCCTCAGCTCGTCGTGGCCCCGGAATCCGGCCCGGGCGCTGAGCGGGGAGTGGAAGACCACGTCGGGCGCGAGCGTGGACATGAGCGCGTCGAGGTCCTTCTTCTCGCCGGCCTCGCGGTAGCGGAGTGCGTTGTTCATCCTGGGCTCCCTGAAGGGTTAGTCCTGAAAGTGAACTGATACGAGTTCACTTTAGCAACTGACTATGCTGGGGTCATGAACAGGTTCGGGGACATGCATTGCTCAATCGCTCAGGCGGTCGGCGTGATCGGCGAGCCGTGGACGCCGCTGATCCTTCGCGACCTTTTCCTGGGCGTGCGCAGGTTCGACGAGCTCGCCGAGGATCTGGGCATCTCCCGCAACCTGCTGACGGCCAGGCTGGAGCGGCTCGTCGCGGCGGGTGTGGTCGAGAAGCGGCTCTACCAGGAGCGGCCGGTCCGCTACGAATACCACCTGGGCGAGGCGGGCCGGGAGATCGTGCCCGCGCTGATCACGCTGATGGCATGGGGCGACAAGTGGTCGACCCCTCCCGGCGGCCCTCCGGCGCTGCTGCGGCACTCGTGCGGTGAGCTGTTCACGCCCGTGGTCACCTGCCCGCACTGCGGCGGCGAGGCGCGCGCCGACACGATCACCGTGCTGGGAGGCCCCGGCGCGGCCCAGGGCCCCGGGACGATGGTGCTGGCCGCCCCAGGGGCCGAAGGTCTCGGCATCGGAGGCTAGACCTTCTCCGGCACCTCGTTGCCCGCCTCGCGGATCGCCTTGGGCAGGTTGACGGCCGCCAGCAGCGCGCCGCCCAGGATGAAGAAGATCACCAGCGAGATGATGCCGAGCCGGTAGCTGTCGGTCAGCTGTAGCGCCAGGCCCAGCGTGAACGAGCCGAGGAAGGTCGAGCCCTTGTCGCTGATCTCGTAGAGGCTGTAGTACTCGGCCTCCTTGCCACGCGGGATCACGTGCGAGAACAGCGAGCGGGACAGCGCCTGCGTGCCGCCCATGACGATCGCGATGGCGAAGCCCAGCGCGAAGAAGGCCGTGGCCGAGCCCTTGGGCAGGAAGTAGGCCACGCACACGACCGCGGTCCACGCCACCAGCGCGGCCAGCACCACCCGCTTGGCGCCGAACAGCGAGGCCAGACGGCTGAGCAGCAGTGCCCCGCCGAACGCGACGAACTGCACCATGAGGATGGCCGCGATCTGCACGGTCTTGTCCAGTCCGAGCTCCTTGTCGGCGTATGTCGCGGAGAAGGAGATGACGGTCTGCACGCCGTCGTTGTAGAGCAGGTAGGCCACCAGGAAGGCCAGCGTGAGCGGGTAGCGCCGCAGCTCCATCGCCGTCCTGCCGAGCTGGCGGAAGCTGCCCGCGACCGCCCGTCCCGCCGTCTCGCCCCGCTCGGCCGCCGCGCGCCTGTTGCGCAGCCGCAGCAGCGGGATAATCGTGAACCCGCCCCACCACAGCCCCGCCGAGCTCAGCGCGATGCGCGCCGCGGTGCCGCCGTCCAGCCCGAACGACTCCGCCCGCAGGAACAGCACCAGGTGTACGGCCAGCAACAACCCGCCGCCGAGGTAGCCGAAGCCCCAGCCCATGCCCGACACCCTGTCGCGCTCGGCCGGTGTGGCGATCTCGGGCAGGAAGGAGTTGTAGATGACGAACGCGCACGCGAACCCGACGTTGGCGACCAGGAACAGCGCGCCGCCCAGCAGGTAGCGCCCGTCGCTGACGAACCAGAAGCAGACGGTCGCCGCCGCGCCCACCATGGCGAAGAAGCCCATCAGCTCCTTCTTGCGCCCCGTGTGGTCGGCCAGCGCTCCCGCGATCGGCATCAGCACGATCTGCAGCACGGCCGCCACGCCGACCACGAAGGAGTAGTAGGCGCTGGGCCGTACGTCGAAGCCGAGCACGTCCACGTACGGCGCGCCCGCCGCGGCGGTCTCGGCGATGTCGGTCAGGTAGGGCCCGAGGAACACCGTCAGCACGGTGGTGGGGAACGCAGAGTTCGCCCAGTCGTACCAGTACCAGCCGCGCTGTTCTCGGCGGCGGGCGGCGGGGGAGTCGTCGGAGACGTCAGGGGGTGAGGGGACTGCCAAGGCAGGGCTCCTAGGCTGCGAGCTGGCCGGGGTGCCAGAGCCCGCGCCGGTCGAGGACGTCGCGCAGGCCGGAGATGTTGTCGGTCATGATGCCGTCGACACCCAGGTCGAGCAGGTGGTCCATGCGCAGGGTGTCGTTGATGGTCCACACGTGGACCTGCATGCCAAGAGCGTGCGCCGTACGCACGAGGGAGCGGGTGGTGACCCGCAGCCCGCGGAAGCCGACCGGCACCTGCGCGCACGGCACGCCCGAACGGGCCAGGCGGGCGAGGACACGGCCGTACCCCGAGGTGGCGGCCGCGGCGCGCAGGGCCGCGACGCCTCGCGGGCCGAGCGCCGAGCACACCTCGCGGCCCATCGCCGCGCGCGCCCTGACCAGCCGCTCGTCGGAGAAGGAGGTCAGGCAGATCCTGTGGAAGGCGTTCGTCCGCCTGACCACGGCGGCCAGCGGCTCGATCGCGCCGGCCTCCTTGACGTCGATGTTGAACCGCGCCTCGGGGAAGGAACCGAGCAGGTCCTCCAACAGGGGGATGTCGTGCACGCCGCCGATGCGGGCCTGCCTGACGAAGCTGTAGGGCAGGTCGGCGATCCTGCCCCGGCGGTCGGTCACCCTGTCGAGCGTGTGGTCGTGGAAGGCCAGCAGCACGCCGTCGGAGGTGGCGTGCGCGTCGGTCTCCAAGTAGGTGTAGCCGAGCCCGACCGCCCGTTCGAAGGCCGTGGTGGTGTTCTCGAGCCCTTCGAGTGCCCCGCCGCGATGTGCGAAGGCCAGCGGGCCGGGATGATCGAGAAACGCGAATCGACGGCTGAACACAGGCCGAGTATGCCGGTTGTGAGCCCGGCCCGTCATGTCACCCGGGTTACGACTCGGGCAATTTACTCCATTCCTGACGGCGGGCCTCGGACAGCGCGATCGCGGCGGCCACGCCGACGTTGAAGGAGCCGACCCTGCCGACCTGAGGGATGTAGGCAGCGAGGTCGGCGGCGTCGAGCAGGGCGGGGGAGCAGCCGTGGTCCTCGCTGCCGACGACCAGGCACACGTCACGGTCGAGGTTGGTCCTGTGCAAGGGGCGAGCCTCGCCGGTCAGCTCGATCGCGATGACGGTGTAGCCGTCGTCCTTCGCCTCGCGCACCGCGTCGAGCACCGGCACGGCGTCCTTCCACGCCACGAGCCTGTCGGTGCCGAGCGCGGTCTTGCCCGCCTTCGGGTTGGTGGGCGGAGTCGCGTTGCCCGCCAGCCAGATCTGGTCGACGCCGAACGCGGCCGCGCTGCGGAAGATCGAGCCGATGTTGAACGGGCCCGTCACCGACTCGACGATCATCGACAGTCGGTTCTCCGTGCTGCGACGCCATGTGCGGTTGAGCCGCTTGACGTCGGTCGGGCGCAGCTGCTTTCTCATCGGGTCACCTTCAGGATTCGGTACGCGGCGCGGGAGGTGTGGCGGGTCGCCTGCCACCCCTGGTCGGACAGCCAGCGCTGCAGGGAGTCGGAACCGAGGTGCTTCTGCACCACGAGGTAGGCCACCCCGTCGGGGGTCAGCCGGGTCAGCCAGCGGGTCAGCATCTCGTGCATGGCCTGCTTGCCGATGCGGATCGCCGGATTCGACCAGATCGCCGCGAAGCGCACGTCCTCGGGCACCTCGTCGACGTGCACGGGCCGCACCCGGGGGAGGGCGGCGGCCTCGGCGTTGCGCAGGGTCAGCTCCAGCGAGCGGCGGTTGACGTCGACGGCCCACACGTTCGCCTCGGGCGCGCGGGCGGCCATGGTCAGCGCGATGGGACCGTAGCCGCAGCCCAGATCGAGCAGATCGCCCTCCTGCGGGGGCTTCGGCACGCTCTCCAGCAGGATGCGGGTGCCGAGGTCGAGCCGGTCAGGGGAGAAGACGCCCCTGTCGGTCGCCAGCCGCAGGTGAAGGTCGGGCAGGACCAGATCGACGGACGCGGGTCTGCTCGCCGCCTTCGGCTGCTCCTCGAAGTAGTGGGCCACGTGGGAAAACGTTACCGCCCTCAAGGAATGCGATGGCCCAGCAGGATCGCCGCCGCCGCCACGAGCAGGCCGGCGACGATCGCCGCGACGATGAAGTACTGGCTGACCTCCTGGCTGACGGTCTTGAACCCGAGAGAGGTGCCGATCTGCTCGTAGACCTCGCGCAGCTCGGTGCCCGACTCGGCGGCGTAGGCGCGGCCCGAGGTGCCCTCCGACAGTGACTGCAGGGTGGCCTTGTTCACCGGTACGGTCACCGGGCGGCCGTCGATCATGACGGCGCCGTCCTGCGTGCCGTACGCGATGGTCGAGACCGGCACCCGCGCCTGCTTGGCGGCGTCGACGGCCTCGTTCACCGAGCGGCCCGAGGTGTTGTCGCCGTCGGACAGCAGGACGATCGCGGCGGGCGGCGGGTCGGTGGCCGCGCGCTGGTCGAAGGAGCGGATCGACTCCAGCGAGTTGAAGACCGCCTCGCCGATCGCGGTGCCCGGCCTGGTGGCCAGGTTCGCGATCGCGGTCACGACGGCAGGGCGGTCGGTGGTGGGGGAGATGACCACGTTGGCGGAGCGGGCGAAGGAGACCAGGCCCACGTTGAAGCGCTCGGGCAGGCCGCGCACGAACGACTGCGCGGCGGTCTTGGCGGCGGCGATGCGGCTGGGCGGCACGTCGTCGGCGTCCATCGACAGCGACACGTCCAGCGCCACGATGATCGTGGCCCTGTCGCGCGGCACGCGCACCTGGTCGGCGGGCCTGGCCGCGCCGACGACCAGCAGGCTCATCATGATGAGGAACAGCAGGGGGGCCACGTGCCGCCGCCATCCTGGAGCGCTGGGGGCGACCAGGGACAGCAGGGCCAGGTTGGTGAAGCGCACGGTGTAGCGGCGCCGCCTGAACTGCGCGGCCACGTACACCGCGACCACCAGCGCCACCAGGGCGAACAGCCACAGATAGGTCGGCGCGAGGAACGTCACGAATCCTCCCGCTCCTGGGTGCTTGCCGCGCGATCCTCGCTCACGTACCCGCCCTTCGGTGTGCCAGATGCGTCATGCGCCGCTGGCGTAGCGCGAACTGCGCGATGTCGAACACCCAGTCCCTGTCCGTGCGCAGCACCAGGTGGGCCACCCCGGCCCTGCGCAGCGCGGCCCGGGTGCCCTCCCGCTGCAGGGCCGCCGCCTCGGCGTAGGCGGCGCGCACCCGCGGCGAAAGGTGTACGTCGCTTACGTGCCCAGTCTCCGGGTCTGTGAACGCCACGGCACCGACGTCCGGAAGCTCCAGTTCGCGGGGATCCATGACCTCGACCGCGAGCACCTGGTGCCGGGCCGCCAGCCGCCGCATCGGCCGCTCCCATTCGCGCTCGGCGTCGGGGTCGAGGCTCGGACGGGCGTCGAGGAAGTCGGAGACCACCACCCGCAGGCCGTGCCGCCTGCGCATGGCCGCCAGCACGTCGATGCCCTCCGCCAGATCGGGGGCATCGGGCACGGCCCGGCCGCGCGGCGCGTCTAGCAGCGAGTGCAGCAGGCCGTACAGGGCGGGGCGGCCGGTCCTGGCGGGCATCCGGTGCAGAGCGTCGTCGTGCAGGACCAGCGCGCCGAACCGGTCGCCCATCCTGCTGGTCAGGAACCCGATCGCGCCGATCGCCGAGACCACCAGGTCACGCTTGTCGGTGTCGGCGGTGCCGAAGTCCATGCTGGGCGACAGGTCGGCCAGCGCCCACGTCTCCAGCTCCCTGTCGGAGATCAGGTCGCGCACGTGCGGGATCGTCGTGCGGGCGGTCACCGCCCAGTCCATGCGCCGCACGTCGTCCTCACCCGGCACGTACACGCGGCTGTCGCCGGCCTCGCTGCCGGGACCGGGCAGCAGGCCCGCGTGCTGTCCGTGCAGCAGGCCGTCCAGCTTCCTGGTGATCGTCAGCTCGAGCCTGCGCAGCGCCTGCTCGGCCTGGTTCGTCACGACGCCCCCTTCTCCGGCGCGCGGGTCACCTGTTCTGGTTCCAGACCACGAGGGGCGGCGGTACGGCGTGCAGGATCTGCCTGATCACGTGCTCGGGATCGATGCCGTCGGCCAGGGCGTCGAAGGTGAGCATGAGCCGGTGGCCCATCACGTCCACCGCCACGTCGCGCACGTCGTCGGGAAGCAGGTAGTCGCGCCCCCGCAGCACCGCCAGCGCGCGGCCCGCCGCCACCAGACCGAGCGTGGCGCGGGGGCTGACGCCGACCTCGATCGTGTCGGCCAGGTCCGGCATGCCGTACTCGGCGGGCACGCGGGTGGACATCACCAGGCGCACCACGTAGTCGGCGACCAGCTGGTGCACCGAGACCTGCTCGGCCTGCTGCTGCAGGGCGAGCAGCCGCTCGGGGTCGAGGATCCGCTCGGGCACGGGCGGAGCGACGCTCATCCTGTGCAGGATCTCCATCTCCTCGTGCGCGCTCGGGTGCGGCACCCTGACCCTGAACAGGAACCGGTCGCGCTGCACCTCGGGCAGCGGGTAGACGCCCTCCGACTCGATCGGGTTCTGCGTGGCCAGCACGATGAACGGCCTCGGCAGCGGATGCGTGACGCCCGCCAGCGTCACCTGCCGCTCGGCCATCACCTCCAGCAGCGCGGACTGCACCTTCGCCGGCGCGCGGTTGACCTCGTCGGCGAGCAGGAAGTTGACGAACACCGGGCCCAGTTCGACGTCGAACTGCTCGCTCGAGGGGTGGTAGACGCGGGTGCCGACGATGTCGCTCGGCACCAGGTCGGGGGTGAACTGGATGCGGGCGAACGTGCCGCCCACCACGGTGGCCAAGGTGGAGGCGGCCAGCGTCTTGGCCACGCCCGGGACGCCTTCGAGCAGGCAGTGGCCGCGGGCGAGCAGCGCCACCACCAGCCGCTCGACCATATGATCCTGTCCGACGATGACGCGCCGGACCTCCTCAAGGGTCTGACGCAGCACGGCCGCGTCGGTACCCGTCGACAGCTCTTCGGCAGTGCTCATGTGTGCTATTCCACCAAACAAGGCTTATGGGTGCACGACCCGGCGCGCCGGGTATACGTGCTTTGATGACTCGCATGGCCGTTCCGCTGCAGTACGGTGACCCGCCGCGCCTCGGAGGGTTCGCCGTACAGGCCAGGCTGTCCACCGCGCCTGCCGGCCTGGTCTACCTCGGGCAGGCGGCCGACGGCAGGGCGGTGTCGATCGCGCTGCTCACCCGAGGGGCGGCGCTCGACCCCTCGGCCCGCGAACGGTTCGTGACGGCGATCCGCTCCGCCTCAGGAGTGCGCGGGTGGGTCGCCAGGGCCAGGAACAAGAACACGGTCTCCGACGGTCCGACGGTCATCGCGGCGGACCTGGGCCAGGCGCCGTGGGTCGCGGTGCCCTACGTCCCCGGACGGCCGGGCGCCGAGCGCTTCCTGGAGCCCGTGCTGGTGGGCGGCACGCTGATCGGCGAGGTGCACGGGCCCGACTTCGTGCCGTACTGGCTGGCCGACCGCACGCCCGCGCTGCCCGCGCCGCCACGGCCGCGCGCGCCCCTCACCGAGACGCGGACCAGGGTGCTCGCCGCGGCCGCGGTGCTGGTGCTGCTCCTGTTGATGGGAGCGGTGATCGCGCTGCTGCTGTTCGGCGGGGACGACGACAGTTCGCCGATGCCGCGGCCGTTGCCGCCGACGGAGTTCGTGCCGAGCCCGCCGCCGGTGCCCGTCTCACCCGAGCCGCAGGAACCCGACTCGAGCCCCTCGCCCGGCGAGACGGGCAGGAGCACCCCTGGACAGTCGCCCGGCGACGACATGGGCGAGAGCAACCCGATCTGACCCCGCCCTCCGGACTCGCGCGGGCAGGGCGGGCTCCGGCATGACTGGACTCGTGCGTGCGGGCGTCGTGGGGCCGGTCGCCTGCGGGGGGCGCTTCGCGTGTCAGGAGAACTGCTGCCAGGCGAGCCTGGCGACCATCGCCACCACGACGCACAGCAGCACGATGCGGACGAACCCCGTGCCCCGCTTGAGCGCCATGCGGGCACCCACCTGGGCGCCGGCGACGTTGCAGGCCGCCATGCCGAGCCCCAGCGCCCACAGCAGGTGCCCCTGGTAGCCGAAGACCAGCAGCGCGCCGAGGTTCGTCCCGGTGTTGATGATCTTGGCGGTGGCCGACGCGTGGACGAAGTCGAGCCCGAGGATCGTGGTGAACGCGATGATCAGGAACGTTCCCGTGCCCGGCCCCATGATGCCGTCGTAGAACGCGATCAGCACCCCGGCCGCCACGATGGCCGCCCCCACCCTCGCGCGGGTGCGCAGGTGCGGCTGGGGGAGCGCGCCGAACGAAGGGCGCAGGGTGACGAAGGCCGCCACGCCGAGCAGGACGACCATCACCAGAGGGCGCAGGACGTCGGAGGAGATGGCCGCCGCGGCCGACGCCCCGAGCCCCGAGCTCAGTACGGCCAGCACGCCCGCGGGGACGGCCACCTCGCGATCGAGCTTGGTGGTGCGGACGTAGGTGACGGCGGCCGAGGCGGTGCCGAAGATGGCGGCCAGCTTGTTGGTGGCGATCGCCTGGACGGTAGGGACGCCGGCGACCAGGAGGGCGGGAAGCTGGAGAAGCCCGCCGCCACCGACGACGGCGTCGATCCAGCCCGCTCCCGCGGCGGCCACCAGAAGCACGATGACCTGTTCGACGGACACGCCCGCCACTCCCCCCGCTTACGCCACAAAACGCAAAGCAGGCTACATGTCCTGACATTTCCTATACCGCCCGGGTGTGCGGGCCGTGGGTCTGCGCTTCTCGGGCGGCCCGTCTCGCGTCGAGGACGTTTGCCTCAGGCCGATCCGGGCGGCAGAAGGGCGCTGCGCTCCGGTCCGCGCGGGGGGATCGGCGGCGTCGGCGATCGGTCTCTGCGATGGCGGTGAGCGCACCCCCGAAGGGATTCGCCCGATGTGGTCCGCTCGTCCTCCTCGGGGCGATGGCGGGCGTGAATCCTCGGGGTGATGGCGGGCATGAATTCCCGGGGTGATGGCGGGCATGAATTCCCGGGGCGATGGTGAGGGGCCGATGTCCTCGGAGGGGTTGGGGCGGGGATCCGGTCCCGGCGCGGCCCATCTTGCGCGCCGGGACCGGTGTGGGCGCCCGCTGTGACCCGCGAGCGCCCCGCCATACCCCCCGTTGGATCAGCTCCGGATCAGCTCCCGAAGGGCCCGCCATGCGGAGGGCCGACCTCGGTGGCCACGTGGAGTCCGAGAAGCCGGTCACGCCCTCTTCCCGTCCCGTGAGCCCCGGAACGTGCTGGCCCGTGAGCCCCGGAACGTGCTGGCCCGTGAGCCCCGGAACGTGCTGGCCCGTGAGCCCGGGAAAGTTCCTGGCCCGTAAGTCCCGGAACGTCCTGGCCCGTAAGTCCCGAGAACCCCGGAACGTCCTGGGAACCAGCTGGAAAGTCCTGGACGCCACGGAAAGGCGTCCATGGGCTCAGGCGGGTGTGAGGGTGCGCTTCCTGCCGGCGAAGATGTCGTCGATCAGCCCGTAGGTGCGGGCCTGCTCGGCCGTCATGAACCGGTCCCGCTCGATGTCCTTGCGGATGTCGAGCGGCGTCCGGCCCGTGTGCCTGGCCAGGATCTCCTCCTGCTGGTCGCGCATCCGCAGGATCTCCCGCGCGTGGATCTCCAGGTCGCTCGACTGCCCCCTGCTGCCGCCCTCGGTGGCGGGCTGGTGGATCAGGATGCGCGCGTGCGGCAGCGCCGCCCGCTTGCCGGGGGTGCCCGCCGCCAGCAGGACCGCCGCCGCGGAGCTGGCCTCGCCGATGCACACCGTCTGGATCTCCGGCCTGACGTACTGCATCGTGTCGTAGATCGCGGTCATCGCGGTGAAGGAGCCGCCGGGCGAGTTGATGTAGAGCTGGATGTCCCGGTCGGGGTCGAGCGACTCGAGGGTGAGCAGCTGCGCCATCACGTCGTTGGCCGAGGTGTCGTCGATCGGCGTGCCGATGAAGATGATCCGGTCCTCGAACAGCTTGTTGTACGGATTCATCTCCTTGACGCCGTAGCTGGTCCGCTCGACGAAGGACGGCAGCACGTAACGAGCGTTCATCGCTTGATCACTCCGGCGGCGTGGGTGACGACATGGTCGACGAATCCGTACTCCTTGGCCTCCTGGGCGGTGAACCAGCGGTCCCTGTCGGAGTCCTCGCGGATGCGCTCCAGCGGCTGGCCGGTGTGCTGGGAGATCAGCTCGGCCATCAGCTTCTTGGTGTAGAGCAGGTTCTCCGCCTGGATCTGGATGTCGCTCGCGGTGCCGCCGATGCCACCGAGGGGCTGGTGCATGACGACTCTCGCGTGGGGAAGCGCGTAGCGCTTGCCGGGCGTGCCGCCGCTCAGCAGGAACTGCCCCATGGAGGCGGCGAAGCCCATCGCGACCGTCGCCACGTCGCAGGGGACGAAGTGCATCATGTCGTAAAGCGCCATCCCGGCCGAAATCGAGCCGCCGGGCGAATTGATGTAAAGAGTGACGTCGCTGACCGGGTCTTCGGCCGCCAGCAAAAGCAGCTCACCGCACAGGCGATTGCAAATGTCGTCGTCGACCTCCTGGCCGAGAACGATAATGCGCTCCTTCAGCAGGCGCTGGCTGAGCTGCTCAGGCCAGGCCGTGCGAGTGGTCTCCGTCATGCGTCCACCTTTCTCTCGCGTTACGAATAGGACGCTATCGAGAAGGCTCGAATTTCGGTGGCGACTTTCTCCGTGAGCATATTTCGCTAAAAGCACATTCTGCTGGGAGTGAATAGACGTCGACATAGAATGGGATCTGTGAGATGGAGACTCCTCGCCCGACGGTGGGCCTGCCTGATCCTCGGCGGGGCGCTGCTGATGCCGTACATGATGATCGGGGTGCTGGCCAGCGGCACGCTCGCCGGCCGCGGCAGCGTGACGCAGCTGCTCTTCCCCGTCGACGTGCTGGTCTACGTGGGCGTGCTGCCGCTGGTCGCGGTGACGGGCCTGTTCCTGCCGCTGCGGGCCTTCGAGGTGTCGGCGGCCGAGGGGCTGCTCGGCGCGAAGGTCGACCCGCTGCCCGGGGGGCGGCGCACCTGGGGGGAGCGGCGGCGCACCGCGCTGTGGTTCACGCTGCACCTCGCGGTCGGCGGGCTGATGAGCGGCATCACGCTGGCGGTCGTGCCGTTCGTCGTGTGGCTGCTCGCGGTGCCGTTCACCGGCGACACGCTCGGGATCCTCGGCCACGCCGCGCCGCTGGCGTGGATGCCCGTGGCGGGGCTGGCCTTCGCGGTGGCCCTGGTCGCCCTGGTGGCGGGCGCGGGCGCGCTGCTGGCCAGGCTGGCGCCCAGGCTCCTCGGACCCTCGCCCGGCGACCGGCTCGCCGTCGCCGAGCAGCAGGCCCGCAAGCTGGCGGAGCGCAACAGGCTCGCCCGCGAACTGCACGACTCGGTCGGCCACGCGCTGAGCGTCGTGACGCTGCAGGCCGCCGCGGCGAGCAGGGTCCTCGAGCGCGACCCCGCGACCGCGAGGACGGCGCTCGAGGCGATCGAGCAGTCGGCGAGGGCCGCGCTCGAGGACCTCGACCACGTGCTCGGCGTGCTGAGGGAGGACGTCCAGGCGCGCGCCCCTCAGGCCACGCTCGCCGACCTCGACGAGCTGATCCGCACTTCGGGCGCCGACGTCCGGCGCGAGGTCGGCGACCTGTCCGCCGTGCCCGCCGTGGTCTCGCGCGAGGCCTACAGGATCGTGCAGGAGGCGCTGACCAACGCCATCAAACACGGTCAGGGCGAGGTACGGCTGGCCGCCGCCGTACAGGACGACCAGCTGAGCATCGAGGTCACCAACGCCCCGTCGGCCGCGGCCGGAAGGGGCGGCGGGCGGGGGGTGGCGGGCATGAGGGAGCGGGTCGGGCTCCTGCGCGGCACCCTCCACGCGGGCCCGGGCGAGCAGGGCGAGTGGCAGGTGAAGGTACGGCTGCCGCTACGGTCGGGGGCGTGATGCTGAAGGTCGTGATAGCCGATGACGAGGACCTCATCCGCACCGGGCTGCGGATCATCGTCGACTCCGAGCAGGATCTCACCGTCGTCGGTGAGGCCGCTGACGGCGCCGAGGTCCTGCCCGTGGTCCGGAGGGAGCGCCCCGACGTGGTGCTGATGGACGTGCGGATGCCGCGCGTCGACGGCATCCAGGCCACCAGGCAGCTGGTCGCGCTGCCCGAGCCGCCCAAGGTGCTCGTCGTGACGACGTTCGAGAACGACGACTACGTCTACGACGCGCTGCGGGCGGGCGCGAACGGGTTCCTGCTCAAGCGCACCAGGCCCGACGACCTGGTGCGGGCCATCAGGGTGGTCGCGGCCAACGACACGCTGCTGTTCCCCGCGGCCATCAGGGAGCTCGCGGCGCGTAGGAGGCCCGCGACCGAGGTGCCGGGCATCGGCAGGCTGACCGGTCGCGAGGGCGATGTGCTGCGGCTGATGACCAGGGGACTGTCCAACGGCGAGATCGCCGCCGAGCTGGTGGTCAGCCAGGAGACGGTGAAGACGCACGTCGGCAACGTGCTCACCAAGCTCGGCGCCCGCGACCGCACCCAGGCCGTGATCGCCGCCTACGAGTCAGGCTTCGTCTCCCCAGGTTGACAGGATCTCGGCGGCGGGCAGCGCCGTGCAGTCCGCCGCGCTCCTGCCGGTCGCCCTGAGGTGGGCGTCGACCAGGCGCAGTCCCGCGGCGTAGCCCGCGAGGTCGGGAATGCCGCGCGGCTCCTGACCGAACCTCGCCACGGCCGTGTCGCCGAGCACGTAGGCGGGCGTGACGCCCATGCCCTGCAGGCCGAGGTCGGCGACGATCCTGCCGAACACCTCGTCGTCGAGCGGGCGGGCCGACCACGGCCCCATCGCCTCGGGGCCCGACAGCTCGCGCACGAACGCCTCCGCCAGGCCCTCGGCGATGACGTGCTCGCCGACGGTGACGGTCGCGGGGTTCCATTCGACGTTGCGGTAGCGGACGTTGTGGTGGAACTCGTGCACCGCGCAGTGTGCGATCCTGCCGATGACGTCGTCGTCGGGCCAGGCGATGAGGTAGAGCCAGTCGCCCGCGCCGCCCATGCCGTAGTAACCGCCCGTGACGTTCATGAGGTACTCGTCGTCGGGGTCGCCCATGACGAACATCACCTGGATGGTGTCGGGACCGTTGAAGTCCCGCAGGGCGCCGGCGGCCTTGGCGAGCGTGCGTTCGATCTGCCCGCGGACGTCCTGGTCGATGAGCCTCTGTACGGCGGGCAGGTACCGCGGGTCGTCGCGGTCGACGCGGAAGCCCGCGCCCCGGTGGTGGATGTCGACGATGTCGCCGGGCATGGGGATGGCCGAGCGCATCGGGGCGAGCATGGCGGACAGGAGGGCGGGGCGCTCGTCGAGCGGTCCGCGCAGGAGGTCCGCCATGGCCCGGAAGGTGTCGTGGACGATGATTTCCATGGTGGGACGCTAGGGGCTCCCGTTACGTGAGGCTCAAGACCCTGACGGGCGATGCGGGCGGGCCGGGGAGAATGGGGGCATGCGTGCCAGCCGCCTGCTCTCCCTCCTCCTGCTGCTGCAGACGCGTGGCCGCATGACCGCCACCGAGCTGGCCGAGGAGCTGGAGGTGTCGATCAGGACCGTCTACCGCGACGTCGAGGCCCTGTCGTCGGCGGGCGTTCCCGTCTACGCCGACCGCGGCCCCACCGGGGGCTACCAGCTCCTGGACGGCTACCGCACCAGGCTCAACGGCCTGACCGCCGCCGAAGCCTCCTCGCTCTTCCTCGCGGGACTCCCGGGACCCGCGGCCGAGCTGGGCCTGGCGGAGGTGGCGGCCAACGCCGAGCTGAAGCTGCTGGCCGCCCTCCCGCCCGAGCCGCGCTCACAGGCCGCGAGGATGCGCGAGCGCTTCCACCTCGACGTGCCCAGCTGGTACCGCAACGCCGACGACGTCCCCCACCTGAGCGAGGTCGCCGAGGCGGTGTGGGACCAGCGGCCGCTCCGCATGACCTACCGGCGCTGGGGGCAGCAGGTGGTGGACCGGGTGATCCATCCGTACGGGCTGGTGCTCAAGGGCGGCTCCTGGTACATGGTCGCCGCCCCGCCCGGCGGCTCCCCGCGTACCTACAGGGTCTCCCGCGTCCTCACCGTGGAGACGCTCAACGGCTCCTTCGAGCGGCCCCAGGGCTTCGACCTGGCCGGGTTCTGGCAGCTGTACGCCAAGGAGTTCCGCGAGAAGATGTACAAGGCCGAGGCCGTCATCAGGGTCGCGCCCGGCGCGGAGGGCCTGCTCGACTACACGATGAGCACCACGATCGACCTTCCTGAGCCCGATCAGGACGGCTGGCGCACGGTCACGGTGCCCATCGAGTCGATCCCCCACGCCCGCTGGCTGCTGCTGCGGATGGGCGCGAGCGTCGAGGTGCTGGCTCCGGCCGAGTTGCGGGACCTGATGCGCGACACGGTGGCCGAACTGGGCAGGATGTACGGTCCATGAGCGACCCGGGTCTCATGAAGGCGTGAATACCGCGCAGGTTGGATGCCATCGTCGACCCAGCGATCTACGGTGGGCGACGTGAGCAGATTCGCCCTGGTCGGCTGCACGGCCGTCGCCGTGATCGTCTCCACGGTCATGGCGCTCGGCAACCAGCCGCACGCCCGCCCGCTCGACGCGCTCGGTCACGTCCTGCTGGCCGGAGGCGCGATCGGCCTGGCATGGCTGAAGGACAGGCCCGTGGTGAGCGTGGCGGTCTGCGGCGCGGCCGCGGCCGCGGTGTTCGCCCTCGGCTACGCCTACGCGCTGTGGGCCGTGCCGCCGCTGATGGCGGTGTTCGCCGCGATCGCCGCGGACGACAGGCGGGCGGGCTGGGCGGGCGCGGGACTGCTCGTCGCGGTTCCGGCCGCGGGTGTCGCGCTCGACCCCGAGCTGGGCAACCTGGCGGTGCTGCTGGTGTGGACGCTGGTCGTGGTCCTGGTCGCCCAGCTGGGCGAGGCGTCGAGGGCCAGACGCGGCTACATCGCCGAGCTGGAGCGCACCCGCGAGGAGGAGGCGCGCAGACGGGCCCGCGACGAACGGCTCAAGATCGCGAGGGAGCTGCACGACGTCACCTCCCACACCGTCTCCCTCATCGCGCTGCAGGCGGCCGTCGCCGCCGAGGCCGTCGACCGCGCGGGCGGGCCCGCCGAGGCCCGCGCCGCGCTCGGCGTCATCAGGAGCGCGAGCCGCGAGGCCATGGCCGAGATGAAGGGACTGCTCGGGGTGCTGCGCGAAGGCTCCGAGCACAGGGCTCCGATGCCGGGCCTCGACGGGCTGCGGGAGCTCGCCGCGACCGCGGGAGTGCCGGTGAGCGTCGAGGTGAGCGGCGAGCGGCGGCCGCTGTCCCCGGCGGTGGAGCTGACGGCCTACCGGGTGGTCCAGGAGGCGCTGACGAACATCGCGCGGCACGCCAGGGCGGCCGCGGCGACCGTGACGCTGCGCTTCGAGCGCGGTGGAGTGGTCGTGGAGGTCACCGACGACGGGCACGGCGTGGGCGGCGGCTCGCCCGCGGGGCACGGGCTCGTGGGCATGGCCGAGCGCGTGGCCGCCGTCGGCGGCACGCTCAGCACCGGCGACAGGCCGGAGGGCGGATTCGGCGTGGCCGCGTGGCTCCCGGCGTGATCACCGTGCTGCTGGCCGACGACCAGCCACTCGTCAGGGCGGGGCTGCGCGCCCTGCTGGACACCGAGAGCGACCTGTCGGTGCTGGGGGAGGCCGCCGACGGCCGCGAGGCCGTACGCCAGGCCGCGGCGCTCAGACCCGACGTGGTGCTGATGGACATCAGGATGCCGGAGCTTGACGGCCTCGAGGCCACCCGCAGGATCGTCGGCGCGCGCACCTCGAGGGTGGTCGTGGTCACCACCTTCGACCTCGACGAGTACGTCTACGAGGCGCTGCGGGCGGGCGCGAGCGGCTTCCTGGTGAAGGACGCCGAGCCCGGTGAGCTGCGCCAGGCCGTCAGGGTGGCGGCGAGGGGCGACGCCCTGCTGTCACCCGGCGTGACGCGGCGGCTCATCGAGCGGTTCGCGGCCACGGCGGCACCCAGGGACGAGCCCAGGCTCGGGGCGCTCACGCCGAGGGAGCGCGAGGTGCTGGGCAGGATCGCGCAGGGGCAGAACAACGGGCAGATCGCCGAGACGCTGTTCATGAGCCCCGCGACGGTGAAGACGCACGTGAACCGGATCATGGCCAAGCTGGGCCTGCACGACAGGGCGCAGCTCGTCGTTCTGGCCTATGAGAGCGGGCTGATCCGCCCCGGCGGCGTATGATCGCTCGCGTGACGGGGGAACGTCCGATCGAAAGCGTGAACCCTTCCGCCTCCTCGACGGCTGAGCTTATGATCCAGGGAATGTCGGGACAGGACGTGGCGGTCGTGGTCGATCCCGGCGTGCCCGAAGAGGTGGCCTGGACGTTCAGGGCCAACGCCCCGCTGCTGTCGCGCATCAGGGCCGGATGGCGGCCGCGACCCGAGCCCGAGTTCGTGCCGGGGACGCCCGCCGACAAGCTCACCCTCGTGGGCGTTCCCGCTCTGCTCGCGCTGGCGATCGGCTTCCTGGTCACCGGCGCGGTCCAGCCGGCCTTTCTCGGCTTCGGCGCGGTCGTGCTGCTGTTCACGGTCAAGATACTCTCGCCGGGCTCGCAGCCCGAGGACGAGCCGGGCGACGAGCACGAGATCTTCGAGCAAGCCCGCTGGTACGACGGCCGCTACCACCTGCCCGAGGACTTCGACCCCGAGGCGCTGGCGCTGATGGCGCGCACCCAGCGGGCGGTCAACTCCGTCCTCGGCTCGCACGTCAACGCCGAAGGGCTGCTCGACAACGTGCGCAACGCCGTCATGCTGCCCCAGCAGGAGTGGGAGATCGCCCGCCTGCTGGCCAAGCTGTCGGCCCTGCGCGCCGAGCACAACCAGCTCATCGCGCGCGGCGTCGCCCCTGAGGTGGCCCAGGCCGTCCAGCCGCTCGAACGCGCCCTGGCCAGCAGCGAGGCGGCGGTCGTGGCCAGGGTCGAGGCGCTGGAGCGCTACGCGGGCCACGTGGCCGACGCCGAACGCGCCTACCACGCCCGCGGCCAGATCGAGGAACTGCGCGCCCGCCTGCCGCGCTACGAGGAGCTGGTGGCCGAATCGGGCGCCGACGGCTTCGCCGTACCGGAGATCTCCAGGCTGGCCGACGACGCCGACCAGTTGGAGGAGACGCTGCGCAGGAGTGTGGGCGAGGCGCACGAGGCCTTCCGCTACCTGGACGGCTGAGCGACCTCCAGCAGCACGTCGGCCAGCGCCTCCGCGGCGTCGACCCGGCCCAGCTTGTGGGCCGCCTCGGCCATCGCGGCCCGCAGCGCGGGGTCGGCCAGCAGCGGCATCAGCTCGGCCAGCAGCAGTTCGGCGGACGGGTTCGGCTCCAGCAACGCCTTGGCGGCCCCGCCGGAGGCCAGATAGGAGGCGTTCTTGCGCTGCTCGTCGCCGCCGCTCGGGATGAGCGGGACGAGCACGGCGGGCTTGCCGATCGCCGTCAGCTCGGAGACCGTGCCCGCGCCGCTGCGCGCGATGACGACGTCCGCGGCGGCGAACAGGTCGGGAAGCTCGGCGCCGACGTAGGGGACGGGGTGGTAGCGGTCGGCCAGCTCGGGCGGCAGCGCGATGGCGCGCATCTGCTCGATCCACGCGGGCCCGCACTGGTGGATCACCTGCGCGTACGGCAGCAGCCGGGGCAGGATCTCCGCGAGCATCGTGTTGATCTGCTTGCTGCCCTGCGCGCCTCCCGTCACGTAGATGAGCGGGACCTCGAAGGTCAGCCCGAACTGGTCGTAGGCCGCCGCCCTGTCGCCGTGCAGCAGCTCGGGCCGCACCGGGTTGCCCGTCACGACCGCCCTGTCGCGCACGGAGGCGGGCAGGTGCTCCAGCGAGGATTCGTGCGAGAGCGCGATGCGGGTGGCCATCCGGGCCAGGATGCGGTTGGCCAGGCCGACGACCGTGGTCTGCTCGTGCATCACCAGCGGGCGGCGCAGCAGCTTGGCCGCGACTCCGATGGGCACGGCGACGTAGCCGCCCGTGGACAGCACCACGTCCGGTTTGTAGCGGGCGGCGTGGCCGATCGCCTGCATGACGCCCAGGGGGATGCGGAACAGGTCGGCCAGGTTGGTGCCGAGTTCGCGCAGGTTCGGGCGGCGGCGCAGCTTGCCCGTGGTGATCGCCTGGAACGGGATGCCGTGCTCGGCGGTGATCCTGGCCTCCAGGCCGCTGGCCGTACCGACCCAGAGGACGTCGTGGGGCAGGCGTCGCCGCTGCACCGCGGCCAGGGTGGTGAGGGCGGGATAGGTGTGGCCGCCGGTGCCGCCACCGGTCACCAGCAGACGAAGGGTTCGTGTCACGAGGTCAGCGTATTGCCGCGCGGGCGGGCAGTCGCGCCCCGGTGCCGCTCCGCTCGCGCCCCCGTGTCGTCCCTGCGGCGGCGTGGCCGGTCGCGGCCACCCTCGAGTGTCACGACCATCAGGAAGGGTATTCGCCCAGATATGCCGACAATCACCCAGGGCGACCTGTTCACCGCGACGCTGGAGGTCCTGGATCATCCACCGCTCGGCGTACCCGCCCTCGACGCGGGTTCGCGCGAGGCCGTCGTCCGGCTGGCGGGCGCGAAGTCGCTCGTGCGGATCCTCGACGGCGGAGAAGGACACGACCTCGATCTGGCGTTGCCCGGCGGCTACCGGAACAGGGAGGGCAAGCTCAGGCTCACCGCGCACCGGCTCACCAAGGACGTGTTCGCCATCGAGGCGGGTGAGCGCAGGATCGCGCTGCTGCGTCTGCGCGACAGGGCCGTAGGCCTGCCCGACTTCGACCCCGAGGGCAACCACCATCCCGCGCTCCGCCCCACCAGGCCGTTGCGCCTGCGGCGCGGCAGGACCCTCGGCAGGGCCTCGCTGTGGGAGACGCTACGGCTCGGCGTGGAGGTGGCGCTGCCGATCATCGCCCAGGGCGCCGTCCTGCGCCGCCCGCTCGGCGTGCGGTTGGCCGCCCTGACCAGGGCCGACCAGCGGGCCAACCGGTTGCTCGCCAGGCTGCGAGACCGTCACGACGGCGGTCCCCTGCTGGTGCGGATCCCGCTGCGCGGCTGGGCGGTGATCCCGCTGAGCGAGGCCGATGTGCGGCGGACGCTGCACGGCGCCGAGTTCACCCCTGCCAACAAGGAGAAGCAGGGCGCTCTCGGCCACTTCCAGCTCGACGCCCTCCTCGTCACCAGGGACCCCGAGCTGCGCGCTCAGCGACGCGCCTTCAACGAGGAGGTGCTCAGGCCTGACATGATCGCCGACGCCGTGCGCGCCAAGGTCGCGGACGAGGTGGCGACGCTCCCCACGCGGGGAGTGATCACCTGGCCGGAGTTCCACGCCACTCAGCGGCGCATCGCGCGGCGCGTGGTGCTCGGTGACGCGGCCCGCGACGACGAGCAGCTCACCCGGCTGCTGGACCGGCTGCGCGGGGACGCCAACTGGTCCTACTTCGCGGCCCGCCGTACCGACGTGCGGGTGGCCTTCCAGCGGCGGCTGGAGGCGCACCTGCGCAGGGCCGAGCAGGGCAGCCTCGCCCGCGTCCTGGCCCAGACGCGCGCCGACCCCGCGGTGCATCCCGAGGGCCAGGCGCCGCACTGGCTGTTCGCCTACGACGCCGCGGGCGTCGCGGCATGGCGGGCGCTGGCGTTGCTGAGCGCACGCGAGGAGCCGCGCGACGCCGACCGCCTGCGCGCGGCGATGCGGGAGTCGCTGCGGCGCTGGCCCACCACCCCGGCCATCCTGCGCGACACCACGGCTCCGACGACGTGGCGCGGGGTCACCGTGCCCGCGGGCAGCATGGTCGCCGTCGTCACGTCGTTCATGGACGAGGTGCCCTTCAGCGACGGGCCCGCGAGATGCCCGGGGGAGGGGCTGGTGATGCTCACGGCGACCCACGTGCTCGATGAGATCCTGCGTGAGAGAGAGGTCAGGATGGTGGGCAGGCCGCCCCTTCTCGATCACTTCAGGCTCCGCTTCGCCGTACGGCCGCGCGAACGATAGCGTTCGCCCATGCGACTCGGCGTTCTGGACATCGGCTCCAATACCGTTCATCTGCTCGTGGTGGACGCGCACAGGGGAGCCAGGCCCATTCCCGCCTATTCCCACAAGGAAGAGATGCGTCTCTCGGAGCACCTGGAGGACGGTGACCGCCTCTCGAAGCGGGGCATCGAGCGGTTGGGCGCGTTCGTCGCGGAGGCGCTGCAGATCGCCGAGGACAAGGGCGTCGAGGACTTCATGGCCTTCGCCACCTCGGCCGTCAGGGAGGCCGCCAACGGCGAGGAGGTCGTCGCCGAGATCAACGCGGGTTGCGGAGTGGACATCAAGGTCCTGTCGGGCAACGAGGAGGCGAGGCTGACCTTCCTGGCCGCGCGCCGCTGGTTCGGCTGGTCCTCGGGCAGGCTGCTCACCCTTGACATCGGCGGCGGGTCGCTGGAGATCGCCTCGGGCATGGACGAGGAGCCGGACGTCGCCGCCTCCCTGCCGCTGGGGGCCGGGCGGCTGACCCGTGACTGGTTCACCGCCGACCCGCCGCCGGCCGACGAGGTTCGCAAGCTCCGCAAGCACGTCCGCGCCGAGATCGCCCGCAGGGTCGGCGACGTCGTCAAGTACGGCGTGCCGCACGCCGCGGTCGCCACGTCCAAGACCTTCAAGCAATTGGCCAGGATCGCCGGGGCGCCGCCCTCCAGCGACGGCCCCTACGTCTCGCGCTCGCTGACCAGGGCCGACCTGGCCGAGTGGGCGCTCAAGCTGACCAAGATGGGCGCCGGCGCGCGCGCCGAGCTGCCGGGTGTCTCCGAGGGCCGCGCCGCCCAGCTCGCGGCGGGCGCGCTCGTGGCCGACGCCACCATGGACCTGTTCGAGATCGACAAGCTCGACGTGTGCCCGTGGGCGCTGCGCGAAGGCGTCATCCTGCGCCGCCTCGACCTGCTTCCGGGCCGGCTGGGCTGACTCCATAGTGGGATGGACCCGGACAGGTCGCGCGGAAGCGACACTTCTCTAGATAGCTGCATGAGCTAGTAGAAACCGGGCAGCGGCCACGTCATGTTGTGGACACTGCTCAGCCTGGCCGCCTCGCTGGCGATCATCCTTGGGTTGGTCGCCCTCGCGCTGGTCGCCATCTCCGTCGTCGTCCTGCTCGTCCTCGCCCTCATGGCCGCGGTGTCGGCGAGGGAGTCTCGTTCTCGAAGCGCAGTCTCTTCTCCAGGCTGACGATCGTCCCGCGCTCCCTGCGCTGGGTGAAGCGCACGTCGTCGGCCAGCGCCCGCATGATCTGCAGCCCGCGGCCGTGCTCGGCGCCGGGGCTCGGCTCGTCCACACTGTGCGGGTCGAACCCCGCGCCGGTGTCGACCACCCTGATGACGCAGCGGTCGTGATAGACGCCCGCGCTCACCGTGTACTCGTCGCTCGACACCGCGTGTTTGATCACGTTGGCGCAGGCCTCGCTGAGCATGAGCTCGATGTCCTCCCTGATCGGCCGCACGACATGCAGCGAGCGCAGGGTGCCGTCGAGGGTCTGCCTGATCACCGGCACGCTCGCCGCGTCCCTGGGCAGCCGAAGTGCGATGGTTGCCTCCATTGCCGCCTCCTAGATCTCAGGGATGTGGCCGACCGCGCGCTCCTCGCCCCTCTCCGCGATCATCTGGTTGAGAGTCTCGACGAGTTCTTCCTCCTCGTAGTCCCCGTCGGGCAGCCGATCGAAGTAGACCATCAGGTCGGCGGGCAGTTCCGCCGCCGTCATCCGCTCGGTGATCTCCAGCCGGCTGAGCCGCTCCTGACCCGTGTAGAGCCCGTCGATGAGCTCCTTGACGCGTGTGATCTCCTCTTTCCCTGTCATGGGATGGCCCGTGCCCCCAGAGACGCGTCTCAATCGCCGCACGGGCCTTCGAGGATCTCCAGCGCAACACTGCGGGCGATCTCGCGCCGCTCCTCGTCGGTGAGGTCGTAGTGCTGGGTCAGCCATATCCCCGTGTGGAGCGTGAACAGCGCCATCGAACGGCGCAGCCGTACGCGGACGGGGTCGTCGGGGGCGCTGAGCGCCTCGGCCACCTCCAGCATCCGCATGCGCATCGCCTTGATGGTCGGGTGGTCGCGCAGCGAGGTCTGGTTGCGCTCGAGGAAGCGGCCGAGATCCTGGTGGCGCGAGTGCTCGAGTTGATCGGCGTAGCGCCGGAGGAACTCCCTGCGGGTCTCGGGAGTCTGCGGCTGTGACCGCAACCAGGCGAGCATCTCGTCCTGCTCGGCGATTCTGTCGCCGGCCACGCTGGCGACGATGTCGTCCTTGGTCTTGAAGTGGTAGTAGAGGGCCGCCTTCGTCACGCCGAGCTCCTCGGCGATCTCGCGTAGGGAGGTGGCTTCGTAGCCCTGCTCGGTGAAGAGCCTGAGCGCCACCTCCTGGATCTTCGCCCGCGTATCTTCTCGCATTTCGGTCCAATTTCACTTGACGGCCGGCAAGTAAGACTTTAGCTTAGCGTGGGCTTGCCGGTCGGCAAGTAAGTGAAACGTCAAGATCGGGGAGATTCCGTGGAGCGACGGCGGGAGGTCATGGCGGTACTGCCAGGCCTGATGCTCGCGATGGTGCTGGCCATGCTCGACAACATGATCGTGGGCACCGCGATGCCCCGGATCGTCGAGGAACTGGGCGGGCTGACCCACCTGTCATGGGTGGTCACGGCCTACGTGCTGGGAACGACGGTCTCGACCCCCATCTGGGGCAAGATCGGCGACCTCTACGGTCGCAAGAGCATCTTCATGGCCTCGATCGTCATCTTCATGGTCGGATCGGTGCTGTGCGGCATGGCAGGCTCGTCGATGATGGGCGGCCCCGCCGACGGCATGGCCGAGCTCATCGCCTTCCGAGCCGTGCAGGGCCTGGGCGCGGGCGGCCTCATGGTCAACGCGATGGCCATCATCGGCGACCTGGTCCCGCCCCGCGAGCGCGGCCAGTACCAGGGCATCATGGCGGGCGTCATGTCCCTGGCGATGATCGCGGGCCCGCTCGTCGGCGGCTTCATCACCGACCACCTCGACTGGCGCTGGGCCTTCTACGTCAACCTGCCCGTCGGCGCGATCGCACTCGTCCTGCTCGCCGTCAAGCTCAAGCTCCCCAAGCACCGTACCGAGGCCCGCATCGACTGGCTCGGCGCGATCCTGCTGTCGGTCGGCATCACCGCCCTCGTGCTCATCACCACCTGGGGCGGCAACGAGTACGACTGGGGCTCGCCGCAGATCCTCGGGCTCGCCGCGCTCGCCGTGGTCACCCTGGCCGCCTTCATCCCCGTCGAGCGGCGCGCCGCCGAGCCGATCATGCCGCTCCAGCTGTTCCGCAACCGCAACTTCACCCTCATCTCGGCGGTCGGCTTCCTGCTCGGCTTCGCGATGTTCGGCGCGATCAACTTCCTGCCTCTCTACCAGCAGACCGTGCAGGGCGCCTCGGCCACCAACTCCGGCCTGCTGCTCCTGCCGATGATGGGCGCGGCGATGGTCGTGTCGCTGTTCGTCGGCAAGGCGATCACCAACACCGGCAAGTACAAGGTCTACCCCGTGGTCGGCGGCGTCGTCATGGCGCTCGGCATGTTCCTGCTGTCGATGATGGGCGTCGAGACCCCCTCCTGGCAGACCGGCGTGTTCATCGCCGTCCTCGGCCTCGGCATGGGCTTCCTCATGCAGACCACGATGCTGATCGCGCAGAACAGCGTCGAGCAGAAGGACCTGGGCGTCTCCAGCAGCGCCTCGACCTTCTTCCGCTCGATCGGCGGTTCGTTCGGCGTCTCGCTGTTCGGGGCCATCTTCAACAACCAGCTGCTGTCGGGGCTGACCGAGAAGTTCGGCGCCCAGACCGCCGACAAGATGGTCGGCGGAGGCGGCAGGATGGACGCCGCCGCACTCGGGCAACTGCCCGCTCAGGTGCGCACCGGCTTCCTCGAGACGCTGGCGTCCGCGATCTCCGGCATCTTCTGGTGGGCGATCCTGTTCGCGATCGTGGTGCCCGTCCTGGCCGCCTTCATCAAGGAGATCCCGCTGCGTGGCGGCCCCGCCGCGCAGGAGGAGGCCAAGCTCCAGGCGGCGGCGCTCGACTGACCCCTAGCGGGTGAGGTCGAGCTGCATGAGCTGGGTGTCGACCCACCGGCCCAGCTTGAAACCGACGCCGGTCAGCCGCCCGACGGAGACGAAGCCGAACGCCCGGTGCAACGCCGCCGAGGCGTCCTGGCCGGTGTCGGCGATCACCGCCACCACCTGCCGCGCCCCCGCCTTCGCGCAGCGCGGCAACAGCTCACCGAGCAGGGCCCTGCCCAGACCCTGCCCGGTACGGCCCGGCGCCAGGTAGACGGAGTCCTCCACGGTGTGGCGGTAGGCGGGCTTGGGCCGCCACTGGCCGGCGTAGGCGTAGCCGGCCACCTCGCCGTCCACGTCGGCCACCAGGAACGGCAGCCCGCGCTCGCCGAGCTCCCTCAACCTGGTCTGCCAGAAGGGCAGCTCGGGCGCGGTCTCGTCGAAGGTGACGACGCTGGTGGCGACGTAGTGGGCGTAGACGGCGGCCACGGCCGGCAGGTCGGCCGCGGTGGCGGGGCGGATCGGCACGAGCCCAGCCTATCGACCGCCGCGGCGCCGCCTCCGGGTCGGGACCTGGCCTGGACCGGGATGCCCGCCCCCGCGGCGTGCGAAAAACCGGAGGCGTCCACCCGGGACGACGGTGGACAATCATCGCCATGGATCGCCACACCCTCCGCCGCCCGCGGCCGGCGGACGCCGCCGCCGTGCACGAGCTCGTCGCCGCCTATGACATCTCGGTCATCGGCATCCCCGACGTCACGCCCGACGACATCGCCGACGAGCTCGGCGAGCTCGACACCGAGCGGGACGCGTGGCTGGCCGAGGACGCCTCCGGCACCCCGAACGGCTGGGCGTGGGTCCTCCCCAAGGGCGACAGCGACCAGGCCGACGTCGAGGTCGTCGTCAGGCCGGGCACCGGCGACGGTCTGACCGAGGCGCTCTGGGCGGCCGCCGTGGAACGCTCCCGCGAGCTGGCCGCCGAGCGCGGCCACGAGGGCATGACGCTCGACATCGGCGTCTACCGCGCCGACGAGGACAAGCAGGCGCTGGTCAAGGGGCTCGGATTCGAGGCCGCCACCAGCTTCCACCGGCTCGGCATCGACTTCGACGGGCCCGTCGAGGCGCCCGAGCCGCCCGAGGGCGTCACCCTCCATCCCGCGCTGACCGACGAGCTCAGGCGCGAGGCGCACCGCCTTCACCAGGAGGGGTTCGCCGATCACTTCGGCTTCGTGCCGCTGCCGTACGAGGAGTGGCTGGCCCGCAGGGAGTCCTCCGCGGCCACGGACTGGTCGCAGGTGCTCGTCGCCCGCGTCGACGGCCGGTCGGCCGCGCTGCTCGTGGGCACCGACCACTTCGCCGAGGACGAGAACCGCGGCTACGTCTTCACCCTCACCACCCTGCCCGCCTTCCGCGGGCGCGGCCTCGGCCGCTTCCTGCTGCGCACGGCCTTCGCCGGCGACGCCGCCCGCGGGCGCAGGGGCACGCTGCTGCAGGTCGACGCCAACAACACCACACCCGCGCTCGGCCTCTACACCTCCGCGGGCATGCGCCCCGTCCTCGTGATCGACGTTTGGCGCAGGCGGATCTAGACCCCGGCCACGTGGCAGGCCCTGCCGCTCGGCCAGGCCATGGCGTGGGGCGCGGAGCCGCGCCGACCCCGCCCACGAGCGGCACGAGACGAGATGCGTTCAGCGGCCGCCGGACGTCAGCCGGCGCACGGAGGCATGATCGGACCTCTCCGTGACGGGAGCCTGACCCTCAGCCGCCGTCAGAGACACGGATCCGATGCTTGGCCAGGTGCTCCAGCACCGACTGGTTCGCCTCCCAGCCGTCGGGGAACTTCACCGGCACGCCGAGCTGCACGGTCTCGGCCGAGGGGTGGGCGTCGAGCAGTTCGGGGATGCCCGCCCTCGCCACCACGACACAGGCGTGCCGGTGCCGGGAGGCCAGCACGCACAGCCGCCCGGACTCCAGGTGGAAGGCGGTGGCGTCCCTGCGGCCCGACAGCGGGTGCAGCACCACCGTCACGTCGTACTCCCTGCCCTGCAGCCGGTTGGCGGTGTCGACGGTGATCTCGGGCGGCACGCCCGCGTTCCTGATCGCCGCCACCTGGTCGCGGTGCGCGGCGCCGACCGCGATCCTGTCGGCCGTCACCGGCCGCTCGCCCTTCTCCGAGAGAGTCACCCCGCCGCGCTGCAGCAGCCTCGTCGCCAGCAGCGCCACGGCCTGCACGGCCTCGGCGTCCGTGCGGACCGTGTGGCGGCTGGGCAGCTCCAGCAGCGACCAGCCCGTCGCCGCCGCCTCCTCGAGCGCGCGGTCGTGCACCGTGCCCATGCCCTTCGTGGTGAGCCGCATCGCCCGCTCGTCAGGCCCCGTGCCGGACCTGAACCCGGTGAACGGATAGAAGGCCTGCGACACCACGGGGGCCGCCGAGGCCGGCAGCCGCCACGACACGGGCAACCGGTGCACGGGCAGGTCGGGGTTGTGGCGCAGCAGCACCGACACCGCGCTCTGCAGCGGATCCCACGACAGGCCCGCCCACCTGTCGGCCTCCACGATCGAGAACGGGTCGAGCTGGCCCGGGTCGCCCACGAACAGCGCCCGCTCGAACAGCCCGGCGATGCGCAGCAGCTTGTCCGAGCGCATCTGGTAGGCCTCGTCCACGATCGCCCACGGCCAGGTGCGGCCGCTGATCCAGGCCCACTTGTCCGCGGTGGCGATCACGATGGCCGGGTCGTTGAGATCCTGGATCCTGGTGCCGACGGTGACACTCGGGATCTCCAGCAGCCGTCGCGGCGGCACGTAGCCGGAGGCCGAGAGCCGGCCCACGGCCAGGTCGGGATGCTTGTCGGCGATGCGCTCGATCAGGTCGTCGACCTGCTCGTTGGTCTGTGCCACGATCATCAGCGGCTCGCCGGTCTCGGCCAGGTGCGCGGCCGCTCGCACGACCAGCGTGGACTTGCCCGCACCCGGCGGGGAGTCGACCACCACGCCCCTGTGCCTGGGCAGGTCGGCGAGCACGGCCTGGATGACCTCTTCGGGGCTCATGCCCACTCCTCCTGGGCGTCCTCGTCACTCGGGACGTACTCCTGGGGAGGGCCGCCGTGGGTCCACGGCGTGGCCTCCCTGTCGGGCAGCGCCGCCGAGCCCTGGAAGTCGTCGGTCAGCGAGGTGTAGCAGACCCGCTCGCCCACCTCGGGCACCGAGCCCGGCGCGGGGGTCCTGCCCCTGCCCATGCCCTTGGTGATCTTCAAGGTGACCAGGCCCTCGTGCACCTCGACCAGCTCGGCGGCCTGTCCCCTGCGGTCGGGCGTGCCGAGCGCGGCGCCCGGCTGCAGCCGTACGGGATCGTCGGTCTTGATCAGGACGACCGGCCGCAGCTTGCGGGAGCGGCCTTCGCCCTCGGTGTTGCCGGGATCGGTCTCGATCACCTCGCCCGCGAACGCCTCGCCGGTCAGGCGGTACTCGGCCATGATCAACGGGTCGTCGTAGGCGCGCTGCACCTCGAAGGAGGCCTGCGCCCGCTCCATCCTGGACAGGCGGGCGGCCGCGGCGACCGCGCCGTCGCGGCGGGCCTGTGGCGGCGCGCCTTCGGAGATCTGCTCGGCCATCATGCTGAAGGAGCCCCTGTCGCCCTCCCACCGCGTCGGCACGCTCGCCCCCTCGGGCAGCTTCCGCAGCAGATCGATGGCCTGCCACACCAGCCCCCACGTCGGCGCGAGCTGCGTGCGCAGCGCCTCGGTGACGCGCTCGGCCGCGCCGTCGTCGATCGCGGGGGCGAGCACCTCGGCGTCGAAGCCAGGATCGGTGGCCGGCCCCGCGGGCGGCCAGATCAGCGGATCCTCCGCCTCCTCGGCGGCCTCGGGGCCGTTCAGCCCCGGCGGCGGCGCGATCCAGCCGAGCAGCGCGGCCAGGTTCGCGTCCTCCAGCCCGCTCTGCCCGCTGGCCCAGTGGCGGCCGAGCTCCTCGGTGGCCGTCAGCGTCAGCGACGAGCCAGGATGGGCGGCCCGTTCGGCGAAGTACGTCAGCCACCTGCCGAGCAGCGGCACCTCCTCCGGTACCGGATAGGGCCCGTCGGTCCTGCGGAACCTCGTCGAACGGCCGAGCAGCCTGGTGAACGCCACGCCCGCGGGATTCGGCAGCACCAGCTGCGGCGCGTCCAGAGCCCGCTCGTAGGGATCGGCGTTCTTCCTCTCGACCGTCTCGGTGTGCGTCGCGAAGCCCTCGACGTACGGAAGCAGTGCCTCCGCGAGCTCGGCCATGAAGGCGAACCGCAGATCCCTGTTGCGCGGCTGGGCCACCACGAGCAGCCGGGGCCGGTCGCGGTCGGTGCCCAGCATCGCCGCCAGCGGGGCAGCCGCCTCGCCCGACAGCTTGAGCGGGACGAACACCATCGGGCGCTCGCTCACGTGGCAGTGGCGCACGGTGGCCGTCGGCTGCGCCACCCCCTCCTTGAGCGCCCTCAGCCGGGCCAGTGACGTCAGGATGCTCACGCCAGGCACTCCCTGCGCAACCGTTCGGCGTCTCGGAGCAGGCGGGCGATCTCCTCCTGCCCGGGGGCGGGATCCCTGCGACCCTCGGCCAGCTCCAGCGCCTCCTCGACCGTCGCCACCCCGCCGAGCGCGTCGCGCACCTGCCGCCCGAGCAGGTCGGAAGCGCCGTCGCGGCGGGCCTCGTCGCGGCAGAAGAAGCACAGGTCGCAGGTGGACAGGCAGTCGGGCGCGTAGCGGGCGGCGACCTGGTGCAGCGCCTCGGCCAGCTCGGCGGCCGGCCTGGTCGGCACCCCCTCGTCATCGGGCCGCAGGTCGAAGGTGACGCCGTCGGGCAGCTCGGCGAGCAACCTGTCGATCGAGGTCATCCTGGCCAGTTGCCGTTTCAGCACCGCGAGCTGCCTGCGCACGTCGACCAGCGTCGCCACGGGCCTGTTGGCGAAGTTCTCGGGGCAGACGAGAACGACGTCGTGGGCGACCCGCAGGGGGTCGTGGCCGAGTTCCTCCAGCAGCGTGCGCAGCGCCAGCACGTACACCGCCGCCTGCCTGGCCGCGGCCGCGACCGCCGCGGGGTCGGCCTGCCCGTCGATCACCGCGAACGACTTGATCTCCACGATGTGGAACTGCTTGCCGCGCTGGAAGGCCACCACGTCGGGCTCGAGATACGCGGTGTGCCCCGCGATGCGCAGGCTGAGCAGGGGATGGTCGTAGAGCGTGCCCTGCTCCTCCCGCGCCGCCCTGTCGAACAGCGCTCTGGTGTGCGTGTGGCGCAGGTGCGCGCCGACGTTGTGGACGTCCTGGTAGGCGACCTCGTCGATCGGCAGCCGCAGCAGCTCGCGCAGCATCCGCAGCAGTTCCGCGCAGCCGTCGGCCTTCACCAGCGCCTCGAACGCGTTGCCCCTGGTGATCGCGAAAGGCGACTGCCCGAACGGCGCGGGGAAGCCCAGATGCCTGGCCGCCCTGTCCTTGTCGACACCCGCGCCGTCCATCAGCGCCCTGCGCGCGCAGCCGGGATTGGCGGCCAGCGCGGCGATCGCCCTGGCGTCGTGGGGTTTGGCGGGGGTGGTGCCTCTCAGCGCGTCGAGCCCGTTCACCCGCTCATGCCTCCACTCTTCTCCCAGGCCGTGCGACCATCACGCGCACGCCGCCTTCCTCGCGATCTCGCTCAGCGTAGTGGCGCCGAACAGCCTGGCGGCCTCATCCAGCTGCCGTCCGGCGCGTTCGGCCAGCTCGGCGCGTTCCCGCGTGTCGGCTTCCAGGTGCACGGCCAGCTCCGCCCGCGCCGCTCTGACCACCACGCCGGGCTCGGGTTCGCCGAACCCGCCTGCCGCCCCGGGCACGTTGCGCGCCATCCTGGACAGCAGCCGCCAGGCCTTCTCCGACGGCTCCTCCAGCTCACCGACCCGGGTGGCCACCCGCACGGTCGACAGCAGGAAGTCGACGCGCGGACTGCGCGGCCCCACGACCCTCCGCTCCTGCGGCCAGGTGCTCACCGCCAGCAGCCCGCGGGCGGGGGTGAGCCGGTCGGTGAGCGCGGCACACACGTAGTGGGGCCTGCCGTACGGCGAGCGGCGAAAGGTCCGCTCCTCGTCGCGCCTGAGCGTGCTGAGCTGGGAGCTCCTCAGCGGCTCGGAGAAGAACGCCTCGTAGACGCTCACCACCAGCCGGCCGGCGGCGGGAACCTGGAGCAGGCCGAGCGCGTCGCGTACCCGCTCCCGCACCGGCGGCCCCGTCCTGGCCCCGCCCCGCGCTCCTGCGATCGGCTCGCTCCGGGGCTCCGGAGGGCTGCTGACCTGGAGGTCCCACGCGCGCTCCGCCTTGCGCAGCTCGCCGCGCAGCTCGCGTGCGAGGGAGAGGTCCCTGTCCCGCACGGCGGCGCGCACGCGGGTGCGCAGCACGTCGATGCTGCGTTCGAGGGTGTCGAGGTCGTCGGGCACGTCTTCACCGGCCCTCGAGGATCATCAGCACGACCCCGACGGCGATCATGACGGCGAACAGCGCGGAGGCGGTGGCGTAGCCGCGCGTCGCCGCCCGCCGCGACAGCGCGGTCGGCGCCCCGTGAAGGTCGCCGCCAGGCGCCCCCACCCACCCGCCGGGGTGGCCGAGCCCGTGGCCAGGACCGGTCGGCGCGGCCCCCCACCCGCCCATCGGCGCCTTACCCGCGTGCTCGGGAGCCACATGGCCAGGAGGCACAGGGCCAGGAGGCACATGCCCAGAAGGCACTTGGCCAGGAGCCGCGTGGCCAGGTCCGGTGGGCGCGCCGGCCCATCCTCCCGGCTGCGGCCCCGCGTGGCCCGGCCCCGTGGGCGCGTGTGACCACGCCGCGGCCTGCCCGGCTCCGGTCTGGGCGGCCTGCCATCCGCCCTGCGGGCCGGTGGGCCCTGCGGGCCATCCGCCCTGCGGGCCGCCGAACCCGGGCCGGTCGGCTTCGGGACCGGTGAGCGGGAACCCGCCCTGCGACGGCGACGCCGCTCCACCGGTGCCCCACCCCCCTGACTCAGCGACTGACCCGGCGCCGCCGCCCAGGAAGGCGTCGGGCGGCAGGGCGGCGAGGGCGTCGCGGAAGGCGGCGGCCGAGGGGGTGCGCCGGCTCGGATCGGTCGCCAGTGCCTGCCGCAGCACCTCGGTGAAGGCCGCGGGCACCCCGGGAATCTCGGGCACGGGCTGCCGGTGCAGCGCCATGATCACCGCCAGGTTCGCCACCCCGCTCTCGGGAAAGCGCGGCGGCCGCCCGGACAGCAGCGCGTAGAGCGTGGCGGACAGCGAGTAGACGTCGCCCGCCGCGCTCGGCTCGGTCAGCTCGAACGCCTCGGGCGGCGCGTAGGCGGGCGTCAGCGACTCCCGCGTCACCGACACCTCCGCCCCGGGCTCGGGCATGGTCGCGAGGCCGAAGTCGGACAGCACCACGTGGCCGTAGCGGTTGATCAGGATGTTGGCCGGCTTGACGTCGCGGTGCAGCACCCCGGCCGCGTGCGCCGCCGCCAGCGCGTCGGCGATCCTCACGCCGACGTCGCGCACCTCGGCCACGGGCAGCACGCCCGACCGCATCCGGTCGGACAGCGACCCGCCGGGGCACAGCTCCAGCACCATGTACGGCCTGCCGTCGCGCAGCACGCCCGCGTCGTAGACGGCGGCCACGTGCGGATGCCCCGACAGCGCGCCCGCCGAGGTGACCTCGCGCATGAACCGCCGCTGGTCGCGCTCGGAGACGAGAACCCTGCTGTCGACCTTGAGCGCCACCTCCCTGCCCACCGCCAGCTGCCTGGCCTGGTAGACGACGCCGAAGCCGCCCTGGCCGAGCAGCCCGAGCACCTCGTAGCCTGGCACCTCGGGCGCCACAGCCCACCTCCGATCGCGGTCCTGGTGCGGCAGACTACCGCCCTGCTCCGACAGATCGAATGGGCCGGTACGCGCGGCCGTACGCTCAGCCGGGGGTGGTGTTCCGGTTGGGGGTGAGGCTGGCGGTGGCCTGCGCGCACAACCGGCCCGTCGCGTCGGTGACGGTGGCGAGCGTCAGGACGCGCGTCCTGCCCCGGTGGGTGACCGCGCCGACCACCGTGTAGACCTCCCCCGCCTGGACGGGGCGCAGGTAGTCCACGTTGAGGTTCATCGTGAGATGCAGCGTGGGCCGCTCGGCCGCGCTCCCGCTGGACATGCCGCACGCGTCGTCGAGGGCGGTCGCGATGTACCCGCCGTGCACCACGCCGGACCTGTTGGTCAGCTCGGGCCCAGGCCGCCAGACCAGCTCGACCCTGCCGGGTTCGACATCGACCAGCCGCAGTCCCAGATGGGCCAGGTGGGGGGAGGACTCCACGGTGCCGGCGGCGATGCTCCGCAGGAAGTCCGCCCCTGTCATGCCGGTACGGCCCGCGCCCACGTGCGGTCCTCGGTGAGAAAGCCGTCGAGCGCGAGCCCCGCGCGCTCCAGCTCCGCCGCCAGCTCCTCGACGGTGAGCCGCCGCGACAGGAACGACTGGGTCCACACCCGTTCGCCCGCCGTGTAGCGCATGGTGGCGGCGTAGGTCCCCGGCGCGACCTCGTCCAGCTCCGTCATCATGATCTCGATGCCGTCGTCCTCGCGGCCCCTGCCCACCGCCCAGCGGTCGTGCGCCTCGGGCGGCTGCCACTGGACGAGCACTGACCCGCCGGCCGCGACGTGCCGCGCGCAGGCGGTCAGCAGGTCGTGACGCAGCCCCTCGTCGGGGATGTTGATCAGGTAGGAGCCCAGGACCACCGCGTCGAAACGCCGGTCGAGGGCCAGCTCCTGCGCTCTGCCGTGGACGGTCCGCGCGCCCCGCACGTGCGCGAGCATCTCGGCCGACTCGTCGACGGCCACCACCTGGAAGCCCGCCGCGACGAGCGGGTGGGTGACCCTGCCGACGCCCGACCCCAGCTCCAGGATGCTGCCGCCCGCCGGCACCACCCGGCCGATGACCTCCGCCTCCTCGCCCGGAGGCAGCAGGGTGTAGAACTCGACCGGCGATCCGTCGGGGGTTATGGCTCCTGGTCCCGTTCCGCTGTTCATGATCCGACCCTAACCTCGGAGGGTGCGTCATGTGATCGGAGCGGTGACCGGGTTGGCCGCGCTTCCCGTCGTCCACTACCTGACCGAGGCGGGCGCGGTGGCACTGCGCTCCTGCTACACGCTGCAGCGGCCGGACCTGCGCGGGATCGCCTGCCTGGCGGCGGTCGTGGCCGTCGCCGGAGTGCTGGCCCACGGGCGGTGGCTCTCGCCGCTCGCCGCGCTGGTGTGCGGGCTGCCGCTGGCCGTGCTCGGCGCGCTGTTCGCCGTGGCCCCGTGGGCCGCGACGCCCGTCGTGGGCGCGCTGCCGCCGATCGAGTCGCTCACCGGTACGGCCGAGGCCCCCGGCGTGGTGTCGGGAGTGACGGGACTGCCGCTGGTGGTCGGCGCCCTGCTGCTCGCCTCCGCCGCCTTCCCCGCCAGGTGGCGTTGACGGCGGCCTTCACCCGGTGGACGCCGAGGTGGGCGGGGCTATCCTGGCCCAGTGAACGGCAGGGACCCCGATCGGCGCAAGGCGCTGCTCGACGCCGCCGACCGAGCCATCCTGCGTGAGGGGCCCGAGGTGTCGATGGCGGCCATCGCCGCGGAGGCCGGGATCACCAAGCCGATCCTCTACCGCCACTTCGGCGACAAGAGCGGCCTGTACCAGGCGCTGGCCGACCGCCACGTGCGCAGGGTCATCTCGCAGCTGCGTTCCGAGTTCGACAGGGCCAGGACCGACCCGCGCCGCCGCGCCCGCGCCGCCATCGAGATCTACCTCGACCTCATCTCGGCCAACCTCAACCTCTACCGGTTCCTGTTCCACCGGGCCAGCGCCGAGGACACCAGCGTCCGATCCCACATGACGGCGCTGGTGCGCGGTCTCGGCGAGGAACTGGGAGGGGTGCTGGCGGACGAGGAGGTCGTGGCCGACCCCGTGCGCGCGCAGATCCTCGGCCACGCCTTCGTCGGCATGGTCCAGACGACCGGCGACTGGTGGCTCGAACACCCGGAGGTCGAGCGCGCGCAGGTGGTGGACGGGCTGGTCGACGTGATCGTGGCCGCCTTCACCCCGCGGAGCGCGGCCGTCTCCCGCGCGCGACGGACCTGAGCGGCCTGGAGACCGGCCTGTCCCGGGCGGCGGGGGCGGGCCTTGCACGCAGGAGTTCGAGCAGGTCCCACTCGGTCTCGCAGACGCGTCTGCCGATCGCCGCCAGCTCCACCGAACGCGTCGACCCGCCCAGATGGCGCATGGCCTGCGTGACGCAGATGATCCCCCACTTCAGCACGCCGAACATCTCCCACCAGCGCAACGCGTCCCTGTCGACGCGGTGACCTGAGGCCCGCTCGTAGGCGGCGAGCAGGTCGTCGTACTCGCCGAACCCGCCGACGGGCGGTCGCGCGCCGAACCGCCACGCCTTCACGCACAGCCAGCCCAGGTCCTCCACCGGGTCGCCCACGTGGGCCAGTTCCCAGTCCAGCACCGCCCTGAGGCCCTCGGGCCCGACGATGAGATTGCCGTTGCGGAAGTCGCCGTGCACGACGGTGGTCCTGGAGCCGCCGGGCCTGGTGCGGGCCAGCTCGCGGAAGGCGAGCTCGAAGACCGGGTGCGGTTGCCCGGTGAGATCGAGCACCTCCCGCCACGCGGCCAGCGGGTCATCCGGTACGGCCCCGGCCACCGTCTGATCCACGGAAGGGTCCACGGCGTCGAGCGGCATCCTGTGCACCGCCGCGAGCGCCTGCCCGCACTGGGCGGCCAGCTTGGGCCTGGCCTCCCTGTAGAGGTCGTCGCGCAGGATCCTCCTGGGAATCGTCTCGCCCTCGATCCTGCGCATCACCAGGTACGGCCCGGCCGCCGCGACCACCTCGGGCACCGGCACGCCGGCCGCCGCGGCCGCCCGCAGCAGCCGCGCCTCGTCGAGCGGCCCGAGCCCCAGCCCGCCCGCACCCTCCCGAGGCGCGACCGCCGGCCCCTCCGCGGGAGAGAGGACCGTCCCCGCGGTGGCGGGGGAGAGCCGGATGACCAGCTCGTGCAGCCGTCCCGCCGGGTCGCGCACGTCCACCGCCCACATCGCCCTCGACGCCCCGCCCGACAGCCGGGCACGCGCGGGGATCTCGCACCCCCGCCCGAACACCTCCGCCACGATCTGCGCGATCATCGAAGCCCGAACTCCCAGGTCCCCCCGCTCGTGTAGGCCCCCAGGATCCGCCGCCCCACCGAGTCGACGTGCACCTCGTCCGGCCCGTCGTAGATCCGGCCTGCCCTGGCGTGCCGGTACATCCTGTCCAGCGGCGTGTCAGGGGTCAGGCCCGCCGCGCCGTACACCTGGATGGCCCTGTCGATCACGTTGTGCAGCATCCGCGCGCCCACCACCTTGATCGCCCCGATCTCCACGCGCGCGTCCTCGCCCGCGTCCAGCGCGTGCGCCGCGTGCAGCGTCAGCAGCCGCGCCGACTGGATCTCGGCGTAGGAGTCGAAGACATGCCGGCGCATCAGCTGCTTGCGCGCCAGCGGCTCGCCGAAGGCCGACCGCGTGTGCAGGCGCCCGCACATCAGGTCGAAGGCCCGCTGCGCCTGCCCCAGCCAGCGCATGCAGTGGAAGATCCGCCCTGGGCCGAGCCGCCGCTGCGCGATCACGAAACCGTGCCCGCGCGGCCCGAGCAGGCTGGCCGCGGGTACCCGCACGTCGTCGTAGCGGACCTCGCAGTGCCCGCCCGACAGTCCGAGCACCGGAGTCTCGCGCACGATCGTGTACCCGGGGGTGTCCGTCGGCACCAGGATCATCGAGAACGCCAGGTGCGGCGGCGCGCCCTCAGGCTCGGTCCTGCACATCACGGTCGTGTACGCCGCCCGCGACGCGCCCGTGGTGAACCACTTGTGCCCGTTGATCACCCACTCGTCGCCGTCGAGCACCGCCTCGGTGCGCAGCTGGGTCGGGTCGCTGCTGGACACCAGCGGCTCGGTCATCGCGAAGCTCGGCCAGATCTCGCCGCGCACCAGCGGCTCCAGGTACCGCTCCCGCTGCTCGGAGGAGGCGTGCTCGTGCAGCATCAGCGAGTCCTGCAGGGTGAAGGTGCCGAGCACCAGCTGCCCGAACTCGCTGCGCCCCTGCACCTCGTTGACGTAGACGTAGTCCAGGAACGGAAGCCCGCCGCCGCCGAGCTCGCGGGGGTGCCCGAGCGCCCAGAGGCCCTCCTTCTTCGCCTCCCGCTGCAGCCGCGCCAGTAGCGAGCCGTCGTCGTTCAGCAGGCCGGGCTCGGCGGGCTCCACCCGCTCGGTCATGAACGCGTGGACGGCGTCGCGAACCCGCCTGACGCTGTCGGGCACGGCGAAGCTCATGGCAGGATCACAACCGAAATTCGTTGCTCGGTCAATAAGGGGTTCCTTATGAGTGCTCCGCACGACCTGCCCACGGCCGCTCAGCTCGTCGCGGCCGTCCGCGAGTTCCTGCAGGCGGACGTGCTGCCCGCGGTGGAGGGACGGGTGCGCTTCCACACCAGAGTGGCGATCAACGTCCTCGGCATGGTCGAGCGCGAGATCGAGCTCGGGCCCTCGCAGGCCGCCTCCCACGCCGAACGCCTGGCGTCGCTGGGCGTCGCCGACGACGCCGAGCTGGCCAGGGCGGTCCGCGAGGGCGACCTCGAAGGCGACCCCGAAGGCGGAGCGCTGCTCGACGTGCTCGCCGAGATCGTGCGGGACAAGCTGGCCGTGGCCAATCCCGGGCACGCTGAGTAGCCCGATACTCAGGCGCGAACGGCCCGTGTGGCGCACGCTGTCACCATGAACGTGGGCGGGTTCAGAGCGGCGCGAGCGCGCGCGGCCGTGGCGGAGGGGGCCGCGCAGGCGGCGAGGTTCGCGCAGACCGGCGACATCAGGGCACTGGAACGGGCGGCGGCGGCCCTGCGCAGGGCGCTCGCGCTCACCCCCGAGAACGACCCCGGCTTTCCCGAGCGGCTGTCGGATCTGGGGGACATCCTGTCCAGGACCTTCGACTCCACGGATGACAGGGCGCTGCTGGACGAGGCGCTCGCCCTGCAGGCCAGGGCGGTCAGGGCCGCTCCTCCAGGCCATCCGGCGGCGGGCAGGGCGCGCACGAGCAGGGGCATCGTCCTGATGAACGACTTCCGCGTCGGCGGCCCGCCCGAGCACCTCGACCAGGCGGCCGATCTGTTCGGCGAGGCGGTCGCGCTGCTGCCCGACGGCGACCCGCTCGCCGTCCTCGCGCTCAGCAACCACGCGGAGGCCCACAGGCAGCGCTACGTCCGCGACGGCGAGGTGGCCGACCTGCGCGAACACGCCGTGAAGCTGCGCGCGGTGGTGGCCGCCACCCCTGCGGACGACTCCTACTTCCTGTTCAGGACCGCCAAGCTCGCCGCCGCGCTCGTGCTGGTCTCCGACGAGCCGGGCGCGCGGGAGGAACTCGGGCGTGCTCTCGACACCATCCGCGCGGGACTGCCCGGAGTCCCCGAACCGATGCGCAGGGAGATCCATCTGATCGCGGGCGCCCTCCTGTACGGCGAGCCGCCCTCACTCGACGAAGAGCAACTGGCGGCGATGCGCGAGATCTTCGGGTCGCTACGGCAGCAGGGCACCACGGGAGCGGGGCTGCGCGCCGCCGTACTCGGCGATCTGGGGAGCGGGATCGTCGCGCAGGCCATGGAGTCGGGCAGGATCGAGGACGTCGACGGCGCGATCGCCATGCTGCGCGACGCGCTCGCCGAGGCTCCGCAGGGACATCCAGGCAGGCCCGCGCTCCTGACGAACCTCGGCAGGATGCTGGGCCAGCGGATGGAGTGGTCGGGCGAGCTGGGCGGCGTGGACGAGGTGATCGCCGTGCTCGACCAGGCGGTGGACGCCGCGCCCGCCGATCATCCCGAGCGCGGCCTCTACCTGGCCAACCTCGGCAACGCGCTGGCGCTGAAGCACGGTGCCGAAGGCGGCGACGCCCTGCTGAGGCGGCTGACGGACGTCTACCGGCAGGCCGTCGAGCGGACCGCGTCCGACCACCCCGAGCGCGCCATCGCGCTGACCGGGCTGGCCGCCGCCCGGTTCGCCGCCTACGAGCGATGGGGCAGGCGCGCCGACCTCGACGCCTCCGTCGAGGGCGACAGGGCCGCCGTTGACGCCACGCCGGCCGACCACGCCTACCGGCCGCTGTACCTGGCCAACCTCGGCACCGCTCTCGGCCGCAGGCACGAGATGACCGGCTCGGTCGCCGACCTGGACGAGGCGATCGCCGTCATGCGCGAGTGCGTGGCCCTCACCCCGCCGATGCACCCGCACAGGGGCGGGTGGACGTCGGCGCTGGCGACCGTGCTGGTCATGCGGTTCGACAGGACGGGGGAGCGGGAGGCGCTGGAGGAGGCGATCGGCGCCTACCGGCGCGCACTCGAACTGGCGCCCAAGGGCCATGTGCACCGCCACATGATCCTCACCAACCTCGGCAGGGCGCTGACCAGGCAGGACACGCCTGAGGCGCTGCAAGAGGCGGTCGAGGTGACGCGGGCGGCCGCCGCCGCGGCCCCCGCCGCCAACACGGGGGCGGCGATCGGGCTGGCCACCGCGCTCCTGCTGCTGTTCGTGCAGCTGGAGGACGCCACGCTGACGGCCGACGAGCGGCGGGCGCTCACGCTGTCGCTGCTGCGGGACGACGAGCCGCCGTCGGTGCAGGGCCTGGTCGCCAGGCGCAGGCTCCAGCGGACCGAGCTGCTCGACGAGGCCGTCGCCATCCTTCAGGAGCTCGTCCGAAAGGCGCCCGCGGGGACGCGGGCCAGGGCCAGGGCGGCAGGACAGCTCGGCATGGCGCTGCGCCTGCGTTCGCTGCTGACCGGCAAGGGCAGACAGCTCGATCGGGCCGTGCGCGCGCTGCGCGAGGCCGTCGACGGCGCGGTGGAGGACGAGCCCGTGCTGTCGATATCGCGGCTGCACCTGGCCGAGGCGCTGGCCGACAGATGGGAACGTTCGGGCGACGAACGCGACAGGGCCGAGGCGGTCGAGCAGTTCGCCGCGTCCGCCGCCGTCGCCACCGCCGCCCCCGCGTGGCGGGCGGGCGTGGCCATGCGGTGGGGCGCGTTCGTGGCCGAGCACGAGGGCCCCGCCGCCGCGGCCGACGCCTTCGCCACGGCGGTCGGGCTGCTCGACGCGGCGGCATGGCGCGGCATGGCGCGGCAGGACCAGGAGCGGGCGCTGGCCGAGTTCCAGGGGCTCGCCGCTGACGCCGCCGCCTGCGCGATCGCCGCAGGTCGGCCCGAGCGCGCGGTCGAACTGCTCGAGCAGGGCAGGGGAGTGCTGCTCGCCCAGATCATCGACGCGCGCCCGGTCCATGACGAGCTCGAGCGCCGCGCTCCGTCGCTGGCCGCCAGGCTCGTGGAGATCCAGGACGGACTCGACACCGTGGAGGACCTCGACAGGCGTCACGTGCTCGCCCGCGAGCGGGAGGAGACGCTCGCCGAGATCAGGGCGCTGCCGGGGCTGGCCGACTTCCTGCTCCCCCCGCCCTTCGCGAGGCTGCGCGCCGCCGCGCAGGACGGTCCCGTGGTCGTGGTGAACGTCAGCGACCACCGCTGCGACGCCCTCGTCGTCACCGCCGAAGGCGTCGGGCTCGTCCCGCTGCCAGGCCTGCGCGCGCAAGCCGTGGCCGAGACCGCCGCGGCCTTCGTCGAGGCGCTCGACGCCTACGCCCACGACGACGACCCCGACCCAGGCCTCCTCGACCGCGTCCCCGCCACCCTCGACTGGCTCGCCGAACGGGTCGGCCGCCCCGTCCTGGCCGCCCTCGGCCTGCACGCGCAGCCGCAGGGCGCCTGGCCCCGCCTGTGGTGGTGCCCCACGGGCGCACTGTCGCTGCTCCCGCTGCACGCGGTCGCGCTCGACGTCGCCGTCTCCTCCTACACCCCGACCCTGCGCGCCCTCGCGCACGCCCGCGAGGATGCGGGGCCGCACGCCGAGGGCCGCCCGCTGCTGGTCGCGCTGCCGAGCACGCCGGGCGAGGACGACCTGCCGGGCGCCGAGCGCGAGGGCGAGGCGGTACGGCGGATGCTGAGGGACACGCTCCCCCTGGTCGGGGCCGACGCGGTGCGCGCCGCCGTCCTCGACGCCCTGCCCTCCAGCCCGTGGGTGCACTTCGCCTGCCACGCCGAGCAGGATCCCGCCGCGCCGTCGGAGGGGCGGCTGGTGCTGCACGACGGCCCGCTGACGGTCAGGGAGCTGGCCGCCACCCGCCTCGACAGGGCCGAGTTCGCCTTCCTCAGCGGGTGCGAGACCTCGCGTGGCGGCGACCTGCTGGCCGACGAGTGCGTGAGCCTGGCGGCGACCGTGCAGCTGGCCGGGTACCCCAGCGTGATCGGCACGCTGTGGCCGATCGCCGACCTGCACGCTCCGGGCCTGGTGGAGGACGTCTACGCGATGATGACCTCGGGCGGCACCCGCGAACCCGACCCGCGCGCGGCAGCGCTCGGACTCCACCTGGCCGTCAGGGCGCTGCGCGAGCGCCATCCCGACGCCCCCGTCCTGTGGGCGCCGTTCACCCACATCGGCCCATGAAGGTCAGCGGGGCCTGACCAGGTACGGCCCCGCGCCGAAGAAGCCCAGGCCGAAGGCGGGCACGGCCACCGTCCACGTCAGCCAGACCGGCGCCGCGGCGCCCGCGACGAGATGGGCGAGCGTCGCGCAGGCCACCCACGCCAGGGCCGCGCACGCCAGCCCGCCGAACACCCGCACCGCCACCGCGGCCCCGCGACCCTGGTCGGCGGCCCGCCAGAGCGTCACGGTGGCCAGCAGCAACGCCAGCGATCCCAGCATCGCGATCACGGCGGGCGTGACGGGACCCGGCAGCGGCACCCGGTACTCGAACGCCTGGACGGCGGCCAGCACCATCAGCACCGAGCCGATCACGGCGGTCTGCAGCAGGTCGATCCGCTCGCGTCGCCGCTGCACCGCCTCCTCCCTGCGCTGGAGCCGTTCGCGCCGGTCCTGCACGGCCTCGTCGGCCGCCTGGATCGCCTCGGCGAGCGCGTCGCGCACCCGCTCCCGGGTCGCCTCCAGGTACAGCAGGTCGTCGGCCAGCCGCTGCTCCAGCCATCCGGCCAGCTCCAGGTCGCCGCGGAGCGGTCCAGGCTCGCGCTCGAGCCCTGCGGCGGCCTGGCGCATGTTCGCGGCGGCGATCTGCACGGTCCGCTCCATCTCGCGCGTCTTGGTCACGGCGAGCGTGAGACCGTCCGGTCCCGCCAGCAGCGACGACAGGCGCCTGCGCGCGGACACCAGATCGTCGGCCGCGGCGGCGCCGCAGGGACGGCGTCTCAGCGTCTCGTCGGCCAGCCCGAGCAGGCGGTCGGCGTCGAAGCCCTCACGCGTCCTCAGCTGGTGCCTGACCTTGGCCGCGTGCAGCAGGTGCGCGGCCAGAGGGGGGAAGTCGTCGGTGCCGCGCGACCACAGCCACGCGTCCGACGCGGCCCGCTGCTCGTCCGCGGCGACCACGAAGAACCTGCGCAGCGCCCGCGCTTCGGCGCCTGCCTCCTCCATGAGCACCGTGTGCACGCCGGCCGTCAGGCGCACGCCCTCGGCGGCGAAGCCGTCGGGAACCTCGTCGACGGGGGTGTCCAGGCTAGGAGCCACGCAGGTCAGCAGGCGGGCCTCGCCCAGCGCCCACGCCGAGGTGTCACCCGCCACCTCCGCCCACCGCGCCTCCAGCTCGGCCCAGCCGGTCCCGTCCTGGGGCGGCGGCGCCAGCGCCACCAGTAACGCCAGTACGTCGTGCCGGTGCCACACCACCGCCTGGACGATCTCCGACCGCGACCTCGACTGCCGCGCCGCCAGCACGCGGGCGCGGGGCGGACCCGCCAGCCGTGGCTCGTCCAGCCGCAGTTCGTACGGCCCGAGCTCGGGGATCGACCAGGTCATGCCGAGCCGGTCACCGAGGTCGCGCCACAGCCTCTCCAGCGGCCCGGCGGACTGGCCTGCGGGCGCGAACAGGTGGACGACCAGCGCCCGCTCATCCATCCTGCGCGGGCTCCTCGTCCTCATCCGCGCCGAAGGTGAGGATCAGCCGGTTCAGCCGCTCCCTGGTCTCCTCGGGGGCGGGCACCCGCGGCGGGTCGCCGTATCTGGTGCTGATGCGCACGGGTCCGATCAGCGCCAGCTCCCGTACGGCCCGCGCGAGCCGCTCCCGATCCCCGGCCCGCAACGCCTCCTCCATCGCGCCGAGCGCCGTGTCCACGCGCGCCCACCGGGCTTCGGAGAGCCGGTATCGGGCGATGGCCCGCAGCGTCGTCACCACGCTCGCCCGGTTCATGGTCGCCATCGTAGAGCCGTAGATCGTCTGACTCCAGACGAACGCGTGAGGCGGCCACGGATCACGTGGCCGCCTCACCTGTCGCTCACGCGGAGAAGGATCAGTGGGAGCCGGACAGGTCCAGGTCCTTGACCCGCGGGTCGCCCTCGTCGGCGAAGTACTCCGAGGGGGAGGTGGCGTCCTCGCCGTCGGCCACCTTGGCCGCGCGCAGGATCAGCGTGGCCACCGCGGCGACCACGAGGTTGACGGTCAGCGCGATCGCACCCGCGTAGATCGTCATCGTGGTGTCGAAGCCGAAGTTCTTCAGCGGGAACGCCGACCCGCCGAAGTGCAGCTTGCCGTTGGCCGGGTTCGGGATGAGGTAGAGCATCCACATGCCGGCCGCGAGGCCCGTCGCCCAGCCGGCGATGAGGCCGCCCTTGTGGAACCACCGGGTGTAGAGACCCAGCGCCACCGAGGGCAGCGTCTGCAGGATGATCACGCCGCCGATGAGCTGGAGGTCGATGGAGAACTGCGGGTCGAGCAGCAGGATGCACAGCACCGCGCCCACCTTGACGACCAGCGAGACCAGTTTGGAGACCTTGGCCTCCTGCGCGTCGGAGGCGTTCTTGTTGATGTACTCCTTGTAGATGTTGCGGGTGAACAGGTTCGCCGCCGCGATCGACATGATCGCCGCGGGCACCAGCGCGCCGATGCCGATCGCCGCGTAGGCCACGCCGGTGAACCAGTCGGGGAACATCTGGTCGAACAGCACGGGCACGATCGTGTTGGTGTCGGGCTTGCCGGTGGCGGGGTTGACGACCGGCTTGGTGTTCGCCGCGATCGCCATGAAGCCGAGCAGGGCGATCAGGCCGAGCAGGAAGCTGTAGGCGGGCAGCGCCGACATGTTCCGCTTGATGACGTTGCGGTTCTTGGAGGCCAGCACGCCGGTGAGGCTGTGCGGGTAGAGGAACAGCGCCAGCGCCGAGCCGAAGGCCAGCGTGATGTACTGCAGCTGGTTGGCGCCGGTGAGCAGGATGCCGTCGTTCTGCGCCGGGGTCTTGGCGAACTTGGCCGCCGCGGCGTCGAAGATGCTGCCCCAGCCGCCGAGCTTGGCGGGGATGTAGATGACCGCCGCCAGGATCACGACGTAGATCAGCGTGTCCTTGACGAAGGCGATGAGCGCCGGCGCCCGCAGGCCCGACTGGTAGGTGTAGGCGGCCAGGATCGCGAACGCGATGATGATCGGCAGGTGTCCTGTGATGCCCATGGCCTTCAGCACCGCCTCGATGCCGACCAGCTGCAGCGCGATGTAGGGCATGGTGGCGATGAGGCCGGTGATGGCGATCAGCAGCGCCAGCGTCGGGGAGCCGAACCGCGCCCTGACGAAGTCGGCGGGTGTGACGAAGCCGTGCACGTGCGACACCGACCACATGCGCGCCAGCACGAGGAAGACCAGCGGGTAGACCACCACCGTGTACGGCAGGGCGTAGAAGCCGAGCGCTCCGGCGCCGAAGACCAGGGCGGGCACGGCCACGAAGGTGTAGGCGGTGTAGAGGTCGCCGCCCACCAGGAACCAGGTGATCCAGGTCCCGAAGTTGCGCCCGCCGAGGCCCCACTCGTGCAGGCTCTCGATGTTGTCGGGCCTGCGCCACCTGGCGGCCACGAAGCCCATGCCGCTGACCACCAGGAACAGCGCGACGAAGACGACCAGCTCGGTCGTGTGCCCGGTCACTTGGTCATCCTGTAGACGATGGTCGTGCAGGTCACGCCGACGAGGATGAAGGCCAGCTGGAGCCAGTAGAACAGCGGGAAGCCCGCCACCCTCGGCCCGTCGGAGTTGAACAGGAACGTCAGCAGCGGCAGCACGATCGGCACGAACAGCAGCCAGTTCCATGGACTGCGGTCGGTGCGCTTCTGCCCGGATTCGGGGGTGACCAAGAGATCCTCCGGAACGTGAGTAAGATTCCCGCACACTAACGTTTCCCAGTAATTAATCCCAATTACTGAGACATTACGGTTTGGCCTAAACTGGGCCGTCTCACCATGTGGACACGGCGAGGTCCAGGTCGGTGACCGGTGATCGCCCCCGTCGGCGGTGTGCCGATCGGGGCGGCTCGCGCGCGGCCGTCGGGAGCCTTCGCCGCCCTGGCCGCGAGCGTGACGGCGACCGCGGCGACCAGGTCGCGCGGCGTCCGCGGGATGATCACGCGGGTGGGCACCGGCTTGACGGGCGGGGTGAACGGCGCCGCGCCGACGGTCGCGACGCCGCGGCTGACGAAGGCGGGCCGGAGCCGGCAGGGCCGCGGTGATCCGGACGGCCGGGGTCGGCCGGCGTCGGAGCGGAACGTCAGGAGAAGGACGGGGTGACAGCCGATACCAGTGGCTGCGATCGCGGTTGTCGCCGGGCAATGCCTTCTCCCTTCCGTTGCCCGGCACTGTAAATATGTAACTGTTTCGGTCAGGTCTCCTTTCGCCGAACGGTAGAGTCCCCGCGCCGAACGGTCAGCTCGTCGGCGATGTCGCGGGTGCCGTACCCCTCGGGGGCGGGAACCTCGGTGATCGGATCGGGGCGGTCGTCGAACTCCAGCCGCAGCGCCCTGGCCATGGTCGCGTGCATCTCGTACAGACAGGTCACGTAGGTCAGCTCGAGGATCTGCCCGTCGGGCAGGTGCCTCTTCAGTACCGCGAAGACCTCGTCGTGCACACGGCCGCCGTCGAGCACCAGGCCGTCGGTGTAGGCGAGCACGGCCCGCTCCAGCTCGTCGAACACGTCGCTGACCTGCCAGTGCGCGACCGCGCGCACCTTCTCCTCCGGCACGCCGAGCGCGCGCATCTGCTTGCAGTGCTGGGAGTAGACGAACTGCGACTGCCGCGCCCATCCGGCCCTGGTCTGGCCCAGCTCGCGCAGCACCGGGTCCAGCTTCGACTCGCGATAGAGCTGGAAGCCCTTCACGCAGTGCCGGAAGATCGCCGGTTCCTGCGCGAACACCGTCCACCAGTCGCCGGGCGAGCCGGTCGCGGTGCCCTCGGGCGTCAGCAGCCGGTCGTAGAAGAAGGCCACGACCTCGTCGCTCACCTCGTCGCGAGGCACCTGGCGAAGGCGCGGCATCAGACCGTCCTGTCGGCGGCGGTCTTCGGCTCGTGCCGTACGTCGCCCGGGCGGTCGAGCTCGCGCAGCCAGCAGGCGAACTCGATGAGGACCCCGTCGGGGTCCTTGAAGTAGATGGACCTGACGAACACGCCCTCGTGCACGTCGGGAGCGACGCCGAACTCGCTGTCGTCGTGGTTGAGCAGCACGCCGACGTCGACGCCCTTGGCGACCAGCCGGTCCCTGTACTCCTCGATCTTCTCCGGCGGCACGTCGAAGGCGAGATGGTTCATCGACCCGACGGCCGACAGCAGCTCGCCCCTGTCCGGCAGGTTCTTCGGCGCGGAGACGCCCGGAACCCCGTCGGGCGCGTCGGGGAACCAGAAGAACGCCAGCGCGTTGCCGCCGCCGCAGTCGAAGAAGAAGTGCTGCCCCCACCCCATGGGCAGCTCGATCGTCTTGATCAGCGGCATGCCGAGGACGCCGGAGTAGAAGTCGACGGTCTGCTTCATGTCCGAGCAGACCAGCGCGACGTGGTTGACGCCGCGGAGCTCGAATTCGCTGTTCATAGTAATCAACTACTTATCACAGGGGGGCTCGCCGAAAACATGACAGAAGGTGTCGGGCTTTCGCGCGACGATCGTTCCATGAACGGAAAAGTCGCGCTGGTCACGGGCGCCACAAGGGGAACGGGCAGGGGCATCGCCGTCCAGCTGGGAGCGGTCGGCGCCACGGTCTACTGCACAGGACGCAGCACCCGCGAGCGGCGCTCGGAGATGGACAGGGCCGAGACGATCGAGGAGACCGCCGAGCTGGTCACCGAGGCCGGCGGCAAGGGCGTCGCCGTACGGACCGACCACCTGGACCCCGCCCAGGTCAAGGAGCTGGTCGAGCGGATCGATCGCGAGCAGGGCCGGCTCGACGTGCTGGTCAACGACATCTGGGGCGCCGAAGGGCTGTGGGCCTGGGACACCCCGGTGTGGGAGCACGATCTGGACAACGGGCTGAAGCTGTTGCGACTGGCGATCGACACCCACCTCATCACCAGCCACCACGCGCTGCCGCTGCTGATCCGCAGGCCCGGCGGGCTCGTCGTCGAGGTCACCGACGGCACGGCGGACTACAACAGGACCCACTACCGCAACTCGATCTTCTACGACCTGGCCAAGAGCGCGGTGAACAGGCTGGCCTTCGCGCAGTCGCACGAGCTGCGCCCGCACGATTGCGCCGCGGTGGCGATCACGCCGGGCTTCCTGCGCTCGGAGATGATGTTGGAGAACTTCGGCGTCACGGAGGAGAACTGGCGTGATGGGGCCAGGGTCCATGAGGATTTCGTGCTGTCCGAAACTCCGGCTTTCACCGGCAGGGCCGTGGCCGCCATGGCCGCCGACCCCGACGTGATGCGCTGGTCGGGCTCCTCGGTATCCAGCGGAGAGCTGGCCAAGGAGTACGGCTTCACCGACCTGGACGGCAGCAGGCCCGACGTGTGGCGCTGGATCGTCGAGGTCCGCGAGGCCGGCATGACCGCCGACCCCGCCGACTTCCGCTAGCCGGAGGCGGACGGGTTCGGGTCGCCGAGCCCGTACAGGGCCGACAGCCGGCCCGCCGCCTTCGTCATGAGCTCGCGCAGCTCGGCCGGTTCGAGCACCTCGGCCTCGGGACCGAAGGCCAGGACCTGGGTGTAGGCGACGCCCAGCGACTCGACCGCCAGCACCACCGTGCCGTCCTCGGTGGCCGACGCCTGCGCCTCGGCCACCGCGGCGGGGTCGGCCACGTGCCGCAGCATCCGCAGTCCCGTCGGGGACAGGCGCAGCGTGATCCGGGTTCTGAGCAGGGAGCGGGTGAACTGCTCCGACCGCTCGCCCCAGAAGGCGGCCAGGTCGAAGGTGGGGTCGCGCTCGAAGCGGGCGCCCGTCTCGACGCTCACGTCGGTGAAGCGGTCCACCCGGTAGACCAGCAGGCGCTCGCCCGCGCGGCCCGCCAGGTACCAGACACCCGCCTTCAGCACCAGCCCGTACGGCTCGACGGCGCGTTCGGCCCCCTTGTACCTCGCGGTCACCGGATGGTCGCCCCACACCGCCCTGGCCAGCGGCGTGAGCGACGCGGGGGGAGGGGTGTCGCTGGCGAACCAGCCCGGAGCGTCCAGATGGAAGCGCTGGGCGGCGGTGGAGGGCGCGTCGCGCAGGCCCGGCGCGAGCGCGGCGGCGGCCTTCAGCCTGGCGGCGGCGGCGACGTCGCGCAGGCCCATGTCCCGCAGCGCGTCGGGCACGCCCGACAGGAACAGCGCCTCGGCCTCGGCCCTGTCGAGCCCGGTCAGCCTGGTGCGGTACCCGTCGATCAGGCGGTAGCCGCCCGCCCTTCCCCTGTCGGCGTAGACGGGGATGCCGGCCTCCGACAGGGCCAGCACGTCACGGTGGATGGTGCGCTCGGAGACCTCGAGCTCCTGCGCCAGCTCGGCGGCCGTCATCCCGCCCCGTCCCTGGAGCAGGAGCACCAACGACATCAACCGGGCGGCACGCACGCCCCGACTCTACCGACCGGACCCGTCCCCGGCGCGGTCGCGGGAAGGGGCCCGCGCCTGACTCAGGCGCTCACGAGCGGCAGGAGGAGAGCGGAAGGGCGCTCGGGATCGTGGAAGACCTCCACGTCGGCGGGCACCATGGGCCCGTCGAGCCCCAGCGGGTCGCCCGTGCCGGGGTTGCGGGCGATCGTCGGGTAGGCGCCGCTCGCCACGTGCACCCTGATCCGGTGCCCCCTGGCGAACCGGTGCGCGATCGGCCACAGGTCCACCGTCACCTTCCTGATCTCGCCGGAGCCGCCGGGCGCCGGCCGCCGCACGCCCTCGCAGACGTTCATCGACCGCCCGTCGGGATGGACGTCGCACACCCGCACCACCACGTCGACGTGCGGCGTGCTCGACCTGACGTACAGCTCGGCCGACACCGGCCCGATCGCCTCGGTGTCCTCGCGCAGGACCGGCGAGGTGTAGACGAGCACGTCCCTGCGCGCCTCCAGCCTGCGCTGGTCGCGCGGCCTGGAGTCGGCCAGCAGGACGGGGCCGCCCAGCACGGGCGTCGGATGGTCGGGGTGGTAGCGGTAGCCGTCGGGCGCGGACTCCAGCGGACCCTCGGGCCCGAGGCCGAACGCGCGCTGCAGGTGCCACCGCCGGGCGCGCATGCCCGGCACCGGCCAGTCGGGGTAGTCACGCCACTGCTTCGCTCCCGTCACGAACAGCCGCACGGGCGAGTCCCGCAGCCCCGACGGGTCGCCCAGCAGGTGCGCCTTGAACCAGGCGAGCGCCTCGGCCCTGGTCGCCGGCCCGTGCCTGACGTCGATGTGCCACCACGGCCCGATCGTCAGGTACGGCCGCCGCCCGGCCGCCCGCATCGCCAGATAGTCGCGCAGCTGCCACGGCAGGAACACGTCGTACCAGCCGCCCAGCATGGTGACCGCCGCCTCCACCTCCCCGACCGCCGCCGAGAAGTCCCGTCTGTCCCAGTACGGGACGGCCGGGTCGGCGTGATGCGCGAGGAGGTCCCGGTAGAACGGCAGCGCCTGCCCGGCCGAGACCAGGTCGAGCTCGGCCACGGGCCGCCCCGACAGCACCGCCCTTCTGGTCATCCGCGGCGCGGTCCACACCGAGGCGCCGCCGAACCTGCGCGACATGCCGTTGGTCAGCGTGGTCCAGCTCAGGGCCGACTCCAGCGCGAACGCCCCGCCCACGTAGGCGGCGTCCCTGAACTGGGAGGCGGTGATCTGCGTGGCCATCGCCTTCAGCTCGGGCCCGACGTAGGGCGCGATCGCCCATTGTGTGTAGCCGAGGTAGGAGGGCCCGTGCATCGCGAACGTCCCCGGATACCACTCCTGGCGGCGCATCCACTCGACGGTCGCCATGCCGTCGTCGTGCTCGTCGCCGAGCGGGTCGAGCATCCCGCCGGAGCCGAACCCGCCCCTGCAGCTCTGGATCACGACCTGGAAGCCGTGCCGGGCGAACCCGCGACCGTAGGCGAGCCCGAACAGCCCGCGCCTGCCGTACGGCGAGCGGATCAGGATCACCGGCGCCCGGTCCGCTCCGATCGGCTCGTACCTGTCGGCGAGCAGCGTCACCCCGTCGGTCATGGGGACGGGCAGGTCCCTGTGAGCTCGAACTCGCATTACTTACCAGTAACAGACGACACCGAGTCAGGACAACGTGACCCCTGTCACGAACATGACCTGCGTCGCGGCCCCCTTTGTGACAGTCGTCCCGGACCCGCCGGCTACGGTCGCGTAAGGTGATCGCCGCTTGGCAAACTATCCGGTCATGGGACGAATCACTTCGTATGTCGCTTTGGGGGACAGCTTCACCGAAGGGCTTGAGGACCCCGCCGACGTGGGGTACAGGGGATGGGCAGACCGGCTGGCCGAGCACATCGAGGCCGAACAGCCCGGCCTGCGGTACGCCAACCTGGCCGTCCGCGGCCGTCTGATCGACGAGATCGTCGGCGACCAGGTGCCGCAGGCCGTCGCGCTCCGCCCCGACCTCGTGTCGCTGTGCGCGGGAGGCAACGACATCCTGCGCCCGGGCGGCGGGCCCGAGGTGGTCGCGGCCAGGCTGGAGGAGGGCGTGGCGACGCTGAAGGCGGCGGGAGCCAAGGTGATGCTGTTCACCGGCTTCGACCTGCGCCAGGTGCCGGTCATGCGGCTGGCGCACAGCAAGATCGAGATCTTCAACCTGCACATCCACGACATCGCCCGCCGCCACGACGCCTTCCTGGTCGACATGTGGCCGATGGCGGTGCTGCGCGACAGGCGGGCATGGAACGAGGACAGGCTGCACCTGTCGCCCGACGGCCACCGCAGGGTGGCGCTGCACGCCGCCGAGGTGATCGGGCTGACGGTCGCCGAGGACTGGCGCGAGCCGTACCCGCCGCTGCTGCCGCCGCAGTGGACGGACGCCCGCAAGGACGACCTGCGCTGGGCCAGGCAGTTCCTCGGCCCCTGGATCAGCAGGCGCATCCACGGGCGCTCCTCGGGCGACGGCGTCGACCCGAAGCGACCCCAGCTGGCCCCGCTGGACACGGCATCCTGACCGGCGGCTTTCCCGGGGCGGCGCGCCAGAGTGTCGCGTTGCATGATCTCCGATGCGGCGGCTACGCTTGCGGCATGCGAATCCGCTTGCAGCTTCAGTGGTGGCGCCGCTCCTAGGCGGCGCGAGATTCGCATTCCTCAACGGACGGCCGCCCCGGAAGGCGGCCTTTCGCGTCTCCGCCCCCGGGGCTCATGAGCTAGCAAGGGGCTTTGAGTGGAGACGAGCGGATATACCACCGCTGGTGGCGTCAGCGTCGAGCGTGAGGTACGTGAGGTGCCCGAGGCGGCCCTCGAGGAGATCGTGACCGCGCTGGGCGAGCGGCGCGGCGGCGCGTTCTCCTCCGGCATGGACTACCCGGGTCGCTACAGCCGATGGGCGTTCGGCTACGTCGATCCTTGCATCGAGCTCGTGGCCAGGGGCCGCACGATCGCGGCGCGCGCGCTCAACGAGCGCGGCAGGGTCGTGCTCCCCGCGCTGGCCTCCTGCCTGCTGGCGGCGGGCAAACCCGTCTCCCCGCCGACCGACACCCACGTCGAGGTGCACATCGCCGAGCCGGGCGCCGACCCCGGCGAGGTGCTGCCCGAGGAGATGCGCAGCCGCCGCCCCACAGTGTTCACCGCCATCCGCGAGGTCATCGCCGCCTTCAAGGGGGAGGACCCGCACCTGGGCCTGTACGGCGCGTTCGGCTACGACCTCGCCTTCCAGTTCGAGCCGATCCGCCACGAACTGGAACGCCCGGCCGACCAGCGCGACCTGGTCCTCCACCTGCCCGACAGGATCGTCGTCATCGACCGCCAGCGCGAGACGTGCGTGGAGTACCGCTACGAGTTCACCGTGGACGGCGTCTCCACCAGGGGTCTGGAGCGCACCGGCGAGAGCTTCCCGCAGGTCGTCCCCACCGAGATCCCGAAGGACCCGGAGAAGGGCGCCTACGCGACGGTCGTGGCGGCGGCCAAGGAGAGGTTCAAGCGCGGCGACCTGTTCGAGGTCGTGCCCGGCCAGGTCTTCCACGCCACCTGCACCGACCCGTCGGCCTTCTACCGCAGCCTGCGCCACTCCAACCCCGCCCCGTACGAGTTCATCATCAACCTCGGCGACGGCGAGCACCTGGTCGGCGCCTCGCCCGAGATGTACGTCCGCGTCAACGGCGACAGGGTCGAGACCTGCCCCATCTCCGGCACCATCGCCCGCGGCTCCAACCCCGTCGAGGACGCCGAGGCCATCCGCACCCTCCTGTCCAGCGTCAAGGAGGAGTCGGAGCTGACGATGTGCACCGACGTCGACCGCAACGACAAGTCGCGCATCTGCGTCCCCGGCAGCGTGCAGGTGATCGGCCGCCGCCAGATCGAGCTCTACTCCCGTCTGATCCACACCGTCGACCACATCGAGGGCCGCCTGCGCCCCGAGTTCGACGCCCTCGACGCCTTCCTCACCCACATGTGGGCCGTCACCGTCACCGGTGCGCCCAAGACGTGGGCGATGCAGTTCATCGAGGACCACGAGGCCACCACCCGCAGGTGGTACGGCGGAGCGATCGGCTTCATCGGCTTCGACGGCTCCATGAACACCGGCCTGACCCTGCGCACCGCCCAGATCAAGCACGGCGTGGCCACCGTCAGGGCAGGGGCGACCCTGCTGTTCGACTCCGACCCCGAGTCCGAGGAGCGCGAGACCGAGCTCAAGGCCAGCGCCCTGCTCGGCGCCCTGGCCGCGGTCAACCAGCCGTCCTCGGTGGCGCAGGCGCCGGTGCGGGAGCAGCCGGGACAGGGGATGAAGGTCCTGCTCGTCGACCACGAGGACTCCTTCGTCAACACCCTGGCCGACTACTTCCGCCAGGAGGGGGCCGACGTCGTCACCCTGCGCCACGGCTTCCCCGCGGGGATGATCGACAGGATCGCCCCCGACCTGGTGGTCCTGTCCCCCGGGCCGGGATGGCCGTCCGACTTCGGCATGTCCGCCCTCATCGACGAGGTGTACGGCAGGGGCCTGCCGGTCTTCGGCGTCTGCCTCGGCCTGCAGGCCATGGTCGAGCAGGCGGGCGGCACGCTCGAACTGCTCGACTACCCCGAGCACGGCAAGCGCGGCCACGTCTCCAGGCTCGGCGACAGCGCCCTGCTCGAAGGGCTGCCGGCCGAGTTCGTCGCGGCCCGCTACCACTCGCTGCACGCCAAGCGGCCAGGCGTGGTCGGGTTCACCGCCACCGCGCTCACACCCGACGGCAACGTGATGGCGATCGAGGACGTGGCCAACCGGCGCTTCGCCGTCCAGTTCCACCCCGAGTCGATCCTGACGGCCGAGGGCGCGGCGGGTGCGAAGATCATCGCCAACGTCCTCCGGCTGGCCCGAAGGTCCTGACCTGCGGGGACCCCGGCGGCCGCGCCCGCCGGGGTCCCCGCCGCGTGATCGGCCCGTCGCCGGCCTCGTGGTCTGATGCGCCGGCGGACCCGCCCCGGCTTCGGTCCCGCTCCGACGGGCTTCTCGATCAAGAGCAGGGAAAGATCGGCCCTGCCCGACGGAGACTTCCACGTCGGAGATCTTCGCTGTCGGCAAAGTCCCGGTGGGCGGCGCGATCACGCTCTAGAGTCGGGCGCATGCTCCCCGTAGCCCTCCCGGACGCCGTGCGTGAAGCCCTGCTCGCCCCGCTCGTCGACCACCACTGCCACGGGGTGCGCCGCGACGACCTCAGCCGTGCCCAGTTCGAGCTGCTCATCAGCGAGTCGCGCCTGCCGGCCCCGCCCGGCACCACCCACTTCGACACCCCGCTCGGGGCGGCCATCCGCCGCTGGTGCGCGCCCGTGCTCGGCCTCGACCCGCACGTCGCCCCCGCGGTCTACCTGGCCAGGCGGGAGGAGCTCGGCGCGGCCGAGGTCAACAGGCGGCTGCTGAGGGCCGCAGGGGTGGTCGCCTTCCTCGTCGACACCGGCCTCGAGGCGCCCGACCTGCTGTCGGCGGCCGAGATGGGCCGCCACGGCGGCGCTGCGGCCGACGAGATCGTCCGCCTGGAGCAGATCGAGCAGGACATCGCCGAGACCGCGGGCGTCGCCGTCGACTACATGGACAGCCTCGCCGAGGAGCTCGTCGCCAGGGCGGCCCGCGCCGTCGGCCTCAAGTCGATCATCGCCTACCGGTGCGGCCTCGACTTCGACCCCTCCAGGCCCAGCCGCGGCTCGGTCATCGCCGCGGCCAACCGCAGGCTGTCCGACCCCAAGGAGAGCCTCGTCGACCCCATCCTGCTGCGCCACCTGCTGTGGACGGCCGTCGACGTCGCCCGCGAGCGCGGCCTGCCGATCCAGTTCCACACCGGGTACGGCGACGCCGACCTCGACCTGTCGCGTGCCGACCCCGCCCAGATGACCGGCTTCATCAGAGCCCTGCAACCGCTCGGCGTCCCCGTCGTCCTGCTGCACTGCTACCCCTACCACCGGCAGGCCGCCTACCTGTCAGGGGTGTTCCCCCACGTCTACGTCGACGTCGGCCTGGCCCTCACCCACACCGCCGCGGGGTCGGCCGGGGTGCTCGGCGAGCTGCTGGAGCTCGTGCCGTTCCACAAGCAGCTGTTCAGTTCCGACTGCTACGGCGCGGCCGAGACCTGCCACATCGGTGCCCTCTATTTCAGGCGGGGAATGGCGGAGGTGCTGGCCGCGAGGATCGGGTCGGGGGAGTGGACGGCCGCCGACGCCGCCCGCATCGCCCACATGATCGGCTCGGGCAACGCCCGGCGCGTCTACCGCCTCTGAGCCCGGCCGAGACCTCGGCCGCGGCTAGCGGTGGTCGGCCGCCAGCAGGGGAGTGGGCGGGAGGTCGTCGATCGCCAGCGACAGCGACGCGTCGCACTCGCTGTCGCTGCACTCGCAGAGGAAGGGCCGCGCCACCGCGGCGGACTCGGTGGTGTTCCACGGCTTGGCCAGGAACGCGCGGTACTGCTCGGCGACCGCCGCGTTGGCCTCGCGCAGCAGCCGCCAGCGCTCCTGCCTGCCCTCCGCCAGCGGCCCCCTGGCCAGATCGGCGGCGAAGAACCGCTCGACCTCGTCGAAGGCGTCCTCGGCGGTGATGACGGCCACGCCCGCCCGCGCCACCTCGGCCGCGATCAGCTCGCCCAGCGGCAGGTAGAGCCCGGGCACCTCGCCGGGCCCGTGTCTGGCCGTCAGCCGCTCCCGCAGCACCTCCGTGGGCGGTACCAGCCACACCGCCCTGCCGCCGGGCGGCAGCATCGCCGGGACCACCTGCGTCCCCTCGACCACGGTCAACGGCGACGACGGCAGCTCGCGCACGTCGTCGACCGTCATCGGGCCCCGTTCCTCGTGCAGCCACATCGCCAGCTGCTCCTCGACGGGAAGGGCGGCCCGCTGCGCGGGAGTCAGCGACTCGCCCCGCAGCGCCCCGGGAAGGCCGGCCGCGACGGCCCTGTCCCTGTGGGCCCACGTGCGGGTGTCGGAGGCGTACAGGCGCAGGCCGTGACGCCGCGCCAGCCGCCTGGCCACCGTCGACTTGCCCGACCCCGGTGGCCCCCCGATCCACAGCACGTTCACGCCCGAGAGACTAGCCAACCCGCCGGCGCCGTACCTTCCAGCAGGCACGAGAGGCGTACGATGGCGGGCGGCCAGAACGGTGAGCGCAAGGGGGATCCACCAAAGTGAGCGACGAGCCGCGTTTCCTGAACGACGTGACGGTCGAACTCGTCAAGCACAGCGCGTCCGACACCGACGTGCTCTGGGCGGCCAGAGTGTCGACGGCGGGCGAGCAGTCACTCGAAGAGGTCAACAAGGACCCTGAGCGGTCCAAGGGGCTGATCAACTACCTGATGCGCGACCGGCACGGCAGCCCGTTCGAGCACAACTCGATGACGTTCTTCGTCAGCGCCCCGATCCTGGTCTTCCGCGAGTTCATGCGGCACAGGGTCGGCTGGTCCTACAACGAGGAGAGCGGCCGCTACCGCGAGCTCGAGCCCGTCTTCTACGTGCCAGGCGAGCAGCGCAAGCTCGTCCAGGAGGGCAAGCCGGGCCGTTACGTCTTCGTCGACGGCACGCCCGAGCAGCACAAGCTGGTCACCGAGGCCATGGAGGGCGCCTACCGGCAGTCCTACGCCGCCTACCAGGAGATGCTGGAGGCGGGCGTCGCCCGCGAGGTCGCCCGCGCGGTGCTGCCCGTCGGCCTGTTCTCCACGATGTACGCCACCTGCAACGCCCGCTCGCTCATGCACTTCCTGTCGCTGCGCACCAAGAACGAGCAGGCCAAGGTCCCCTCCTTCCCGCAGCGGGAGATCGAGATGGTCGCGGAGAAGATGGAGGCCGCGTGGGCGGAACTGATGCCGCTCACCCACGCCGCGTTCGTGGCCAACGGGCGGGTCGCCCCGTGAAGGTCCTCATCTCCGGCGGGGCCGGATACATCGGCAGCACCGTCGCCTCCGCCTGCCTCGACGCGGGCATCACCCCCGTCATCCTCGACAACCTCGTCACCGGGCGCGGCGAGTTCGCCAAGGGACGCGCCTTCTACGAGGGCGACATCGCCGACGGCGCGCTCGTCGACCGCGTCTTCGCCGAGCACCCCGACATCGAGGCCGTCGTCCACTGCGCGGCGCTCATCGTCGTGCCCGACTCGGTCGCCGATCCCGTCGGCTACTACCGGGCCAACGTCGCCAAGAGCCTCGACTTCGTCTCCCACCTGCTGCGCAACGGCTGCCAGAAGATGATCTTCAGCTCGTCCGCGTCGATCTACGAGACGGGCGCCGACTTCACCGTCGACGAGAGCTCGGGCCTGGCCCCGCAGAGCCCCTACGCCCGCACCAAGGCCGTGTGCGAGGCGATGTTCGCCGACATCTCGGCCACCCAGCCGATCAGGATCCTGTCGCTGCGCTACTTCAACCCGATCGGGGCCGACCCGAAGATGCGCACGGGACTGCAGCTGCGCAGGCCCAGCCACGCGCTCGGCAAGATGATCGAGGCGTGGGAGGAGGGCACGCCGTTCCAGATCACCGGCACCGCGTGGCCGACCCGCGACGGCTCGGGCATCCGCGACTACATCCACGTGTGGGACCTGGCCACCGCGCACGTCGCCGCCCTCGAACGGTTCGACACCTTCACCGAGGACGTCATCAACCTCGGCACGGGGACCGGCACCACCGTGCGCGAACTGGCGGCCGCGTTCAACGAGGTGGCCGACCGGCCCATCGAGGTCGTCGAGACCGGCCCCAGGCCCGGTGACGTCGCCGGCGCCTACACCCGCACCGACCTGGCCAGACGACTGCTCGACTGGGAGGCCAGGCACAGCGTCGCCGAGGGCATCGCGCACTCGCTGCAGTGGGCGCGGCTGCGCGAGGAGATGCTGGGCTAGCCGCGCAGGGGCTCAGATGGCGGTCATGACGTAGACCTCCGCACCCGGCGGAAGGGCGTAGTCGAGCCCTCCGAGCCCCTGGGTGTTCTCACCGCAGACGAACATGCTGATGTGGCTCTTGATCCGGCCGTAGTCGTCGCGTAACCGCTCCTCGAGCGAGGGGTGGGTACGGCGCAGCGTGTCGAGGGCCGAGCCGAGGGTGGGCGGCGTGTCGTGGTCGGGGCCGACCGCGAAGACCTTGACCTCGGCCTGGCCGCTCACCCAGTGGCGTAGCGCGCTGGGCAGCACGAAGACGACGAGCATGGCGGGCTTGGCCATGCTCTAGAGCACCGCCGCCCGCACCGTCAGGACGTCGGGCAGGTGGTCGGCCACCGCGGCCCAGGTCTCGCCGTCGTCGTGCGAGCCGTAGACCGAGCCGTCGCGGGTGCCGAAGAAGACGCCCGCCCTGCCGCCGTCGAGGGCGGTGGCCGTCATCGCGTCGCGCAGCACCGAGGCGTAGACCGGGACTTGGGGCAGCCCCTCGCCGTGAGACTGCCACGTCGCTCCCGCGTCGTCGCTGCGGAAGACCCGGTAGCGGTGGCCGACGGGGGTGCGGTCCATGTCCGCGTGCAGCGGCAGAACGTAGAGCGTGTCAGGCCTGCCGGGGTGGACGACGACGGGGAAGCCGAAGTCGGACGGCAGCGAGGAGCCGATGTCGGTCCAGGACCCGCCGAAGTCGTCGCTGCGGTAGACGCCGAAGTGGTGCTGCAGGAACAGCCGCTCGGGCCTGGCCGGATGCAGGCTCACCTTGTGCACGCACTGCCCGAACTCGGGATACTGCTGGCCCTCCGGCAGGAACGGCGCCCTGATGCCCTGGTTGGCCGCCTCCCACGACTGGCCGCCGTCGCTCGTGCGGTAGAAGCCGCCCGACGAGATCGCCACGCCCATGACCTTCGGGTCGGTGGGATGGGCGAGGATCGTGTGCAGGCACAGGCCGCCGCCTCCCGGCTGCCACTGTGCCCGGTGCGGGTGCTCCCACAGCCCCTCGACCAGGGAGTAGGTGATGCCGCCGTCCTCCGAGCGGAACAGCGCGCCGGGCTCGACGCCGGCCCAGACCACGTCGGGCTCGGACGGCGAGGGCAGCAGCTGCCAGACCTTCTCCAGCGTGGCACCGGTGGACTCGGGGAAGGCGATGGGCGGTTTCTCCGCCTCTTTCCAGCTCTTGCCGAGATCATCGGAGTACATCACGGAGGGGCCGAAATGGCCGTACTCGATGCCGGCCAGCAGCCGCGGCCGCTCGCCCCTGGCGTCGATCGCGACCGAGTGGACCGCGACAGTGGAGAACTGGATCGGCTCGACGTCGAACGAGCCTGCGCCGCTGGACCGGGCGAGGAAGAGCCCCTTGCGGGTGCCGACGGCGAGTAGTACGTCGCTCATGCTGGTCTCCCATGTTGGCTTGCTGGCCATCGTGTCACGCGGTACCGACAACTTCCCTGGACTGCCGGATTTGCGTCGTGCGTCGCCTCTCCGCACCGGTAGGGCGGGCTCGTGCCCGGCGTCTTCGTCGCCCAGCGGACGGCGTCGCCGCGGGCGGTTGCCCCCACGACCACCCCGGTGACCCCGATGACCTCGCCGTCGCCCTCCTCGGCGGGCGCCCGGCTCACCGTCGCCGGCGCCAGGAAGGCCGTGGCGTCCTGGGTGGGCAGGCACAACGCGACGATCAAGGATCGCGACTTGATCTCCAAGGGCATCTACGCCGGCTTCCGCAGCGCCGCCCAGGCGTACGGCTTCCGCACCGAGGACGGCGGCGCCTTCTACGTGTTCAGCCTGCTCGACAACCCTCAGTCGATCTGGCAGGTCCTCACGGTAGGCGTGTCCGTGCCCCGGAACGGCAGGCAGATCAGGGAGATCGGCGGAGACTGGTACGCCTGAGGCGGGCGGCCCCTCCACGCGAAGGATCCGCGCCCCTCACCACAGGCGCCCGGACAGACAGGCGACAGGCGTGAGCCGCGCAGCCCCGCAGGCCCGCCGGCGAGGGGCGCGAGCCGCCACAGCTCGGAGCCCACCGGCGAGATCCGGCGTGCGGGCCGCGGCCCCCGTGCTGACACACTGATGTCACGGAGGTGAGGAAGGGCAGGTCGGGGGACATGATGGCACTCGTGCTGGCCCTCGTGGTCGGTGCCACGGTGGTGTCGGCATTGGCCAGGCGGCTGGGGGTGCCGCCGCCGATCGCGCTGGTGATCGCTGGGATCGTGGTCAGCCTGGTGCCGGGTCTGCCCCATTACCAGCGGTCGGCTACGCCGCGCACGCGCTGGTGCCAGGGCTGCCGCTGGAGGCAGGGTTCGTGCTGGGCGCGATCGTGGCGCCGCCGGACGCGCTGGCGGCGGCGGCGATCGCGAACCGGGTGGGGCTGCCTCGCCGGGTGGTCACGCTCCTCGAAGGGGAGAGCCTGCTCAACGACGCCACCGCCCTGGTGGCCTACCGCATCGCCATCGCGGCGGTGGTCACCGGCGCCTTCTCCTACGGCCATGATCGCGTACCTGTTGCAGTGCGTCGTGTTCGCGCTCATCGGTCCGCAACTGCGGCACATCCTGGCGGGGTTGCACGGCTACTCGGCCGCCGAGCTCGCGCTGTACGCCGGTGCGGTGACCTTGACGCTGGTCGTCGTGCGCATCGTGGGGGTGTTCCCGACCACGTACCTGCCCCGCCTGCTCTTCCCCCGCATCCGCGCCCGCGATCCCGGCGACGCTGGTGTTGCAGGGGCTGACCCTGCCGTGGGTCAGCCGCCGGCTGCGCATCGCGGGCATGGACGACGACCTGCCCTCGCTGGAGCAGGCGACGGCCGAGCACACCACGGCCCGGCTGGCCCTGATACGCCTGGACCAGATGGCGGCGAAGGGCGCGCTGCCGGCCGAGGTGGAGCAGCGCCTGCGCAGGGATCTGGAGGAGCGGGCCCGCAAGGCGCACGCGGTGCTGGGCCCGGGGGCGGACGACGAGCACCTGCCGGAGCTGGTCGAGGGAGCGGTCAGCGCCGCGGCCAGCTACGCCGAGGCCCGCAGGGAGCTGCTGCGGCTGGAGCGCGAGGAGGCCGTGCGCCTGTGGCAGCGGGGCGAGATCGGCGACGAGGCGCTGCAGGCCCTGCAACGCAGGCTCGACCTGGAAGAGCAGCAGATCCTCTGACGGCGGCGGGCCACGTGACAGCGTTCAGGACTGTTCCTCCAGCATGGCGGCGAAGCCGTCGAGATGGCGGGCGAGGCGGTACTCGAACAGCCCGTCCAGGTCCGACACCGTTTCCGCGGGAACCGTGGCCAGCAGGGGGAATCGTCCGCTGCCGAGGAGTTCGTCGGCCCGTTCCCGCTGGGCGAGAAACCACCCGGTGAGCGTCACGCCGGTCTCCTGCTCGGCTTCGCGTTCGTCGGCCATGGACAGGGCGACGGTGACGACCAGGGCGTGCAGGGTGAGCGCCTCTCGAATCCGTGTCGTCATGGGCAGCCCGAGCCCGTCGAGCGCGCGCAGGGTCCACTCGGTGTGGGCCATCATGTTGGGGACGAGCAACGGGCGGGTGAACGAGACGGCCCTGGACAGCCAGAGGTGCCGCCGCCCCAGCTCCCATTGCAGGCGGGAGATCAGTTCAAGTTTGGCTCGCCACCCCTCCGGCCCAGGGGTGGGGAGCTCTGGGCCGCCGAAGACCTCGTCGACCATCTGCGTCACCAGTTCGTCCTTGTTGGCCACGTGCCGGTACAGCGACATCGGGCCGACGCCGAGTTCGGCCGCGAGTCGCCGCATGGACACGGCGTCGAGCCCCTCGGTGTCGGCGATCTCGATGGCGGTGCCGAGAACGTGCCTCTGGTTCAGCGCGCGCTTGGGGGCGCCGGCCTGTCGCGGGCTCGATGACGTGGCCGGGCTGACCTGCTGCCTGTGACCCGCGCGCGCGCTGACCACCGTGCCGGAACCGACCTTCGCCTCGACCAGCCCCTCGTCGCGGAGGACCGCCATCGCTCTGGTCGCGGTCGCGACCGCGACGCCCCATCGCTGGGCGATCTGCCGAATGGAGGGCATGCGATCGCCTGGCCGCAGGTCGCCGGTCAGAATCCGGGCATGGAAGTCCGCGACGATCCGCCGGTATGGCGGATCCGGCCGTTGGGTTGACGACGGCATGGGGAGCCCCGATTCCTTCGGTGTCGTATGTCGCCGGTAAGTGTACTAGTTCAATTTCTGCCGTACTAGTGCACTTTGTCAGGATGAACAGCGAATCTTCTTGTTGTTATTCGCGTTCTGACTACGATGTACGCATGACACTGAATACACCGTACGCAGACCTGCGTCGGCTTCTTCCTGGCACCACCGCGTGGTGGCTTGCTCCCGTGATGCTCGGCACAGCCTCCATCGGCATGGACGGCGCGGGATCGGAGTCCGTGTGAGCCGGTTGGGGGACGCCTCGTCCATCTCGTTCGCCGAGGTCCGGTTGTGGCACCGACCGTTGATGGTCATGGTGGCGGGCATGTGCGTGCTCGTCGTCGTCGCGGGCTTCGGTCTCCTCGTGGACGGTCGTGAGCTCATGCGGCAGTCGATCTGGGCGAAGCCGTTGAAGTTCGGAGTGTCGTTCGTCATCTACGGCGCGACGCTCGCATGGCTGTTGCCGAAGCTTCGCCGGGCACGGCGCACGATGTGGACCCTCGGAACGGCCTTCGCCGTCGCCGGGCTGGTCGACGTCGGTTTCATCGCGGTACAGGCCGCCCGCGGCACCTACAGCCACTTCAACACCAACACCGATCCGTTCAACCAGATCGGTCAGCAGGTCTTCTCCTCAGGCGTGATCGGGTTGTTCGGGGTGAGCCTGATCATCACGATCATGCTGCTGTTCCAGCGGGTCGGTGACGCGGCGCTCACCTGGGCCCTGCGTGCCGGGATCGGGCTGGCCGTCCTCGGCATGGCGTTGGCCTCCTTCTGGGTCGGGTGGGCCGCGACCGAACCCCGGACGGTCGAGGACGCCTACGGGAACCCGGTCTCCCTGGTGGGCCAGCACGGGGTGGGCGCACCGGACGGCGGCGGCATGCCGATCACGAACTGGAGCACCGTGGGTGGCGACCTGCGCGTTCCGCACTTCATCGGGTTGCACTCCATCCAGGTGTTCGTGCTCGCGGTGCTGGCTCTCACCGCCCTCGCGGCCAGGATCGGCTGGCTGCGCGGCGAACGCGTGCGCGCCCAGCTGATCGGGGTCGTCATCCTGGGCTACACCGCGCTGTTCGCCATCACGGCATGGCAGGCGCTGCGTGGTCAGTCGCTGGTCCATCCCGACGCGGCCACGTGGACCGCGCTCGCGGTGTCGGTTGTCGTGACAGCGCTGTGGGCGGCTCAGGCCGTCTCAGTGGCCCGCCGCAGCGAGGGGCGCAGTGCCGGCGGCTGACCACCTCGTTGGAGTAGGAACCAGAGCAGGCAGGACAGCTGGCCGAGCTCGCCGCGCACCACGTTCCCGGGTGCCTGACGGGCTCGGGGCCGGCACCCGCCATCATGGAGGGCCGACAATAGGTGACGTGCCCTTTGCGACGACAAAAGATGGCGTGAAGCTGTCCTACCAGGTGAGCGGCGACGGATACCCGCTGATGCTGCTCCCCGGCCAATCCAACGACCACCACTGGTGGGACGGCGTGCGGTCGGACTTCGAGGCCGTCTACCGCACCGTAACCTTCGACTACCGCGGCACCGGGGACAGCGACAAGCCCGACGAGCCCTACACGACGCGCGGCTTCGCCCTCGACGCTCTGGCCGTACTCGACGAGCTCGGCGTGGAGCGCGCGCACGTCTATGGCACCTCCATGGGCGGCCGGGTCGCCCAGTGGCTGGCCGCCGACCACTCGGAGCGGCTGACGGCGCTCGTGTTGGGTTGCACGTCTCCCGGAGGCGCCCACGGGGTGGAGCGAAGTCAGGAGGTGCGCCGCTCGCTGGCCGTGCGTGACCGGGCCGCCGCCGAGCGGGCGCTGCTCGAGCTGATGTACACCCCGGAGTGGCTGGCCACCCACCCCGGCCCGTTTCGCACGACCGGCGATCCCGGTATGCCCGCCCACGCCCGCCGCCGCCATCTCGCCGCCAGCGCGAACCATGACAGCTGGGACGTCCTTCCCGGCATCGTCGCGCCCACCCTCGTGATTCACGGCGCCGACGACGTCCTCAACCCAGCCGCCAACGCACCGCTGCTGGCCGGCCGCATCCCTGGAGCGCGACTGCATCTCATCCCGGGTGCGCGGCACGCCTACTTCGAGGAGTTCCGCGAGGTCGCCGGCCGGGTGGTCGTCGATTTCCTTGCCGGCGTGACCGGCTGAGGACTCGTGCCGGTCGTCCTGCCGCCGTGGACAACCGGCACGGGATGTCGCCCGCGAGGTCACGGCAGGCGGACGATGCGGGTGATCTCCGCGGCGCCGCCCAGCCGGACCAGTGGGCCCGACCGGCTGTGCCGGGTGGTGGCGGTGATCGTGGAGGGGGCGCGGAGGGAGTCGCCCATGTCGACAGCGAGGTCGGTGTCGCCCTGACCGGCCAGGTGCGCAGCGAGGCAGGCGGTGCTGTTGGCGTTGGCGATGTCCTCCGCGACACCGATCGACGGGGCGAACATGCGGGCCGCGACCCGCCCGGTGTGTGTCGGAGTGGAGTAGACGTAGCAGCCCAGGAGACCGAGTCGATCGCAGGCGGCGCGGAGCCGTGCGAGATCCGGGACCAGCGCGGCCAGAGCGGAGCGCGTGGAGACGGGGACCAGCAGCCGAGGCCGCCCCATCGCGGCGACGCGGGTGCCGGGGGCGAGCGTGTCGGAGGTGACGCCAAGCGCGCGCAGAACGAGGTCGCACTCGATCGCGGTGGGCTCGCGCAGGCTGACGGGCCCGGCGTCGAAGGCGGCGTCGACCCGGTCGTTCTCCCGTACGGCCCGGCCGGCGAAGGCGCGCCTCGACGTGTGGAGGGCAGCCCGGTAGTCCTCGACTCCGGCGCGCTCGGCGAGGAAGGCCAGGGCCGCGATGGTCCCGTGACCGCACGCGGGTAGCTCTCCCTCGGCGGTGAAGAAGCGCAGGGAAGCCGCGGGATCTTCGGATCGGCCGTGGTGAGCATGGACGAAGACCGCGTGAGAGGTTCCCATCAGGACCGGTATGCGGCGGCGCTGGTCGTCGGTCAAGGGCGCTTCCTCCATGACCGCGGTGGGGCTGCCGCCGCCGCCGTCGCGCAGGCAGGCGCGGACGATCGTGACGGGCAGGCCGTAGCCGCTCATCGACAGTCCCCTCCGCGCGATGCGGGGAGGCTTCCGTGAGAGGCCGGGAAGGGAGTGCCCCAGGGCTCCTCCCGCAGCAGGAGTCCGTTCGCCAGGTGGCTGATGGTCCGGTACCAGCCGGTCAGCACGAGGAATTCGAGCAGCTGCGCGTCCTCGTAATGGATGCGCAGGGCGTCCCAGGCAGGCTGCGACAGCCGCGCGGTCTCGTGCAGCTCGTCGACCGCGTCGAGCAGGGCCGCGTGGCGCGGCGGCCACGAGGCGTCGACGCCCGGAACGGCGGTCGCGCGCAGTTGCTCCAGACTGAGACCGGCCTGCTGGGCGAGGGTCGCGGCGTGCACGCCCCACTCGTAGCCGCAGCCGGCGCGGGCGGTCACCCGGGCGATGACGATCTCCCTGTCGACGGCCGGCAGGAGCCCGTGGCCCAGCAGCCCGGCCCCGAGTGCGAACATCCGCGAAGCCAGCTCCGGATGGCGATGCAGCACCCGGAACAACGTGAGCGGCTCGTACGGCACGCCGGGCGGCATCCAGCGGCGCAGCGCCTGTTCGACGGACGGGGGATAGGGCGGGCTGAGCGGTTCGATGCGCGACATTCGATCTCCTGCTTCGATTTTCGAACCACTATGCTGCTTCGACAAACGAAGCACAAGGAAGCGACATGGAAGCCGGAGCACCTCGCACGACGGCGGCTACCGCCTCATCCGGCTCGGCGAGGACCTCGTCGAGGCGCTCGGGCCGCTGAACGCCTGAAGCCTGCGATGGGCCGGGGAGACGGGCGGCGACACCGCGGAATGACCGCTCATCAGCCGGGGGCCCGGGGGGATCGGGCCGGCTCGACGAAGTCGATCCGGGCGAGCACCGCGCGCCAGGCCGCACGCGACGGCGTGATCCGGACGAGGACGCCGGCGCGGCCTGATATTAATTGATCATCACGGGGAGGGAAGGGGCCATGCGGATCGATCGCCGCCCGCTGCGCGAGCAGATCAAGGGCGAATTACTCAGGCGGCTGGAGCGGGGCGAGTTCGGCCCCGAGGAGTCGCTGAACGAGGGGCAGATTGCGGCCTCGATGGGTGTCAGCCGCACACCGCTGCGCGAGGCGCTCATCGCGCTGGAGATCGAGGGGGTGATCCGCAGCGAGCAGGGCAGGGGGTTCAGGTTCGCGCCGTTGAGCGCGAAGGAGTTCAGGGAGCTCTCGCAGGTGCTGTCGGCCATGGAGGCGCTGGCGCTGCGACTGTCCGACCCCGCTGACTTGCGCAGGATCGCGTCCACGCTGCTGGAGAAGGCGCGTGACTTCTCCGCGCTCGGCACCGGGGAAGGCCTCTCCGAGCGCTACGACGACGAGTGGCATGACCTGATGCTCAGCTGCTGCCCCAACGAGCGGCTGGTCGAGCTGATCGCCAGCCTGAAGCTGGGCATCCGCAGGTACGTGCGGCTTGTCGGGGGTGACGCCGACGTGCTCGAGCGCATGGCGGAGGAGCACGAGCGGATCGCCGAGTGCCTGCTGCGTGACGACGTGGCGGCCGCGGTGGCATCGCTGCACGCCAACTGGAACAGCGGGGCTGATCGCGTCCTCGAACGCCTCCCGTACCTCGCCCCACGTGATGGCGGCCGGTACGGCCTGCGCACCTGAGGGAGAGCATGCCTCGGGCGGAGAGGCCGGCCCACCCCGGCCCGCATTAATTCGATAGATCCGCATTTCTCGGCGCTTGTACAGTGACGCCAGTCGTCAGGGGGAGGGATCATGCGCGTGCACTATCCGCGTACCCCTCATCTGCCCTGGTCGCCCGGTGCGACAGCGGACGACGTGCGCGCAGGCGAGCTGTCCGGGCTGCGCGGGCGTGAGGTCGTGGTCACCGAGAAGCTCGACGGGGAGAACACCACGTTGTACCCCGACGGGATGCACGCGCGGTCCCCTGACTCGGCCCACCACCCCTCCCGGGCGTGGGTCAAGGGGCTACAGGGACGGATCGGCGCGCGGATCCCGGCGGGATGGCGGGTGTGCGGGGAGAACGTGTACGCCCGGCACTCCATCGCCTACCAGGAGCTGGAGAGCTGGTTCTACGGGTTCTCGGTCTGGGCCGGTGATCGCTGCCTGGACTGGGACCGAACGGTCGCCTTCCTGCGGGAGCTGGGCGTTCCTGCGCCGCCGGTGTTGTGGCGTGGCGTCTTCGACGAGCGGGTGCTGCGAGGGCTGCGACTGGACACACAGCGGCAGGAGGGGTACGTCGTCCGGACCGTCGAAGGGTTCGGGCGGGAGGAGTTCGCCGGGCGCGTGGCCAAGTGGGTGCGCAGGGAGCACGTACGAACCGACACCCACTGGATGCACGCCGCCGTCGTGGCCAACGGCCTGGGGCCGGCCGCGGCGCTGTGGTCGGTGCGTTCGGGAGCGGACGCCGACGCGGCCGCCCTGCTGTCCGCGGTGAAGGTCGCCGGCAAGGACCCGGCCGGAGCCTGCGCGGCGGTGGCCGAGGTGGCGAGCAGGCTCGACGCGATCGGGCGGTACGGGGACGCCCGGCTGGCGGGGGTGCTCGCCGCCGCGCTGCACGCCATGCCGCGTGCCTGGCTGGCGGCACGGTTGACGGGGCCGCTGGGCATGCCGCTGGCGCGGCGGGTCGCGGACCTGGTCGGGTTGCACGCCGGCCTGCGCCGGCCCTATCCGGACGAGGATCGACGCGCAGGCTTGGTCCGCATGGCGTCCGCCGCCGATCTCGGGGTGCTGCACGCCGTCGCCGCGTCCGTGCCGGCAGGAGAGGCCGACGACGAGGCGCGCGAGCAGGTCGAATGGTCGGCGCTGCACGCCGAGGAGGCCGGGCTGCTCGGGCCGGGGCCGCTGGAGCCGCTGCGGACCGGCCTGCGGGAGGCGCTCACCGGGCTCGGGAGGGAGGCCGCCGACCGGTGCTGGGCGGAGACGCGCGAGGCGTACGCCGGCGGACGGATCGCCACGGTCGAGGAGGCCGTGGCGGCGACCTGGCGGTGGCGGTCCGGACGGTTCCCCCGGCTGGTGCACCTGGTCGGGCCCTCGGGCAGCGGGAAGAGCACATTCGCCGCGGGCCTGTCAGGGATCGACGTGCGCCTGTCCCTGGACGAGCTGCGCGAGGCCCGGGGCTCGCGGGCGGGCCAGCGGGACAACAGGGAAGTGCTCGGCGAGTGCCTGGACCGGCTGGACGCCGCGCTGACCGGCGGCGCCACGGTGGTGTGGGACGCGACGTCGCTCAACCAGCACCAGCGCTCCGTGGTGCACGCCGTGGCGCGCCGCCGCGACGCGCTGACGACGTACGTGGTCATGCTGGTGGAGGAGGACGAGTTGCACCGGAGAAACGAGCGCCGCGAGCACCCGGTGCCGCCGCACGTGCTCGCCGCGCAGGCACGCCGGTTCGTCCCGCCGTATCCCGGCCAGGCCCACCGCATCTGGTACGTCGGCGCGTCCGGAACCGTCGAGGACGTGGTCGGCGCCGTGGACGCGGAGGAGGCGTGATGCGTACCAGTGAGGAGATCTACCACCGGGTGCGCTGGGATCCGCGGTTCGACCCGTCGCGTTTCGTGCTGGGCGTCGGCCAGCGGGGAGCCGCCCCCAAGCGGATCCCGCTGCCCGCCTTCGCCCCGGGCGGCGACATTCCCTGGCATCGGGTGCTGTTCGTCGAGGCGGACGGCGAGCTGGTCTGGGACCGCGCCACCGGTCTGGATCGCGTCGACACCTGCGACGCCGGCCGGGCGCGGGAGCCGCGCCGTCTGCGGGCGCCGTTCTTCACGGCGAGGACCCCGCACGCTTGGGACCAGGTGGGCGGCTGGCGCCCCGGCTCAGGACAGGGGACGCCCGCGACGCACGGCCTGCGGGTCCTGACCTGGAACACGCTGTGGGACCGCTACGACAGCGAGCGCATCGACACCACCCGGCGCCGGCGGCTGCTGCTGGAGGCGCTGGAGGAGGCCGACGCGGACGTCATCGCACTGCAGGAGGCCGAGCCCGCGCTGCTGTCCATGCTGCTGGCGGCCCCGTGGGTACGTGCCCGCTACGCCATCGGGACCGGCCCGGACGGCGCCGACGTCGACGACAGCGGGCTGCTGCTGCTCAGCCGGCTGCCCGTGCGGGAGGCGGCATGGCACGGGCTCGGGCCGCACAAGGCCGTGGCCGCCATCGTCGTGGACACCGCGGCCGGTCCCCTCGTGGTCGCCGCCACCCACCTGACCAGCGACCGCACCGACGACAGCGCCGCCAGACGGCAGGCCGAGCTGGCCGCCATCGCCGAAGGACTGGCCGGTGTGGACGGCGACCTGATCCTGCTGGGCGACTTCAACGACGGCACGGACGCCCCCGCGGCAGCGCTCGGGCTCCGGGACGCCTGGACGGAGGTGCACGGACCGGAGCAGACTCCGACCTTCGATCCGCGTGCCAACCCGCTCGCGGCGCTCTCCTCGCTGACCGGGCGGGCCGCGCGGCTGGACCGGGTCCTGCTGCGCGGCCGGCCTCGGGTGGTCTCGGCGGCCTTGCGCGGTGACACGCCGTCCCCGGAAGGGCTGTACATCTCGGACCACTACGGGGTGGAGGCGGTCCTCGACCTCGCGGGGACCGCGCCCGCCGGGGTACTCGACGTGCCGCCGACCGCGCGCACGGCGGTGGCGTGGGTGCCGCCACGGGAGCTGTGGCCGCCCATCCAGGACGTCCGCCGCGAGCACGATCCGGGGGTCGACCGCTGGCCGCCGCACGTCAACCTGCTCTTCGGTTTCGTGCCGGAGTCGGAGTTCGAGGCGGCGGCGCCGTTGCTGGCCGCGGCGGCCGCGGAGGTGGAGCCCTTCACCGCCCGGCTGGAAGGAGTGCGTGCCTTCCGGCACCGGAACGACGCGACCGTCTGGCTCGACCCCGCCGCTGACGGCCAGGAGCCGTGGGCCCGCCTTCGCCGGGCGCTGGAACCGCGCTTCCCCCGATGCGGAGGACGGACGGAGGGGTTCACGCCGCACCTGACGCTGGGCCGCGTCGCGGATCCGGGCCGGCTCGCCGCCCGGCTCGACGGGATGACGGCGCGGGTCGGGGAGATGGTGCTGCTGTCGCGCCGCGGGGACGAGCCCATGCGCCCGCGCGCGGTGATCACTCTGGGAACGGGCGAGGTCCGCTGGATGGCCGGCGAGGCGGGCGAGCCGCCAGGTCCCGGCACGGCCGCCCTGGCCGGGGAGGTCACGGAGCGTCTGGCGGAGGCGCTGCGTCCGGGGATCGTGCACGTAACGGGATCCCGGCGGATGGGATGCGAGCTCGCGGCCGCCGACCTGGACCTGGTGGCGGCGCTGCCCGGCGAGACGGACATGGAAGACGTCCGGACGCGGGTACGAGCGGCCGTGCCCGGCGCTTCCAGGGTGCGGCAGGTGATCGGCGCCAGGGTGCCGGGCCTGCGGTTCCACGCGACCGGCCTGGACGTCGACCTGACCGTGGTGGCCACAGGGACGCTTGCTCCCGCGCAGGCCCCGGCCCGCCGCGCCGAGCTGGGCCAGGCGGCCGCGATCGCCTTGAGCGCGGTCAGCGACGCGGACACGATCCGCGCCGCCGTCGGTGCCGAACACGCCCGTTTCGCCCGTCTCGCCAGGCAGGTGAAGGCATGGGCGCGAGCCCGCGGCCTGGACTCGGCCCCGTTCGGCGGGCTGCCGGGCGTGGCCTGGGCGGTGCTGGCCGCGCGCACCGTACGTGAGAGCGACGACCCCGACCTCCTGTCCCGCTTCTTCAGCACGTGGGCCGCCTGGGACTGGCGGGACCCGGTCGCACTCACTCCCGCCGCCACCCCGGGGGAGCCGGCCCCGATGACGGTGATGACGCCCAGCGACCCGATGCGCAACTGCGCGCGCCAGGTCACCGTCGGCGGCCGGGACCTGCTCACGCAGGAGCTCTACCGGGCATGGGAGCTCCTGGAGGACGGCCGGCGCGCCGAACTGCTCTCGCCGCCGCCCCTCCACCGCCGGCACGCGGCGTGGGCCGTGCTGACCCTGCACCGCGAACGGGCCGAGGAGTTCGACGCGACGCTGGGGCGCGTCAGGGGCCGGATGCTGGAGTTGCTCACCGCGCTGGAGGAGGCCGGCGTGCCCGACGCGCACGCCTGGCCCCGCCCGTTCGAGACGGCGCCCCGATCGGCACGGTATGCCATCGGACTGGGCCGCACGCCGCCGGACGCTGCCCGGCTCGCCGAGATCGCCGGTGGATGGGTCCGCGGCCTGCCCGGGGTCAGGGTCGAACGCGCCGAATGCGGTGCCGTACCGACGCTGGCCTGAGGACGCGCGGCGACCTGGGGCCGTCGGCTCCCTGGATCGGCCCCCGTGACCAGCAGGGGCTCAGAGCAGGACGCGCTCGTCGGACCGGGGAACCACGGAGTGCCAGCCGAGCTCCTCGCTGATGCGGTCGCGGAGGGTCTGGGCGGCGTCGGGTTCGCCGTGGACGACGTAGGTGACAGACGGCGGCCGGTCGATGGTGGACAGCCAGGCGAGGGTGCCGTCGGCGTCGGCGTGGACCGAGAAGCCCGGGAGATCGACGATCTCGGCGTGCACGGGGACGTAGTGGCCGTGGATCTTGAGGGAGGTGGCCCCGTCGACGAGGTCGCGGGCTCGGGTGCCGAGCGCGGCGAACCCCACGATCAGCACGGTCATCCGCGGGTCGGGCAGCATGTGGCGGAGGTGGTGCAGGACACGGCCGCCTGAGGCCATGCCGGAGGCCGAGATGACGACACAGGGATGGCGTGGCTGGTTGACGGTCATCGACTCCTCGGCGGTGACGAGTTCTCGCACCCAGCTGGGGTCGATGTCGTCACCGGTCACGCCGTGGCGCAGTTCGGCGTCGTGCGCGTGGATGGCGTCGAGGTAGACGTCCCTGGCGGCGAGCCCCATAGGGCTGTCGACGTAGACCGGCAGCCGGGGGATGCGCCCGGCGTCTCTCAACTCGCGCAGCCGGTAAATGATCACTTCAGTGCGGTCGACGGCGAAGGCGGGGATGAGCACGGACCCGCCGCGGTCCGCGGTCCTGGTGATGGCCCGCGCCATGTCCTGCATGGTCGTGCTGTCGTCGTGGTGCCGGTTGCCGTAGGTGGATTCGACGAGCAGGACGTCCGCATGCGACAGCGCCTCGGGCGGCCGGAGCAGGGGATGGACAGGCCTGCCGAGGTCGCCGCTGTGCACGAGCGTCCGCCCGTCGTCGAGGACCAGCTCGGTCCAGGAGGAGCCGAGGATGTGGCCGGCCCTGTGCAGTCGCAGCCGGGCACCGCGCAGCCGCACAAACTGGCCGTGCTCGACCGGCGCCAGTCGTCGCAGCGCGCGGGTGACGTCCTCGTCGTCGTAGAGGGGGAGGGCCAGGTCGTGGACGGACCAGCCGAAGGCGTTGGCGTTGTCGGCCTCGTCGGCCATCAGCCTGGCGCTGTCCCGCAGCACGATCGAGGTCAGTTCCGCGGTCCGGGGCGTGGTGTGGACGGGGCCGTTGAAGCCCTGCCGTACCAGAGCGGGCAGGTAGCCGCAGTGGTCGAGGTGGGCGTGGCTGAGCACGACCGAGGAGATGGTCGAGGGCGGGATGGGGAAAGTGGCCCAGTTGCGGCGTCTCAGCTCGCGCTGCCCCTGGAACAGGCCGCAGTCCAGGAGCAGGCGTTCGTCGTCGGGCAGGTCGAGCAGAAACTTGCTGCCCGTGACCGTGCCGACGCCGCCGAGGAACGTCAAGCTGGCTCCGCGCATGTCGCGGCCCTCACTTTCCTGATGGATGCAGGATCCTGTCCAGGCGTGCGGCGGCGTAGCCGAGGACCGACAGCGCCGTGACGACGAGGAGATCGCCCGCGGCCAGTGGCTCGGTGCCGAGGAGCTCCCGCAGGGGCGGCAGGTACAGTCCGGCCAGTTGCAGGACGAACGCGCCCGCGACGGCGAGCAGCAGCATGGGGTTGGCCAGCGAGCCGGGCCTGGTACGCGAGCCGAGGGCGACACCGAGCTGGGCGGCACCGAGAGCGAAGAAGATCATGCTCTGCCACGGCCGGCCGGTCTCGTGGGCCCACAGGCCGACGCCCAGGGAGACGGCGGTGAGCACGACGGCGATACGGATGACGCGCTGCCACAGCCCGGCGCCCAGGATGCTCTGGGAGGGCGGCCGGGGCGGGGCGGCCATGGTCTCCGGGATGGCGGGCTCGCCGCCCAGGGCCACGCCTGGAAGGCCGTGGGTCAGCAGGTTGATCCACAGGATCTGGGCGGGCAGCAGGGGGAGCGCGAGGCCGGCAAGCGGGCCCAGCAGCATGACGGCGATCTCGGCCGCCCCGCCGGACAGGCCGTAGACGAGGAAGCGGCGGATGTTGGTGTAGACCCGGCGTCCTTCCTCGACCGCCGCCACCACGGTGTTCAGGTCGTCATCGGCGAGCACGAGATCGGCGGCCTGGCGGGCGACCTCGGTGCCGCGCCTGCCCATGGCGACCCCGATGTCGGCGCGGCGCAGCGCGGGCCCGTCGTTGACGCCGTCCCCCGTCATGGCGAGGATCTGGCCGCGATCGCGCATGCTCTGGATGAGGACGAGTTTCTCCTCTGGTGTGGCTCTGGCGTAGACAGCGGCGTCCTGCTCGTCGAGTTCGCCGGCGGCGCGGCAGTCGACCACGAGGTCCGCAGGTCCGATGATGCCGACGTCGGTGGCGATGGCGCGGGCCGTACCAGGATGATCGCCGGTGATCAGGACCGGTCGGATGCCCGCCCGCTTGCACGCGGCGATGGTCGCCGCGGCCGCGGGGCGTGGCGGGTCCATGATCGCGATGAGGCCGAGCAGGGACAGGCCGCTCTCGTCGGCGACCGCAGGGAGGTGGGCCGGCCGGGCGCCGGCGACGGCCAGGACCCGGTAGCCGGCCTGAGCGAGTTCGCCGGCCCGCTCGCTCGCGCGGGCCATCAGGGCAGGGTCGTCCAGGAGGACAGGAGGGTGAAGCAGCGCCTCAGGGGCGCCCTTGCACAACACGATGCCGCCTTCGCCTGCCGTTCGGTGCACGGTGGTCATGCGCTTGCGCCCGCTGTCGAAGGGAACCTCGGCATTCCTGGGGAATCTCCGTTCCAGCTCAGGACGATGGAGGCCCGCCTTGGCGGCGGCGGCGAGGAGCGCCGCTTCGGTGGGATCGCCGATCGCGGTCCACTCACCCTCGTCGCCCATGGACAGCGTGGCGTCGTTGCACAGCGCGGCCGCGGTCAGCAGCTCCATGAGGCTCCGGTCGTCGAGGGTTCCGTCCCCGGTGATCTCGCCTTCCGGCGCGTAACCCGAGCCGGAGATCGTCGCCTCGCCTGCGGGTGTCCACAGCCGCCTGACCACCATGCTGCCTTCGGTCAGCGTTCCGGTCTTGTCGGTCGCGAGCACGGTCACCGAGCCGAGCGTCTCCACGGCGGGCAACCTTCGCACCAGCGCGTTGCGAGCGGCCATCCGGCGTGCACCCAACGCCAGGCTCAACGTCACGACCGCGGGAAGTGACTCCGGGACCGCCGCGACCACCAGGCTGATCGCCGTGATCACCATCAACTCGACCGGCTGCCCGCGAACCAGTCCGAGGACCAGCACCAGCGTGCACAGCAGGACGGTGACGCCTGCCAGCAGGCGGCCGACGCCCATCAGGCGCCGCTGCAGGGGCGTGAGGCCCGATCCCTTGGCCATCAGGGCGGCGATACGGCCGGTGGCGCTGGCCACGCCGACCGCGATGACCACGGCGCGTCCGCGTCCTCTGACCACGATCGTTCCGGACGACACCGGCTCGTCGCGAGCTTTCTCCACGGGGACCGACTCGCCGGTCAGAGCGGACTCGTCGACGAGCAGGGCCGCCGACTCCGTCACCGTGGCGTCGGCGGGCACGATGTCACCCTCGGCCAGCACCAGCAGGTCACCCACCACCACGTCGGCGGCGGGAATCCGCCGGTCGATGCCGTCCCTGATCACTCTCGCCACCGGGGCGGTGAGCCGCGTCAGCGCCGTGATGGCCCGGTCGGCCCTGATCTCCTGTCCCACGCCGACCGCGGTGTTGACCACGATCACGAGCATGATCACCGCTGTGTCGCTCCAGTCGCCTGTGACGACGGTCAAAAGGCAGGCCGCGAGCAGGACCAGGATCAGGGGGTCACGAAGCTGGGTGAGGATGCGGTGCCACAGTGGCACCGGAGGTTTCTCCGGTAGGAGGTTCGGCCCATCGCGATCGAGCCGAGCTGCCGCCTCGGCGGATGAGAGGCCTCTGGGAGCAGGAGTGGTCGTCGACATCCGCTCGTCCTCTGTTCCCTCCGGTGAACCCATGGTCCGTGATCTCAGTCTTCGTGGTGACCGCGCAGCCTGAACAGGGCCGAAGGTCCTCGATGCGGCCCTCGGCCCGGCATGATGCGGTGCGACCGCCCGTGCCAGGAGAACCGACCTCCGCTTCCCGCCACGAGCAGGCTCGCCCGCCGTCGGGCGCCGCGTCCCTGTCGAAGGAGATGAAGTGGACGGGGACCTCCCATGCGTGCACGACACGCAGCGGCCGGCCGCGCAGCCCGGCCTCGGCGAAGGCATGCGCCGGCGCGGCAGCGGATTCGGCGGCCGTGGCGGCAGGTGGATGTGCTGGGGCATGCTGGAGTCATGGCTGATGATCAGGTAGCTGCTGCTGTCCGTGAATTGATCGATCAGTACGACCCCGAAGGTCTGTTGGCCATGGGGGCTCCTGAAGACGAATACGACCCCGAGGTGAGAGATCTCACCGCTCTCGTGCGCGGCGAGGACGAGATCACCGCCGGGGCTGTCGGCTCTGTCTGGAACCGATGGTTCAACGGTGTCTCCGATTGGTGCACCCGGGAACCTGAGCAGGTCGATGAGGTTGCGGCCGTGCTGGAGAGACTTCGGGGCCGGCGACAGCGCTTGGATCTCCGCTGACGGTGCGCTCGGGGTCGGTCTCCTCCTGCGCGCATTGGTTGAGCAGCTCGACCAGCCCACGCCGTGCCCCCAGGAAGTAGGGCCGCCTGCCTGCGGGTCAAAGATCTTCGGCGGCCTGGGCGGTGTGCTGCAGCAGCAGCGCCCTGCCTGCCGGGTGGCGGCGGGCAGGTCCCGGGTCCAGGAGTGGCAGATCGTGACGGTGGCGTCGCGGGCCACCAGCAGCTGTGCCAGCGGCTTGCCGACCACCAGAGACCGGCCGACGACCGCGACCTGCTTGCGGTCAGTGGCACCTGGTGGTGGTCCAGCAGGGCCAGCACCGCGGCGGCGGTGGCGGAGGCGGGCAGCCCGGCCGTCAGGCGGCCGAGCGAGAGCGGGTTGGCGCCGTCGACGTCCTTTGCCGGGGCGATGGCGGCCGCCAGATCCTGCAGCCGGGCGCCAGACGGCAGAGGGGTCTGCAGGATGATGCCGTGCACGGCCGGGTCATCGCTGAGCTTTGCCAGCCGGATGACCGTCGCCTCTGACGGCCGGCTGGAGTCAGTTGACCTCGCCCGCCGGCATCAGGATCGCGGCAAGAGGGCACCACCACGCTGGGCCAGGGCCTTCGGACCTGCCCGCGCCGGGACTTTCGCCCCTGTCGCGACGCGAGCGGCCGCCGTGGGATGGGAGGGACGAAGGAGGAGCCATGATCATTGCTGGGTTCGACGGCTCGGCGGCCGCCAAGGCCGCCGTGGAGTGGGCCGCCGATGACGCGCTGCGGATGGGCATGCCGCTGCGGATCGTGCACGCGGTGGATCGCTGGCCTTACCAGATCGCGGCGCTGCCGGTCCAGGAGTGGCCGGACACCATGGCCCGCGCGGGGGAGAAGCTGCTGGCCGACGCCGAGGCGATCGCGCGAGCGCGCCAGCCCGCGGTTGCGGTGGACACGCGACTGGTCCAGGGTGCTCCGGCGGCCGTCCTGCTCGAAGCGGGGGGAGAGGCCGCCGAGGTCGTCGTCGGCAGCCGTGGCCTGGGCGGGTTCGCGGGCATGCTGCTCGGGTCGGTCAGCATGCACGTGGCGGGCCAGGCCCGCTGTCCCGTCGTCGTGATACGTGGCGCGCAGGGGCCGGTCCGGGGCGAGATCGTGGTGGGCGTCGAGGACACGCCGAACTGCGTACCCGCGCTGGCGTACGCCTTCGAGCAGGCGAAGCTGCGTGGCAGCATGCTGCGCGCGCTCCATGCCTGGCAGTTGCCGGTGCACCTCTACTCTCCCGGGTTCGTCTACGACATGGACGACATCAGGAACAGGCAGTTGAAGGTCGTGGCGGAGACGATCGCCGCCTGCCGGAAGGAGTACCCGGACGTGAAGGTCGTCGAGGACGTCCGGCAGGCGCACCCGGTGGAGGCGCTCACCGAGGCGTCGGCCGTGGCGGATCTGGTGGTGGTCGGCAGCCACGGCAGGAACGCCCTGGAACGGTCGCTGCTCGGCTCGGTCAGCAGGGGTGCGCTGCACCACGCTCGCTGTCCGGTCGCCGTCGTGCCCACTGCCTAGGTCAGCCAAGGCTCGGGTCCTCCAGAACGGTGTCGACCGCTGCCGATCGCGTGGAAGGCCTCGGTCATGCCTGGCGCGCAGCCGGGCCAGGAGATGGCCGAGGCCGCCCATGTCCGCACCCGCGAGCACGGTGAGGATGGTGCCCGAAATCCGGGACCTATGGCCTGACCTGGCAGGACGTTCGCCGGTGCCCTCGCGGGCCGGGGGCCAGCAGGCTGGGAGGTGAACCTGAGGAGGTCATCATGTCCGTTCAAGTCCAGGACGTCATGGGACGGGTAGCCATCGCGGTGCTGGAGAACGCGTCGTTCGCCGACATCGTGGAAGCGATGAAGCGCTATGCGGTGCAAGCGGTCACCGTCATCGACACCGACCGCCGTCCGGTGGGCGTGGTCTCGCAGGACGACCTGATCCTCAAGGAGATCGACACGGCACGGCACCCGGTCACCGTCTTCGAGAGCCCCAGGACCCGTGCCGAGCACAGAAAGGCGGCGGCGAGGACGGCCGCCGAGCTGATGACCACACCCGCGATCACCGTCACGCCCGGCACGCTCATCAGGGACGCCGCCCGGACGATGTACGACTGCCGGATCAAGCAGCTCCCCGTCATCGACGACCTCACCGGCCGCATGATCGGCACTCTGCACGAGGCGGACGTGCTGCGGGTCTTCACCCGCCCGGCCGAGGAACTTGAAGCCGACATCAGGCAGCTGATCGGCAGCAGTTTCTCGATCGTTGTCGACAAGGGCGTCGTCACGATCGGCGGTCACGTGGAAAGCGCCTCCCGGGCTGTCGCGCTCGTGGAGCGGATCAGGCAGCTGGAGGGGGTCGTGGACGTGGCCTGCGAGCTGACCTACTCGAGGGACGACCTCTTCCTCATGCCGCCGATCATGTGAACGGCGTCCAGCACGCCCCGTCAGCGTGTCGAGCCGCCGGTCAGGCGATCCGCCGTCGGTCAGCGTGGGCGTCGGGACTCTGCTCGACCGCCCGCGCCGGGCACCGGGTCCCGTGGACATGGTGCCCGTGTAAGGCGGCGCGCCAGATCGTCGGCGCGGATCAGCGCGGTCGAACCGCCGGCATCAAGGAAATGACGTCACGCAGGTTGAGAACGACATCGTGACGTGACCGGCTGCACGTCGACGAGAAGCCGCTCAAGCCAGTCCTGCCGTGGCGAATACCGACCTCGCCGCGGCACCTGACCGTGGTGATCCCGTCGTCAGGTCGAGGTGACAGCCGACCGGTCGGGTTCATTCTCAGTCGGAGTGCGCGATACATGTCACGAACCGGTCAGCTCCGATGGAGGCCGGCGGCTTCCAGCTCGCGTCTCAGCGATTCCACCTGCTCCTCCAGCCTGCTCACGCGTTTCCTCAGCACGGCGAGCTCCGCTTCGAGAGGGTTGAAGAGCTGATGGCCGATCGATCGTGGCATGACGTGGTCACCTCTCCTTGAACGTGCGTCCGAGGCGCCGAAGTGCTCGGACATCTCTCGGGTCCTTCAGCTCCAGCGTGCTTGGTGGTCGGCGTGAAGGAGCAGGGCCGAAGGTCCCTCGACGTCCGCCGGTGGGCCCTTCGAAGGCTCGGGGGGCACCACGAGGGCGTACCCAAGTCCCGGCGCGGAGAGGTCAGGCTGACATCTGTGGCGCAGGAGGAATCAGCCGTGCGAATCGGCATAGGACCTGCCGATCGAGGACCAAGGTCCCTATCGGCGCGGTGATAGATCATGGAACGTCGGGCATATGACGGCAATGCAGCGAATCGACGCCTACTGGCGTGCGGCCAACTACCTGTCCGTGGGCCAGATCTACCTGCTCGACAACCCGTTGCTCACAGAACCGCTCAGGCCCGAGCACATCAAACCACGCCTGCTCGGCCACTGGGGCACCACGCCCGGGCTGAACTTCTGCTTCGCGCACCTCAACCGGATCATCGCCGAGCGCGACCAGGACATGATCTACATCGCCGGCCCAGGACACGGTGGTCCCGCGGCGGTCGCGCATGCCTGGCTGGAGGGTTCCTACTCCGAGCGCTACCCGGAGGTTTCGCAGGACGCCGAGGGCATGCGCAGGCTGTTCCGCCAGTTCTCCTTCCCCGGTGGCGTCCCCAGCCACGTCGCCCCGGAGACGCCGGGCTCCGTTCACGAGGGTGGCGAACTCGGCTACTCCCTCGCCCACGCCTACGGCGCGGCCTTCGACAATCCGGACCTGGTGGTGGCCTGCGTCGTCGGTGACGGTGAGGCCGAGACGGGGCCGCTGGCGGCAAGCTGGCATTCCAACAAGTTCCTCGACCCCCGCCGCGACGGCGTCGTCCTGCCCATCCTGCACCTGAACGGCTACAAGATCGCCAACCCGACCGTCCTGGCCAGGATCCCGGAAGAGGAGCTGGTCAAGCTCATGGAAGGGTACGGCTACCGCCCCCATCTCGTCGGCCCCGCCCACCAGGAGATGGCGCGGGTGCTGGACGAGGTCTTCGACCAGATCGCCGCCTACAAGGACGGCAGGGAGCGCAGGCTTCCGATGATCGTCCTGCGGACACCGAAGGGCTGGACCGGGCCGCACACGGTGGACGGTGTGCAGATCGAAGGCACGTGGCGAGCCCATCAGGTGCCGCTCGCACAGGTCCGCGAGAACCCGGCGCACCTGGCGATGCTGGAGGAGTGGATGCGCTCCTACCGGCCGGAGGAACTGTTCGACGCCGAGGGCCGGCCGGTGCCCGACGTGTTGCGGAGCCTGCCGGACAGGTCGCTGAGGATGAGCGCCAGCCCGCACGCCAACGGCGGGGAGATCCTGCGCCCGCTGGTGCTGTCGGACTTCCGCGACCACGCGGTCGAGGTGAAGGCGCCCGCGACGCAGTCGAGCGAGCCGACACGCGTCCTGGGCGGCTTCCTGCGCGACGTGATCGCCGCGAACCCGCAGAGCTTCCGCCTGATGGGCCCGGACGAGACGGCCTCCAACCGGCTCTCGGCCGTCTTCGAGGCCACCGACCGGGCCTGGAACGCCGCACTGGAGCCGACCGACGAGCACCTGGCTCCGGGCGGGCGGGTCATGGAGGTGCTGTCGGAGCATCTGTGCCAGGGCTGGCTGGAGGGTTATCTGCTGACCGGCAGGCACGGGCTGTTCAACTGCTACGAGGCGTTCATCCACATCATCGACGCCATGTTCAACCAGCACGCCAAGTGGCTGGAGTCGTCGAAGAAGATCCCGTGGCGGCGCCCGGTGGCCTCGCTGAACTACCTGCTGTCCTCGCACGTGTGGCGGCAGGACCACAACGGTTTCAGCCACCAGGACCCCGGCTTCCTCGACGTGGTGGTCAACAAGAAGGCCGACGTGGTGCGCGTCTACCTGCCGCCGGACGCCAACACGCTGCTGTCGGTGACCGACCACTGCCTGCGCTCCCGCGACTACGTCAACGTGATCGTCGCGGGCAAGCAGCCGGTGCTCGACCTGTTCACCTTGGACGAGGCCATCGCCCACTGCACCCGCGGCCTCGGCATCCTGCCCTGGGCCTCCACCGACGAAGGCAGGGAACCCGACGTCGTGATGGCCTGTTCGGGCGATGTGCCCACGCTGGAGACGCTGGCCGCGACCGCCATCCTGCGCGAGCGCCTGCCCGAGCTGAAGGTCCGCGTGGTCAACGTGGTGGACCTCATGCGGCTCCAGCAGCCGTCCGAGCACCCGCACGGGATGTCCGACGCCGAGTTCGACGCACTGTTCACCACCGACAAGCCGGTCATCTTCAACTACCACGGCTACCCCTGGCTGATCCACCGGCTCACCTACCGCCGGCACGGCCACCACCACCTCCACGTGCGCGGCTACAAGGAGGAAGGCACCACGACCACGCCCTTCGACATGGCCATGCTCAACGACATCGACCGCTACCACCTGGTCATGGACGTCATCGACCGCGTCGAAGGTCTCGGCGCCGCCCAGGCGCATCTGCGCCAGGAGATGGCCGACACCCGGCTGAAGGCTCGTGCCCACACCCGCGAGTACGGCGAGGATCTGCCCGAGATCCGCGATTGGACCTGGGCATGAGCGTCCTGGTGCTGAACACGGGCTCCTCCACCGTCAAGTACGAGCTGATCGACGTGCAGACCGGCGAACGCCGGGCCAAGGGCCTGGTCGAGCGCATCGGCGAGGAGGAAGGGCGGTTCACCCACGACAGCGGGACCGTCAAAGGCTGCTTCGCCGACCACGAGGCCGCGCTGAAGGCGATCCTGCAGGTCCTCGGCGACATCTCGCCGGAGGCCGTGGGCCATCGCGTGGTCCACGGCGGGGAGCGCTTCCGCGCAGCGGTGGTCGTGGACGAGGAGGTGATCGCCGCCGTCGAACGGCTCGCTCCGCTTGCTCCGCTGCACAACCCGGTCAACGTCACCGGCATCAGGGTGGCCCAGCGCGCCTTCCCCCGCGTGCCCCAGGTCGCGGTGTTCGACACCGCCTTCCACCACACGCTCCCGCCGCACGCCGCCACCTACGCCGTGCCGCGCGAGTGGCACGTGCGCCGCTTCGGCTTCCACGGCACCTCATGTGCCTACGTGGCCGAACGGGCCGCCGCCCTGCTCGGCAGCGACCTCTCCGAGGTCAACCTGATCGTCCTGCACCTGGGCAACGGCGCCAGCGCCACCGCCATCCAGGCAGGGCGCAGCGTCGACACCTCCATGGGGCTGACGCCCATGGAGGGCCTGGTGATGGGCACCCGCTCCGGCGACGTCGACCCGGGCCTGGCCGGATACCTCGCCAGGACCCGAGGTGTCGACGCCGACGAGGCGCTCACCAGGGACAGCGGCCTGCTCGCGCTGGCAGGCGTGGCCGACATGCGTGCCGTACGGCAGCGCGCCGAGGACGGCGACGAGGATGCCCGCCTCGCCCGTGAGGTCTACTGCCATCGGATCCGCAAATACGTCGGCGCCTACTACGCGGTGCTCGGCAGGGTGGACGCGATCGCCTTCACCGGGGGAGTGGGCGAGCACGACTCCGGCGTGCGCGCGCTGTCCATGACCGGGCTCGACCGCCTGGGCATCACCATCGACCCTGGACGCAACGAAGCGCCGTCGAACGATGAGCGGGCGGTCTCCGCCGCGGACAGTGAAGTCGCCGTCCTGGTCGTCCCTACCGACGAGGAATGGGAGATCGCCCGCCAGACCGTCGCGGCGATCACAGGCGTGTCGGCCCGGTGACGCCGGCGATTCGGGTCCGACGTGGCCACGTCGGCCACGTCGGTCACGACGTGCTCGGCGGCCGCGCCGGTGAAGGCCGTAGGCGGCCGGGCCTTGTCGATCGGCTTACCCGATGATGACCTGCGCGCGAGCGTCGTTCCGAACCTTCTGTGGTCATGATGGGGACCATGAGGTCGGATGGGCGTTTTGACGCGTTTCGTGCGTTGGCCGCCCGGCGTGGGCGTCCTGGCATTCGGCTCGTGGAGTCCCTGTCCGAGACGGTGAAGAGCAGGCCGGAGGGTCCCGGTGCGTGGGTGTCCGAGATCGCCGAACGCTTCGGGTTGCCGGCCGCGGAAGTGCTCGGGCCGGCCACCTTCTACGCCGACCTGGTCGCCCGGCACGGCCGCCGTCATGTGCGGGTCTGCACCGCCGCCTCCTGCTTCGCCGCCGACGCGGGCCGGCACGTGCCCGAGGTGGAGAACGCGCTGGGCGTCGCCGCCGACTCGGCCGGCCCCGACGGGGAGGCGTCGCTGCAGTCCGTGCGCTGCCTCGGCTACTGCTACGCGAGCCCCGCGTGCCTGGACGGTGACACGCCCTGCACGGGGCCGGCGCTCGCCGATCAGCTTGCCGGCCGTGCGGAACCACAGGCGCCGCCGATCCCCGCCGCCGACGCCACCGGCGATCCGATCGTGCTGGCCGGCGTCGTGGCAGGGGAGGCCGCCTGGCGGGTGTGGCCGGAGGTCGTGCGCGCGGCCACGCCGGAGCAGGTCCGTGCCGAGGTGGCGGCCTCCGGGCTGCGCGGGCGCGGTGGCGCGGGGTTCAGGGTGGCCGCCAAGTGGGCCGCCGCGCTCGGGCAACCCGACCCGGTGGTGGTGGCCAACGGCGACGAGGGCGATCCGGGATCGTACGCCGACCGGCTGCTGATGGAGGAGGATCCGGGGCGGGTGCTGGAAGGACTGGCCCTGGCCTGCTTCGCCTGCCGAGCCCGCCGCGGGATCGTCCTGGTGCGTTCCGAGTACCCGCGGGCGCTGGCACGGATGCGGGCCGCGGCCGAGCAGGCACGCGCCGACGGGCATCTGGGGCGAGGAGTCCACAGGAGCGGCGTCGAGCTGGACATCGAGGTCGTCGAGGGAGCCGGATCGTACGTCGCGGGCGAGGAGACCGCCCTGATCGCGGGGCTCGAAGGCGGGCGCGGAACCGCGCGCCCCCGCCCGCCGTACCCGACACAGCAGGGCTTGTGGGACGCGCCGACCGTGGTCAACAACGTCGAGACACTCGCCGCGGTTCCGTGGATCGTACGGCAGGGCGGGCACGCCTACGCCCGGCGCGGTACCAGGTCTGAGGCCGGCACGAAGCTGGTGTGCCTTTCGGAGAGGTTCGCCAGGCCCGGCTGCTACGAGGTCGAACTCGGCACGCCGGTGGCCGCGATCGTCACCGAGCTGGGCGGCGGCCTGCGGGATGGCGCCGAGCTGAGCGTCCTGCAGGTGGGCGGGCCGCTGGGCGGGTTTCTCGCCCCGAGCCGGCTGGATGTGCCGTTGACCGACGCCGATCTGGCCGCCCATGGTGCCGCGCTGGGCCATGCCGGGCTGGTCGCCTTCGACGAGCGCCTCGAACCGGAGCAGGTGCTGCGGCACGTGTGGGAGTTCGCCGCCGCCGAGAGCTGCGGGGCCTGCTCTCCCTGCAGGGTCGGTTCCCTGCGAGGTCTGGAGCTGGTGACGGGCCGCCCGCCGACCGGGCAGGAGTATGCGCGGCTGCTGCGGGTGATGGAGGGCGCCAGCCTGTGCGCCTTCGGCAGGCGGGTTCCCGCCGCGGTGCGCAGCCTGGTGCGCGCCTACGGTGAGCGGCTGCGGGGGTGGGACGCGTGAGAGTCACCGTTGACGGGATGGTGGTCTCGCTGGCCGACGACGGTGCGTCCCTGCTCGACGCGGTGCGGGCGGCCGGCGTCGAGCTGCCCACCCTGTGCCATGACGATCGCATGAGCCCTGCGGGCTCATGCCGTATCTGCCTGGTGAGATCCGGCGGCACCGTGGTGGCCGCCTGCGTGACCCCGGCCGTTGACGGCGCCGTCGTGGAAGTCGCCACGGAGGACGTGGCGACGCTGCGCCGCGAGTCGCTGGAGCTGATCGTCTCGGCCTTGCCGCCCTCCGCTCTGGACGGCGCGGAGGACGGCACGACCGAGCTCGCCCGGGTCTGCGACTCGCTGGGAATCCCGCCCGAGACGGCCAGGGGACGGGGCGGCCGGGGCCGTGACGACAGCCACCCCTACGTCCACCTCGACCGGGATCTGTGCATCGCCTGCGGGCGATGCGTGCGGATGTGCGCCGAGGTGCAGGGGACCTTCGCCCTGACACTCGTCGGCCGGGGCTCCGACACGGTGGTCGCGCCCGGCACCGGCGGATCGTGGGCCGAGTCCGACTGCGTGTCCTGCGGCGGCTGCGTCGACACCTGTCCCACCGGGGCGCTGACCGAGCCGGGACTGCCGATCGGCGGCGCGAAGCCCATCGCCACGCGGACTCGCACGACGTGCGGCTACTGCGGTGTCGGCTGCTCACTGGAGGTGCTCACCAGGGACGGCGAGGTGGCTGCGGTCCTGCCCGACCGTGACGGCCCGCTCAACCGCGGCCACGCCTGCGTCAAGGGCCGCTTCGCCCACGGCTTCCTCCACTCGCCCGAACGACTCACCCGGCCCCTGCTGCGGCGCGGCGGCCGCCTGGAGCCGGTGAGCTGGGCCGAGGCGCTCGACCACGTGGCCCGCGGCCTGCGGGACGCCATCGCCGCGGGCGGCCCCGACGCGGTGGCGGCCATCTCCTCCGCGCGGGCGACGAACGAAGAGAACTACCTGATCCAGAAGTTCATGCGGGTCGCGATCGGCACCAACAACGTCGACAACTGCTCCCGGCTGTGCCACGCCCCCTCCGCCGCCGGGCTGACCGCCGCGTTCGGACTGTCAGGCGGCACCGACAGCTTCGACGACGTCGAGAAGGCCGACTGCCTGCTGGTGGTGGGCGCGAACCCGGTCGAGGCCCACCCTGTGGTCGGAGCGCGCCTGCTCCAGCGGGTCCTGCGAGGCTCACGCCTGATCGTCGCCGACCCGCGCTCGGTCGGCCTGGCCCGCCACGCCGACGTGCATCTGCGCCCCAGGCCCGGCACCAACGTCGCCCTGTTCCACGGGCTGGCGCACGTGCTTCTCACCGAAGACCTGGTCGACGCGGAGTTCCTGCGCCACCGCGCGGACGGACTGGCGGAACTCACCGCACTGCTCGCCGACTACCCGCCTGAGCGGGTGGCCGCCGTCACCGGCGTCCCCGTCGGCGAGCTGGTCGCCGCGGCCCGCCTCTACGGGCGCGCCGAACAGCCGGCGATCGTCTACGGGCTGGGCGTCACCGAGCACCTCCACGGCACCGACGGGGTGCGAGCCCTGGCCAACCTGGCGATCCTGCGCGGTGCGGTCGGGACCGACCACGGCTTCGGGGTCAACCCGCTGCGCGGTCAGAACAACGTCCAGGGTGCCTCCGACATGGGCGCTCTGCCCGACCTCCTGCCCGGATACGGCAAGGTCATCGATCCGGCCGCCCGGGTCAGAGCCGAGACCGTGTGGGGTGTTCCCGTCCCTGACCGGCCGGGCCTGCGCATCCCGGAGATGTTCGCGGCCGCGCGCGAGGGCACGCTGAGGGCGCTGTGGGTCATCGGCGAGGACGTGTGCGCCACGGACCCCGACGCCACCCGCGTCGCCGAGGCGCTGGAGGCCTGCCCGCTCGTCGTCTGCAACGAACTGTTCCTGTCCGAGACCGCCCAGCGCGCCGACGTCGTCCTGCCGGTCGCCTCCTGGCTGGAGAAGGACGGAACCTTCGTCAACTTCGACCGCCGCTTCCAGCGGGTGCGCCCCGCCCTCGACCCACCGGGACAGGCCCGCACCGACTTCGCCGCCGTCCACGCTCTCGCGGCGGTCCTCGGCGTCGACCTCGGCTGCCGAACGTCCGCAGCCGCCTTGGCCGAATGCGGGCGGCTCGCGCCCATCTTCGGCGGACTGTCCCACGAGCGCCTGGACCGCGAGGGCGCCATTCCGTGGCCGTGCCAGGACCCCGGCCACCCGGGGGAGGCGAAACTCTACCGAAAGCGGTTCGCCACCCCTGACGGACTCGCCCACCTGTCCGCCTGCCCCTATCTGCCACCGGGCGAGACGCCCGACGACGACTACCCCCTCATCCTGGTCACCGGACGCCGATGGGCGCACTACAACTCCGGCAGCATGACCCGCCATACCGGCAACATCCGGCTCGACCCGGTGGACCGGCTCGATCTGCACCCCGCCGACGCGGCCAGGCACGGCTTGCACGACGGCGACCCCGTCACGGTCGAGAGCCGCCACGGCCGCGCCGCGCTCACCGCTCGGGTCAGCGACGAGACGGCACCAGGACAGGTCTTCTGCGCCTTCCACTTCCCGTCCAGCGGGGTGAACACCCTGACCTCCGACCGGGCGGACACCGTGACGTCGTGCCCCGAGTACAAGGTCACCGCCGTGCGCCTGCGGCCCCTGGCGTAACCCTTCTCAGGGCCGGACCACGATGACCGCCGCGCTCGCGTGGTGCAGGACGGCATGGACGGTCCCGCCCAGATCGAGGATGCCGCCATGCGCTCCGACGATGACGAGGTCGACCTCTCTCGACGCCTCGACCAGGGCCTTCGCCGCGTGCTCGTGCACGACCTGCTCGCTGACCGTGACGTCGGGGAACTTCTCCCGCCAACCGGCGACAGCCTCGGCGAGGAGGCGCGCTTCCTCCTGTCCGATGCCTTCGACGTCGTACACGAGCGGCTGCATGTCCCCCGGCGCGCGCGTGGCCGGATGCACCCAGGCGTGCACGGCACGCAAGGTCGCGCGGCGCAACGCGGCCTCGCGGAAGGAGAAGTCGAGGAGTCGCTCCTGACCCCGGCCTTCCGCGATGCCGACAGCGATCTCACCGCGGTCGCCGGCCGGCGACCGCCGGATGACGGCCACCGGACAGGGGGATCGGGCGGCGACGTGCCTGCTCACGGAGCCCAGCAGCAATTCGGCGAATCCGCCGCGCCCCCGGCTCCCCACGACGATCAGCTCCGCCCCCTCCGCGGCGGCCACGAGCGCATCCTGCGCCCCGCCGTCGAGGATCTCGGTGGTGACCTCCAGCTTGGGCCTGCCGGCTCGCGCCTCCTGGGCCGCCTGACGGAGCATCTCCCCGACCGCGGCCTCCGCGTCCACCGTCCAGGAGGGCGGTTGCGGGATGAGCGGGACGTCGTAGGTCCATCGCGACGTGGCGTGCACGAGACGAAGGGGAGCGCCACGAATCACGGCCTCCTCTGCCGCCCACCTGACCGCCTGAAGGGAAGGCGCCGATCCGTCGACGCCTGCGATGATCGCTCTCGTCATGATTGCCACCTCGCATGTTTCCGCGCCGGAGCATGACGACCTGACGCCGCCAGACGGCATCGTCTCGGGGCTGCCACAGGCGGTGACCGGTACCGCGCTCACCGCGTCAGCGGCGAGGACCTCAGCGATGTCCCTGAACGGGCGCTCCCGTTGACCCACGAGACGTCACGCACCGTGACACGCATGGCCGATGCCCCTACCGTCCCCGTCATTCCACACGTCGAGCGATTTCTCCGATAGGGGCGAAAGTCCTCACGGTGCCCGCCGCAGCGCGAGGTGTCGTCCGTGTCCCGCGCACCACCAGGACCCGCTCGTCGGGCCGGCGATGGTCGTCATCGCCTGCCCAGTTCCGCGGTGACGGCGCCTTCCACCAGCTCCCGGGCACGGTCCAGGGTTGCGGAGGAGCTCAGCGGCTCGCGCAGGTCGGGGTCGAACACCGCGCTCGCCCGCAGCTCACCCCACGCCGCGCTGTTCTCCCGGACCGTGGGGGTGTCCTGCAGTTCCAGGAGCAGGAGCAGTTCGAGCTGGGCGCGGGGATCCTCGCCGATCTCCCTCGCCTCGTCGGTGTACCGGCCGGCCCGCTCGTTGACGAACTCCAGGGTTCGGCGCATCAGCCCGGCCCGGTCGCCGAAGTGGTAGTAGATGAACGCAGTCGACACTCCGGCCTCCGCGGCCAGCTTCTCCACGCGTAGCCCACGAGATCGTGCGGATGCCTGCCGAATGGGCCGCACACGACGGATGCCTCATGGCCTGGCCGACCAGGGACGAGCTGTGGAAGGACCTGCTCGGACAGGCGCGGGAGGAGTACGCCGCCGTCGCTCGGACCATCGCGCGGTTCGAGCCCGTGACGATGGTCGCGCTGCCCGGCCAGGGAGAGCAGGCGCGCGCCCTGTGCGGCGACGCGGTCGAGGTGGTCGAGCTGCCCATCGACGACTCGTGGCTGCGCGACTCCGGGCCGATCTTCGTGCTCGGCCGCGACGGCGCCCGCGCCGCGGTATCCCCGACGCGAGATCGTCCAGATGCCCGTCGACACCCTCGGCGAGGGTGGCGGCGGCATCCACTGCTCCACCCAGCAGATGCCCAAGCGCGCCTGAAGGTGTACCCAGGCAAGATCAGGCGATGCTCAGGCGACCTCCTCCAAGATCATGTGGAGTTCCCGCAACGCCGTCGTCTCGCCGTACCGCACATGCACGCCGGAGAGATTCACAGCGATCTCGTCGGCGCCGGCGTCGGCATGTCGGCGCAGTTGCTCGCGGACGTCGGCGAGACCGCCGCCGACGAACGCGCCGCCCTTGATCAACGCCGTCGCCGCGGCGCGGGGGTCGGCGGTGTCGATGTCGATACCGCACCTTCGCAGCATCGCGGCGTAGTGCGGCAGGCGGAGGTGGCTGGAATGCCCGGCGATCACCAGATCGGGCAGGTCGCGTCCGTCTGTGTCGAGGGCCACAGGGACGAGGGACACCAGGCGGGGTATCGGACGTCCGGCCGCCTCGGCGCCCTCGCGAAGCGCGGGGACGATCACGTCCCGGAGATGGGCGGCGGGGACCAGCCAGGTGATGGCCACGTCGGCCAGTTCGCCGGCGACCCGGGCCATCGCCGGTCCGAGCACCCCCACGCCGACTTCGACCGGCGGGCTAGGGACGGGTCGCAGGGCGAAGCGGCACGAGAAGTACTCCCCCTCGTGCTCGACCCTCTCCCCGGCCAGCAGCCCGCGCATGATGGTCAGGTACTCGCGCGTGGCGGTCAGCGGGCTCCGATACGGCATGCCGAGCAAGGCGTGCTGGAGGGCCTCGGCGCCCGGACCGTAACCGGCGACGACCGGGTGGCCCATGGTCATCGCCAGCGTCTGGGCGAGTTGCGCCGCGGTGGCGGGGTGACGGTTCGGCATGAGCAGCACGCCCGTCCCGACCGGGACGCGGAAACCTGACGCCGCCGCGAACACGAAGGTCTGGTTCGGATCGCTGATGTCGGCCTGTCCCTGCCACAGGCGGTACGCCTTGCTCCATTGGGTGAGCGCGGCGTAGGGCAGGATCTGCTGGGGACGCGCAGGGGCGAACGGCATCATGATGGAGTAGGTGGTCATGCGCGACCGCCTGGGGCAGGCGCGTCGGGATCGGGAGACCCGGCCGCGGCCTCCGGCGCCGGGACCTTCAGCCGGGCCAGCAGGAGCGTCAGGGCCCACAGCAGCCCGGCGAAGATCAGCAGGCCCGTGCCGCCGGACAGGCGGTCGAGCATCAGGCCGGCCATGGTCGGGCCGAGTGCCGCGGCGAACTGAGTGAGGTGGAAGACACTGTTCACCCGTCCCTGGAAGTCGTCGGGCGTCCGCAGCAGCCGGGTCGTGGTCAGGACGCTTCCGGCGATGGACATGACGACCATGGCCAGGGCGAGCAGGGCGGCCAGGGCGATCCGGTCGCGGGCGGTGGTCATGACCACGACCAGGCAACCGGTGACCGCGGTGGCGCCCATGACGAGTCGTACGGGCGGGAACCTGTCTCCGGCGATGGGGGCGAGCACGGTGCCGACCAGGGCTCCTGCGGTGGCGGCGGACACGATGAAGCCGACTGACGGCCCGCTCGCGCCGCGCTGCGCGTTGACCAGGATGACCAGCAGCAGGATGCCCTGGAGGATCAGGCCGAGCGCCATGGTCGTCAGCAGGCAGGTCCGCTGGAGCCTCTCCCTCCACACGAATCGGAATCCGGCGGTGAGGTCGTTCAGGAACCGGGATCCGGTGGCCGGGGTGGCTCGCAGGGACCTGCGCACCGCGAACACGCACACCCCGGATATGACGAACGAGCAGGCGTTGAACCAGAACGGGGCACTGGGCGACACACTGAACAGGAAGCCGCCGGCGATCGGGCCGATCAGATTCGCGGCCTGGATACGCCCCAGCGTCACCGACACGGCCGCGGACAGCCGTGACCCGGGAACGAGCTGGCGGAGCGAGGCGAGGACCGCGGCGTTGGACGGTGCGCCGAGGAAACCCAGGACGACGCCCACACTCAAGAGGATCCAGACCGGTGGGCGGCCATCGAGCGAGGCGAGGGCCAGCGCGGCACTGGCCAGCGCGCGTCCCGCATCGCAGATCATCAGGACGGTGCCCCGGTCGAAGCGGTCCACGATCGGACCGGCCGGCACACATGCGAGGCCGAGCGACGCCGCCCAGACGGCCTCGACCGCGCCGACCCACAGCGTCGAGCCGGTCGAGTGCAGGACTGTCAGCGGCAGCACCATGCCCGCCGCAGCCGTGCCCACCTGCGACAGGCCGTTCCCGCTCGACATGATCAGGAAGTCGCGGTTGCCGGACAGCCGCCCGTCCGCGCCACCTGCCGGGCGCCTCGACGTCAGCCGCCGGGTCAACGGCCGGGTCAACGGGCCGGGCTCGCCGTCAGAGGGGCCGTACCGGCCCAGGCCGGCGGGACGCCGCCCAGTCCGAGCGCGCCGTGGACGGCAAGGAGCACACCCGCCGTCCCGGTGCCCAGGTCCATGGACAGCCGGGTGAGATCGCCCGATGGGAAGGCGAGGTGCCGGTGGAAGCGGACCGCGTGCCAGCCGAGGTGACGAAGGTGCGTGTCGACCGCGGGATCGACGTCGGCGCCGGACAGATGCGCCAGGACGGCCAGGACTCCCGAACGCCCCTCGAGAAGCCCGGCAGACAGCATCAGATCCGTCCCCAGCCCGGCGCGGACGGCGTCGAGGACGTGGCGGTAGTGATCGTCATCCGCCCGGTAGGCGAGGTACTCCCGTAGCGCGACCGCGATGCCGGCGCTTCCCCTCGCGAGGCTCAGATGCCACTCGGTCCCCTCTCGTACGTGGAGGCATCCGTCGGCCGGGACGCCGCAGTGGGCGATGTCCCTGGCCAACGCGGTCGAGGCGGCGTCGAGATAGCGCACCTGCCCGGTCACCCCGTACAGGCGGGTGAGCAGCAGCGCGACGCCCGACCAGCCGTGCATGAGGCCGGGGCGGGTGATGGTGGCGACGTCGCTCACGTCTCCGTCGATCATGCGAGTCAGCCGGTCTGCGATCCGGGCCGCCTCCTCGTCCGGGCCGTCGCCGGCGAACTGGTCGCGGAGGTGCAGGAGGCCGAGGCCGATTCCGGCGAGACCGCCGAACAGGCCGGCCGCGCTCCCGCGAAGGTCGATGCCACGCAGACGGCTCAGCGTGTCGAGGGCTTCCTCGTGCCGGCCCAGCTCGGCGAGGACGTAGGCGACTCCGGTCAGCCCGTCGCAGAGCCCCGCACGCGGCGTCTTGATGCGCCTGTTCGCGCGGATCAGCCAGTCGACGTGCTCCTCGAAACCGGGGTAGCCGGTACGTGCCGTGGCGTGCAGCGCGTAGAGGACACCCGCGGCGCCGAAGGCGAGGGTGGCTCCCTGCCCCTCGAACTGGCGGGGATCTCCGGGGAAGAGCCGGTCCTCGCGCCCTGGTGTCGCGCTGCAGACGATCGCGTCGCGCATCGCGTCCAGTATCGCCGGCCACGCCGGGGCGTCCCGGGTGGCCGGCCAGGACGGGGCGGGGAGATGCGAACGGCGGGCGCAGCCACCATGCCGGGACGCGGGCCGCACGCGCGCCGTGAACTCCGGAGGCGGGGCGAGACGTTCCCGCAGTCGGCGTCCGAAGCCTTCAGGCACGGGAAACAGCTCCTCGGCGGCGTCCACCAGGATGCCGATCTTGGCTGGATCCAACCGGATGAGCTGGGTGACGGGCAGGAACAGGGCCAGGCGCAGGCATTGCAGAGCGTAGTCGTCGGGATCGAATCCTGACCGTGCCCACGAGGCGGCGAAGCCCGCGGTGGCCAGGCCCGACGCGGGGTCGTCCGAGAGCTCGTGCGCCGTCTCGAAGTCGACCAGGCACACCCGGCCGTCGGGACGGACGATCACGTTGCCGGGCTGGAGGTCGCCGAAGACGATCCCCCTTTCGTGCAGGTCGGCCAGGGCCGACTCGACGCGCTCCAGGATGGTCAGCGCCCAGCACGCGTACTCGGCCCGGCTCGCCGCGGTGTGACCTGGGCGGCGCAGCGGGTGCCGCCGGGCGACGGCCTCCAGCAGGCTCTCGCCCTCGACGAACTCCTCCACGAGGAAGTGGTGTTCCCAGTGCACGCGGTGAGCGAGGACCTTGGGGACCACATCGACGTCGGGCAGCCGTTGCAGGACGGCCCGCGCGCGCAGCAGGCGGGTGACCGCGTCGTCGCCCGCGTCGTCCAGCCCGGCGTGCGGCCGAGCCTCACGGAGCACCACGGTACGGCCGGATTCCGGCTGTGTCGCGCGGTAGACGCCGCCGGCGTTCGACAGGCGCAGGGCCTTCTCGACCCGGTAGGGGAACGGCTCCGAAGCGTCCCCGCGCCTCGCCTCGATCCTTGTCTCGATGAAACGGGGAACCGGTGCCCAGGACGGCAGCCGGAACGTGGGGCCGCGAAGGTCGGGCGTCAGGCGTCCGGCCGGGTCCCGGATGGCGGGCACGTGCTCGCCCTCGGCGGAAAGGCAGGTCTGGGGTTTGAACGCGCCATAGCGGACGTACAGCGGTCCGGCATCCCACCGCAGGTCGCTCAGCACGTACGGCCCCTCGGTGCCGGCGAGCAGCTCGGAAAGGTCGTTCAGGGCCCGTTCGAGGAGGTGTTCGGGCGGGTAGACGGTGATCAGCTTCCCGCTGGACCCGCGCGCGGCCACCTTGCTGTTGACGATCTGCATGATCTGCCTGCTGCGCAGGAACTTCAGACTCAATTCGTGCTCGAAGCAGTAGTCGCAGACCGCGTCGATCACGTGCGCCGCGTCGGTCGCGGTGGCCGAGACGTGGATCTTCCATCCCTGGTCCGGCAGGGTCGTACCCCGCTTGGCCAGTTGCACCCAGCCGCCGCTTTCCACGCGTGTCCATCCGGCTCGTATGAGTGGCTGGAACCTGGTTCCGTCATCGTCGACGTTCTCCACGGTGTCGGCGAACAACGGGTCCGCCGCCAGAAACAGTTCGGCAAGCATTTCCCCTCCGAAGGCGATGGGCCGGTGCCGGCCGGCCGCGGTGAAAGGACCGGCCGGCACCGGAGACGCTTCCGACGTCAGGCGTCAGAAGGCGGTGTTGCTCGACGTCCAGCTCACGCAGTTGGACGGCACGGAGACGGTGTCCTCCTCCATCTCCTGCAGGGCAAGGATCTGCTCCACGGTTCTCACCTCCCTCCCTCCGTGGTGTCGGTTGTGGCCGTCCGCGAATCGAGGTGGGGGAGGAACCCCGTACGCTCCCCGAACGCGGCGTTGAGGGCGAGCAGAACGCCCGCGGATCCGGTTGCCAGATCCATGGCCAACCGGCGCATGCGGAAGCCGGGGAAGACCAGGTGTCCGCGGTGCAGCCGGGCGTGCCAGGCGAGCCGGCGGGCCTGGTCGGCGATGGCCGGGCCGTCCTCGGCGAAGCCGAGCTCGGCCAGCGTCGCGATCATGCCGGCGCGGCCGCGGAACAGTCCCGCGTTGTGGACGCAGGCCGGCTGGCACGCGCGCCTGATGCCCTCGAGCGCCGCTCGCAGATCGGGGGCCGGGCGGTGCCGGAGTTGGTTGCGCAGGACGAAGGCCAGACCGTTGCTCCCGCCGTGCAGGTATGTCAGGTAGCGGATGCCGTCGAACAGGTGCACCGTGCCGTCGGGACGGGTCACGCACCGGTCGAGGTCGTGCCGTAGGGCCAGGTCGGCCAGGTCCAGGTAGCGGGGCTCGCCGGTCTGTGCGTGCAGGTGCTGGAAGAGCAGGGCCGGCCCGGTCGGGCCGTGCAGCAGGCCGAACGGCTCCGGCCCGCCGGGGGTCGCAGGGAACCCGTCCCGCAGGCGTTCGGCGAGGTCGTCGCCCAGGCGTATGGCGCGGGCCCGCATCTCCTCGTCGCCGGTCACCCTGGCGAAATGCAGGAGGTTCAGCGCGATGCCCGCCAGGCCGCTGTTGAGGTTCGCCGAGCGCGCCGCCTCGTCCAGCGGCCGGGAACGGTCGATCACGGTGAGTGCCGTCTCGCGGTGACCGAGGTGGTCAAGGACGAACGCCACCCCGTGTAGCCCGTCGTAGAGGCCCGGCAGGGGAGCGGGATCGTCGAGGGCCGCCTTCGCCAGCCACTCGACGTACTCCTGCGGAATCTCGGCACCCGCCTGGCCAAGGGCGTAGAGCACCCCCGCCGCCCCGTACCCGAGCGGGTAGCCGCCGATCGTCGTGGGAGTCGTGGGCGTCCCAGGAAAGAGCCGGTCCCGCCGATGCGGGCTCGCGACCGCATGGATGCCGCGGACGAGAGAGTCGCGGATCCTCGGCCAGTTCGCCTCTGGCCGGTCCAGCGCATGCCCGGCGGAGTCGGGGTCGGAGCACCCCAGTACGTGCACCAGGTTCGCGCCGAAATCGGGCGGCACCGGGTAGTGCCGGGTGACGGCCTCGGCCAGCGTCCGCACCTTGGCCCGCTCGTGATACGGCAGTGGGAGGAACAGCCACAGCCGCATCCTGCTGATCAGATGGTCGTGCGCCGCTGCTCCGCGGACGCCTGCGGGGACGCAGAACTGCGGGTCGTCGGCCGCCGGAGGACGGTCATCGCCGAGCGATGTCGCCGACTCGAGATCAACCAGTGCTATGCGCCCGTCCGGGCGGATCACGACGTTCTCGGGGTCGACTTCGCCCAGCCGAATCCCGCGACCGAGCAGTCCGTCCACCGCGTCGCGCAGCTTGTCCAGGATCTCCGTCGCCCATTTCGTGTACGTGGCGACGGCCCCGGACTCGCGTACGGCCTCCTGGTGAGTGAGCAACGGCAGGGTGGCGAGCACCGAAAGGTTCAGCCGCACGCCTTCGACGAATTCCTCGATCAGGAACCGGTGTTCGCCGAAGGTGCGGTAGTCGAGCAGTTCCGGCACGCATTCCAGGCCCGCGGCCTGCTCCAGCGCCGCGCGATGCCGGTCGAGCCGGGTCACCGCGTCCTCGCCGTGCTCGTCGAGACCCGCGTGCGGCCGGGCCTCCCGCAGGACGACCTGTGCGCCGGTCAGGCGATCCGCGCCCACATACGTGCCGCCGGCGTTGGTGATCGCCAGGACGCGCTCGATGCGGTACGGGAGAGCGCCTCGGACGGTTTCGCGCATCGCTCGCAGATCCGCCTCCAGCACCTCCGGGACGGAGATCCACTCAGGTGGACGGAACACCGGAGCGCTGTCCTCCACGACCGACCGGCCGTCCGGGCGGCGAAGTCCGCTCACCGGTTCGCCGTGCTCGTCGGTCTCGACGGCCGGGACGAATGAGCCGTACCGGCAATAGAGCGGGCCGGAGCCGTGCCGCAGCGCGCCCAGCACATAGGGGCCCGGCTGTCCTTTCACCAGGGCGTCCAGGTCGAGCAGCGCGGTCGTGAACCGCGCTTCGTCCACGGGGAACAGCGTGATCAGCCGGCCGCTTCGCCTGCGGTCGGCGCGCTTGGCGTTCAGCGCGCGGGCGGCCAGGCGGCTGCGGATGCCCTCGAATCCGATCGAGTGATGCAGGCAGTACCCGCCCACAATCTCGAGCGTGCGCTCGACGAGATGCTCGGCGACCGAGACATGGATCATCCACCCCTGTTCGGGCTCTGCCTCGGCGGACGGATTCAGGCGAACCCACCACCCGTTCTCTTCACGCCGCCAGCCCGCGGGCACATCCGCCGAGAAGAAGGAGAGACGGCTGTCCCCGTCGGGAATCCTGTCCGGAGCCTCGAAGAAATCCGGATCGGCGACATAGAACCGGTCGTAGTCGTTGACGTGCTTCACAGCAATCTCCCGCCCTCGCCGCGGTGCCTCTCGGCCGCTCCCTGAGAATGGCGAAGACGGCAGGCGCCGAGGTATCCCCAAGCTTCGGGGTTGACATCGTCCGGCGCGGGCGCGCCACCGTCCCGGCACGGCGCTCGCCGGGACCCGGGCGCGGCGGCTTCCGGTCGCCGGAGGGCGGCGCCGAGTAGCGCGACCAGCGGGGACACCCTGAACGTGCCGACCGAGGGGAAGGCCGCTGGAGGCCGGGGCCGGCACGGGAGCTCCCGCACGGAGTTCGTCGTCGCCGCCCCGGCCACGGGGAGCCGGGAGCCCGGGCCCCGCTTTGTCAACGGCTTGCGACATGATGGCGGGCCCGCGACCGTGACTTCGCGCCCCTTGCCGTCACCCTGGTGGGTAGGAGTTCGCTCGCTGAGCTTCTGAGCGTGGACTTCACTCGCCGAGTGCGCTCGGTGCCGTTGAGGGGATTCTCCATGGAACGCGTCATCGTCGGATTCGATGGCTCTCGCGGGGCGGCCCTGGCCTTGGCATGGGCGGCACACGAGGCCGAGTTGCATGGCGCGGAACTCCTCGCGTGGACTGTCCTGCCGCAACGACCGGTGGTCGAGGAGGCCGTCCTGAAGGCGATACGGCGCGCCGTACATGAGACCGGTGACATCCGCCGTGTCACCTGCCGGCTGGGATACGGCGCGGTCGCGGCCGAGCTGACGGGAGCGTGCACCGGCGACGACCTGCTGGTCGTCGGGTGTCGTGGTCGCAGCCAGTTCACCGGCATGCTGCTGGGATCGGTCAGCAGGGCGTGCCTGCATCACGCCCCCTGCTCGGTCACCGTCGTCCCCGACCGCCCGAAGGCGCAGCGCGCTCACGGTCGCGTCATCGCCGCCGTCGACGGATCGCTCCACGCCCGATTCGGGCTGCGCCAGGCGGGCCGAGAGGCCGCTCTGCGCGGCGCCGTCCTCCTCGTGGTCCACGCCGTGTACTGGGACCCTCTGGGCGTCGAGCTGATGACCCCTGGCGGCGAGCAGCTTCACGCGTGGGGTGAGAAGCTCGTGGCGGACGAGCTGAGCTCCGCCGGCCTGAGCGCGGAGGCCGTCGTCGTCGACGGTCACCCTGCCGAGGTCCTGACGCGCCTGAGCGCCGACGCCGACCTGCTCGTCCTCGGCTCACGGGGGCACAACCCGCTGTCCGGTTCGCTTCTGGGTTCCACCAGCGACTACTGCGCCCAGCACGCCGCCTGCCCTGTCATGATCGCCCGGCCGCCACGGACGGATACGTGACCGGCCCGGCAGCGGCAGCGCCGACCGCCTGCCGCCCGAGGGCGGCCGTGGCGTGAGTGGTCGACATCAGCCGGCGGCGGTGGCCGCGTGGCCGCGAAGCCAGATGGCGGTCTGCATGAGCCGATCGGCTCCGCGCCCGGTGTGACCTTCGCCCTTGCCCTCAGGGCCTTTCGCCCCTGTCCTAGCAGCTCGCCGGACGGATGGATGGGAGGTGAGGCATCCGTCGTGAAGAGTCGACGCCTGTGCAAGGAAGGTCGTCATGGAAGCCAAGCAGTGGACCGTACAGATCTACATCGATGAGGACGGAGACGACACCTCGGCCAAGGCCGTACTCATCACGAGGGACGGCATGAGCCTGTCAGGAACCGGGCGGGCACATCGCAACCCGGCTGATCAGGCGATCGCGGAGATAGGCGACGAGCTGGCCGCCTCACGCGCACTCGCCGATCTCGCCGACAAGCTCGCCGTCGTCACGCAGCACGACATCGACCGCTTCGTCGAGGCCCCGACGCCCAAGTGGTCTTGGTGAGCGGAGGCGTTCCGCGCCCGAAGGGGCGGCGTCATGGCCCGGCCGGAGCGCTGCTTCCCCTGCTCTCGGCAGGCGACCGGCTCGGGCCCATCGACGCCCGATCCGGGACCAAAGCCTCCTGCGCCGGGTGATCCCGGCTCCGATGCTGGAGCCATGACAGTGACGGATCGCGGGACGTTCCCGCTCACGATGGGGGTGGAGGAGGAGTTCATCCTTCTCGACTCGGACACCGGTGCGCTCGCGCCCGTGGCGTCGCAGCTGCCGGCCGACCTTGAGGGTCACGCCGGCATCAAACCCGAGGCGATGCGCTACCAGCTCGAGACCGTCACCGGCGTCTGCGCGTCGCTGGAGCAGGTGGCGCGTGAGGTCGCCCAGCGCCGGGAGATCGCGGCGGAGGCCGCGGAGCGGCTCGGCTGCCACCTGGTGGCCTCAGGGGTCGCACCCGGATGTCTTCCGGGACTGGCGCCGCTCACCGACCATCCGCGCTATCGGGAGCTGGCAAGGCGTTTTCCGAGGCTGGTGGCCACGACCGGCACCTGCGGATGCCACGTCCACATCGGCATCCCCTCGAGAGAGATGGGCCTGCAGGTGATCGGACGGCTGCGACCATGGCTGGCGACCTTGCTCGCCATCAGCGCCAACTCTCCCATCGCCGACCACCGGGACACCTCCTGGGCCAGCTGGCGATATCGCCGCTGGTCGCGGTGGCCGTCGGCGACTGCGCCCCGGGCCTGGCCCAGTGTCGAGGACTACGACGCGGAGGTGCGCGCGCTGATCAGGTCAGGCAAGATCCTGGACGAACGCTCGGTCTACTTCTACGCCCGGCTGTCGCCGCGCTACCCGACCGTCGAGGTACGCGTCATGGACACCTGCCTCAGCGCCGATGACACCGTTCTCGTCGCCGCGCTGGTGCGAGCGATGGTGGCCACCGCCATGGAGGACGTCCGGGCCGGCACGCCTGTCACGCCGCTTCCTGACCACCCGTCGCGGCTGCTCTGCGCGCCGCCGCGCGGTATGGACCGGGTGGGCTGACCGTGGCGCCTCCGGACCGCATCGCCCTGGCCGAGCCGGTCTCCACACGTCTGGCCGAGTTCGTCCAGCGCGGCACCGGCGCCGAGCGGCAGCGGGTGCTGTGGAACCGCTCCAGCAGCCTGCAGGAGTTCGCGAAGCTCATGGCCGACGCCACTCTCGGCTCGGCCGTTCCCGCCCCGTCCAGAAGCGAATACGTGGTCTGAGACGGGTCACGATCCGTCGACGCCGTTGACCCGATCCCCTGCGGGCCGGCAGGAGGTGTGTCATGAAAGCCGCGATCGCCTGGATCATGTGTCGTGTCCGCCGGTACCGGCCGGACGACAACGCGCTGAGGCGGCCTTCCGACCGGCTGGAGGCGGCCGCCCTGGCCGTGACGGCCATCCTGCTCGTCCTGAGCGTCTGGCCTGCCGTCCTCGTGGCCGAGCACGTCTCCGAACAGGAGCGCAAGGACGCGGCCGAACGGCACCATGTCTTGGCGACGCTGCTGGAGGACGCGCTCGCCATACCGCTGTCGCTCGGGCGCGGAGCCTCGCCAGGCAAGCGGGTCGCCGTGCGATGGGTGACGCCCGAGGGGGAGCAGCGCACCGGAACGGTTGCGCTCCAGAAGGCCGCCGGCAAGGGTTCCACGGTGAGGGTGTGGATCGACGGCGCCGGTGAACTGACCACGCCCCCGCCCACACCCGGCACGATCGGCTTCACATCCATCAGCACGGCCGTCCTCGTCGTGATGGGCGCGGCATGGGTGCTGTACGGGTGCCTTCTGGGGTTCAGGCGGGCGCTGGACCGGCGACGGTACGCCGACTGGGACCGCGCCTGGGCGCAGGCGAACGCCCGCTGGCGCCGTCCACATCAGTCATAGGCTGGACGATCTCCGTGAGGGCACGGGTCGCTCGGGCCGAAGGTCCTTCGAATTCGGGACCTCCGACTCGTACCACCCTGTGGCCAGATCGAGAAGCTGGAGGAAGGAGAAGAGGAGGCTGCCATGCCTGACCTGAGTTCGATCGTCGTGGGGACAGACGGATCCGAGCCGGCGACGAAGGCGGTCGAATGGGCCGCGGCCGATGCCGCCCGTAGGGGGCTGGCACTGAGAATCGTCCACGTATGCGAGCGCTGGGGCGTTCCGGAGGAGAGGGGGTACTGCGAGGGAGCGCTGGCGGCGGCCGCCGACCATGCCCGCCTCTCCGGTCCCGGTGTGGAGATGACGACAGAGCTGCTGCCCGGGCACGTCGTCGAGACGCTCGTGCGGGAGTCCGCCACCGCCGACTCCGTCGTGCTGGGCAGTCGAGGGCTCGGTGGGTTCGGCGCTCTGCTGCTGGGCTCGGTCGGGCTGGCGGTCGCCGGGCACGCGGAGGCGCCGGTCGTCATCGTGCGCGAGCCGGAGAGGCCGGAGCGCGGGGAGGTCGTGGCGGGCTTCGACGGGTCGGAGCACTCCGAGGCGGCTCTGGACTACGCGCTTGAGCAGGCGTTGGCGCGAGGTGTTCGGCTGCACACCGTCTATGCGTGGCAGATGCCGGTGGCCGGGCCGCATGCGGCCGGCTCCGGCGAGATCATGGCTCGGGCGGCCGACGACGCGTCGGGCATCGCGCGTGAGCGGCTGGCCCGGTGGCGTGACGAGCACGGTCACATCGAGGTCAAGGAGTCGTTCGTGTGCGAGCACCCGGTCGCCGCGTTGGTCGACGCCTCCAAGACCGCCGCCCTGCTCGTGGTCGGATCCCGGGGAATGGGCGGGTTCGCCTCCGCCGTGCTCGGCTCCGTCAGCCACGGGGTGCTGCACCACGCCCACTGTCCCGTCGCGGTGGTCCGCCCGCGCAAGGAGGCGTCATGACCGTCGGGATGTCGCGGGGACGATGGACGCGTCAGGCGCCGCCCCAGATCGGCAGGTCGGCTGCGACGTCGTTGCGCCTCCACGTCAGCTGATCGTTGACGGCGACGACGCCGTCAACGCTCTCGGCGGCGCGCACGGTTCAGGCGTGGTGACGACCGCGGGCGAGGTCATCAGTTCGCGTGCGGTCTCCTCACCTGTCGCCTTTCGCGGGCTGCCCGTTCGATGCCGCAGTGACCCGGACGATGCCGGGGACTGTTCTGGTGATCACGTCGGCGACGTCATCGGCGGGTCCGGTCAGCTCGGCGATCCCGTCGTGGACGGTCACCTCGAGGCCGGGGTACTGCTCGCGCAACGCCGCGAGCACGTCGTCGCGCAGGCTGGAGTCGGGACGGGCGAGCATCGCCGTCAGGTCGCGCCTGCTGACGATTCCGACCAGCGCGTCCCCTCGGATCACCGGCAGGCTCTTGACCCGCAGGCCGACCATGAGCTCGATGGCGGTGGTGACGTCGGTGGTCTCCGTCAAGGTGATCACCTTGCCGCTCATCACCTCGCCGACGGTCGGCGGCGGCGGCTCGTCCAGCCCGTTCACCGGACGCAGTCGTGCGCGGGGGTCGGGCTCGAACTCGCCGCGCAGCAGGTCCAGCTCGCTCACGATGCCGATCACCCGGCCGGTGTCGTCGACCACGGGAGCCGCGGTGACGTCGTGGTGGTGGAGCAGGCGGACGGCCTGCCGTACCGGGTCGGTCCTGCGGACCGTGACCACGGGGCTGGTCATCACTTCTCGGACGAGCATGACTAGCGCCCGTCCCAGACGGGTGTGTCGTCCTCGTCCCAGGTCAGGTTGTCGACCACGTCGACGACGCCGTTGACACGCTGGGTCATCCTGGCCGCGATCGCGGCCGAGCTGCGCCGGTCCATGTGCCCGTTCAGCGTGACGATCCCGTGGTCGACGGTGACCGTGACCTGTGAAGGATCGTTCCACAGGGCGCGTTCGAAGACGTCCTCCCGTACGTCCTTGGCGATCTCCTCATCATCCCTGACGAAGGTTCTCAGCAGGTCGCGTCTGCTGACGATGCCGACCAGGCAGCCGTCGTCGTCACGGACGACCAGCCGCTTCAGGTCGTGCTCATCCATCAGCCGTGCGGCCGCGACGACCGTGGCCTCTCTGGAGATCGACACGGCGGGCGCGCTCATCAGCTCGTAGGCGGTGTCTCCCGTCGCCTTGCGCTCGGCGTCGCGATGGCGCCGTCTGACCCGCAGCGGGGGACGGTAGCCCTCGCGGTAGAACAGCTCGCGGAACTCCTCCTTGCGGAGCAGGTCCGCCTCGGAGATCACCCCGGCGACCCGGCCGTCGGCGTCCACGACGGGCACGGCGCTGATGCCGTGCTGGATGAGGGTCTCGGCGACGTCCTTGAACGGGGTGTCGAAGTCGACGGAGATGACCTGGCGGGTCATGACATCTTCCACTCTGGTGCGCATGATGTGTGTCCTCCTTCGGTTCTCGCAGGTAGGCCGAGCGCTCGGAGCACCTGTCGACCAGCTCGTGCAGCGCCTGCCGGTCGGTGGGCGCGAGAGGCCGCACATGGGCGATGTCGCCGTCACGCAGCAGCACGTCACAGCCGTCAGTCATGCTGAACCTCTCCTGTCGCGGGGCGCGGCACACGGGGCCGTCCGAGCGGAGCGAACATGGCACACCTCCCGCTTCCCACGCTCCCCAGAACGGAGGTGGATGGGGAGTGCCGTAGGACCCCCGAGCAGAGGGCGAAGGTCCCTATCCCTCGGGCTGGGCGGCAGCGAGCCTGGCAGGTATGACGCGGGTGTCCACGACCAGGCCGGGGCTCAGCGCCGGCGAGGCCGCCGAGAGGTTGGCCGTCGAGGGGCCGAACGTCCTGCCCAAGGCCTCGCACACATCGGCAGCGGTCCTGCTGTCGCGCCTGCTGGCCACGGCCTCCGGCACGGCCTTCGCCGCCGTGGTGCTCGGCCAGTTCGCCAACGCGTGGGCCTGCCGCAGCGAGTCCCGCCGGATCGGCCGGATAGGCCTGCTCGGCAACCCGCTGCTGATCGCCGCTGTCGCCTTCGAGGTCGGTGTGCTCCTGCTGTTCGTCGGCCTGGCCCCGCTCGCCGGGCTGCTCGGCGGCTCCTTCCCCACCCCGGCCGGCTGGGCGCTGGCGAGCCTCGCCATACCCGCCGTGATCCTCGCGGACACCACTCACAAGACCTGGAGGCACCGCCATGAACGTCATCGTGGGATATGACGGCTCCGACTATTCGATGCAGGCTCTGGACTGGGCCATGGACGAGGCTGAGCTTCGCAAGCTGCCACTCACCGTCGTGCACGCCTGGCAGTGGCCGTACGGAGAGGCCGACGAGGAAGCCAAGTCTCACCTGCGCAAGGCCGCTGACCACGTGCTGTGGCACGGTGCCGAATGTGCCCGGCACGCCGGCTCGGTCGGCAAGGTCGAGACCGACCTGTACGAGGGTTCGGCCGTCGAGCGGCTCGTGACCTTGTCAGAGCAGGCCGAGCTGGTCGTCGTCGGCTCGCGCGGCATGGGTGGGCTTCCGCTCGCCGTGCTCGGCTCGGTGGCGACGCAGGTCGCGACGCTCGCGAGCTGCCCCGTCGTCGTCGTCCGCGGAGCGGGACCGCTGCCCTCACCGGCACATCCCGGCCCTGTCGTCGTGACCGAGATGGAGGAGGCCGTGCTGGAGTTCGCCTTCAAGGAGGCGTCTCAGCAGCGGCTGCCCCTTCTCACGCTCGCGCCGCTTCCCGAGAACTGGAGTGGCCGATACCCGGACGTCCCGGCGAAGGCCGGAACCGAGGTACCGCAGAATGCCAGCCTGCTGGTGGCGGGCCGTCCCCGGCACGGCCACCTCGGTCGCCTCGCCGACGCGCTGCTGCGCGAGGCCCGCTGCCCCGTCGCCGTCGTCCCGCTGTCACGGGAGGTCACGCCATGAGCCGCGGATCCACGCTCAAGGACCGCGAATCGCTCCCGGCCACCGACGACGCCGGCACCAGGTGTGTCGTGGTCGGCGTGGACGGCTCCGCTGCGGCACGGGATGCGCTGACCTGGGCCGCGGAGGAGGCCGCGCGGCGGCAGGCGGCCTTGGTGATCGTGCACGCATGGGAGAGCCCGTCGCCGTATCGGGCGCCCTACGCGCCCGCGTCCGTGTGGGTCGGGCCGGAGTGGGCGCGAGACGAAGGGAGAGCTCTTCTCGACCGGATGGCGGCCATCGCGTCCCGCGTGTGCCCGTGGTCGGCAGTGGAGAGGCGTCTGGTCGAAGGCCGCCCTGCGGAGGCGCTGCTGGCGGCTGCCGAGGGCGCGGACCTGCTGGTCCTGGGGGCTCGGGCGCAGATGGCGGGCGACGGCAGGCTCGGCGCGACGGTGCTCGCCTGCCTGCGATGGCCGCCATGTCCGGTGGTCATGGTGCCCGTCGTGCCGCTGGAGACGGCAGCACGCTCCGAGCCCGCTGCTTCGAGGCTCCACGGCACGTGCCTGTGATACGGCGACGGTCCAACGCCTCCGGCAGGAAGGGTCTTGTGGCTCTGCCGTCCACGCGACGGGGCTTGGAACGCTTGTCGTGGACAAGGAGGTGGGCAGGATGAGACTGACCTGGAAGGACGCCGTGGCCACGACGCTGGTGTGCGCGATCGTGGTGGTCTACGCCCTGTTCGTCGCCGGAGCCGACCTGCCTGTCATCCACCATGTGGGCGGAACCACCAGCGTGATCGTGATGCTCGGGACGGTCGCGGGGTGCGAGATGAGCAGAGGAGACCTCTACACGAGGCCACGCTCGCCCGCCACGCTCCTCTACATCGTCCTGGCGTGCACGTTGGGAATCGCGGCTCTGCTGTCCAGCGTGATCGCACTCGTCACGGCCAGCGAAACCGCGCTGCTGGTGCTCTTCGCCGCCACGGTCGCGCTGTGGCTGATCTCAACGGTGCGGCATGCGGTGACTCGTGTTCCTGCTGTTGATCGGCCCGTCCGCCGCTTGGCCAGGTAGGCGGGCACTCGGCTCGGCCTACCTGGGCCGAAACCCGACGCGTCACAGTGGACCGCTGACCAGGGGCGGGTGAAACCTGAGGGTATGAGGCAGTTGAGCGCCCTGGACGCGCAGTTCCTCAACTTCGAGACCGACACCAACGTCGCCAACATCGGAGGGCTGGCGATCCTCGAGACGAGCCTGTCCAGAGAGGCGATCCTGGCCCGGCTGAAGGACCGCCTGGCCGGGACGCCGCAGTTGAGGCAGCGGCTGGCACCCGTCCCGCTCGGCCTGGATCACCCTTACTGGGCCGACGACGCCGCACTCGACCTCGACTACCACGTGCGTGAGCTCGCCCTCCCGTCACCCGGCGACGACAGGCGGCTGGGTGAACAGGTGGCGCGGCTGCACGAGCGGCGGCTGGACCGCGGGCGCCCGTTGTGGGAGATGTACCTGATCCACGGGCTGGCCCAGGGCCGCTCCGCGATCTACACCAAGCTGCACCACGCCGCCGCCGACGGGCTGACCGGCGCCCGGGTCCTGGCCGCTGTCATGGACCCCGCACCTGCCCCCGTCACCTACGATCCCGAGACCGCGCCGGATCTCCTGCACATGCTCGCCAGGAGTGCGCGACACGCCGCCGCCAATCCCGTGCACCTGCTGAAGTTCCTGGCCGAGGTGGCGCCTGCGCTCGACCAGCTCCCCATCGTCTCCCGGCTTCCTGCCGCCGGATGGCTGGCCAGGCTGGTCCGTCCCGGATCGCTGCCTGACCTGCCGGACTTCGCGGCTCCGCACACACCGCTGAACGGCGCGGTGTCGGCCCATCGGAGCTACGCCTTCGTCGAGCTGCCGCTGGAGGAGATCAAGCGGATCAAGGACGCTCGGGGGGTGAAGGTGAACGATGTCGTGCTCGCGCTGTCGGCTTCAGCGCTGCGGCGCTGGCTGCTCGCGCATGAGGCGCTTCCAGACGTGCCGTTGGTCGCCGGCGTGCCGTTCTCCCTCCGGGGGAGGGACGGCGAGCGGCTCGCCAACCAGGTGACGCTCATGATGATCCGGTTGCCGACGCATGTGGCCGACGCTACTGAGAGGTTGAGACTGGTCGCCGAGGCGATGCGGCAGATCAAGGATCGGTTCGACCTGGTGTCGGCGAGCTGGTTGAGGGAGTTGAGCGAAAGCGTGCCCGCCCCCCTCAACGCACTGGCGGACCGAGCGGCGTTCGAGGTGGTCGGCAGGACGATCCCGCCTGTCAATGTGATCGTTTCCAACGTCCCAGGGCCGCAGTTTCCGCTGTACATCGCGGGGGTCAGGCTGCTGGCACACCATCCGGTGTCGGTGGTCACGGATGTGAGCGGAGCCGTGAACATCACGGTCTTCTCCTACGACGGTCGCCTCGGCATAGGGGTCACCGCCTGCGGGAGGCTGGTGCCCGACGTGTGGGCCTATGCCGACTACCTGCGCGAAGCGTTGGACGAGCTCACGATCTGTCAGGGCAGGGGCACGGCGCCGGAAGCCCACTCGCCATGACCGCCTCCTGCCTGCGCGGCGCGATTACGTCCCAGGTAATCGTGATGATTCCCTTTTGCCGCTAGCGTTCGCTGCATGGGAGCGCTTGCCGTACATGACGAGACATTTGGTGACCTGCTGCGGTCCTGGCGCCAGCGGCGTCGGGTCAGCCAGCTCGACCTGGGCATCGAGGCCGAGGTGTCGGCCCGGCACATCAGCTTTCTGGAGACGGGCAGGGCCAAGCCCAGCAGGGACATGGTGATGAGGCTGGCGGAGGAGCTGGACGTGCCGCTGCGCCACCGCAACAGGCTGCTCGTGGCGGCCGGGTTCGCCCCCGTCTTCCCCGAGCGGGAGGTGCGGGCGCCGGAGATGCAGGTGGTACGGCAGGCGCTGGACAAGATCCTGGCCGGGCACGAGCCGTACCCCGCGCTGGTCGTGGACGCGGCGTGGGACCTGGTGGCGGCCAACGCGGCGGCGGCGATGTTCATGGAGGGCGCACCGGCCGAACTGCTGAAGGAGCCGATCAACGTGATGCGGCTGTCGCTGCACCCGGAGGCGATGGGCGGGCGGCTGGTCAACCTCGCCGAGGTGCGGGCCCACCTGCTGCACCGGCTGAGGCGGCAGGCCGAGGCCTCGGGTGACGGGCGGCTGGCCGAGCTGCACGACGAGGTGGCGGCCTACACCTATCCGGGCGTGGACCTGAACGTGGCGCACGCCCCAGGGATCGCCGACATCATGGTGCCGTTGCGGATCAGGCACGGTGACAGGATCCTGTCGATGTTCACGACCATCGCGACCTTCGGGACGCCGGTGGACGTGACGGTGTCGGAGCTGGCGATCGAGACGTTCTGGCCGAACGACGAGGAGACGGCCGCCGTCTTCCGCTGACGCCCGCGACCCACCGGTCGTCCGGGACGACGCCCGGGGTCAGTGCTCGCCCTGGGCGATGTCGCGGTGGATGCGGGTCGCCGGGACGCCGGCCGTCTGCAGTCTGAGCACCGTCTCGTGCACCATCGCGGGGGGCCCGCACACGTACACCTCGTGCTCGGCCCACGAGTGGAAGCGCTGCATCACCTCGGGCAGGTGCCCGCGCATCCCGTCGTAGGACGGCTGGTCCGACACCACCGGCAGCACCCGCAGCCAGGGGAAGCCCGACTCCATGCGGATCAGGTCGGGCAGGTCGTACAGCTCGGCGGCGGTCCGAGCGCCGTACAGCAGGTGGATGTTGGGCCGCCTGCCCGAGGTGATGATGTGGTCGATGATCGCCTTGATCGGTGCGAGCCCGGTCCCGCCGGCCACGCACAGCACGTCCCTTCCGCCCGCCTCGTGCGGGATCATCGTGCCGATCGGCGGCCCGAGCATGATGGTGTCACCGATCCGCGTGTGCCGTACCAGCGTGGTCGAGACCCAGCCGCCCGCCACCCCGCGCACGTGCAGCCTGATCGTGTTGTCCTCGCGCGGCGCGTTGGCGATGGAGAAGGTGCGCCAGACCCGCGGCCAGCGCGCGGTCTGCACATTGATGTACTGGCCCGCGACGTACGGCAGGCGCTGCGTGGGCTTGAGCGTGAGGACCGCGATGTCTTCCGTGCGCTGCTCGTGGTCGATGACGTCGGCCAGCCACCAGGCGGGCGAGACGCCCGAGTCGGCGTCGGCGGAGTCGATCATGAGGTTGGCCGCGGCCGTGTACGCGGCCACCCAGGCGGCCTCGATCTCGGCGGTCCAGATGTCGGCGGCGAAGCGTCTGACGGTGGCCAGCAGGGCGTTGCCCACCGCGGTGTAGTGTTCGGCGATCACGCCGTACTTGCGGTGGTCGCGGCCGAGCTGGCCCAGATAGGAGGCGAGGCTGTCCGGACTGTCCAGGCTCCACACGATCCGGGTCAGCGCGCTGAAGAGCCGGTCGCGCTGGACGTCCATGGCTGGCGGGAACATCCCTCGCAGGTGCGGGTTCTCCGCGAACAGCCGGCCGTAGAAATAGGCCGCCGCCTTGTCGGCGACGGGTTCGATGACGGAGAAACTCTCCTTGACGAGGCGCGGATTCAACGACATGCCTTTTGACCCACCCTTTGACCAGAATGCTATTCCAGTCTGTCGTTCCACCTCCCTGACGGCTCCGGGTTGCGAGCGTCTGGACAGCCCCGGCTCCTCCATACGCTCATTTCGGAGTGTTACACCGGCTCCCTGGAGTCACAACCGTTTCACCTCAATACGGTGCGAATCTGAACTATCCGTAACGGTACCGTTATTTTCTGCAACCAGGAGTCGATACATTGGGGGCGAGAAAAGTGAATGCGTATCGCATTCACGCTTCGTGAAAAGTCGGCGCGTTCGCGGAGTCGTCTTTCCGCGCCGCCGGGCCTCCCGCCCCGGCCAGGCGGTAGCGGACGCTCGTGCCTGGCGAACCGGCTGGGCGGACCGGGCGCCGTGATCGGGTGCGCCGGAAGTGACAGCACTGATACCCGGGATAGGTGACATAACCGAAATCGCGTGCGCCATGATGGACCAGGAACCTGGTCGCCATCTTCGACGTGGGTCGCCCGTCCTCCTGCTTGCCCTCTGGAGCGCGCATGTCTCGACCGCTGATCGGCATCACCGCCTACTTCGAGGCCGCCCGCTGGGGCGACTGGGTGAGGGAGGCCGTCCTCGGGCCGCCCTCCTACGCGAAGGCGGTCGAAAGGGCGGGAGGCGCGCCCGTCCTGCTGCCCCCGCTCAACCTGCACGCCATCGACGCCTACGTGAGGGGCCTGAACGGCATCGTCCTGGCCGGAGGCGCCGAAGTGGCCGGCTCCGTCTACGGGGCCGACCAGGACGACAGGGTGGCCGAGCCGCAGCCGCACCGCGACAGGTTCGAGCTGGCGCTGGCCCGCGCAGCCGTCCAGGCCGACGTGCCGATCCTCGCGGTGGCGCGCGGCATGCACGTGCTGAACGTCGCCCAGGGCGGCACGCTGATCCCCTGGCTGCCCGACGTCCTCGACCACGAACGGCACGCCGCGCACGGCCGGCCGCACGTCATCCAGGTGAGCGTCTCCAGCAAACTGGGCAAGGCGCTCGGCGACCGGATCGAGGTGACCGCGCCGCACCACCAGTCGGTCAAGCGGCTCGGCAACGGCCTGCTGGCGGTCGCGTGGGCCGACGACCAGATCGTCGAGGGCATCGAGTTGCAGGGGCACAGGTTCGGCGTCGGCGTCCAGTGGCACCCCGAGCGGGGCGAGGATATGCGACTGTTCGAGGCACTCGTGGAGGCCGCCCGATACTGATGAGAAATGGGGTGGCTCATGAGTAAGCTCGGATCATGAGCTTGCATCCCCAGGCCAGGGCTTATCTGGAGCTCTACCCCTCCGACCTCGGCCTCGACCCTGCGAGCCTGGGCCAGGCGGAGATCGAGCGGATGCGCGCCGCCGACGGCCTGGCCGACAGGCGCGGCCCGCTGACGCGCCTGCCGTTCGTGCGTGACGCGCTGGCCGACGACGTGCCGATCAGGGTCTACCGGGCCGATCCTGGCGACCACACCCTGCCTGTCATCGTCTACTTCCACGGCGGCGGCTGGGTGTTCGGCAGCGTCAGGCGCAACGACGCGCTCGGCAGGGACCTTGCCGTCAGGACCGGCGCGGTGGTGGTCTCGGTCGACTACCGGCTCGCGCCCGAGCACGCCTTTCCCGCCGCCGCCGACGACGCGTGGACCGTGGTGCGCGACATCTTCGCCCGCCCCGCCTTCTACCAGAGCAACGGCCGCGTCGCCGTGATCGGCGACAGCGCGGGCGGCAACCTGGCCGCGGTGGCCGCGTGGCAGGCGCGCGACGCCGGGCTCACCCTGGCCCACCAGGTGCTCGTCTACCCGATCACCGACGTGGCCATGGACACCGCCAGCTACCGCGACCACGCCAAGGGCTACGGGCTCGACGCCGAGGAGATGGCCTGGTTCGTGGAGCGGTACGCCGCCGCGGCCGACCCTCTCGACCCGCGGCTGTCCCCGCTGCGCCTGCAATCCTGCGCGGGCCTGGCGCCGGCGACCGTGGTGACCGCCGAGCACGACGTGCTGCGCGACGAGAGCGAGGCGTACGGCGCGCGCATGGCGGCCGAGGGCGTGAGCGTCGAGGTGCGCCGCTATCCCGGCATGGTGCACGGCTTCTTCGGCCTGCCCGGCTGGTTCGACCAGGCGGAGGAGGCCCGCGCGTTCGTCGCGGACAGGCTCAGGGCGGCGCTGGCGTCGTGAGCGGATTCGACGGCTACGACAAGCTCAAGGTCGACTGGGCGGCCGACGGCGTCCTGCGGATCACGATCAGCGAGCCGAGCAGGCTGAACGCGGTCGACATGACCGGCCACCGCGAGCTGGCCGAGATCTGGCGCGACCTCGACCGTGACGAGGGGGTGCGCGCCGTCCTGGTCAGGGGCGAGGGCGCGGCCTTCTCCGCCGGAGGGGACCTGTCGATGATCGAGGAGATGACCCGCGACCACGCCACCAGGCTGCGCGTGTTCACCGAGGCCCGCGACATCGTCTACAACGTGCTCAACTGCTCCAAGCCGGTGGTCAGCGCCATCCAGGGCCCGGCGGTGGGCGCGGGCCTGGCCGTCGCGCTGCTGGCCGACATCTCCGTCGCCGGCCGTACTGCCCGCATCATCGACGGGCACACCAGGCTCGGCGTCGCGGCGGGCGACCACGCGGCGATCATCTGGCCGCTGCTGTGCGGCATGGCCAAGGCCAAGTACCACCTGCTGCTGTGCGAGCCCGTCACCGGCGAGCAGGCCGAGCGGATGGGCCTGGTGAGCGTCTGCGTCGACGACGCCGAGGTCCACGACAAGGCCATGGAGATCGCCGTACGGCTGGCCGAGGGCTCGCAAGAGGCCATCAGGCTGACCAAGTACTCGCTCAACAACTGGCTGCGCATGGCGGGGCCGACGTTCGACGCCTCCCTCGCCATGGAGTTCCTCGGCTTCTCCGGGCCCGACGTGCAGGAGGGCGTCAGGGCGCTCCGCGAGAAGCGCCCCCCTTCCTTCTCCTGACCCGCACGGGTCAGAAGCTTCTGGGCAGCCCCAGCACCTGCGTGGCCAGGTAGTTCAGCAGCAGTTCCTCCGTCACCGGCGCCACCTTGCCGATCCGCGCGTCCGTCAGCAGCCGCGCCACCGGGTACTCCAGCGAGTAGGCCATCCCCCCGTGCGTCTGGAACGCCGCGTCGGCCGCCTCCCATGCCGCCTGCGACGCGGTCAGCTTGGCGATGTTGGCCTCGGTGCCGCACGGCAGCTGCCGGTCGAAGGACCACGCCGCCTTGTACAGCATCAGCCTGGCCAGCTCGATCTTCGCCTTCACCTGGGCGAGAGGGAAGGCGATCGCCTGGTTCGAGCCGATCGGCCGCCCGAACACCTCCCGCTCCTTGGCGTAGCTCACCGCCACCCGCAACGCCACCTCCGCACCGCCCAGCGCGGAGGCCGCCAGCAGGATCCGCTCGGGGTTGAGGATGTCCCACAGCACGATGGCGCCCTGGTCGATCTGGCCGACCGCGCTGGAGGCCGGGACCCGCAGGTCGTCGAAGAAGACCATGTTCGACGGCGTGGTGTTGGCGCCCATCTTGGGGATCGGCCGGAACGACAGCTGCCCGGCGGCCACCGCCTCCGGCACGTTCACCAGGAACACCGTCATGCCGTTGGTGCGCGGCCTGGCCTCGGCCGCCGGGATCGTCCTGGTGACCAGCATCATCCAGGTGGCCCGCTGGACGCCGGTGATCCAGATCTTCTGCCCGTTGATCACGTAGTCGCCGCCGTCGCGCCTGGCCGAGGTCGTGATCGCCAGCGAGTTGGAGCCCGCGTCGGGCTCGGTCAGCGCGAAACACGTCTCGATCTCGCCCGTGGCCAGCTTGGGCAGCAGTTCGGCGCGCTGCTGCTCGTTGCCGTGCCTGGCCAGGGTCAGCGCCCCGAAGCCGGGCGTGAGCACGTAGGTGAAGGCCGATCCGCCCGCCGCTCCGGAGGCCGCCAGCGTCTCGGTCGCGACCGCCAGCTCCAGCAGCCCCTGCCCGCCGCCCCCGAACTCCTCGGGTACGGCCAGGCCGAGCCACCCGCCTTTGGCCAGCTCCGCCCACACCTCCTCGGGCCACCGTTTGTCGGCCTCGCAGCGCTGCCAGTAGTCCATGTCGTAGCGTGCGCAGATGTCCCCGACGCCCTTCTGGACGGCAAGCGCGCTCTCGGGAAGCGTGAAGTCCACGTGATCACTCCATTCTCGTTGCGTGCGCAATCGTAGAACGAAGTTCTGTACCTTCGACAGAGCGAAACGGCCGAGATCACTGACGTGACGGCGACCGGCCGGAGTCCCGCTGGAGCACGCGTGATGGACGGGCGGTCACCGGTGACCACGGTGGCCTCGGCCGTGCGAAGCCGTAGGAAGAGAGAACGCCGTACGGCGGAGAGAGCCGTACGGCGGAGAAAAAGGACGGTCAGCGCGGCCGGCGCGCGTGCAGCACAAACGCCGGCGGGGTGTTGCGCCAGACCGTGCGACCCAGGACGACCTCCTCGAACCGCTCGCCGAGCAGCGTCCGGAAGCGGCGCGCCGAGGCCAGCGGCATCGCGTGCACGTAGGAGAACGTCGTGAAAGCCCCGGAGGGGCACAAGATGGAAGTGACCGCGCCGAGCAGCTGCCGCTGCAGCTCCTCGGGGAAGGCCGCCCACGGCAACCCGCTGACCACCACGTCGGCCCTGACCAGATTGCGCTCGCGCAGCAGGTCGGGCAGGCGCGCCGCGTCGTCCTGCGCCACGTCCACCCGGGGGAAACGGTCGGCGAGCAAGGTGGCGAGCTTCGGGTTCAGCTCGACCGCCAGATGGTGGCCGCGCCCGTTCAACCTGCGCTGGATCTCCGCCGTGAAAGGGCCGGTGCCAGGACCCAACTCGACCACGGTCGGCTCGCCGCGCTCGGGCACGGGCGTGCAGACGGTCTCGGCCAGCCGCCGGGAGCTCGGCGCCAGGGCGCCGATCGTGCCGGGCGAGCGCATGAACTGGCCGAGGAACAACGTGGTGTCGTTGGGCATGTGACAACGTTACGGTGCGGGGTCAAGACTCATCCTCCATCTTACGGGCGGATGTCCGGCCACTTGGAGGATGCGAACTCCTCCGTCGGGAGGATCGAGCAGGTCGCGCCCGTCGATACGGTTGTGCCATGCGATGGCGTGGTCTGGCACCGGACGTGCTGCTCGCCGTCTCCGGAATCGCCCTCGACCTGCTGATGTCGGGCAAGGCAGGCGGTCCGCAGTCCGAGTGGCGCGTCCCCCTGTTCGCGGTGCTGGTCGGCGCCCCCATGGGGCTGGTACGCCACCGGCCCGTCCACGTCAGCCTCTACCTGGTCGGCTTCCTCGTCTTCACCGACCAGATCGGCTCCTTCACCTCCAACACCGCGCAGATCCTGCTGTGCGTGGCGATCGGCGCCACCGGCTACCACCGCGGCTGGCTCGCCACCCTGGGGGTCGTGGCCGCGGGCGCGCTGGCCACCGGGCTCAACATCGCCGACCCCGGCATCGCCTTCACCCGCAACGCCTGGTTCTACTCCGTCGGCATCGCCCTGCTGCCCGCCCTCGTCGGCCGCTACCTGCGCGGCCCCGCAGGACGGCTCGAAGCACCCGAGATCACCCCGGACGTGCTGCTGGCGGGCGCGGGGGTGGCGGTGGCCGTCCTCGGGACCTGGCCCTCCTGGCACACCGGCAGCCAGCCCGCATGGGTGATCGGCTCCTTCGTCGTGGCGGCGGGCCTCGCGCTGGGGGTGGCCAGGCGGCTGCCGGCCGCCGTGTTCGCGGTGGAAGGGGCGCTGCTGCTGAGCGCGCACCAGTTCATCCCCGCGACCACCGGCACCATCCAGGTCGCGATGCTGACCGCGGTCGGCGTGTTCGCGATGCGGGTCGCCTCCTGGTTCTGGAACCTCGTGGTCTACGTCACCGCCAGCTCGCTGGCCGCGATGGTGGTGGTCAACGGCGAGGGCAACGTCACCGCGCTCAGGGTGGTCCTGCTGCTGGTGGTCGTCGCCACTCCCATCGCGATCGGCAGGTACGCCGGGGCCAGGCAGTCGGCCGCCGAGGCCGAGCGGCTGCGGGTGCGCGAGTCCGAACGGCTGGCCATCGCGCAGCTGCGCGCCGACCAGCTGGCCGAGCGCGAGCGCCTCGCCCGCGAGGTGCACGACATCGTCGCCCACCACGTCGGCGCCATGGTGCTGCGGGCCTCCGCCGCCCGCTACGCCGCGCCCGACGGCCCCGTCGCCGACGCGCTCGCCGACATCAAGGAGACGGGTCACCAGGTGCTCGAGGACCTGCGCGGCCTGCTCGACGTGCTGCGCGACCCGGCCGGCGACGCCGTACTGCTGGCCGACCCCGCCGACGTGGTCGCCGAGTCGGCCGAGCGGATGAGCGCCGCCGGGCTGATCGTCGACCTCGACCTCGACCCCGCGCTCGGTGAGGCGCCGCTGGTGGCGAGGGCCTCGGCCGCGCGCATCGTCCAGGAGGGCCTGACCAACGTGCTCAAGCACGCGGGCCCCGGCACCGCCGTCAGGGTCGGGCTGGCCGCAGGCGACGGCGAGCTGGTCGTCGAGGTCGCCAACGGCCGTCCACCCACCATCCGCGAGCCGCTGCCGTCCTCGGGCCAGGGTCTGGCCGGCATGCGCGAACGGGCCAAGGCCCTGGGCGGCACGCTGACCGCGGGTCCCGACGGCGGCGGCTGGCGCCTGGCCGTGACCCTTCCCTACCCCCAGGCCACGATGGCGACGACCAAGGTGACGACGTGATTCGAGTGGTGGTGGCCGACGACCAGGCCCTGGTGAGGGCGGGCGTCCGCATGTTGCTGCAGGCGACGGGCGACATGGAGGTCGTCGGTGAGGCCGACGACGGCGCGGAGGCGGTCCGTCTGGCCGAGCACCACAGGCCCGACGTCGTGCTCATGGATCTGCGCATGCCACGGGTCGACGGGCTCGAGGCGATCAAACGGATCCTGGCCGCCCAACCGGCCGCGAAGATCGTCGTGCTGACCACCTTCGCCGACGACTCCAACGTCTACGCCGCGCTGCGCGTCGGCGCGCTCGGGTTCCTGGTCAAGGACGACGAACCCGAACGCATGGTCGACGCCGTGCGCAGGGCCGCCTCAGGCGAGCAACTGCTCGCGCCCTCCGTCCTGCGCAGGGTCGTCGAGCGGGCGCTGGCCGCCGAGCAGCAGACCACGCCCACCCCCGCCGGGCTCACCGAGCGCGAGCTCGAGGTGCTCGCCCTGGTCGGCACCGGCCTGTCGAACGCCGAGATCGCCGACCGCCTCCACGTCGGCGTCACCACGGTCAAGACTCATGTCGGCTCGGCCATGGAGAAGCTCGGCCTGCGCAACCGCATCCAGGCCGCGGTCGTCGCCCACCGCATCGGCCTGGTCGACGCCGCCTTCCGCCCGGTGCGCCATCCGCCCAGGGGCTGATCGGGGGGTCACCCGGCAGGCTGACGACCCCGCCGGGCCCGCCCGGCCACGATGTGGTCCTCACCTCAGAAGGAAGGACCACCCTCATGCACGACGTGACCTCAGCCACGTCCGTCCCCGTCTCGTCCGGGCTGCTCTACACCCTGCGCGTGCTGGTGCTCGCCCACGCCGTCTCGCTGCTGGTGGCGGCCTCGTTCGCCGGGCAGGCGCTGGTCTACGGCGACACCTCGCTCGTGGCCGACCTCGCGACGGCCGAGACCCATGTCATGATCGGCATGGTCGCTCACCTGGTCGGCCTGCTCCAGGTGATCGCCGCCGTCCTCTACTGGCGTCCCGGCAGGGGCGCGGGCTGGCCCGCCCTCGCGAGCCTCGCCCTGTTCCTGCTCGGCATCGCCCAGCACTTCCTGCTGATCTTCGTCGGCCTCGGCGCGCACGTTCCCAACGGCGTGCTCATGTTCGGCCTGCTGGCCCTCACCACGGTGTGGGCGTGGTCGCCCTCGGCCGCGCGGCGCCGATAGGCTTTGGCCATGTTCGTGAAGATCTGCGGGTTGAGCGAGCCCGAGCACGTCGAGGCGGCCGTCGAGGCCGGCGCCGACGCGATCGGGTTCGTGATGACCCGGAGCCCGCGCAGGGTGAGTCCCGCGCGGGCCGCCGAGCTGGCCGCGCAGGTCCCGGCCCACGTGCTGACCGTCGGCGTCTTCATGGGCGAGCCCGTCGAAGAGGTACGGCAGGCCGCCACGGCCGCAGGGGTGCGGGCCGTCCAGCTGCACGGCCGTCACCCGCACGCGGACTTCACCGCGCTGAAGGACCTCGGTCTCACGCTCGTGCGCGCCGTCCCGGCCGACGCCGACCTGCGGACAGGGGCGTTCGACGAGGACCTGCTGATCGTGGACGCGCCCAGGGCCGGCGCCGGCGAGCCCTGGGACTGGGCGGCCGTCCGCGGCGGCCCCTCGGGCCACTGGCTGCTGGCCGGCGGCCTCGATCCCGGCAACGTACGGCAGGCGATCGCCGCGGCGCAGCCGTGGGGCGTCGACGTCTCCAGCGGCGTGGAGGTCTCCAGGGGCGTGAAGGACTCCGCCCTCATCCGCGCCTTCCTCCAGGCCGCCCGCGCCTGAGACTTCGGTCGCCTCCCCTCCTTTCAGGGGATGAGCGGAGAAGTCCTCCTTCCCGCCGAGGTTTCCATGATCACTGGCATGCCATAGTGAGCCCGTCCGGAAACTTCGCGAGAAGGGCGACAGGATGGCGTGGAAGAGGATGGCCGCACTGGGCCTCGGGGCGCTGCTCGTCTTGGCCGGCGTCGCTCCGGCCGCGCACGCCGCAGGACCGGGGCTCGACAGGAAGGAGCTGCGGCGCACGCTCGAGGAGGTGCCCAAGGGCGGCGTCGCCGGGGCCTACTCCGCCGTCCGGGACGGATGGCGGCACTGGCGCGGCGCGGCGGGCCTGGCCGACCTGGAGGCAGGGCGTCCCACGCGGCCCGCCATGTACCACCGGATCGGCAGCATCACCAAGACCTTCGTCGCCACCGCCGTCCTGCAGCAGGTCGAGCAGGGCAAGGTACGGCTGGACGCCCCCGTCGAGGAGTACCTGCCCGGGCTGCTGCCCGACCGGCGCGTCACCGTCAGGATGCTGCTCAACCACACCAGCCACCTCGGCGACTACGACACCGCGCTGATCACCGGCCCCGACAGCCTCGAAGAGATGCGCGTGCGGCAGTTCAGCGACGAGGAGCTCATCCGCCTCGGCCTCGGCGTCGGCCCGTCGGGGGAGCCGGGCGACTCGCCGGGCAGCTACTCCAACACCAACTACATCGTGCTCGGCCTGCTGCTCGACAAGGTCACGGGGATGTCCGCCGAGCGCTACATCACCCGCCACGTGATCCAGCGGGCGGGACTGTCGCACACGTTCTTCCCGAACACGCCGGAGCTGCCCCGCCCGCACGCGAAGGCGTACACGTCCTTCTTCGGCTCCTTCCCGCTCAGGGACTTCAGCACGTTCAACATGTCGTGGGGCGGCACGGCGGGCGCGATGGTCTCGACGATGGAGGATCTCAACCGCTTCTTCCGCGCGCTGCTCACCGGCGGGTTGATCGGCCAGGACCAGCTCGCGGAGATGCGGAGGACGGGTCCGATCACGCCGGGGCCGGGGGTCCCCGTCACCTTCGACTACGGCCTCGGCCTCATCGCCTACGACACGCCCTGCGGGAAGCTGTGGGGGCATGACGGCGGCGTCATCGGCATGGCGACGCTGTCGCTCAGCACCGAGGAGGGCGGCAGGCAGGCCTCGTCCGGCATCAACACGACCTGGCACCCGGGGACCGAGGCGGGCACGCAGGCCTGGGCCGCGCACACCGTGGGCGCCGTGTGCGGGACCACCGGCAGGTTCACGGCCACCGACGCCAAGAATCTGCTGCTCGACGCGAGCGCGCCCGTGAAGCGCTGACCTCAGGCGTACCCCGGTCTCGCGGTCCCGGTCTCGCGGTCCCGGCCTCCCGGTCCCGGGACCGCGACGACGGCCGGCCCGCGCCGCCCGGCCCCTGCGGCAGGCGGCGCGGGCGTTCCGCGGCAGGTCGGGCCTCAGCGCCGCTCGGGAAGCGGCAGGTAGATCTCGCCGCCGCCGCGCACGAACTCCTCCGCCTTCTCCCGCATCCCCGCCTGCGCCCGCAGGTCGTGGGAGATCCGCATCGAGCAGAACTTCGGCCCGCACATCGAGCAGAAGTGCGCCGTCTTGGCCGGGGTCGCGGGCAGCGTCTCGTCGTGGAAGGCCCGTGCGGTGTCAGGGTCCAGTGAAAGGTCGAACTGGTCCTCCCACCGGAACTCGAACCGCGCATCCGACAGCGCGTCGTCCCACGCCTGCGCCCCCGGGTGCCCCTTGGCCAGGTCCGCGGCGTGCGCGGCGATCTTGTAGGTGATGACGCCGGTCTTGACGTCGTCCTTGTCGGGCAGGCCGAGGTGCTCCTTCGGGGTGACATAGCAGAGCATCGCCGTGCCGTACCAGCCGATCATGGCCGCGCCGATGCCCGAGGTGATGTGGTCGTAGCCGGGCGCGATGTCGGTGACCAGGGGACCGAGGGTGTAGAAGGGGGCGTCGTCGCAGAGCTCGCGCTGCAGCTCCACGTTCTCCTTGATCTTGTGCATCGGCACGTGGCCCGGACCCTCGATCATGACCTGCACGTCGTGCGCGTGAGCGATCGTGGTGAGCTCGCCCAGCGTGCGCAGCTCGGCGAACTGCGCCTCGTCGTTGGCGTCGGCGATCGAGCCCGGCCGCAGCCCGTCGCCCAGCGAGAAGGCGACGTCGTAGGAGGCGAGGATGTCGCACATCTCCTCGAAGTGCTCGTACAGGAAGCTCTCGCGGTGGTGTGCCAGGCACCATGCCGCCATGATCGAGCCGCCGCGGGAGACGATGCCCGTCTTGCGGCCGACGGTGAGCGGCACGTACGCCAGCCGCACCCCCGCGTGGACGGTGACGTAGTCGACGCCCTGCTCGCACTGCTCGATGAGCGTGTCGCGGTAGACCTCCCACGACAGGTGCGCGGCGACCCCGTTGACCTTCTCCAGGGCCTGGTAGAGGGGGACGGTGCCGATCGGGACGGGCGAGTTGCGGATGATCCACTCGCGGGTGGTGTGGATGTCGCGGCCCGTCGACAGGTCCATGACGGTGTCGGCGCCCCAGCGGATGGCCCAGGTCATCTTCTCCACCTCCTCCTCGACGGAGGAGGTGATGGCGGAGTTGCCGATGTTGGCATTGATCTTGACGAGGAAGTTCCTGCCGATGATCATCGGCTCGGTCTCGGGGTGGTTGACGTTGGCGGGGATGATCGCCCTGCCCGCGGCCACCTCCGCGCGGACGAATTCGGGGTCCACGCCCTCCCTGACGGCGACGAACTCCATCTCCCTGGTCACCACGCCCCTGCGGGCGTAGGCGAGCTGGGTGACGGGCGCGCCCGCGGCCCTGAGGGGGTCGCGGCGCTCGCCGGCGAACAGGTTCGCGCCCGCCCGCTTCCAGGCCGCCTGGTCGCGGTAGCCGTCGTCGATGGGCTTGACGTGGCGGCCGCCGTACCTGGCGACGTCGCCGCGGTCGAGGATCCACTGTTCGCGAAGGGGGCGCAGGCCGCGGGTGACGTCGGTCTCCACGCTGGGGTCGGTGTAGGGGCCGGAGGTGTCGTAGACGGTGAAGGATCCGCCGTCGCTCAGCTCGATCCGGCGTGCCGGGACCCTGAGATCGCCCTGGTAGATCTTGGAAAAGCGCGCGCCACTCATCGCGCAAACTCCCTTCGCCGGCATTACCCGGAGCAGGTTCTGGCGGTCGGCGGCTGTAGCCGTCCTCTCAGCCCGGTCACACCGGGCTCCCGCGTTGGTCGGCGCAACCGTAACCCGATCACCGGGGGGCCGCGCAACCCCCGGCTTCTTCGGATGCCCGAAATGCCGCGGCGGTCCGCGAGCGGATCCATCGGGCCACGGCGCGGCAGCGTGCGCTGGTCGGCGACGCAGTAGGGTCGCAAGCGTGAGCGAAACTTCCGCCCCTTCGTCAGCGGAGGACCGGATCTGGACGGTTCCTAACCTGCTGAGCTTCCTGCGTCTCCTCGGTGTGCCCGTGTTCCTTTGGCTGGTTCTCGGACCCAAGGCGGACGGCTGGGCGATCGGGCTGCTCATGGTGGCGGGGTTCACCGACTGGCTCGACGGCAAGATCGCCCGCGCCTGGAACCAGACCAGCAGGCTGGGCCGCCTCATCGACCCGGCCGCCGACAAGCTCTATGTCTTCGCCACCCTCCTCGGCCTGGTGCTCAGGGAGGTGATCCCGTGGTGGCTGGTCGCGATCATCCTGGCACGGGAAATCTTCGTCGGATGTTTCTTCCCCGTGCTCCGCAAATACGGCTACAAGGCACTGCCTGTGCATTTTCTTGGCAAAGCGGCCATGGCCAATCTGATGTACGCCTTCCCGCTGCTCTTCCTGGCCTCGCACACCGGCTCCTGGTATGCCGATATTGCGAGGATTATCGGATGGGCGTTCGCCATTTGGGGAACGGGTCTGTACTGGTGGGCAGGCGTGTTGTATGTGGTACAGGTGCGCCAGCTCGTCACCGCTGCCAAGGGGGAGCTGCGCGAACCCGGGCAAACTGCGACGAAGGAGTGATCGGGTGAAGGCGGTCGTCATGGCAGGCGGGGAGGGCACGAGGTTGCGGCCGATGACCGCGAACCAGCCCAAACCCCTGCTTCCTGTGGTCAACCGCCCGATCATGGAACACGTGCTCCGGTTGCTGCGGAAACACGGCCTGACCGAGACCGTGGTCACGGTCCAGTTCCTTGCCGCGCTGGTGCGCAGCTACTTCGGCGACGGCGACGAACTGGGCATGCGCCTGCACTACGCCACGGAAGACCTTCCCCTCGGTACGGCGGGCAGCGTCAAGAACGCCGCCGACAAACTCCGCGACGACCGCTTCCTCGTCATTTCTGGCGACGCTCTGACCGATATCGATTTATCGGACATGATCCGGTTTCATCGGGAGAATTCGGCCCTCGTCACTATCGGTCTGACGCGCGTCCCCAACCCGCTCGAGTTCGGGATCATCATCGTCGACGATCAGGGCAGGGTGCAGCGTTTCCTCGAAAAGCCCACCTGGGGCCAGGTCTTCTCCGACACGGTGAACACCGGCATCTACGTCATGGAGCCCGAAGTCCTCGACGACGTCCCCGCGGGAGAGGCCGTCGACTGGTCCTCTGACGTCTTTCCCCGCCTGCTCGAACGCGGCGCGCCCATCTACGGCTACGTCTCCGACTGCTACTGGGAGGACGTCGGCACCCACGAGAGCTACCTGAAGGCCCAGGCGGACGCGCTGTCAGGGCGGGTCAAGCTCGACGTCGGCGGCTTCGAGATGTCGCCGGGCGTCTGGGTGGGCGAGGGCGCCGAGGTGGACCCCGAGGCCGTGCTCAAGGGCCCGCTGCTCATCGGCGACTACGTCAAGATCGAGGCGGGCGCCGAGCTGCGCGAGTACACCGTGCTCGGCAGCAACGCCGTCGTGCGCGAGGGCGCCTTCCTGCACCGCGCCGTGGTCCACGACAACGTCTACATCGGTCCGGGCGCCCACCTGCGCGGCTGCGTCATCGGCAAGAACACCGACCTGATGACCGGCGCCCGTATCGAGGAGAACGCCGTCGTCGGTGACGAGTGCGTCATCGAGGCCGAGGCGTACGTCTCCAGCGGCGTCAAGGTCTACCCCTTCAAGACCGTCGAGGCGGGCGCGGTCGTCAACACCAGCGTCATCTGGGAGTCGCGCGGCCAGCGCAGCCTGTTCGGCCCCCGCGGCGTCAGCGGCCTGGTCAACGTCGAGATCACCCCCGAGCTCTGCGTACGGCTGGCCAGCGCCTACGCCACCACCCTGAAGAAGGGCGACCAGGTCATCACCTCGCGCGACTCCTCCCGCGCGGCGAGGGCGCTCAAACGCGCCGTGATCAGCGCGCTGACCGCGGGCGCCATCGACGTGCTCGACCTGGAGGCCATGCCGCTGCCCGTGGCCCGCTTCCACACCTCCCGCAGGCCCGCCAGCGGCGGCATCGCGCTGCGCACCACCTCCGGCGACCCGCAGAGCGTCGACATCGTCTTCATGGACTCCCACGGCGCCGATCTCAGCCCCACCGCACAGCGCAAGCTGGAACGCGTCTTCTCCCGCCAGGAGTTCCGCAGAGCCTTCCCCGGCGAGATCGCCGAGCTGAGCTTCCCCGCCAGAGCGGTCGAGGACTACGCGCAGGAGCTGCTGCGCTGCGTCGACATGACGGGCGTCAACGACATGAAGGTCGTCGTGGACTGCGCGGGCGGCACCGCCTCGGTGGTGCTGCCCACCCTGCTCGGCCGTCTCGGCGTCGAGGTGCTGACCGTCAACGCCAGACTCGACTCCGCCTCGCCCACCGAGACGCTCGCCGAGCGCCGCCGCGACCTGCAGCGCCTTTCCGAACTCGTCGGCTCCTCACGCGCCTCCTTCGGCGTCCGCTTCGACCCCGTCGGCGAGCGCATCGCCCTGGTCGACGAGATGGGCCAGCTCATCAGCGAGGAGCGGGCGCTGCTGGTGGTGCTCGACCTGGTCGCCGCCGAACGCCGCCGCGGCAGGGTGGCGCTACCGGTGACCACGACCAGGGTGGCCGAGCAGGTGTGCCGCTTCCACGGCGTCCAGGTCGAGTGGACCTCCACCTCGCTCGACGCGCTCACCTCCGCGGCCGCCAAGCCGTACATGATCTTCGCGGGTGACGGCAGGGGCGGCTTCATCGTGCCGGAGTTCGGGCCCACGGTGGACGGCCTGGCCGCCTTCCTGCGCCTGCTCGGCCTCGTGGCCCGCACCCGTCTGACGCTCAGCCAGATCGACGCGCGGATCCCGGAGGCCAAGCTGCTCAAGCGGACGGTCCCGACGCCGTGGGCCACCAAGGGGGCGGTGATGCGCTCGGTGATCGAGGCCGCCGAGGGCTTCCGCGTCGACACCACCGACGGCGTGCGGGTCGTCGGGGACGACGGGCGCTGGGCTCTCATCCTGCCCGCCGCCTCAGAACCCGCCACCGACCTGTGGGCCGAAGCGCACGATTTCGACACAGCAGAGGCATTCCTTGACAGATGGGCGCGCGTCGTGGAGCAGGCCGCAGGAACGTGACAACACAAGTGGCGCGGCGGCATGGACCTTGGGGGCGGCTCGGCGGTAACTTTGTCACCGTCCGAACCGCCGTGCGGCGTCCCGCCTTGACCTTTGCCAGTGATCAGCGTAAGTTGCGGCATTCGCAATCGTGAACGAGCGAGAGGCGTGGGGCGTCCTGATCAACCGTCGCCGCGTTCTCGCGGTAGGAGGCCGAGCCGATAGATGCCGTACGTCTACTGTACGCAGTGCGGTCATGCCAACCCCGAGGATGCCCGTTTCTGCTCCCGGTGTGGGTCGCCGCTGACCAGACATGAGGTCTCGGGAGACACCACCTCGACGATCTCCGTCGCGGGAATCGAGGCGTATGAGGCGGAGACGGCCGACGCCCTCCTTGCCGAGCGGGCCGCCGTCGAGCAACTCCCGCCCGGCGCGGCGCTGCTCGTCGTGACACGCGGCCCCAACGCGGGCAGCCGCTTCCGCCTCGACCGTGACCTGACGACGACGGGCAGGCACCCCGAGAGCGACATCTTCCTCGACGACATCACGGTCTCGCGGCGGCACGTGGAGTTCTACCGGCATCCCGGTGGCGCCTTCACCGTCCGCGACGTCGGCAGCCTCAACGGCACCTACGTCAACAGGGAGCGCATCGAGGAGGTTCCCCTCCACAGCGGCGACGAGGTGCAGATCGGCAAGTTCCGCCTCGTCTTCCTCACGCGGGGCGCATGAGCTCCCAGGCGGCGCGGTCGCACATGAGCATCGGGGAGGTGCTCGCCCTGCTGCAGGGCGACTTCCCCGATGTCACCATCTCCAAGATCCGTTTCCTCGAGAGCGAGGGGCTGATCGAGCCAGAGCGCAGCCCCTCCGGGTTTCGCAAGTTCACCTACATGCACGTGGAGCAGCTGCGCTTCATCCTCACCGAGCAGCGCGACCACTACCTGCCGCTGCGCGTCATCAAGGACAAGATGGCCGAGGAGCTCGGCCGCCCGCGCGCCCTGCCCGAGGCCAAGGAGGTCAGGTTCAGCCGCGCCGAGCTGCTGGAGGCCAGCGGGCTCGACGACGAGACGCTCACCGAGCTCGAGGACTACGGCCTGCTCGCGCCGGTCGCCAGGCGCTATGACGAGGACGCGCTGAACGTGGCCCGCAGCGTCGGCTCCCTGGCCAAGTACGGCCTGCACGCCAGGCACCTGCGCGCGGTCAAGGCCGCGGCCGAGCGCGAGGCCGGTCTGGTCGAGCAGACCGTCGCCCCCATTCTCAAACGGCGCGCCCCCGGCGCCATCGGCGAGGCCGGCGAGACGGCCAGACAGCTGTCGGGGCAGCTCCTCGACCTGCACGCCGCCCTTCTGCGGGCCGCCGTCCGCTCTGTTCTCGGCGGCTGAGTCCCGGCCGCCATACCCGTTCGGGACACGTCCGGCGCGCTCCCGCGCGGCCGCTGCGAGAGTTTCGAACGCCCGCTCCGCCGACGCCGTAGGGGGTGGAGGCGGTGAGCGAAGGGATCACGGAGGCGGGTAGGTTGGCTGGGAGCCTCAGGGGCAGGGATATTACTTACCCAGTGGGTGTTACGTTGAAGTGCGGAAGATTGCGGCCCATGGATCGTGAATTCGGAGCAGCCCGTGTTGCAGATGGAGGTAGTGGGCGTTCGCGTTGAAATGCCCACAAATCAGCCGATCGTTCTGCTCAAGGAGGCGCAGGGTGAGAGGTTTCTCCCGATCTGGATAGGAATGACCGAAGCCACGGCCATCGCCCTTGCCCAAGCGGAGGAGCCGCCGCCCAGGCCATTGACCCACGACCTGTTCAGGGATGTGCTGAGCGCGCTGGGCGTCGGCCTGCGCGCGGTCAACATCGTCGCTCTGCGTGACGGGATCTTCTTCGCCGATCTGGTGTTCTCCAACGGCGTCGAGGTCAGCGCGCGCCCGTCCGACTCCATCGCCCTGGCACTGCGCACCGGTGCGCGGATCTTCGCCAGCGAGGAGGTCGTGCAGGAGGCCGGGGTGATCATCCCTGATGACCAGGAGGATGAGGTGGAGAAGTTCAGGGAGTTCCTTGACACCATCACGCCCGAGGACTTCGGACGCGCTGGGTAGGACTCCCTTCGTGAAGGCTCGTACCCTTGGCCGACACCTGGGGTACGCATTTCACTGCATTTACGCTTCACGACGCGCCGAGCCGGATCGTTGACTGCGGATGGTCACGGTCCTACGGTGCAAGTGAAACCTGTGGTTGTCCTTTGCGAACCCCCAGATCAGACCACGGGATGAGAGAAAGCCGGAGGTCCGCGTGGCGGTCAGCAGCGGCGAGGGAAAGACGGCCGGCCAGGAAGACCCGGTGCGGCGCGAGAGTGCGCGCCAGCGTGCGGGTGAGCAGGGCCTGCTCTTCGACGAGCAGCCTACGACTCTGCCTGGCGACATCGGCTATCGCGGCCCCACGGCCTGCGCGGCGGCCGGCATCACCTACAGGCAACTGGACTACTGGGCGCGCACGGGCCTGGTCGAACCCACGATAAGAGCCGCTCAGGGCTCGGGTTCCCAGCGCCTCTACAGCTTCCGCGACATCCTGGTGCTCAAGGTCGTCAAGCGGCTGCTCGACACCGGCGTGTCGCTCCAGCAGATCCGCACCGCCGTCCAGCACCTGAGAGACAGGGGCGTCGGCGACCTCAGCAGGATCACGCTCATGAGCGACGGAGTGAGCGTCTACGAGTGCACCTCGGCCGACGAGGTCATCGACCTGCTGCAAGGCGGTCAGGGAGTGTTCGGTATCGCGCTGGGCAGGGTCTGGCGCGAAGTTGAGGGATCGCTCGCGGAGCTGCCGGGGGAACGGGCGGCGGTCGAGGACACCGTCCCGGCCGACCATCCCGCTGACGAACTGGCCCAGCGCCGCAAGGCTCGCCGACTGGGCTGATCCCCGAACGCTGGTAGCCTAGGCCTGTAGCTGACGACCCCGTGCGGGAGAGTCCCCGGGCATCCGGGGCGCCGAAGGAGCAACCCTCCCCGGAATCTCTCAGGCATCCAGTACCGCTCGGGTGAGGCAACTCTGGAAAGCAGGCACGCCAGCCAGGCGCGTCTCACCGACGGTGCAAGCCCGCGGAATCGCGGGCGAACCTCTCAGGTTGATGACAGAGGGGGAGACCCGGCATAAGCCCGTGCGCTCTCCATCAGCCTTGGGAGGCAGATCCATGACCGAGCCCCTCAGCGACCTCGCTGCCCCGCCTTTCGCGACCCGTCATATCGGTCCCTCGGACGCCGAGCAGGCCAAGATGCTGGAGGCGGTCGGTTTCGAGTCGGTCGCCGACCTCGTGGCTGTCGCCGTGCCCGAGGCCATCAGGGCCAAGGACCAGTTGAGGCTGCCCGCCGCGGCCGGCGAGACCGAAGTGATCGCCGAGCTGCGGGCGCTGGCCGACCGCAACAAGGTGCTCACCTCGATGATCGGCCTGGGTTACTACGACACGATCACCCCGGCCGTGATCAGGCGTAACCTGCTGGAGAACCCCGGCTGGTACACCGCCTACACGCCCTACCAGCCCGAGATCTCCCAGGGCAGGCTCGAGGCGCTGCTCAACTTCCAGACCGTCGTCTCCGACCTGACCGGCCTCGACGTGGCGGGCGCCTCCCTGCTGGACGAGGCCACGGCCGCCGCCGAGGCGATGACGCTGGCGCGCAGGGCCGGCAAGTCCAAGAGCAACGTCTTCGTCGTTGACGCGGACGCGCTGCCCCAGACCAAGGCCGTCCTGGCCACCAGGGCCGAGCCGCTGGGCATCGAGCTGGTCGTCGACTCCCTCGACGGCGAGCTGCCCGAGTGTTTCGGCGTGCTCGTGCAGTACCCGGGCGCCTCCGGCCGCCTGCGTGACTTCCGCGCCCTGGCCGAGGCGGCCCACGCGCACAACGCGCTGGTGGTGGCCGCCGCCGACCTGCTGTCGCTGACGCTGGTCGCCGCCCCCGGCGACCTGGGCGCCGACATCGCGATCGGCTCCTCGCAGCGCTTCGGCGTGCCGTTCGGCTTCGGCGGGCCGCACGCCGCCTACATGTCGGTCCGCGAGGGCCTGCAGCGGCAGATGCCGGGACGGCTCGTCGGCGTGTCGGTGGACGTCGACGGCGACCCCGCCTACCGCCTGGCCCTGCAGACCCGCGAGCAGCACATCCGCAGGGAGAAGGCCACCAGCAACATCTGCACCGCCCAGGTGCTGCTGGCCGTCATCGCCGGCATGTACGCCGTCTACCACGGCCCCGAGGGGCTGCGCCGCATCGCCCAGCGCACCCACCGCATGGCCGTCACGCTCGCCGCCGCCCTGCGCGGGGGACGGGTCGAGGTCGTCCACGACGTCTTCTTCGACACCGTGCTGGCCCGCGTGCCCGGCAGGGCCCCCCAGGTCGTCGCCTCCGCCGCCGAGCGCGGGATCAACGTGTGGGCGGCCGACGCCGACCACGTCTCGATCGCCTGCGACGAGAAGACGACCCTGGCCCACCTGGAGCAGGTCGCCGCCGCGTTCGGCGTGAGCGTCTCGCTGACCGACCTGGCCGGTGAGGACGCGCTGCCCGGGGAACTGGTCAGGGAAGGCGACTACCTCACCCACCCGGTCTTCCACAGCCACCACTCCGAGACCTCGATGCTGCGCTACCTGCGCAGGCTCCAGGACAAGGACATCGCGCTCGACAGGTCGATGATCCCGCTCGGCTCCTGCACGATGAAGCTCAACGCCACCACCGAGATGGAGCCCATCACCTGGCCCGAGTTCGCGGGCATCCACCCCTACGCGCCCGTCGAGCAGGCCGGCGGCTACGTCGAGCTGGTCGAGACGCTGGAGGGCTGGCTGGCCGAGGTGACCGGCTACGACGCCGTCTCCATCCAGCCGAACGCGGGCTCGCAGGGCGAGTTCGCCGGGCTGCTGGCCATCCGCGCCTACCACCGCGCCAACGGCGACACCCACCGCGACGTCTGCCTCATCCCCTCCTCCGCGCACGGCACCAACGCCGCCAGCGCCGTCATGGCGGGCATGCGCGTCGTGGTCGTGGCCTGCGACGACGACGGCAACGTCGACCTGGCCGACCTCGACGCCAAGATCGCCAAGCACGCGGACACGCTGGCCGCGATCATGGTGACGTACCCGTCCACGCACGGCGTCTACGAGGAGACGATCACCGAGGTCTGCGCCAAGGTCCACGAGGCGGGCGGCCAGGTCTACGTCGACGGGGCCAACCTCAACGCCCTGGTCGGTCTCGCCAAGCCGGGCGAGTTCGGCGCCGACGTCTCCCACCTCAACCTGCACAAGACCTTCTGCATCCCGCACGGCGGTGGCGGGCCCGGCGTGGGTCCCGTGGCCGTCCGCGGTCACCTGGCCGCCTACCTGCCGGGACACCCGCTGCACAACGGCTCGCCCGTCGGCCCCGTCTCGGCCGCGCCGTACGGCTCGGCCGGGATCCTGCCGATCTCGTGGGCCTACGTCAGGATGATGGGCGGTGAGGGCCTCAAGGCCGCCACCGAGCAGGCCATCCTGTCGGCCAACTACCTCGCCAGGCGCCTGGCCCCGCACTACCCCGTGCTCTACACCGGGCGTGGCGGCCTGGTCGCCCACGAGTGCATCATCGACCTGCGCCAGATCACCAAGGAGACCGGCGTCACGGTCGACGACGTGGCCAAGCGCCTGATCGACTACGGCTTCCACGCGCCGACCATGTCCTTCCCCGTCGCGGGCACGCTCATGATCGAGCCGACCGAGAGCGAGGACCTGGCCGAGATCGACAGGTTCGTCGAGGCGATGGTCGCCATCCGCGGCGAGATCGCCAAGGTGGCCGACGGCTCCTACGACAAGACCGACAACCCGCTGCGCAACGCCCCGCACACCGCGGAGTCGCTGGTGGCCGACGAGTGGACGCACCCGTACACGCGGACCGAGGCCGCCTACCCCGTCCAGGGGTTGCGCGACGGGAAGTACTTCTCGCCCGTGCGCAGGATCGACCAGGCCTACGGCGACCGCAACCTGGTCTGCGCCTGCCCGCCCCTGTCGGCGTACGAGGACTGACCGATCGAGCGACCGAGGACGGGCGGCCTTCCCACGGAAGGCCGCCCGTCCGGCTTCGTCGGGCCGGAGCCAACACCGGTGCACAGGATGGTCATGTCGGGCGACGCGGCGGCCCGAAATCGTTAGGCTCGACGTTGATCGCCATCGGTTGGTCGCCGTCGAAGGAGCCTTGTTGACGTCCCCCGAGCTCGACACCCCGCTGACCACCGGCCCGCTCGAGCGGGCCCGCCGTCTCGCAGAGAGCGGCGATCTGGAAGGCGCGGCCGCGATCTTCGCGGAGCTGTCCGCCGACCCCGAGGGTCACGACAGGGCGCAGGCCGCCGTCGGGCTCGCCGTGGTGCTGGAGGAGCGGGGCGACCTGGCGGGCGCCAGGACCGCCGCCCGGGCCGCGCTGGCCACGGGACACCCCGAGTACGCCGCGCAGGCCGCCTGCCACCTCGCGCGCGGCTTCGAGCGGGAGGGCAACGCCGAGCAGGCCAGGGGCGCGTGGCAGGCCGTCATCGGCGTCGGGACGGCCGCCTATCTTCCCCTGGCGCATCTCGCGCTGGCTCACCTGGCCACCGGAGAGGAGGAGGCCGAGCGCGAGCTGCGGGCGGCGATCGCGGTCGGCGACCCCGACCTGAGCTCCCGCGCCGCCCAGGAGCTGGCCGAGCTGCTGCTGGACGGCGGCGAGCCTGGAGAGGCGGCCGCGGTGCTCGTCGAGGCGCTGCCACTGGCTGAAGGCGCGCACGAGGGGCGGCTGCGGGTCCTGCTCGGCATCGCCCACCTCGAACTGGCGTGCGCCGAGTTCGCCGGCGCGGTGGAGTTCAGCCAGGAGGCGGAGACCAGCGCGTTGGCCATCGAGCTGCTCGCTCGCACGCTGCCGCTACGGGGGCGCGCCGACGACGCCGAGCGCGTCTGGGACTACGGCCTCACCCACCCCGACGAGGAACTGGCCGCGCAGGTGCGCCTGCGACTCCACCGCGACCTCGACGGGGAGTCCCTCAGTCCCGGCGCATGAGGGCGCCGGCGGCGGCCACGTTGATGATGACGATGCAGATCCACACCAGGGCCAGGCCGGCGAAGCCCGCCTGACCCCCGGCGATGGCCGACAGGGGGATGGCCATGCCCATGGAGCCGAGCGCGATGGGCGCGATCGGGGCGGCGCCCTTGTCGCCCTTCTTCTTCTTGGACGGGCGCTGGGCGCTCACCTCCGCCCTGACCCGCTCGGCGATGGTGGCGTCGAGCTTGGCGACGAAGGACTCGACGAGGGCGGCCTCATAGTCGGGACCCAGGTCCTTGCGGGTCTCAAGGGTGGCTCGCAGCTCGTCACGGATCTCAGACATGCGGCCAATGTCCCACGGCGTCCGACGCGCTGCCATCCTTCCCCGGAAGGATCCCTCCCGCCCCGCCATGAGGGTCGACCCTGACTCCCGCGCCGCGCCCGGGACTCCCGGGCGCCCCTGCCGAGGACGCCGACGTCCAAGCCCGAGGGTGTGGGTCGGTGCGGAGCGGGAAAGGCCCGGGCGGCTACCGTGGGAGGGTGGAGATCATGACGCCGCGGGGGGCGGCACTGGTCGACGTCGACGAGGTCGAGCGGCCCAGGTTCCTGCTGGTCCTCACTCACGGCTCGGCCGGCGGCGTGGACGCGCCCGACCTGCTGGCCGTACGAGAAGCGGCCACGGCCATGGGGGCCACGGTGGCCAGGGTGACCCAGCCGTTCAGGCGGGCCGGGGCCAGGGCGCCGGGCTCGCCCGTGCGCCAGGACGAGGCGTGGCTGGCCGTCATCAAGGAGCTGACCGGGCGCTGGCCGGGGATCCCGCTCGTCCAGGGCGGCAGGAGCAACGGGGCCAGGGTCGCGTGCCGTACGGCCGAGGCGGCGGGCGCGGACGCGGTCGTGGCGCTGGCCTTCCCCCTGCACCCACCGGGAAAGCCGGAAAAGTCGCGAGCGGACGAGCTGCGGGGCGCTGGGGTGGACGTGTTGGTCGTGAACGGGGACAGGGATCCCTTCGGGGTGCCCGACGCCGCCGACGCGGCACGCCTGGTTGTGCTGCGAGGGGAGGGGCACGACCTCAAGAAGGACCCCGCGAAGGTCGGTGAGGTGGTCGCCGACTGGCTCGCGGGGCGGTACTGACGGTCAGGCGGCGCCGACCAGCGGCAACGGCCTGTGGGGGGCGATGACGTCGCCGCTGGGCAGCAGCTCCCCGGTGTCCTCGAACAGGACCACACCGTTGCACAGCAGGCTCCATCCCTGCTCGGGGTGCGACGCGAGCGTGCGTGCGGCCTCGCGGTCGGGCGCCTCAGCAGACGGACAGGCCGGGTCGTGCGGGCACATCGGCGTGCCTCCGATATCTCTTGGGTGGCTCCCTCGCTGGAAGCGGCGGGGGAGCGGCTCTGGGCTGTTTCGTATTCTGCGCCAAGTGTGCGGCGTGCGTCACAGTTTCCGACATAGCCCGTTCGGACGATTCAAGGAGGATCCCCGGGGGTGGTTCAGACCATGTGACCCACGACACAGGGTGCCTTACACAAGATAACGGACCAACGTCGACACGCCGACGGGCTGGTAAACCCTGGGTTATGAGGCCAGTCCTCGCAGCATCGCCTCCAGGCCGCGCTCGAAGTCGGCGTCGGCGCGCTCGTCGCGGCGGGTCCATGTGTCGCGCTCCGGGTCGGCCCAGCCCGACTGCTGGACCTCCACCGCGACGCTGCCGAAGACGAACGCGCGCATCGTGCGCACGGCTTCGGCGGCCTCGGTCAGCCCCGCGTCCGTCAACTGCTCGACCTGCTCCATGATGGCGATCGCCGTAGCCCCTTTGGGGGGTTTGGTCAGGGCCAGCGCGAGCACTCCCGGGTGCTCCCTGAGAGCCTCTCTCTGCGCTCTGCACCACTGTCTGGCCGTCTCCTGCCAGCTCGTGGCGGGATCGACCTGGATGGCGGTCACGTGCTCGGCCAGCGCGTCCATCAGCGCCTCCTTGCCGCGGGGCAGATGGTGGTAGATGGCCATGGCCTCCACCTGGAGCGCGTCGCCGAGCCTGCGCATGGTCAGCCTGCGCAGGCCCTGGCCGTCGGCGATGTGGAGGGCGGCGTCGATGATGCGCTCGCGGGACAGCGGGACGGGCGGTCGCTTGGCCAGCATGGAGATCACCATGCCATACTTTGTAAAGGCGGTCACCTGTTTCCCCATGGGCGTGTCGAAGCCATGGGATGCCGTACGGCCCGGGTGTGGTCACCCGAGTGGGTGTTCGGGCGCCGGACCGCGTACGCTACCGGTCGTAACGAGTGAAAGGGAGCTGTCCGATGGCGTTTTTCCGTCCGCGTGTGAGCCGTGAGGCCGAGGTGCGCTTCCACGCCGACCAGGAGATCTCCAAGAGCTTCCCCGAACTGATCGAGAAGGCCAGGCAGGCCGAGTCCGTGGTGCACGACCTGCGCGAGGCCGACGCTCCGGAGTTCGAGCTGCGCGCGGCGGGCCTGCTGTTCGACAAGGCGCTCACCGACGCCCTGAGGGCGGCCGAGGCGGGTCAGCGCTCCACGTTCGGCGTGAAGGCCTACGACGACCGCATCGCCCGCCGCAAGGCCAAGGCCACGCCCGACGGCGCGCGCTGGACCGCCGAGGTCGACAAGCTGCGCACGCTCCGCGAGGAGAACAGGCTCACCGGCATCCCGACCCTGCCCCGCCTGGTGCCCTCCGCCCGCTGACCGGGCGCTCCTGGCACGTCTGGTTCCGCTGCCGGAACCGGGCGCACCCGGTTCCGCCGCCGTACGAGTGCGCACGCTGTCCCCGCGGCGGCGTGCGCTTCGCGTGTCAGGACGTGATGAGGTCGATCGTGCGGGCGATCGGCAGCGCGGGGGAGCGGTGCCCGTTCCTGCCGGTCATCTCCTCCGCCCCGGTGAGGGCGTTGAGCACGGACTCCTCCACCGCCTCCACCACGGCGGCGAAGAAGGGGTCCAGCCGTCCCCACGGCACGAACCGCAGGCTCTGGTAGTCCTCCTCGGTGACGAAGCCGCTCGTCAGCGCGCCCGCGTTGGCCGTGGACAAGGCCAGGAAGATGTCCCCGGAGAAGTGGCTGCCCGTCGTGCCGGTCCTGGCCAGGCCCAGAGGCACCCTGCGGGCCAGCGCCTTGCACTGCCCGGGGAGCAGCGGCGCGTCGGTCGCGATCACCGCGATCACCGAGCCGGCGCCCGAGGGGGCGTACCAGTTCGTGGTGCCCATCGGGTCGTCGTCGAGCAGCAGGGGCCCGACCCTGTGCCCCGCGATGGTCAGCTCGTGGCGGCTGCCGAAGTTCGCCTGCACGAACACGCCCACCGTGTAGGTGTCGGAGCCGTGCTCGACCAGCCGCGAGGCCGTACCGGAACCGCCCTTGAACGAGTAGCAGTTCATTCCGGTGCCGCCGCCGACGTTGCCCTCGGCGGCAGGGCCCGACGCGGCGGCCTCGATGGCCTGGGCGGCGTGCTCCGGCCGGACGTGCGGGGCGTTGATCTCGTTGAGGTAGCCGTCCCACGTCTCGGTGACCACCGGCAGCAGCCACTCGGCGGCCAGGCGCGGGTGCGCGCCCGCCACCCAGTCGATCACTCCCCGGTGGACGGTGCCGACCGCGTGGGTGTTGGTGATCGTGACGGGGAGGGTCAGCGCGCCGATCTCCTCGATCCACGCGGTGCCGGTCATCTCGCCGTTGCCGTTGAGGGAGTGGGTGGCCGCCGCGCACGGCACGCCGACGCCGTCCCTGCCCCTCGGCAGGATCGCGGTCACGCCCGTGCGGGCCCCTCCCTCGGTCAGGGTGACGTAGCCGACCTCGACGCCGGGCACGTCGGTGATCGCGTTCCAGCGGCCTGGGCGACCGTCAAGGGTGATCGGCAGGTCGCGGGCTCTCATAGGGCTCTCCTCGGTCTCCGGGATGGCCGCCGTCGTCATCCTCGTGGTGGAGAAGCGGTCGCCCCGGGGCAGCTCGTCGAGGCCGGCCGGGCCACATCCGCATTCTTCGGCACGCCTGCCGATCACGGCAAGGCCCCTGCCTCGCCTCGGCCCGTACCCGCTGCCCGGCGCGTCCCCCTGTGGCCGGCGCCGAGGACGCCCGTGGCGGGCGCGTGGGCCTGCCGCGCGCACGAAGAACGCCCGGCACCTCACGGGTGGTGCCGGGCGTTCGGTTCGGTGGCTAGCTCGCCCAGTCGAGCAGGGGGCGAGTGTTGCTCGGATGGCGCAGCTTGGACAGGGATTCCTTCTCCAGCTGGCGGATCCGTTCGCGGGTCAGGCCCAGGTGCTTGCCGATCTCGTCCAGGGTGTGCGGCTTGCCGTCCACCAGGCCGAACCGCAGCGCCATGATGCGCGCCTCGCGGGGCGACAGGTTGTCCAGGACGCCGCGCAGCTGGTCACCCAGGAGCTGGCGGTCGACGATCTCCGACGCTTCGGGGGAGTCGACGTCCTCGATCAGGTCGCCGATCGTCGTCTCGCCGTCCTCGCCGATCGTGGCGTTGAGCGAGATGGGCTGGCGGCTGGTGCGCAGCAGCTCCTCGATCTGGTCGGGCGTCTTGTCCAGCTCGACGGCCAGCTCCTCCGGCGTGGGTTCGCGGCCGAGACGCTGGTGCATGTCGCGCTCCACACGCGACAGCTTCGACAGCATCTCCAGGACGTGGACGGGCAGCCTGATGGTGCGGGCCGAGTCGGCGAAGCCGCGCTGGATCGCCTGCCTGATCCACCACATCGCATACGTCGAGAACTTGAAGCCCTTGGTGTAGTCGAACTTCTCCACCGCGCGGATCAGGCCGAGGTTGCCCTCCTGCACGACGTCCAGCAGGGCCATGCCGCGGTCGGTGTACTTCTTGGCCACCGACACGACCAGACGGAGGTTGGCCTCCAGCATGTGGTCCTTGGCGCGCTTGCCGTCCTCGATCACCATCTCCAGGTCGTCGCGGTAGGCGGGGGAGATGCTCGGGTCGCTGTCAAGCTTGTACTCGGCGTACAGGCCGGCCTCGATCCGCCTGGCCAGGTCGACCTCCTGGGCCGCGGTCAGCAGCGTGCGGCGGCCGATCGACTTGAGGTAGGTGTGGACGGAGTCGCCCATCACCGACTGGTTGTCGTCGAGGTCGAGCGTCTCCTGCTCGATGTCCGCGTCCTCCGCGGCCATCTCCAGGTCCTCGGGCGCCTCGACATCCTCCGCGGGCCGGTCGGCCTGCTCGGGTACGGTGTCGGCGGCCACCGTCTTCGCCTGCTTCGGCGCCTTGGCGGTGGTCGTCTTGGTGGTCGTGCTCTTCTTGCGCGTGGTGGTCGCCTTCTTCGCGCTGGTGGCCTTCCCGAGCGCGGGCTCGTTCTCGGCGGCCAGGCTCACCCCGGCCTCCGTGAGCTCACGCAGGATGGAACGGCCCTCGGTCGGGCTGATCCCCGCTACGGCAAATGCTTCCCGCAGCTCCGCCAGGGAAAGGTGACCCTGAGCTCGCCCTCGGTCAAGGAGCTGGTCGAGGGTCGCGGGCGAGGTCGCCACGGCGGTTCGGGGCATGAGGACACCTCCTCCATACGGAGTCGCAGTCAGTAGAAAGTTTGTGGTGGGGCGGCTCTGGCCGCTCGTCGCACCAGTATCAATAACGCCGTCCGCGGCCATTTGTTCCCGGGCACGATGAAAAAACGGGCGCCCGCCGAAGCCGGCGGCCGCCCGTCGGACGTGAAACGCCTAGTCGTCCACGTCGTTCAGCTTGCCTGTGGCCTCCGGCATGGGCATCGGCTCCGCGCCTTCCATGCGTGCGTCGGTCCAGTAGTCGACGGCCGCCTGCGGGTCCTGGTTGACCTCGTGGGAGACCACCGTGTCGTCGTCGGTAGTGGTGTTCGTCTCAGCGGGCTGGTCGGACGGCGCGGGTGTGTTCACCACGGCCCTCGTCTCCTGACTCACCTTCTCGAGCCTGCCCGCCGAGGCGGCCGCCGCGACATAGACGCCACCGACGACGATCACGCCGACGGCCGCCGCGGACACCCACGTCCTGCGGGTTGGGTTCATGAAGGTCTCCTCCTTCTTCCAGCTGCTCCTATAAGACGCATCCGGCGGCCGTCAGGTTCCGGTCCGAAGTGCCGCGAGATCGGTTTTACCATTGGGCAGCAGGGGAAGTGCGGACAGAAGCCGCAGCTCACGCGGGGCGGCATAGGCCGGGAGCCGATCACGGGAGTAGGCGCGCAACTGGTCCAGAGTGGGCGGGCTGGCGGGGTCGGCGGGCACGACGACGGCCAGGACCGCCTCGCCCCATTCCGGGTGCGGACGACCGACCACCGCCACGTCCGCGACCAAGGGATGCAGGGCAAGGACACCCGCGACCGCGGCGGCGACGACCTTCTCGCCACCGGTGTTGATCACGTCGTCGGCGCGGCCGAGGACGCGCAGCCTGCCGTTCTCGATGGCGCCGAGGTCGGAGGTGGCGAACCAGCTGCCCTCCCACGGGCCGTCGCCGTCCCGGAAGCCGTCGCCGCCTCGGAAACCGTCGCCGTCGCGGTCCTGGGAGCCGTCGCCGGAGCCCTGGCCGTCGCGGGAGCCGCCGCCGCCGGGGGAGCCGTGTTCGGCGGGTGGGCCATCGGCGCGCCGGTAGCCGGAGAAGAGGACGGGCCCCGCGATGAGGATCCTGCCGTCCTGCCTGATCCTCAGGTCCACACCCTCAAGGGGCCGGCCGTCGTAGACGCAGCCGCCGCTGGTCTCGCTGCTGCCGTAGGTCGTCACGACCCTGGCGCCCGACGCGCGCACGGCCTCCACCAGGCCCGGTCTCGGTGCGGCGCCGCCCAGCAGGATGGTCGCGAAGGCGCGCAGGTCGGCGCCCCGCTCCACCAGGCGGTGGAGCTGCGTGGGCACCAGCGAGACGTGCTCGGCCCCGCACGCGGCGACGGCCTCGGGGTCGAAGCGGTCGTGGATGATCGGCTCGGTGCCGCCGAGCAACGACCTGACGAGCACCTGCAGGCCGGAGACGTGGGAGGGCGGCAGGCAGCATAGCCATCGCTGGCCCGGCGAGGCCTCCAGACGGCGCAGGGAGGCGGTGGCGGAGGCCGTGAGCGCGGCGGCGGTCAGCATGACGCCCTTGGGGGCGCCGGTGCTGCCCGAGGTGGCGATGACGACAGCCACGTCCGCAGGCACGCCGGGGCCCGCGGCCTGCCGTACCCCGTCGACCGTCTCGATCTCCGTCGGGCGCAGCGAGCGCAGGGCCGCGCCCGCGTGGTCGGGGGACAGGGGGAGGACGGCGGGACCCTCGCCGGCCAGCGCCGCGGCGACCGCCTCGAACAGCCGGGGGCCCGGCGGGAGAACGAGCGCCCGCAGGGGCCGGTCCGGATGCGACGGGTTCCTCCACATGCTCGTAAGGTTAGTGGCGACAGACGAGGTGTCAGCTGGGAAGGTGCGTTGATGGGTTCTGGGCCGCGGGTCTTCCGGATCCCGATGCGCACCCGTTTCCGCGGCCAGACGGCGCGCGAGGGCGTGCTGATCGAGGGGCCCGCGGGGTGGGGGGAGTTCTCGCCCTTCCCGGAGTACGGCCCGCGCGAGTGCGCGCGCTGGCTGGCGTGCGCCCGTGAGGCCGCCTTCGAGGGCTGGCCCGCCCCGGTACGCTCGCGGATCCCGGTCAACGCGACGGTCCCCGCGGTCTCGGCCGAGCGGGCCCACGAGCTGGTACGGCAGGCGGGCTGCGGCACCGCGAAGGTCAAGGTGGCCGAGCAGGGGCAGACCTTCGCCGACGACCTGGCGAGGGTCGAGGCGGTCCGTGACGCTCTGGGGCCTTCGGGCAAGGTGCGGGTCGACGCCAACGGCGCCTGGGACGTGCCGACCGCCATACGCCACCTGAAGGCGTTGGACGCCTTCGACCTGGAGTACGCCGAGCAGCCCTGCGCCACGCTGGACGAGCTGGCCGCGGTGCGACGGGCGGTCGACGTGCCGATCGCGGCGGACGAGTCGATCAGGCGGGCCGAGGATCCGCTGAAGGTACGGGCCGCGGAGGCCGCCGACATCGCGGTGGTGAAGGTGCAGCCGCTGGGCGGGGTCCGCGCGGCGTTGCGGGTGGTGGAGGCGTGCGGGCTGCCCGCGGTGGTGTCGAGCGCGGTGGAGACCTCGGTGGGGCTGGCCGCGGGGGTCGCGCTGGCGGCGGCGCTGCCCAGCCTGCCGTACGCGTGCGGCCTCGGCACCATGTCGCTGCTGTCGGGCGACGTGGTGGGCGACTCGCTGGCGCCTGTCGACGGATTCTTGCCGGTGTCCCGTCCAGCAGTGGATTATTCGCTTTTGTCGGAGTTTGAGATCGAGTCGCCGTCGTGGCTGCGGCGGATGCAGGAGGCGGACCTGTGAACCCGGCTACCGCGCTCGCCACCGTGCTGGTGGACGAGCTCGTGCGTTGCGGCCTCACCGACGTCGTGATGGCTCCCGGGTCCCGCTCGGCTCCGCTCGCGCTGGCCCTCCACTCCGAGTCCCGGGTGCGGCTGCACGTGCGGATCGACGAGCGCTCGGCCTCCTACCTGGCAGTGGGACTGGCCCGCAGATCCGAGCGGCCCGTGGCGCTGATCTGCTCCTCCGGCACGGCGGTCGCCAACTTCCACCCCGCGGTGATCGAGGCGAGCGAGTCGGGGGTGCCGCTGCTGGTGCTGACCGCCGACCGGCCGCCCGAGCTGCGCGGCACCGGCGCCAACCAGACCATCGACCAGCTGAAGATCTTCGGTAACGCCACCAGATGGTTCGCCGAGGTCGGAGCGCCCGAGGAACGGCCCGGCCAGGTGGCCTACTGGCGGTCGCTGGCGGCCCGCGCCTACCAGCGCGCGCTCGGGCCCTCCGACCCCGGCCCGGTCCACCTGAACCTGGCCTTCAGGGAGCCTCTGATCCCCGACGGCGACACCTCGTGGGTCGAGTCCCTCGACGGCGACACGGCCGGATCGTGGGTGCGGGCCCGCGTCGCGCCGCCGCCCGTGGCGCTGCACCTGCCGCCGACCAGGCGCGGCGTGCTCGTCGTCGGCGACGGCGCGGCGAACGTGCGCCGCTACATCGCCGCGGCCGGCATGGCGGGCTGGCCCGTGCTGTCGGAGCCCAACGGCGGCGGCCGGTACGGCGACCACGCCATCTCCACCTACCACTTCCTGCTGGGGACGCAGTCCTTCGCCGACGCCCACCAGCCCGACGTGGTCGTCACGCTCGGACGCCCAGGACTGTCCAGGCCGCTGCTGTCATGGCTGCGGCGAGCCGAAGAGCACATCGTGGTGGCCACCGACCTGGCCCGCTGGCCCGACCCGACACGGTCGGCGACCCAGGTGGCGCAGGCGGTCGAGATCCCCGTCGCCGCCGGCGACGACGCCTGGCTGCACTCCTGGCGGCGGGCCGACGCCGCGGCCAGGACGGCCGTCGACTCCCTCCTGGACTCGTCGGGGATGACCGAGCCGCGCATCGCCAGGGACCTGGCCGACTCGCTGCCGAACGGGGCGCTGCTGTTCTGCGGATCGTCCATGCCGATCAGAGACCTCGACCAGGCGATGCGGCCCCGGCGCGGGCTGCGGCTGCTGGCCAACCGGGGCGTCTCGGGGATCGACGGGCTCGTGTCGACGGCCATCGGAGCGGCGCTGGCGCACAACGGGCCGTCATACGCGCTGCTGGGGGACCTGACCTTCCTGCACGACCAGAACGGGTTGATCCTGGGTCCCAGGGAACCGCGTCCCGACCTGTGCCTGGTCGTGGTGAACAACGACGGGGGCGGGATCTTCTCGTTGCTGCCGCAGGCGGGAGTCAGAGATCCGTTCGAGCGGGTGTTCGGCACGCCGCACGGGGTGGACCTGGGGTACGTGGCGGCCGCCACCGGGACGCCGTACCAACTGGTGGAGGAGATCTCCGACCTGCCCAAGGCGATTCGCGGCGAGGGACTGCGCCTGGTGGAGGTCCGCACCGACCGGGAGTCGAACGCGGTCCTGCACGCGCACTTGAGAGAGGTCGCACAGGCGGCGGTCCGCGACGTCTTCGGCTGACGGCCGGCCGGCCGCTGGAGCGAGCCCACGGGTCCCCTGGCGAACCTGGTGCCGCGGCTGTCGCCGAAGTCCGGGGGCCGGCAGGTTCGGGTGGGCGGCGGATGGTCGGGCGATCGGGCTGCTGGTCAGCGTTTGGCGAGGCCTGCGTGGATGAGGTCCCAGACGGCGTCGAACGCGCGCTCGATGCCCGGCTTGCCCCAGTCCGGCGCGAAGACGGGATCATGGAAGCGCACTGTCGAGTCGAACACGGCACGCGCCGTCGCACGCACGTCCACCGGTGTGAACTCACCTCTGGCCACGCCGTCCCCGATGATCCGTTCCAGCTGGCCGACCAGGTCCGCCAGGTGCCGCTCGATGACCTCACTCGACTCCGCGACCAGGACCATGTAGGTCGCGAACAGCTCGGGATCGTCGAGGGCCTTCTTCCTCTTGGCGGCGAACAGGACGGCCAGCCAGTTGTGCAGCCGGGCGCCCGCGGGCCCTGGAGTCCTGACCGCCGCCATCAGCGGGGCGTGCGACTCGTCGAGCCAGCGCTGGGTGACGGCCTCCCGTAGCGCGGCCTTGCTGGGGAAGTGCCGGTAGACACTCCCGTGACTGACCCCGAGCGCCCGCGCCACGTCGACCACCGTCGTCTTGGCAGGCCCGTACCTGCGCAGGACGTCCTGGGCGGCGGTGATGATCTGCTCGGCGGTCAGGGTGCCATCTGTCATGTGACCAAGTCTGTCAGTTGTCGACGACAGGCTGCTCGCTGTCGAGGTGGGCCAGTTGCGCGGCGGCGTAGCGGCCTCCGGCGGCCGAGCCTGCCGGGATGATCGACTGGATGCGGTCGAGGTCGTCGCGGGTCAGGCTTACGTCGAGGGCGCCGAGCGCCTCCGCGAGCCGGTCACGGCGGCGGGCGCCGACCAGCGGGACGATGTCCTCGCCCTGGGCGAGGACCCAGGCGATCGCGAGCTGTGCGACGGTCGCGTCCTTGGCGGCGGCGAGGTCGCGCAGGCCCTCGACCAGGGCCAGGTTGTGCGCGAGGTTGTCACCGCCGAACCTGGGGCTGACCGAGCGGAAGTCGCCCGCGGCGAGCCGGCGGTCCTTCGACCAGTGGCCGCTGAGCAGACCGCGCGACAGCACACCGTACGCGGTGACGCCGATGCCGAGCTCCCTGCAGGTCGGCAGGATGGCGGCCTCGATGTCCCGGGACAGCAGGGAGTACTCGATCTGGAGGTCCGCGATCGGGTGGACGGCGTGCGCGCGCCTGATGGTGTCGGCGCCGACCTCTGACAGGCCGATGTGCCGGACGTGGCCCTTCTCGACCTCCTCGGCGATGGCGCCCACGGTCTCCTCGATGGGTACGGCGGGGTCGACGCGGGAGAGCCGGTAGATGTCGACGTGATCGGTGCGCAGGCGGCGAAGGGTGTAGGCGAGTGACGTCTTGACCGCGGCGGGGCGGCCGTCGAAGCCGAGCCAGTTGCCGTCGTAGTCGCGCTGGGCGCCGAACTTCACGCTGATCTGCACGCCATCGCGGTCGCGATCCTTGAGCGCGTCATGGATGAGCAGCTCGTTGTGGCCCATGCCGTAGAAGTCGCCGGTGTCGAGAAGGGTGATGCCGGCGTCGAGGGCGGCGTGGATGGTGGCGATGGACTCGGCCCCGTCGGCGGGGCCGTACAGGTCGGACATGCCCATGGTGCCCAGGCCGAGGTCGGAGACGCGGGGGCCGGTGGTTCCGAGAGTTCTCATGGTGACGACTATGGCATATGGGCTGACAGATTTCAAAATCTGTCAGCCCATGATTGTGCAACGTTCGGCCAAAGTGCTCGGCAAGTCGGCGAGCAGAGGCCGACGCGGGTGAGCGATCGAGCCGCACGGCGCAGCGAGCGGGGCGAGAGCGGTGGGGATGGGCGAGGTGCCAGCGGGTGGGGAGGTGGCCGGGACCGGTGGAGCGCTGGCGGGTGGCGGGGCGGCTGGGATTGCTGGCGGGTGGAGAGGGTGGCGGGGCTGGTGGGGTACCGCTGGATGGAGAGGGTGGCCGGGGGTGTGGCGGTTTCGGGCTCGTCAGGTGTGGAGGGCCCGGTCACTGGTCCGGGACGGCGACGCGGCAGGCCAGGTGGAGGGCCAGGCGGGTGTCGGCATCGGTGAGATCGACACCGAGCAGCCGCTCGATCTTGGCGATCCTGCGGGCCACCGTGTTCCGGTGGACGCCGAGCACGGCCGCCGTCTCGATCAGGGACGACTCCGTGTCCAGGTACACGGTGAGCGTCCTGGTGAGGTCACCGGGGTCGGCCGCCAGCGCGGCGAGCAGCGACCTGGCCGCGGGGACGAAGGTGTCCGTCCTGGTCCAGGCCAGCAGCAGCTGGGCGAGCCCGAGCCGGTCGACGTGGACGAACCTGCCGGTCTCCGCGCGGGCGGCGGCCAGCCGGGCGGCGTCACGGGCCTCCGACAGGCTGCGCGCGATGCCGCCGGGGCCGTGGTGCGGGCGGGCCATGCCGACGAGCGGGTCCAGGTCGGCCATGCGGCGCTGGGCCTGCCGTACCAGGAGGGCGAGCCGGTTCACCGCGTCGGCGCCCGGCTCGATGTCGGTGGTCACCCAGGCGACCCAGCCGCCGTCCTCGGCGACGACGACCGCGTCGACGGACTCCGCCGACAGGGTGGCGATGATGTCGCCGGTCAGGGTCACCACGTCGACGGGACGGCTCACGTCGATGCGGATGCCCGTGTGCCAGCCGTCCAGCCGCCAGCCCGCCTCCGCCGCCCGCCTGCGCAGGGAGGGTCCGGGGTCATCGCCTGCCTGCAGCAGCTCGCCGAGCAGGGCCGAGCTGCGCCTGGCGTCGCGTTCCAGCTCCAGCCTGCGCAGCGCCAGCGACCGCTGAGCCGCGGCCGCGGCGACCGCGAGCACCTCCTCGCCACCGGCGGTACCGGCCACGACGAGCCACAACTCCGCGCTGCGGCCTTCGAGCGCGAGCACCGGTACGGCGACGCCGCCGCCCGCCAGCCGCTGGCGGACCGGCAGCGACACCTTGACCCGCTCGTCGATCGGCGGGCCGAGCAACAGGGCGCCGTCCCTGGCCAGCACCGTGACCTCCGCCCGCACCACCGCGCTGGCCAGGTCGCGCATCTCCTCCAGGGTGGGGGTGGCGGTGTCGAGCGCCTGGTGCGCGGCCAGCACCCGCCTGGCCACGTCCACGTCGGGGGAGGCGATCAGCACCGCCAGCCGTACGGCCGTGTCCAGCGGGTCGGCGGGGCAGCCGAGCACCGGTGTCGCCAGCCGCTCGGCCAGCAGCACGGTGCTGCGCAGCAGCGGCTCGGTCCCCGGCACCATCAGCGCCGCCGCGCCCGCCTCGACCGCCTTGCTCAGCTCGGCGTCCAGCCGCCAGCTGGTCCTGTCGGGATCGAGCAGGACGACCAGGTCACCGGCACCGGCCGCGCCCATCGCCATGCGGATGCCGGTCACCTGCCGTCCGGGCGCGGCAGGGCCGCCGAGCACGGTCAGGTCGGCCCTGTCCAGGAGGTCGGCGACGTTCATGGCCGGCCGTCGATGAGGCGGGGCGGCACGTCGATGCCGAAGGCGGCGGGCCAGACCTGCGGCAGGCGGTCGGGCCGCCGCCAGAAGGAGGGACCGGGCAGCTGCAGCACCTCCACGCGCGGGCCCTGCCGTACCTCGTCGCAGGCCAGGGGCCGGCCCGTCCTCGCTTCGAGCAGGCAGATCACATCGGGTGTGGTCGCGACGGGCACACCGTCGGCGAACACGACCTGGTACTCGTTCTCCATCTCCACGCGCAGCACCGCGCCGCCGTCGTCGAGGATGGTCACCCTGCCGTCGCCGCCCGCCGATCTGACCACCTCGACGACGCGCCCCGCTCCGTGCAGGCGCCCGCCGAGCGCGGGAGCGCGAGGCGCCCGCTCGGGCAGGGCCAGCATCGTACGGCCGAGCGCCAGCGCCCGGGAGAGGCTGCCGACGACTGCCTGCTCCGGCAGGTCGGCCGCGCGGATCGGCCAGTGCGCGAACGCGGCCCACCCGCCGCAGGCCCGCAGCGCGCCGCGCATGAGCCGCTCGCCCGCCTCGGGGTCGAAACTGTCCATGATCGTGGTACGGCCCGCCGCGTCCACCAGCGCGTACGGCCCGGCCTGCACGCCCTTGCGCGAGGTCGACGACTGCCCCAACCTGGGGAAGGCCCGCCCCATCAGGTCGGCGTCGACCACGGGACGCTCGCAGGCGAAGACCATCAGCCCGTTGATGCCGGCGGCCTCGATCGACATGATCGCGTCGACCTCGCTGCCGCTCCAGCGGGCCACGGCCGCGATGGCCGCGACCATCTCGGTGCCCGATGGCGGTTTCTCCTCCAGCATCCCGGTCGCTCCAGCCAGCCCCACAGGGACGACCATGGCGCCGGGCGGCAGCTCGGACACGGCAACGAGCGGCACGGGCGCCGCTCGCAGCTTGACCCGCAGCAGCCGTGCGGCCGTCGCCGTGCGGCCGCCGCCGCCGGAGCCGAGCAGGACGCAGCCGCGCTCGAGGGCGGCGACGTCCTGCTCTTCGATCACCCTTCTAGAGTGTCACGGGGTCGAGGTCGTAGCCGAAGTACCTGGGCCCGGCCAGCGCCAGGCCCTCGGGGGTCAGCCAGCGCGGGTCGCACGGCGCGGCCAGCACGGTGACGCGGTGGCCGTACCTCAGCGCCTCGGTCGTCACCGGGTCACCGGTCTGCTGGTCGAGGACGCAGATCAGGTTGGGCGTGGTGGCCACGGGGACGCCGTCCAGCTCCGCCAGCAGGTGCTCGTTCTGGAACGACAGCCGCAGCTCGCCCGCGCCGCCGTGGAGCCTGGCCGTACCGCGGGCGAAGCCACCCTGGGTGCGGCGCTCGACGTCGAGGACCTTGCCGGTGAACAGGACCCGGCCGCCCAGCCGCTCGGCGACCGCGGCCGCGGCCTCGCCGCGTCTGGCCGCCACCAGCGCGCCGAGCTCGGCGCTGAGCGAGAGCGTCGCGGGCACCATGGACTCGCGGGCCTTGGCTCCGTCCATGGCGTACAGGACGGTGGTGGCCGAGCCGCCCATCTCCACGGTGGCGGCCCTGGCCAGCCGCTCCGTCCAGTGGTTGCCGACGGTGTCGAGGACCGACCTGTTGCCCTTGTCGTCGGCCAGCGCCATCGGGGAGGCGCGCACGCCGTACAGGGCGGGGATGAACATCTGCAGCTCGGGAAAGGCCCGGCCCATGCCGTCGGCGTCTATCAGCGGCAGGCCGAGCCTGGCGGCCGCGGCCACCGGGATCAGCGAGTTGACCCCGCCCACCTCGGCGCAGGCGATGTGGGTGGGGCGGCGGCCCAGGTAGCCGCACAGGGCCTCGACGGCGTTGGACATCTCCGCGCTCGACGGCAGCTTCTCCACCATCACCGTGGGCGCGCCCATCCCGGCGACCGGCAGCACCATCGCGCCGTCGGGAACCTCCGCCAGCGGGACCAGTTCGACGGGCCCGTGCTCGCGCAGCGCGGCGCGGGCCATCAGCCGCCCGATGTAGGGGTCCCCGCCTCCGCCGGTGCCCAGGATCGCCGCTCCTCTGGCGATGTCGGCCAGGTGGTCGAGCCCGATCTCACGCATGCGCGGCCTCCTCGACGGACAGCTCTCCTACCGCCTTGACCTTGATCCTTATGGCGTCTCCCGGCAGGTAGGGCAGGGGGATCTCGTCGAGCTCGACGATGTCGACGCTGCGGGGCCTGGCGCCGCCCGCGATCGCCCGGTCCACCGCCTCCTGCCGGGCCTCGTCGAGGATCTTCTCCCTCCGCCCTGGCGCGACCGTGTAGATGCGGTCCACCTCGCCGCCGACCTGCGCGATGGCGGCGCCGATCGCGTTGGCCACCGCGTAGTGCTCGGGCCTGCGGACCTCGCCGCACCCCGCCAGTTCGTCGGGCAGGAGGATGGATCCGCCGCCCACGGCCACGACGGGCAACGGCTCGGGGCTGGTCCGCATGCGCTCCACCGCCTCGGCCACGTCGTCGGCGATGCGCTCGAGCACCGCGCCGACCAGTTCCTTGTCCAGGTGCGAGACCAGCGAGGGATCGCCGATGTCGGCGCGCCCCGCGGCGACGGCGATGTCGGTCGCGGTCAGCGTCGAGCCGCCGAAGACCAGCGCGTGCTCGGCGAGCCGGTACCCGACGGAGTCGGGACCGACCCGGTGGCCCGGGTGCACGCGGCTGCCGCCGCCGATGCCGATCGACAGCACGTCGGGCATGCGGAAGTTCGTCCTGATGCCGGCGACCGTGACCTCGGCGGTCGCCTCCCGGGGGAAGCCGGCGTTGAGCACGCCCACATCGCTCGTCGTCCCGCCGATGTCGACGACGGCGCAGGTGCCGAGCCCGGACAGTACGGCGGCGCCGCGCATGGAGTTCGTCGGGCCGGAGGCGAACGTGGCCACCGGATAGCGCCTGGCGAACTCGAGGTCCATCAGCGTGCCGTCGTTCTGGCTGAGGTAGAGGGGCGCGGCGATCCCGAGCCCCGCCATCGCCTGGCCCAGCCCGTCCACGATGTCGTCGGCCAGCTCCCGCAGCGCCGCGTTGACGATCGTGGCGTTCTCCCGTTCCAGCAGCCCGATCCTGCCGATCTCGTGCGAGAGCGAGATGGGCACGCCGGGCAGTTCCTCGGCCAGGATCTGCGCGGCCCGCTCCTCGAACTCGATGTTCACCGGGGAGAAGATGGAGGAGATCGCCACCGAGCGGATGCCGCGGGCTCTGATGTCCTCGGCGGTACGGCGCAGCTCGTCCTGATCCAGTTCGGAGATGGTCCGCCCGTCGAACTCGTGACCGCCGTGGCACAGGTAGCCGCGTCCCGAGACGGCCTCGACCAGCGGATCGGGCCAGTCGACGAAGGGCGGCAGCGCCGTGGTGGCGGGCAGGCCGAGCCGTACGGCGGCGGTGGGCGCGAGACGGTCGGCCTCCACCAGCGCGTTGATGAAGTGCGTGGTGCCGATCATCACGGCGTGCACCGGGCCCTGGAGCTCCAGTCCCGCGATGGCGGAGACGATGCCGCTGGTGACGTCCTTGCTGGTGTTCCGCTTGACCGCGGCGACCACCCGGTCGCCGTCCATCAGGACGGCGTCGGTGTTCGTGCCGCCGACGTCGATGCCGATCCTCACGCTCTCGCCCTTTCCACGGTCTCGGTCGTGCTGGCTCCGATTTCGGTGATCAGGCCGAGCCGTCCGCACGCCGCGTAGAGCACGAAGGCGGCCACCAGCGAGTTGACGCTGCCCAGTCCGGCCGTGACGAACACGCCGATCAGCGTGGCGACCACCCAGATGACCAGCGTCACAGGCACCCACATGGGGGCGCTGGCCGGGGCGGCGCCGGTGTCGCGGCCCTCGGCGAGCCGGCCGCGCCAGCGGCGGACGACGAAGTACTCGGCGATCATGATTCCGGCGATCGGCGGGAAGACCACGCCCAGCAGGATCAGGAAGTCGGTGAACCGGTCGAGGATGCCCGCGGCCCCCAGCAGCGTTCCCGCGACGCCGACGAGCGCGGTGATCGCGACGCGGCTCGGACGGCGGCCGCTGACCACGCCGATGAAGGTGAGCAGTCCGAGGCCCGCCGAGTAGAGGTTCCAGTCGTTGATCTTCAGCGTGCCCGCGACGATCACCAGGGTCCCGACGAGGCCGACGGAGGAGACGACGATCGCGATGATGTCGGAGCTCCCGACGGCGTGCGCCAGCAGGACTCCGGCCAGCCCGATGACGTACTCGCCCAGCGTGACCCCGATGACCGTCTGCTTGATGACATCGCCCGCGGTGCGGTTGAACCGCGTCATGTCCGAGGTGATCACGGCGCCGACCATGAGGCTGCCCGCCACCAGCGCCGTGCCCTGCAACACCGTCATGGGCGGGCCGGGCGGCGGGGAGGAGACGAGCGCGCCGAGGGAGTGCCCGCTCAGTTCCGAGATGATCGACCAGGCCACCAGGGCGAGGAACAGCGGGACCGTGACGTACGCGGTCCAGGCCATCGAACGGAACCCGGCGATCACGATGGCGGTGACGGCCAGACCGAAGCCGATCGCCCACACCCACTCCGGCGGGCCGCCGATCAGGGCGTGCAGGCCGCGGGCGGAGATCCCGGACTGGATGCCGAACCAGCCGACCAGGCTGATCCCGATGGCCAGGCCGATCACCGCGGAGCCGCCGCGACCGAAGCCGGTCCATCTGGCCAGCATGGAGGTGGACAGGCCCTCCCGCATGCCGATGATCCCGACGAGGATCATCGCGAACTCCAGGATGAGCGCGCCGAACGTCAGGGCCCAGAACGCGTCCCAGAAGCTCAGGCCGAAGCCGAGCGCGGCGCCCAGCATGAACTGGGTCAGCGCGGAGACCTGCCCGAACCGCTGAACGGCGACCGACCACCAGGGGTAGCGGGCGCTCGCGGGTACTCGGCTGAGTGAGTGGTCGTCGACTGCAGGGGCCATGGTGCCCTCCCAAGAGACAAGCTTGGGAGAACGCTAAGGACGACACGTTTACCTGCATAGATGCAGATCGCACCATATATCCGGATACGTGGGGCACCTTGCACCGCGGCGACCCGACCCCGCGGACGGCGGGGCGGGGTCTCCTCGGCCGAGCTACAAGGGTGCGGGGGTCACGACCGTCGGCGGTCCCATTCGGCCATCAGGCCGAACAGCGCGAACCGGTCGAGTGCCGGCTGGTCGGGGTGGATCTCGCGGTAACGCTGGTAGATGTTGACCACGACCCTTTCGGCGTCCAGCCAGTCGGCGTACTCGCCCAGGTCGACTCCGAACGCCGCCTCCTGGAGGTCCAGCCCCTTGGCGTGGGCGGCGTCGGCCTGCTCGACGACGTGGCCGAGGTAGCCGCGGACCGCGTGGATGCCGGAGGCGTCGGTCACCGGGCCGTGTCCCGGCACCACGGTGTGCGCGCCGAGGCCGATCATCGTGTCGCAGGCGGCGATCCAGTTGGCGATGGGCCCGTGCCACACGATCGGCGTGCAGCCGATGAACAGCAGGTCGCCCGCGAACAGCACGCCGGCGTCGGGGACGTGCACGACCGTGTCGGCCTCGGTGTGGGCGGGCCCCAGGTTGAGCACGTGGACCTCGCGCCCGCCCACGTCGATCGTGCACCGCCGGTCGAAGGTCTCGTCGGGGGTGCGCAGGCGGATGCCGCCGAAGTCGAACGGCTCGAACCGGTCACGCAGGTACGGCGAGAGCGTCGGCCCGAGGTCCATGACCTGCAGGGCGGCGGTCAGCTCCGGCGGCATCTCGGTGCGCATCTCGTGCGCGGTCCCCTCGGCGGCGATGACGCGTACCGCGTCCGGCAGGAGCTGTCCGCCGTGCGTGTGGTCGCCGTTGGCGTGGGTGAGCACGGCGTGGCCGAGCGGATGCCGATCGGTGATCGGCCGCATGCCTGCGAGCATCTCGGCGGTGAGCGGCAGGTCGTAGAGCGTGTCGACCAGCAGGGAGCCGCCGTCGCCGGCGACGAGCCCGGCGTTGCTCCAGCCGTACCCGCCGTCGGGCAGCAGCCACGCCCAGACGCCGTCACCGACCTGGTGCAGCCCCTTGGTGTACGGCAGGGCGGAGGCGGCCGGGTTCACCCGCGGCCGGCGGACCGTGGCGGCCGGGTCCTGCCTGGCCGGGAGAGGGTGAGGGGCCACGCCGGCCCGGACGGTCTGCCGCACCTCGCCCAGTCCCTCGGCGCGCAGGGACACCACGTCGCCGTCCTTGAGCCAGCCGCGGAACGCGCCGAGATCGCCGAAGTCGAGGTGCTCCAGCAGGCAGCATCCGGGGACGGTGCCGGAGCCGAAGACGTCTCCCGGCTGGAGCTCCACTCCGCGGGAGGCGTAGGAGATCACCTCGCCGAAGGACCAGTCCATGGCGTCGGTGCCGCCCTCGCCGATCGGCACGCCGTTGACCTCGGCCCGCACCTGGACGGCGAGCCTGCCGTTCTCGAGGAACGGCAGCTCGTCGGGCGTGACCAGCCATGGTCCGAGCGTGGTCGCGCCGTCCTTGCCCTTGGCCTGGCCGATCCTGAGCTGGGTTTCGAGGACCTGCAGGTCGCGGGCGCTCCAGTCGCAGTAGAGGGTGTAGCCGGCGATGTGCCGTTCCGCCTGCTCCGGGGTCAGGTCGCGGCCGGCCGCGCCGATCACCGCGCCGATCTCCAGCTCGAAGTCGAACCAGGCGCTGCCGGGGGAGATGGGCACGTCGTCGTGGGGTCCGATGACGGTGGCGGGGTTGGCGAAGTAGAAGGCGGGGATCTGGTACCAGACCCGATCCAGCGTTCCCGCGCCGCCGGCGGCCTTGAGGCAGCCACGCATGTGGTCGAGGAAGCAGAGACAGTCGCGCAGGGACGGCGGCCTGGGAACGGGCGCTTTCAGCCTGACGTCGGCGAGCGCGACGCTCTCGTCGGGTTCGGCGAGCGCCCGCTCGCCCGCCTCGTGGAGCGAGGGGAGCAGCTCGATCAGAGCCGTGCCCCGGGGCAGGGCGCGGATCAGGTCCCCGTCGATGACACCGACCCTGTCGCCGTCAGCCGAGGCGTAGGTGACGAAGCGCAAAACGACCTCCTGTGTTGGCCAGCATAGAATATGATTGCTAGCACAGGAGGAGGTGGCGTGACAACGCGACGAGAGCAGACCAGTCAGGAGAGCCGCGAGCTGATCCTTGCCGCGGCGGCCGAGCTGTTCGCGCAGAAGGGCTACCGGCAGACGACGTTCGCCGACGTGGCCGAGCGGTCGGGGATCAGCAGGGGATCCATCCCGTGGCACTTCGGCAGCAAGGAGGGCCTGCTGCTGGCCGTGCTCGAACGCTCGGTGGACCTGATCAGGTCCGGTTACGCCGGGCACCTCGAGCGGGGCGCGGCGGAGCTCGACCACCTGATGGAAGGGGTCGAGGCCCTGCTCAGGCAACCCACCTCCAAGCTCTTCGTCACGCTCCTGGTGGAGGCACTGGAGCCTGACTCGCCCATCCGCGGCCGGTACGTCCAGATCCACGACACGCTGCGCGAGCAGTGCAGGAGATGGCTGGAGCACCTCCCGCTGCCTCCCGGCGTGTGCGCCGAGGCGGTCGCCGTCACGATCGTGGGCGCCGTCATCGGCATCCACCAGCAGTGGCTTCTGGCGCCCGACCGCATCGACCCCGAGGAGGTGCTCGGCACGCTGGGCATGCTGATCTCGGGCGCGCTGCTGACGGTCAGGGGATGAGCAGCCCCTGGGTGTGCAGGGTGTCGAGGACGAGGCGGTTGGCGGCGGAGACGCGGTCGCGGTCGGCGTGGGTGAGCCAGGCGATCTCCGCGATCTCGGCGCTGGGCCGGAGCGTGCCCTTGTAGTCGGCGGTGTAGCAGGTCATGCGCACCGTGACGCCGGCCCTGTCGTGGGCGGGCGCCTCATACGTGCCCACGTTGTGGAACGTGCCCGGCACGAGCTCGACGGTCAGCTCCTCGGCGATCTCGCGCAGGAGGGCGTCGGTGTCGCTCTCGCCCGGCTCGCGCTTGCCACCGGGAAGGTAGAAGGCTTCCTTGCCGTGGGAACGGGTGCCCAGCAGCTTGCCGTCCTCCAGGAGCACCCATGCGACCTTGTCGATCATCAGCTTCTCCCTTCTCGACGATTGCCGCAGGTCGTCAGCCCGAAACAGGCCCTTTCACAGGGTAGCTCCTCCTGTTCGGCGGCCATCCGTGAACGCTCACGGCCTCGAACCGGTCGTGCCGACTGACTAAGGTGGCCGGATGCATATCGACGAGTGGCTGCAGGCGATCCCGCCGCTGTGGATCTGTGCGCTGGTCGGCCTCGTGATCGGCGTGGAGAGCCTGGGCATCCCGCTCCCCGGCGAGATCGTTCTGGTCAGCTCCGCCCTGCTCTCGGCCAAGGGAGTGGTCAGCCCCGTCTGGGTGGGCGTGTGCGCGAGCGTGGGCGCGATCGTCGGCGACTCGATCGGGTACGGCATCGGCCGCCGGGGCGGCAAACCGCTCTTCGACCGGCTCGGCAGGCGTTTCCCCAAGCATTTCGGCCCGAGCCACATCGCCAAGGCCGAGCACTACTTCCACCGCTACGGGATGTGGACGGTGTTCTTCGGGCGGTTCATCGCCCTCCTGCGGATCCTGGCAGGGCCGCTGGCGGGGGCCCTGCGCATGCCGTACTGGAAGTTCCTGGTCGCGAACGTGCTGGGCGGCGTCGTCTGGGCGGGCGGCACCACGGCGGTGATCTACTACCTGGGGATCGTCGCCGAGAAGTGGCTGAAGGGGTTCTCGTGGGTGGGCCTGGCCGCCGCCGTGCTGTTCGGGATCGGCACCACCTGGTACGTCAAGAGGAAGGCCGGCCGGGCCTCAGCGCTCGATGAGCGTGACCTCGAGGGAGTAGTGGGAAGCCCGGTAGACGTGTGAGCCGTGCTCGACGGCCTTGCCCTGGTCGTCGTAGGTGGTGCGGATCATGGTCAGCAGCGGCGCGCCCCTGCGCTCGTCGAGCAGCTTGGCCTCGGTGGCGGAGGCGGCCCGGGCGCCGATGCGCTGGTTGGCGACGCGCATGCGGACCCCCGCGGCGCGCAGCAGCTCGTACAGGCCGCGCCCCTGCAGGCCTTCGGAGGTGAGCGGGGCCAGGCCGACGGGCAGCCAGTTGTGCAGCAACGCCAGCGGCTCGCCGGAGGCGAAGCGGAGCCGTTCGAGATAGAGGGCCTCCTCGCCGGGGGACAGGCCGAGAACCTGGGCGACCTGCTCGTCCACGGGCCGCGGTTCGAGGGCGAGGACCTGGGTGGCGGGCTCCTGGCCGGCCCGGCGCAGATCGTCGTAGAGGCTGGTCAGCTCGACCGAGCGCTTGACCTGGCCGTGGACGACCTGGGTGCCGACACCGCGCTTGCGGACCAGCAGGCCCTTGTCGACGAGGTACTGGATGGCCTGGCGGATCGTCGGCCTGGACAGGCCCAGCCGGTCGGCGAGGAGGATCTCGTTGTCGAGCCGGGAGCCGGGGGCGAGGTCGCCACGCCTGATGGCCTCGGCGATCTGCTCGGCTACCTGGAAGTACAGGGGGACGGGACTGGAGCGGTCCAGGTCGATCGCCAGGTTCGCGGTCATGTGATCAGGTTAGCGAGGTCAGAATGTCCTGACAAATATTTCATCGACGTTGCACAGGTGCGGGTGAGGGGCCTGCCGGTCCGAGGAGCGGGCCGGGGTCGCGTGGCGAAGGGGATCGCACACGGCCCCGGCCTCGGGGAGGGCCCCGGGTCGCGGTCCCGGAGCCGGAGGCGGGCTCCGGGTGGCAGCCAGGAGCCGGGGGTCAGGCGGCAGGAAGAGGCCGGTGGTCGCAGTCGTAGCCGAAGTAGCGGGGCCCGGCCAGCTCGAGCCCTGCAGGCGTCACCCACCGCGGGTCGCAGGGCGCGCCGATCACGGTGACGCGAAGGCCGTACCGCATCGCCTCGGTGGTCACCGGCTCGCCGGTGTCGGTGTCGAGCACGCAGATCAGGTCGGGCGTGGTCGCCACGATCGCGCCGTCCCTGCGGGCGAGCAGGTGCTCGTTCTGGAAGCTCAGCTCGAAGCTCCCCTCGCCGGCCAGCAGCGCCTTGCCGCGGGCGAACCCGCCGGTGGTGCGCCGCTCGACGTCCACGACCTTTCCGGTGAACAGGGTGACGCCGCCGAGCACGGACGTCGCCGCGGCGACCGGGTCGGCGTGGGCGGCGCGTGCCCGCCGTACGGCCCGCCCGAGATCCTCCGCCAGCGTCAGCGTGGCGGGGACCAGACCGTCGGCGAGCTGGTCGCCGCGCAGCACGGTGTCCGCGCAGGAGACCTGGCAGCCCATCTGGACGCAGGCGGCGCGCGCGATGCGTTCGGCCCAGTGGTTGGAGACGGCGTCGAGCACCAGCGTGTTGCCCTTGTCGTCGGCGATGGCCATGGGCGTGTTCGACACGCCGATCAGGGTGGGCAGCACCATCTGGGCCTCAGGGAAGGCGCGGCCCATGGCGTCGCCGTCGACCAGCGGCAGCCCCGCCTGCGCGGCGGCGGCGATGGGGATCATCGAGTTCACGCCGCCGACCTCGATCGGCACGATGTGGGTGGCGCGGCGGCCGATGACGGCCTCGAGGGCGCGCAGCGCGGCCAGCTCCTCGGTGCCCGCCGGCAGCTTCTCCAGCAGCACGGTGGGCGCGCCCATGCCGGAGACGGGGACGACGGTCGCGTCGGCGGGGACCTCGGCGATGTCGTAGAGCTTCACCGGGCCGTGACGCCTGATCGCCTCCCTCGCCAGCAGCTTGCCGACGTAGGGGTCGCCGCCGCCGCCGGTGCCGAGGATGCCCGCGCCCCTGGCCATGTCGTCCAGCTGCTCGACGCCGATCTCACGCATTGATCTTCTCCAAGTCCAGGTCGCCGACCGCCTTCACCCTGATGCGGGTCGCGTCGCCGGGCAGGTAGGCCAGCGGGACCTCCTCCACCTCGGCGATGCGCACGCTGCCGGCGCGGGCGCCGGCCCGCTCGGCGCGGGTCACGGCCTCGGTCTTCGCCTCCCGCAGGACGGTCTCGCGCGGGCCGGAGTAGACCTTGTCCACCTCTCCGCCGACCTGGGCGATGGCGGCGCCGACGGCGTTGGCCACGGCGAAGTGGTCGGGTCTGCGCACGTCGTCGAAGCCCGGCAGGTCGGAGACCAGGACGCTGCCGCCGCCCACCAGCACCACCGGCAGCGGGTCGGGCGTGGTGCGCATCCTGTCGACGGCGTCGGCCACCCGGTCGGCGATGAGCTTCAGCGACCGGGACGGATCGACGCCCGCGACGAGCGCGGGGTCGCCGATGGCGGCGTATCCTGCGGCCACGGCCAGGTCGGTGGCGGTCAGCGTGCCGCCGCCGAACACCAGCGCCTCCTCCGGCAACCGGTAGCCGACGCTGCGCGGCCCGACGGAGCCGTCGTCCGCCACGAGGGAGCCGCCGCCGATGCCGATCGACAGCACGTCGGGGATGCGGAAGTTCGTCCGCACCTCGCCGACCATCGCCTCACCTGAGGCTTCGCGGGGGAAGCCGCCGACCAGGATGCCCACGTCGGTGGTGGTCCCGCCGATGTCGACGACCGCGCAGTCGGTCAGCCCCGACAGGTAGGCGGCGCCGCGCATCGAGTTCGTGGGACCCGAGGCGAAGGTCGCCACCGGGTAGCGCAGCGCCCTGGAGACGTCCATGAGCGTGCCGTCGTTCTGCGACAGGAACAGCGGCGCGTCGATGCCCGCCACCTCCAGCGCCTGGCCGAAGGCGGCCACGGTGCGCTCGGCGAGGGGGCGCAGCGCGGCGTTGACGATCGTGGCGTTCTCCCTGGCCAGCATGCCCACGCGGCCGATCTCGCTGGACAGCGAGATGTGCACCTCGGGGCCCAGCTCGGCGGCCAGGATGTCGGCGGCGCGCCTCTCGGAGGAGTCGCTGACGGGGGAGAAGACCGACGAGATCGCGACCGTGCGCAGGCCCTTGCGCCTGATGTCGGCGGCGACCTGCCGCAGCTCGCCGGGGTCGAGGTCGGCGATGGGGGTGCCGTCGTACTCGTGGCCGCCGTGGCACAGGTGGACGGCGCCCTCGACGACCTTGCGCAGGCGCTGCGGCCAGTCGACCATGGGCGGCAGCGCCGCCGTGGCGGGCAGGCCGAGCCGTACGGCGGCCACCGGCTCCAGGCGGGCCGCCTCGACGAGCGCGTTGACGAAGTGGGTCGTGCCGATCATGACCGCGGACACCCGGGTGGCGCCGAGGCCCGCGAGGGCCGCGGCGACGCCGCTGGTCACGTCCTCCGTGGTGGGGGACTTGACGGTGGCCAGCACGTCGCCGCCGTCTCCGATGAGGGCTGCGTCGGTGTTGGTGCCGCCGACGTCGATGCCGATGCGCATGTAGGTGGGTTCCTTCAGACGGTGAGGAGTTCGCGGGTCCCTCGGACCAGGCCGAGCTTGCCCGCGACGATGTAGGCCAGGCCGGCCAGCAGGAGGGAGTTGAGCGCGGGGATGCCGATCCACTGGTGATGCTCGCTCAGCCAGCCGACCAGCGCCGCCGCCGCCCAGATGACCAGCGTCGCCGGCACCCAGGTCGGCTCGGTCTCCGGCAGCCTGCCCTCTTCGCGTGAGGACTCGAGGGCGGGCCGCCAGCGCTTGACCACGAAGTACTCGGCCACCATGATCCCCGCGATCGGCGGGGTGATGACGCCGAGGATGAGCAGGAAGTCGGTGAAGCGCTCCAGGATGCCCATCGCGGCCAGGACGCTGCCGAGCACGCCGATGCCGACGGTCACGGCGACCCTGTTCAGCTTCAGGCCGATCGTGGACTCGACGGCGTTGAGCAGGCCGAGCGCCGAGGAGTACAGGTTCCAGTTGTTGATCTTCACGGTGGCGGAGATCAGCACGATGACGCCGATCACGCCGGAGGAGGCGGTGATGATGGCGATGACGTCGGAGGACTTCACCGCGTAGGCCAGCAGCACGCCGGCCAGGCCGAGCACGTACTCCCCGAGCGAGATGCCCACCAGCGTCTGCTTGATCACATCGCCAGTATTGCGGTTGAAGCGCGTCATGTCGGGCGTGGTGACCGCGCCCACGATGTAGGAGCCGGCCACGATCGTGGCGCCGGTGGCGATCGAGATGGGCTCCCCGAACGGCGGCGACGCGACGAGGGCGCCCAGGTCATGGCGGGAGATCTCCACCCACATCGCCCATCCGGCCAGGCCGAGGAAGGCGGGCACGGTGATGAAGGCGGTCATGCCCATGGCCTTGAATCCGCGGATGACCAGCGCGGTCACGCCGAGGCCCGCGATCAGCGACCAGGCCCACAGCGGGAGCCAGCTCATGATCGAGTGCAGGCCGGCCGCGAAGACCGCGGTCTGCACGCCGAACCAGCCGAACAGGCTGAGGGTGATGATGACGCCGATCAGCGTCGAGCCGTAGCGGCCGAAACCGGTCCACCTGGCCAGCACCGAGGTCGACAGGCCCTCGCGCATGCCGGCGATGCCCACGAAGATGCAGACGATCTCCAGGATCACCGAGCCGAGCGTGAACGCCCAGAACGCGCCCCAGAACGACAGGCCCGCGCCGAGCGTGGCGCCGAGCAGGAACTGGGTCAGGTCCGACAGCTGGCCGAAACGCTGCACCGCCACGTTGAACCAGGGGTAGCGGGCGCTCGGCGGCACCCGCTCCAGCGGGTAGTCCTCATCCGTTGTCGTTGTCGCCATGGAGACATGCCTTTCACGGGGGCTTTCACAGGGGGGTGGTCACAGCCGCGCGGGCGGGCCCGCGGCCCTGGCGCGCAGCCGTACGAAGGGGCCGGGCAGGTATCCCAGCGGGGTGTCGGCGGCCTCGAGGATCCGCACGTGCAGGGGGTCGGCTCCGGCGCGGACGGCGCTGGCCCTGGCCTGCTCGACCACCGCCTCCATCGCCGCGGGCAGATCCGCGCGGTCGGGCAGGCGCACGACGCGCTCGTACTGCCCGCCGACGGGGCTGGTGGCCGCGCCGATCGCGCCGGCCGTGGTCGCGTGCTCGGGGTGCAGCCCATCCGGTACGGCATGCGCCCCGCCGCCCACGACCACCAGGGGCAGCCGTCCGGCGCCCGGCTGCATCCGGTCGACGGCCTCGGCCAGCTCGGCCGGCTCGAAGGGCCTGGCCACCCTGATCAGCTCGGGGATGCGCAGGCCGACGGGCACGCCGCCGATGCGGGCGCCGCTGACGGCCTCCTCGGGGAAGCCGCCCGCCAGCACCCCGACCCTGATCCTGCGGGCCCCGACGTCGGCGACGACGGCGTCCCCGAGCCCGGTCAGCACGCCCGCGCCGCGCAGCATGCTGGCGGGGCCGCTGCCGAGGCTCAGGCCGGGGTGCCTGGCCAGGTGCTCCAGGCTCATGAGGGTGCCGTCGCCGCGCGTGACGTGGACGGCGGTCACCGGGGCCAGCGCGGCCGCCAGGCGTTCGGCCACGCCGGTGGCGAACCCGGACAGAGCGGCGTCGAGGACGGTGGCGTTCTCGCGTTCGAGCAGTCCGAGCGTGCCGAGATCGGCCGACAGCGCGATCGGCAGGTCGCCGAGCTCCGCGCGGACGATCTCGGCCGCCTCCTGCTCCTGCTCGCCGTCAAGGGGCGAGAACAGGCCGGTGATGGCGACCGCCTGCGCGGTGGAGGCGACGGAAGCGGCGAAGCGGGCGACGGCGTCCCTGTCGAGCGGGGTCCAGTCCTCGCGGTCGAGCCCGCCGCCGCCGTCCACGATGGCGCTGCCGGCGTCGACGGCGCGCCGCAGGTCGTCGGGCCAGCCGAACAGCGGCCTGACCGCCTCCGCCTCGTGACCGCCGACGCGCAACACCGCGACCCTGCACAGGCCGCGCCTGCCGTCGACCGCCGCGGCCGCCCCGTGCAGGCCGACGGCCACCTGGGCCGGTGGAGGGGCGGCGAGACGGGCCAGGGCGGCGGTGACGCTGGCCACCGGGTCGCCGGGGACGGAGGCGACCTTGACGGTGGACAGCACCGCGCCCGCGTCGTCGAGCAGGGCGGCGTCGGTGTTGGTGGGCCCGACGTCGACCCCGGCCTTCACGACCTCACCTCGGTGGGCGCGGGCAGACCGTTGAGGCCGAAGGCCTCCGGGCCGGCCATGCGCAGGCCCTCCTCGGTGTGCCAGACCGGGTCGCAGGGCACGCGGACCACGTCAACCCGCAGGCCGTACCTGACGTGCTCGGCGTCGACGACCTCACCGGTGCGGGCGTCGAGCAGCGCGATCACGTCGGGCACCACGGCCAGCGGCGCGCCGTCCTCCAGGACGGCCAGGAACTCGGTGCCCGCCTCGATCCGGACCAGACGGCCCAGGTCGGGTCCGAGGCCCTCGATGACGATCGAGCCGGTCTCGGCGACCTTCCCCGAGACGAGGGGCGCGGGCGGCTCGGAGCCGAGCCGCAGCGCGCGTGTGACCGAGCCGAGCGCGGTGGCGGCGGCGACCTGGCGGCCGCGCATGACGTACTCGGTGGTCGCCACCTGGCCGCCGAACGGTTCGAGCGCGGCGCGCACCAGCCGTTCCAGCCAGCGTCCGTCCACGTGGTCGATGACCACGGTCCTGCCGCGGCCGTCGCAGAGCACGGCGGGGGTGGGGGAGATGCCGCGCAACTGCATGACGGTCTGGTCCATGCGGGGGAAGGCGCGGCTCATGCCGTCGGCGTCGACGAGGGGCAGGCCGAGGCGGGCGGCCCAGGCCACCGCCAGGCAGCCGTTCGCGCCGCCGATCTCGCTGGCGAGTACCGCGCCGACGGGCGTGCCGTACAGCTGCTCGACCTTCCGGCGCAGGTAAAGGGGCTCGTCGGCGCCGCCGACGCGTTCGGCCATCACCGCGGACGAGCCCGCGCTGCCGACCGGCATCACCAGCAGGTCGGGGTCGAGGTCGCGGGGCTGGACGACGCGGACGGGCCCGTGGTCGGACAGCGCCTGGAGGGCGGCGGACCTGGTGATCGTCACGGGGCCGCCGCCGCCGGAGCCGAGGACGGCGCATCCCCTGGCGTAGGCGGGCAGGGACCCGGTGTCGATGTCCATGCCTCCCACAGTAGGAAGTCGCAGGTCAGTGTTGATGTGCCGAGAGACCCTCTTTGGGGGATCAGTGTGCCCGTGGCACACTTCGTGGATGTACTGGGTGGATGACCTGCGGCATCTGGCGGGCCCGCTGACGCCGCGCCCCGCGACCGGGGTGCGGCTGGTGGAGGACCTGCGGCGGGTCGTGTCACAGCCGCGCGGCTCGGTGCTGGTGCTGACCGCGGCCGCCTCCCTCGAGGCCGCCGGTTACCGCCTGGAGGTGGCGCTGCGGGACGCGGGCGCCGCGGAGGCGGCGGCGCTGGTGCTGACGGCGGAGGCCGAGGTGGGGCGCGGCGCCGCCGCGCTGGCCGAACGCGCCGGGGTCGCGCTGCTCGCGGCGGACGGCGATCTGGCCGAACTCGTGGTGGCGATCAACGGGGCGATCGCGGGGGACGCCTCGGACGCGCTGGTCAGGGCCGAGAAGGCGGTGCGCGGCGTGCTCGGCGCCGGCGGCGTGCCCTCGCGGATGGCCCAGGAGGCGGGGGCCGCGCTCGGCGTCGAGGTGGGCGCAGACTTCTCCGCGCCCGACAGGGACGACCATCTCGGGCGGGCGACCAGGATCGTGCTGCGGCTGGCCGAGCTCGCGGCCGCGGCGGGTCCCACGGAGGAGGCGCCCGCCCGCTCGCGCGCGCAGGTGCTGACCGAGCTGCTGATCGCCCCTGAGAAGCAGGCGCAGGAGCTCGCACCCCGAGCGAGGACGCTCGGCCTGCCCGTCGACGGCTGGCACGTGGTGCTGCGCGTGGAGGGGCCCGAGCCGTACGCGCTGCTGGACACCGTCGCGGCGCGGGCGGGCAGGGTGGTGCGGGAGCTGGTGGGGCCCGAGTGGAGCGTCGCGATGGCCGACGGAGCGCTGATCGTGGTCCGCACCTCGCCCCGCGACCAGGGACGGGCGGGCCTGCGCGCGGCCGTCGCCGACGCCGCGCGGCTCCTCGAGCGGGTACGGCCGGCCGGCGTCGAGCTGCGCTGCGGCGTCAGCACCGCCCACCAGGGCGTGCTCGGGCTGCGCACCTCGGCGTCTGAGGCCCGTACGGCGCTGCGCCGCGGCTCCACCGCGCTGGCCACCTACGACCTGGCGGGCCTGGACCGCATGCTGGAGGAGTGGTACTCCTCCGACGCCGCCCAGCAGGCGGTGCGGGAGCTGCTGCAGCCGATACTGCGACAGAAGAGGGCGGGTTTGCTGCTGGACATCCTGCGGGCATATCTCGACCATCACGGCTCGCCTGCGAAGGCCGCCGAGGAGGTGCGCATGCACCGCAATGCCGTGAGCAGGAACATCAAGCGCATCGAGACGCTCCTGCAGGCCGACCTGGACGACCCCCAACAGCGCCTGGCGCTGCAGTTGGCGTGCAGAGCGGCAAGGATATGAGACATGACGGAACTACTGGACATCGCCTCGGAAGCCGCAAGAGCGGTGGGAGGGCCGCTGCGCAAGGCGTTCCGCTCCCGCCCGCCCGTCGACACCAAGCGTGACTTCCACGACCCGGTGACCGAGCACGATCGCGCCGCCGAGGAGACGATCCGCGAGGTGATCCTCTCGCACCGCCCCGAGAGCGTGATCGTGGGGGAGGAGGGCGGCACCACCGGATCCGGCGAGGTGACCTGGTACGTCGACCCGATCGACGGCACCGCCAACTTCGCCGCAGGCATCCCGTTCTTCTGCGTGTCGATCGCCGCGGCGGTGGACGGTGAGCTGGTCGCAGGCGTCGTCTACGACCCGGTGCGGGAGGACGAGTTCACCGCCTCCACCGAGGGCGCCTGGTGCAACGGGACCCCGCTGCGCTCCAGGGGCGCCGCGCGCGACCGTGAGGCGATGCTGCTGAGCAGCTATCCCACCCCCCGTGACCTGGACCAGCACGGGCAGGCGGCGCTGGACCGCTATGCCAGGGTGATCGGCTCCTTCGCCGCGGTGAGACGCTTGGGCAGCGCGGCGCTCAAACTGGCGCACGTCTCGGGCGGCTGGGCGGACGTGGCCTACGGGCGGCTGTCGCACCCGTGGGACGTGGCCGCCGGCGCGCTGCTGGTACGGCAGGCGGGCGGCGTCTATCTCGGCGATCCGCTGGTCCCCGGCGACTACCTGGCCCATGTGGGCGGCTTCGACCTGGCCGCCTCGGCCCTGGCCGACGTGGCCCGCTGACCGGTCCCTGAGCCTCCGGCGGGTGCGGCCCCGGATCCAGGGGTCAGCCCCTGCGGTGGGCGGCGCCTGCCCGGACGTGCTCGATCATGATCTGTTCCGCCGTCTCGCCGTCGCCGGTCTCCAGCGCCCGCAGGATCCGTTCGTGCGCGTCGAGTTGCCGTCCTGCCAGCTCGACGTCCAGCCACAGCGACGCCCCAGGCGGGACGGGGAAGCTGGCCCTGACCGCTCTGGCCTGCCGGCCGAGGAAGGCGGGGCCGCCGATGTCGGCGATCCGCAGGTGGAACTCCTCTGACTTGCCGCCCAACAGGTCGTGCCTTCCCTGCGCCGCGTCCGCCACCATCGACTCGTGCAGCCGCCTGAGCCCGTCGAGTTCCGCCGCGCCGATGCGGGCGGCCGCCAGCCGCGCGCCCAGGCCCTCGACGACGGCTCGCACCCCGTAGAACTCCTCCAGCGCCTCGTCGCCGAGGTCGACCACGGTCGCCCCGTGATGCGCCTCGTAGCTGATCAGCCGGTCCTTCTCGAGGCGGCGCAGTGCCTCACGGACGGGAGTGACCGACACGCCGAGCCTGGTGGCGACGGCGGCGGCGCGCAGGGGGGTGCCGCCGGGAATCTGCCCGGTGCGGATCTCCTCCAGCAGCGCCTCGTAGACGTAGTCCGCTTTGCTCAACGGCGGTCGCATAACTTATAAGATATAGGATTATGAGCAGTCTTGCCGATATCCGGGTGATCGACGCCGCGACGCTGTTCGCGGGGCCCTCCGCCGCGATGATGCTGGGCGACTTCGGCGCCGACGTCATCAAGATCGAGCATCCGCGCCGCGGCGACCCCTCCCGAGGGCACGGCGCGGCCAAGGACGGCGTCGGCCTGTGGTGGAAGTCGCTGTCGCGCAACAAGCGCGCCGCGGCCGTGGACCTGTCGAGGCGGGAGGGGCAGGAGATCCTGCGCCGCCTCGTACGCCGTTCCGACGTGCTGGTGGAGAACTTCCGCCCCGGCACACTCGAACGCTGGGGGCTGGCGCCCGAAGACCTCATGGAGCTCAACCCGCGCCTGATCGTGGCGCGGATGACGGGGTTCGGGCAGTTCGGGCCGATGGCGGCACAGCCGGGGTTCGGCACGCTGGCCGAGGCGATGAGCGGGTTCGCCGCGATGACCGGCCAGCCCGACGGGCCGCCGACACTGCCCCCGCTCGCACTCGCCGACGGCATCGCGGGCCTGGCCATGTCCTACGCCGTGATGGTCGCCCTGCACGCCCGCGAGCGGACGGGGCGCGGCCAGGTCGTCGACATGGCGATCATCGAGCCGATCCTGGGGCTGCTCGGCCCGCAGATGACCGCCTACAAGGCGCTCGGCGTGGTCCCCCGGCGCACGGGCAACCGCTCCAGCAGCAACGCGCCGCGCAACACCTACCGCACCAGGGACGGCCGCTGGCTGGCCGTCTCCACCAGCGCGCAGACCATCGCCGAGCGCGTGGTCACCCTCGTGGGACGGGCCGACCTGGTCGCCCAGCCGTGGTTCGCCAGCGGGGCGGGCCGGGTCGAGCACGTCGAGGAGCTGGACGAGGCGGTCGGCGCCTGGATCGCCGAACGCGACGCCAAGGAGGTCGTCGCCCGTTTCGAGGAGGCGCAGGCCGCGATCGCCCCGATCTACGACGTGCGCGACATCGCCGAGGACCCGCAGTACGCGGCGCTGGACACCTTCGTCGAGCTGCCCGACGAGGAACTCGGCCCGATCACCGTCCAGAACGTGCTGTTCCGGCTGTCGGAGACCCCCGGCGAGGTGCGCTGGACGGGCCGCAGCCTCGGCAGCGACACCGACGAGGTGCTCGGCGAGCTCGCCTACACGCAGGAGGAGATCGACGAACTGCGCGGGAACGGGGTGGTCGCATGACACTGACCTGGCTGTACGTGCCCGGAGACAGGCCCGAGCGGTTCGACAAGGCCGTGGCGTCGGGCGCCGACGTGGTCATCGTCGATCTGGAGGACGCGGTCGCGCCGGCCCGCAAGGACGAGGCCAGGCGGAACGTCGTCGACTACCTGGGCGCGGGACGGGCCGCCGTGCACGTGCGCGTCAACGACCCCGCCACGGAGGCGGGCCGCCGCGACCTGCGGGCGCTGGCCGGCTCGCCGCCGGCCGCGCTGCGGGTGCCCAAGGTCGAGTCGGTCGCGACGCTGGACCTGGTGGACCTCGACGTGCCGATCCACGCGCTGCTGGAATCGGCGGCGGGGGTGGTGAACGCGGCCGCCATCGCCGCCCATCCCAGGGTGGCCGGGGTGGCGCTGGGGGAGCAGGACCTGACGGCCGAGCTGTCCATCACCGACGAGGCGGCCCTCGACCACCTGCGGCTGCAGGTGGTGCTGGCCGCGGCCGCCGCGGGGCTGCCGCCCGTGCCGATGTCGGTGTACGCCGACATCGGCGACGAGGCAGGGCTGCTGGCCTCCACCAGGCGGGGCAGGGGGCTCGGGCTGTTCGGAAGGGCGGCCATCCATCCCAGGCAGCTGCCGGTGATCCGCGAGGCGTTCACACCCACGCCCGAGGAGGTGGCCAGGGCCAGGGAGATCGCCGAGGCCGCCGAGCGGGCCGGTGACGTGGGCGCGGTGGCGCTGCCCGACGGCAGGTTCGTGGACGCGCCGGTGCTCGCCCGCGCACGCCGTACCCTGGCCCTCGCCGATCGGCTCGCGCCCTGAGCGCATTCGGCGCTCGCGGTAGCGCGCCGGCGGCCGGTCGGCTCGCTGCGGGCACCCGCCGCCGTGTTCAGGAGGGGGGAGCCCAGCGCTGCTCCAGCTCCGCCTCCGAAGGGGGCGGGCCTGGCAGCGGGCGGTGGGCGGGCGGCATCCGCATGGAGTCGAGCATCAGCGCGAGGTAGCGGTGACGCAGCTCCACCGTGCGCGGCTCGTCGCCCAGCTTGATCGAGGCGAGCTGCTCGAACAGCAGCGAGATGTCCGCCACGGTGATGTCCGGCCGCAGCACCTCCGCCTCGATCGCCCGGCGGTGGACCTCGACGGCCAGCTCCGCGGCGCGGGTCGAGTCGCGGTAGAGCTCCTCGGTGGGATGGAAGGTGCCGGCCAGCGCGATGGTCAGCGAGCTGCTGTCGGCCTCGACGATCTCGACCATGTACGTCGCGAACGCCTCCCACGGGTCGCCGTCCATGGCCAGCGACTTCTCGCAGGCGGCGATGTACAGCTTGAGCCCGTCGCCGCAGAGCTTCTGCAGCAGCGCCTCCTTGCTGCCGTAGCGCCGGTAGAGCGCGCTGATCCCGACGCCCGCGCGCTCGGCCACGGCCGAGATCGGGGCGCCGGGGTCGGCGGTGAAGACGGCTCTGGCCGCCTCGAGGATCAGTTCGTCGTTGCGTGCGGCCTGGGCGCGGCGGCCGCTCAAGGGTGCAGCTGTCATGTCCCCAGCATATAACGGAACATACAATTCCGTTCTGTATTGGCGTCTCAGGTCGTGCCGGTGAGACGCTCGTGCAGGAAGCGGGCCTGCCGGACGAGTTCGCTGCCGCGCGTCCGGCCCGCGAACTCCGCGACCACCGCCAGCTCGCCACGGGCGTCCGCCCACGAGGCCACCTCGGCCGCGAAGGTCATCAGCCGGGTGTGCGCGGTCGTGGCCCGCTCGCCCGGGCCCGGCAGGCAGGCGGGCAGCAGGCCCCTCATCACCTGCCACACCTCGCGGTGCGCGCCCCGTTCGGCGGCCGTCCTGAGGGCGGCGACCGCGTCGGCCGGGCCGCTCTCGCTCCGCCTGAGCAGGTCGGCCAGTTGCCTGCCGAGCTCCTCGCCCGGAAGGGCCCCGGTGGCGGCCAGGCGCAGCAGCGGCGGTACGGCCCCGCCGTCGGGCCCCTCCATCAGATGGTGGGCCAGCAGCAGCGCCAGGCCGGGCCCGGCCGGCCCGTCTGCGGTGACCAGCAGGTCGAGATCCTGGAGCGAGGGCTTGTTCAGCGGCCAGTACGATCTCAGCGTCCAGGCCGCTCTGGCGGCGGCCAGATCCCTGTGCCCGGCGAGAACGGCGAGCAGCCGTTCGCACGACTCGTCGTGGAAGCGCGGGATGAGGAGGTCGCCCAGCACCTCCTGGTACTCGGCCCCCGAGACGAACTCGGAGGTGATGCGGGTGTCGCCCTGGTGGGTCGTCCAGCGCAGCACGACCCGCGGCTCGGCGGGCCGGTCGGTGAGCCAGCGGGCGACCTTGCGCCCCGCCGTCCCCGTCAGGCCCGCCGCCCGCGAGGCGACCTCCTCGGTGACGGTACGGCCGAGCCGCAGCAGCGCCTGCCGCAGGTCCAGCGGCAGGGCCTCCACGCCGTCACGCTCGTAGCCTTCCAGTCGCTCCACCAGCACGTCCGGGTCGAGCAGGCCGTTGAGGCGCGTCGGAGTGCTCAGCAGGTACGGCGGCAGCCGGCCCTCCACCTGCGCCTGGTACACCTCGGCGTACCGGGCGAGGGGCATGATCTTCTCCGCGGGACCGTGCGCCATGTCAGGAACCCGCTCCGCGACGGTCGCACGGCCGCCCACGCCGGCGCTGCGCTCCGCGCCGGGCTCGGCCAGTTCCCTGGCCATCGCCGCCGCCCAGTCGGCCGTGTGCCACCACGGCCGCCATCCGTACCTGTCGTCCCCGCAGCCCGCGGCGAGCGGAGCCAGCGCGGTGACCAGCCGGGCTCGCTCCTGCCCGGCTCGACGGTGGTCCGCCAGCCGGACGAAACCGTCCAGCCAGAGCTCGGAGCTCAACCAGTCGAACTCGGAGAGTCTGAGCCGGGCCAGCGTGCCGGGGTCGCGCACCGGCGGCGGCATCCGCGGCGGCTCGGGCACGCTCCCGAGCTGCGACGGAACGAACCGCACCGGCTCGGGCCCGGCCGCCGCCGCACCGCCGAAGACCGCAGCCAGCTCCGCGCCCTGGCGGGCGGGCAGCAGCGCGACGGCGTCCCTGATCGTCTCTGCGCCCAGCGGGCCGAACCGTGCCGCGTGCCTGACCGCCAGCTTCACCGCGCGCTCCCGGGCCTCGCCCGACGCGCACAGCATCGCGGCGGCCAGCGCGGGCGCGTAGGCGTCCAGGTCGCCCGCTGGATCCTTCATGAGCCGGTCGAGCCAGGCGAGTCCGGCCCGCACCAGCTTGCCCTCGGCGCGGAACAGCAGCCCCTCGACCGCCTCGCCCGCTCGCGCGGGCGGCATCGGGCCCAGCCGGTGTACCTGTCTCAACGCCAGCTCGCCGACGTTCGCCGGGGCGGAGGGCAATAAGGCCAGGTAGTCGTCGGCGTGCGGGGCGACCTCCTCGGCGGCCGGTTCGAGCATGTCGTGCAGGCGTACGAAGAATCTCTGGTCGGCGGCCTGACCACCGCACAGGAACCGGGTACGGCAGCCGCCCAGCAGCGCCTCGCGGCCGATCCGGCCTTCGCCGGCCAGCGTGACGAGGGCGGCGGGCCATGCGCGGTCGTCGCGCAGGAGCCTGCCCACGCCTTCGGCCTCGAACAGCCTCGGCACCATCGCGTCCAGCAGCGGGTCTCCTGCCAGGTCCTCGGTGCTGGTCGCGGCGATCCAGGCGAGAGTGAGCGGGTCGTGCTTCGGCGGCTCGGCACCCGTACGGCGCAGCAGCTCCAGGGCCAGCCTTACCCGCCGGTCGGCCAGAGGACGCGTGTCGCGCAGCCGCAGCGACAGCCGTACCGCGAACTCCTGCTGCCAGGCGGCCGGCCTGGTCGCCACGGCCCTGACGACCAGCGCGACGTCGTCGGCCTCGGGCGGCTCCCAGTCGCGCTCGAAGTCGCGCCTGTTGAGCCAGGTGGCGGCGGCCGCGGCGCCCGAGATGACGCCCGCCCCCGCGACGCGCATGGGCTCGATCCAGCGACCGCGGACCCTCACGGTGCCGAGAACGTTCTGCGCCTCGTCCAGGGAATAGACCGAACGGCCCATCCTCTCCGCACGGTCGTGGAGCTCGGCCCACCGGGCCTGGCGCTCCTGGTCCCGCTCCCGGTCCCTGTCCTGTCCGGCCTGGCGCGCGATCGGCAGGAAGCCGGGCAGCTCGCGCGCCACCTGTCGGCGCTGCTCCGTGTCGAACCCCGCCACCAGCGTGGCGACGGCGTCGCCGTCCTCGGCGTCGATCGCCGCGCGGACCTCATCCCAGGCGTTCATCATGATCGGGACCATAGGACAGCCCGCCGACAATCCTGAGCAGGCCGGCGCGGGTGCCGGATGCCCGTTCCTTCCTCGTCGCACCGTCGGCGCTGATTGCGGAAAGAACCTTTCCGCAACCGCGCCTAGCGTTGGGGGCATGACGAACACCGGCGAGATCCGTCCCTTCCGCATCGAGATTCCGCAGGCCGACCTCGACGACCTCCGAGCGCGACTGGCCGGCACCCGCTGGCCGGTCCGTCCACCGGTCGACGACTGGAGCCGCGGCGTCCCGCTCGACTACCTCAAGCGGCTCGCCACGTACTGGGCCACCGGGTTCGACTGGCGAGCGCAGGAAGCGGCGCTGAACGAGATCCCGCAGTTCACCACGGAGATCGGCGGGCAGACGATCCACTTCTTCCACGTGCGGTCGCCCGAGCCGGACGCGCTGCCGCTGATCCTCACGCACGGCTGGCCCAGCTCGCCTGTCGAGTTCGTCAAACTCCTCGGTCCGGTGACCGATCCGCGCGCCCACGGCGGCGATCCCGCCGACGCCTTCCACGTCGTCGTGCCGTCGCTGCCCGGCTACGGCTTCTCCAACCCGATGGGCGAGGCGGGCTTCAGCCTGTTCGGCGTCGCGCAGGCCTGGGCCGAGCTGATGAGCCGCCTCGGCTACGAGCGGTACGCGGCACAGGGCACCGACGTCGGCTCGGGAGTCGCGGGGATGCTGCCGATGGCCGACCCGGGGCGCGTGGTCGGCGTCCATCTCACCGGAACCGCCGCCTCGACCCCGTTCGGGCCCGCCCTCGAGCTCGACGGCCTGCCACCTGCCGACCGGGCCCGCGCCGAGCGGTTCAACACCTTCCGCAGCGAGGGCCTCGGCTACCTGACGCTGCAGTCGACCCGACCGCAGACCCTGGCCTACTCGCTGAACGACTCGCCGGTCGGGCAGCTCGCCTGGATCACCGAGAAGTTCCACGAGTGGACCGACCCGGCCGCCGCGCTTCCCGACGAGGCGGTCGACAGGGACCAGTTGCTCACCGCGATCAGCATCTACTGGTTCACCGGGTCGGGGGCGTCCTCCGCGCACGCCGTGTACGAAGGCATGCAGGCCTGGAGGGCGTTCGCCGCGCACCAGGAGTCGGGCGCGGCCGAGCAGTGGCAGCAGGAGCAGGCCGGCCCGCCGACCGGTGTCGCCGTCTTCGCCGCCGACACCACGATCCGCAGCCTCATGGACCCGCGGGGCACGATCACGCACTGGTCGGAGTACGGCACGGGCGGCCACTTCCCCGCGATGGAGGTCCCCGGCCTCCTCGCCGACGACATCCGGACCTTCTGCCGCTCCCTGCGCTGACCCTTCGGAGCCGCCCGTCGCCCTCGTCCGCCCCTCGCCCTCCACCGCGCGCGAAGAGCGGCGTGGAGGACGTCGACGAAGCCTGCGTCGGGCGGCCGTGGTGGGCGGGTGGCTCCCGTCCACGCGCGCCAGTGCGCGGCAGGTCAGGGGCGGGAGAACGGCGGGGGCCACGAGGACGCGAGGCGCCCCGCTTCAGGTGGCCGGCCCGCGCATTTCTGTGCGGTCAATGGGCATTTGTGGCACATGCGATCCGATCGGTCGCGGCCGACGGTGGTAACAAGAACATCTATAAGTCCTAATGTCACGACAAACTGTTGACGCAGGGGGTAATGCGGCGGTTACATCGACAACGAGCCGATGGTCATGGAGGTGTCGCATGAACCGAACTCCGATCGTGCTGGCCCTGCTGGGGGCGTTGACCCTCACAGGATGCTCGGCAGGCGGCGGCCAGGAGGCCGCGGCCACCGCACCCGCACCGGCGAGCGCCGCGCCGCCCAGCGCGCCCGCACCCACAGGCGGAGGGAACTTCGCCGTCATCACTCACGCCGCACCCGGTGACGCGTTCTGGGACGTGGTCAAGAACGGCGCGGAGGCCGCGGGCAAGCAGTACGGCGCCACCGTCACCTATCAGGGCGACGGCGACGCGGGCAAGCAGTCGCAGCTCATCGACCAGGCGGTCTCGCAGAAGGTCGACGGGATCGTGGTCTCCATGGCCAACCCCGACGCGCTGAAGGAGTCGATCGGCAAGGCCGTCGCCGCCAAGATCCCGGTGATCACCATCAACTCGGGGCTCGACCGCTCCAAGGAGTTCGGCGCGCTCACCCACGTCGGCCAGTCGGAGGACGTCGCGGGACGCGGCGCAGGCGAGCAGTTGAAGGCGGCGGGCGTCACCAAGCTGCTGTGCGTGATCCACGAGGCCGGTAACGTCGGCCTCGACCAGCGGTGCAAGGGCGCCGAGGCGACGCTCGGCGGGTCGGTGGAGCGGCTGCAGGTCGACGGCAGCAACCAGGCCGACGTCAGCTCCAAGGTCACCGCGCGCGTCCAGGCCGACCAGTCGATCAACGGCGTGCTCGCCCTGAACCCGGGCGTGGCCGTCGCGGCGCGCGACGCGCTGAAGGACGCGGGCTCGAAGGCCAAGCTGGCCACCTTCGACCTGTCAGGCGACGTGGTGACGGCGATCAAGGACGGCGAGATCCTGTTCGCCGTCGACCAGCAGCAGTACCTGCAGGGCTACCTGCCGATCACGTTCCTGTACCTGTACAAGACCAACCTCAACACCGTCGGCGGCGGGCTGCCCGTCAACACCGGACCGGGGTTCGTCACCAAGGACAACGCCGAGCAGGTCGCCAAGCTGGCCGAGAGCGGCACCAGATGAGTTCACTCGCCGCCGACGAGCGACTGGGCGATGTCGGCCGGATGCGCCGCCTGCTCGTCAGGCCGGAGCTCGGCGCGGTGGTCGGCGCGATCGCGGTCTTCGTCTTCTTCGCGAGCCAGTCGGCGGTGTTCCGCTCGGTCAGCGGCATCGCCAACTGGCTAGACCCCGCCGCCACGCTCGGCATCATGGCGGTGGCGATCGCGCTGCTCATGATCGGCGGCGAGTTCGACCTGTCGGCGGGCGTGCTGACCGGCACCACGGGGCTGGTGCTGGTCACGCTGTCCACCCGCTTCGGGCTCAACGTGTGGTCGGCGATGCTGGTGGGCCTGGTGGTCGCGCTGGCCGTCGGCTTCGCCAACGGGCTCATCGTGACCAGGACCAGGCTGCCCAGCTTCATCGTCACGCTCGGCACGTTCCTGATGCTGCAGGGCATCAACCTCGGCGTCACCAAGATGATCACCGGCACCGTGCAGGTGTCGGGGCTGCGCAAGGCTCCCGGCTTCGAGTCGGCGCGGGTGGTGTTCGGCGGCACGATCGGCGACAGCGGGTTCAGAGTGGCGATCATCTGGTGGATCCTGGTCACGGCTGTGGCCACCTGGGTGCTGATGCGCTCGCGCGCGGGCAACTGGATCTTCGCGGTGGGCGGCAACGAGCAGGCCGCCCGCGCGGTCGGCGTACCCGCCGCCCGCACCAAGATCGCACTGTTCATGACGACCGCGTTCGCGGCGTGGCTGGTCGGCTCGATCATGGCGCTGCGCTTCACCTCGGTGCAGGCCAACGCGGGCATCGGCCAGGAGTTCATCTACATCATCGCCGCCGTCATCGGCGGCTGCCTGCTCACCGGCGGGTACGGCTCGGCGATCGGCGCCTCCATCGGCGCGGTCATCTTCGGCATGGCCGACAAGGGCATCGTCTTCCTCGGCTGGGACGCCGACTGGTTCATGTTCTTCCTCGGGGCGATGCTGCTGCTGGCCACCCTCGCCAACCGCATGGTCCGCCGCTACGCCGAAGAGGTGAAACATTGATCCTTCAGACCCAGGGCATCGGCAAGTCCTTCGGCAGCGTGCTGGCGCTGCGAGAGGTGTCGATGAGCGTGACGGCGGGGCAGGTCACGTGCGTGCTCGGCGACAACGGCGCGGGCAAGTCCACGCTCATCAAGATCCTTTCGGGCGTCCACCAGCACGACTCGGGGTCGCTCCTCGTCGACGGCCAGGAGACGCGGCTCACCAGCCCGCGCGACGCCCTCGACAGGGGTATCGCCACCGTCTACCAGGACCTGGCGATGATCCCGCTGATGTCGGTGTGGCGGAACTTCTTCCTCGGCTCCGAACCGGTCAAGTCGCTGGGCAGGTTCGACGTGGCCACGGCCAGGCGCGTCGCCAGGGACGAGCTGCGCGCGATGGGCATCGACATCCGCGACGTCGACCAGCCGGTCGGCACCCTGTCGGGCGGCGAGCGCCAGTCGGTGGCCATCGCCAGGGCCGTCCACTTCGGCGCAAGGGTGCTCATCCTCGACGAGCCCACCTCCGCCCTCGGCGTCAAGCAGGCGGGGGTGGTGCTGCGCTACATCGCCAGAGCCCGTGACCGGGGTCTCGGCGTGGTGTTCATCACCCACAACCCCCATCACGCCTACCCGGTCGGCGACCGGTTCCTGCTGCTCAACAGGGGCACCAGCCTCGGCGAGTACGGCAAGGCCGACATCTCCCGGCAGGAGCTCACCGCGCTCATGGCGGGAGGGGCGGAGCTGGAGCAGTTGGAGCACGAGCTCACCCGGGAGTGACAGACCTAATGCCGCAATAGAGATCATTAACCCCCTTTATGTGCGAGAGGATGGATAAGCCGGAAAAGGACGTGGGGGCAAGGGGGAGCGATGGTGGGCTGGCGTGCGCTGGGTCCGGGCATGGCCACGGCGATGGTGGCCACGGCGATGGCGGTCACGGTGATGGTGGCGGGTCCGGGCGCGGTACCGTCCGCGCACGCCGAACCGAAGGCCGCGGGGCCGGAGCCGAAGGTGGTCTACCTCACCTTCGACGACGGGCCGTCGGAGTACACCGGCCAGGTGCTGGACATCCTGCGCGCGCACGGCGTGCACGCCACGTTCTTCCAGCTCGGCGCCAACATCAGGCAGCACAGGGCGCTGACCAGGAGGGTGTTCGAGCAGGGCCACAGCGTCCAGAACCACTCCTGGTCGCACCCCGACATGCGCGGGCTGTCGTGGCCCGCCTTCAAGCGGCAGGTGCTCAACACCGACGCCGAGATCAGGAAGCAGACCGGCTACGCGCCGCAGTGCCTGCGCCCGCCGTACGGGGCGGTGGACAAGAGCGTCCGCAAGCGGGCGGCGGCGCTGGGCAAGCGGGTGCGGCTGTGGACGGTGGACCCGCGCGACTGGGCGAGGCCGGGCGCGAAGGCGATCGCCAAGCGAACGCTGAAGCAGGTCGAGCCGGGCGGCATCGTGCTGCTGCACGACGGAGGCGGAGACAGGAGGCAGACCGTGGCCGCCCTCCCGAAGATCATCAAGACGCTGAAGGAGCGTGGCTACGTCTTCCACCGCCTCTGGTGCGGCTGATCCCTGCCGACCGGGGTCACGCATGTGATCACCCGTGTCATGTGCGCCACGTCACACCCTCCTGATGTCACAGGGGCCGGCCGTTGTCCCGTCCCTGTTGCGAGAATCGGGAGAGAGGACAGGCGCGCGTGCGTACCCAACCCCTTGTCAAGGCCGCCGTCGTACTGGCGGCGCTACCCATGCTGGCCGCGGGCGGATGGGCCAGGCTCGACCCGGCGAGCTTCGCCCGCTTCACCAACTGGCCCAACCACGAGCACTTCCTGCACGACGCGGGCGTGTTCCAGCTCGGCATCGGCGTGATGATGCTCTGCGCGCTGTGGTGGCGTGACGTCGTCGCGCTGGTGCTGGCCGGGTTCGTGTTCACCAACACCTTCCACGCCGTCAACCACGCCCTCGACCTGGCCATGGGCGGCAACGCGTCCGACCCGTGGACGCTGCTGGCCATCTCGGTGGTGGCGGCCGCGGGTCTGTGGCTGCGGCTGCGCCGCACCGGCGGGACGAGGGCGGAGGAGGCTGCGTGAGGGTGCTGCTGGCCGGCGCCGCCGGCACGGTCGGGAGCGCGCTGGTGCCGCTCCTTCGACAGGCGGGCCACGAGGTGCTCGGGCTGACCAGGTCGGAGCGCGGCGCCGCGCGGCTGAGCGCGGAGGGCGCCGAGCCGGTGAGGGCCGACATGATGGACGCCGGCGGGCTGCTGGCCGCGCTCGAAGGGCGCACGGCCGACGCGGTGATCCACCAGGCGACCGCGATCACCGGCCCGCCGCTGTTCCACCGCGACCTGTACGCGACCGACGCGCTGCGCGAGCGTGGCACGGCCAACCTGCTGCGCGCCGCCGCCCTCCTGGGCGCCCGCCGCTTCGTCACCCAGTCGTTCTTCCTCGGGTACGGCTACCGCGACCACGGAAGCCTGCCGCTGACCGAGGACCGGCCGTTCGCCTGCCCGACCGGGCACCGGGCGTTCGACCGGCACATGCGCTCGATGCGCGCCAACGAGGAGCAGGCGTTCGGCACTCCCGGCATCGAGGGCGTCGCGCTGCGCTACGGCATGTTCTACGGACCCGAGCCGTCGACGCTGAAGCTGGCCGCCCTCACCCGGCGGCGGGCCCTGCCGGTGCCGCGACCGTCGGGCACCGTCGCGCTCGTCCACATCCACGACGCCGCCGCGGCGGCCGTCGCCGCGCTCGACAGGGGGCGGCCCGGCCAGGCGTACAACATCGTCGACGACCAGCCGGTGACCTTCGCCGACTACGTCGGGGCCGTCGCGGCGGCGGTGGGCGCGCCCTCGCCGCTCACGGTGCCCGCCCGCCTGCTGGCCGCCCTGCCCTACCTGTACGCGCTCATGGTGTCGACGCGCATCAGGCTGTCCAACGACAAGGCCAAGAGGGAGCTCGGCTGGCATCCCGCCTTCCCCTCGCATCACGAGGGGCTGAAGGGCCTGCGCGAAGCGCTCACCTGAACAGCGGCGTGCCCGCCCGCTCGACCGTGCGGACGATCGGGGCGGTGCCCGTCATGGCCCCGGTCATCAGGCCCGCGCGGTCGGCGGTACCGACAGAGCGTTCTAAAGTGACTGGGTCGACCGGACATTGAGCACGAATGAGAGGGCAACGATGACACGCCAGGCAGTGTGGGCGGTTGTGACCGGCATGTACGACGCCTACGCCAGAGGCGACAGGGCGGGCATCGACCGCCTACTGCACCCCGAGGCCACGATCTTCGACTCCGGGGCGCCCGACCTGATCACCAGCAGGGCCCAGCTGGACAAGGTGCGCGACGCCAGGCCGACCGACGGCCCGCAGGAGACGGGCGTGACGGCCTACGACGAGGTCGTGGACGTATGGGGCGACGCCGCGCTGGCCCGCTACCTTCTGCGCGTCGACTACGTCACGGGCGAGCCCGAGATCGTGCGGACCACGACCGTGCTGCGGCGCTTCGACGGTGAATGGCTCATCGTGCACGTCCATGAGAACGGCCTCTGACCTGGGCGTATCCTGAAATATCAGGGCAAGGTGCACAGGCGGTCCCGCCCCACATGGGCGTCGTGCACACGAGGTGAGAGAGGGGGCGGTCCTAGGGTGCGCCATATCCCAGCAGCGCCCCCCTCCTCCGAGGAGTACCCATGACCGCCACCGACTCCAGAACCCTGCCCATCGGGGCGGCGTTCGACCGCATGCCGTTCACCCGCCGGCACGTGCTCATCGCCCTGGCCCTGTTCATCGCCTTCGTCATCGAGTCGTGGGAGCAGCTGTCGCTCATCTACGTCTCCGGCGACCTGGGTGAGGACCTCGGCATCGGCCAGGCGGGCGTCGGCGTGGTCCTCTCGGCGGTGGCCTTCGGCATGATCCCCGGCGCGCTCGTCTGGGGGCCCGTCGCCGACCGCATCGGCCGCAAACCCGCCTGCTTCTGGTCGCTGCTGGCCTACGGAGTGATCGCCCTCGGCTCGGCCTTCGCACCGGACATGGCCACGCTCGTCACCCTCCGCGTCGCCTCGGGGCTGGCCCTGGCGGGCGTCTACACCATCACCTTCCCCTACTTCCTCGAGCTGCTGCCCACCAGGAGCCGAGGCAGGGCGGCGGTCTACCTGTCGATCGGGTGGCCCATCGGCATGCTCGCCGCCATCGGCGCCTCCGTGGCGTTCGGCGACCTCGGCTGGCATGTCGTCGTCATCGCCAGCGCGGCGGCGGGGCTGTGGGCGTTCGCCATCAGGGCGTGGGTGCCGGAGTCGCCGTACTGGCTGGCCGCCCGCGGCCGCCAGGACGAGGCCCGCCAGGTGCTGCGCACGCTGGGCAGCCCCGACGCCGACGCCACCTTCACCGTCGCGACCCGGCGCGTGGGCAACCCGCTCGACCTGCTGCGCGGCAGGCTGACGAAGATCACCGTGGTGATGCTCCTGCTGAACTTCGCCTTCAACTGGGGCTACTGGGGCCTGCAGACCTGGCTGCCGTCGCTGCTGCAGGAGAAGGGTCTCACGCTCGACGCCTCCCTCGGGTTCGCCGCGCTGAGCGCGCTGATGATGATCCCGGGCTACGTCAGCGCGTCGCTGCTGACCGGCCGGTTCGGGCGCAAGAAGGTCTTCCTCGTGTACGTCGTGGCGGCGGCGCTCGGCGGCCTGTGGTTCGCGCTCGCCGACTCCACCTTCGAGCTGTACGCGGGCAACTTCGTCCTGTCGTTCTTCAGCCTGGGCGCGTGGGGCGTCTGGAACACCTGGAACGGCGAGTTCTACCCGACCGCGCTGCGCGGCACCGGCTACTCGTGGGCGACGGCCTCGCAGCTGGTGGCCACGACGCTGGCGCCCTCGGCCGTGGGCGCGCTGCTGGCCAACGCGACGGGGTTCACCGCGACGATGCTGGTGATCAACGCGTTCATGGTGGTCACGGCCCTGCTCGCGGTGCCGCTTCCGGAGACCGAGGGGCGCGAGCTGGAATGATCCTCGGCGTCGCTCCCGGACGGCTCGCGACCACCGTCGTGGCCGTCCGCGACGGCGTCCCGACGTCCTCGTGGTCCGTGCCCGCCGTGCCTGCCATGCCCGCACTTCCCGCCGTGCCCGCCGTGCCCCCCGCGCCCGCACTTCCCGCCATGCCCGCCGCGGCGGGCACGGCGCTTCCCCGGGCTCAGGACACGCTCGAGTGCGCCCTGCCGGACGGCCTCGGGCTCGGCGCGGCCGGAGGGCCAGGGGAGATCCGCGCGGCCTGCGTGGCGATGGACCTGGACTCCCTGCCGACCGCGCCGGTGGCCGCGATCAGGGTGGGAGCGCCGTGCCCGCCTGTGCTCGCCCCCCACGTCGCCCATCCCCGGGGAGCGGCCGTGATCGTGCGCGGCGGGCACAGCCTCACCGGCCGCCCCCTGGCCGCTCTCGACGCCGACGCCGTCCGGACCTTCGCCGCCGCCTGCGGCCTGGTGGACTTCGCGGTGACCGCGACAGGCTCGCCCGTGCTGGCCGACCACGAGCTGGCGGTCGCCGACCTCGTGGCCGCCGAGGTGCCAGGAGCGCGCATCACCCTGTCCTACGAGTTCGGCAGGCCGGGACTGCGCGAGCGGGAGGGCGAGGCGATACTCAACGCGTCGCTGCGGCCCGAGGCGGAGCGGGTGGCCGACGCCCTGGCCGCGTGGCTTCCCTGCATCCCCGTGTACTTCGCGCGGACCGGCGAGGGACTCGTGTCGGCTCACTACTTCCGCCGGTACCCGCTGGTGTGCGCAGCCGGCGCCACCGCCGCCGCCGTCCGAGGCGGGGCCGGCCCCGGGACCCCGCACCAGGACGCGGATCGCCTCCGCGCCGCGGTGGCCTTCGGCGCGACGCTGGCGGACCCGATGGCCGGGGTCGAACGCATCGTGCAGGCGAGAGGCAGGGCCGAGCTGGACAGGGAACTGGGCGACGCGCGCGACGAGGCGCTGACGCGGGTGGTGAGCGCGGGGGCCGTCCCGGGCTCGGCCCGCGTCGGGGAGATGACGGTCAACCCCCTGTCCTACCTGCCCGACGGCCTGTACCGGGTACGCGTCACCGCCACGGGAACCACCCCATGACCACCCCGCCCGGAGTCCGCGTCCCGGTGGCGCCGCCCCGCCGCCTTCCGGCAGGCCTCGCCCCGCGCGGCCCGGCGGCAGATCTCCCGCTGCGGAGGCGGGCGTGATCGGGCGGGAGGGCATGATCGGGCGCGTGATCGGGCGGGACGAACTGCCGGCGCTCGCCGCAGGATCGAGGCTGTTCGCCACCGGGGCGGCCGAGTCCTCCTTCCACCTGGCGGCCGACTGGGCCGAGGCCGTCCTCGACACACCGGTGCTGCTCCCGGCGGCCACCGATCTCCCGCCGGACAGTCTGTGCGTCGCGGTCACCCTGGTCGGCTCCACGACGGCCCTGGGCGAGCAGCTTCCGGGCGGCGGCGAGCCCGCCAGAGCCGTCCAGGCGCTGGAACGCAGGCTCGGCACGCGCGCGGGCGCGATCGTCGCGCTGAACCTGGCCGCCGAGAACGCGCTCCTCTCGCTGATCACCGCGGCCACGCTCGGCCTGCCGCTGGTCGACGGCGACGGGACGGGCAGGGTGTTCCCGCTCGTGGAGCAGACCACCTACACCCTCGGCGGCATCAGCTCCACCCCGCTGGCGCTGGCGGGGCCAGGGGGAGAGCTGGTGCTGATCGAGACGGCGCCCGACAGGGTGGAGGAGACCCTGCGGCCCGTGGCGCTGTCGTTCGGCGGGTGGGGCCTGGCCGCCTGCTACCCGATGCGGGCCGCCGACCTCGCGCGGGTCCTGGTGCCGGGCACCGTGTCGATGCTGATGGCGGCGGGACGGCCGGGCGCGCCGCGGTCGGCCGCCGCGCCGTACGGCGTGCGGCGGTTGTGCGAGGGGCGGATCGTCGCCGTCGAGAGCAGCAGCGGGCACGGCGCCGACCTGGCGATGCCGTCGGTGCCGTCGAGCATCGTGGTGGAGGAGAGCGGGGGGCTCGGCAGGCGGGTACGGCTGGAGGCGCACAACGAGATCGTGCTCGCGCTGGCCGACGGGGCCGCGGTCGCCATGGCGCCCGACCAGATCTGCATGATCTCTTCCGACGACGGGGTGGTGGTCGACGTGGACAAGGCACGGCCGGGGATGAGGGTCGAGGTGCTGGTGCTGCCCGCCGCCCCTGCCTGGCACACCGACGAGGGCCGCGCGCTGGGCGGCCTGCACGCGTTCGGGGTCCCGCTGTGACCCGGGGGAGCGGCGCACCAGGAGGCGGCGCCCAGGGGAGCGGCGCACCAGGAGGCGGCGCACGCGGGAGCGGCACACCGGGGAGCGGCGCACGCGGTAGCGGGGCCCAGACGAGCGGCGCACGGGGGAGCGGGGCGCAGGGCTGGGAGGCGCCGGTGACGGTGGCCGAACTGGTCAACGGGGGGCCGCTGGCCGGCGCGCGGATGTACGGCACCGGCGAGCTCCCCGTCCACCACGTGCGCATCGTCGACGACCTGTCGGTGTTCTCCGCGGTGGCCCCGCACACGGCCGTGGTGCTGATCGGCCAGGCCGCCGGTGGCGGCTGGGCGGTGGAGATGGCGATGCGGCGGGCGTGGGAGCAGGCGGCGGCGTGCGTGATCGCGCCCGCGGCGGGGGCGGGCACGGGGGGCGGCATGGGCTCAAGCGCGGTGCTGGCCGAGCGCCTGCGCGTCACCTTGATCTTCGTGGACGCCGATCCGCTGGTGACGGCCGTGGAGGTGGCGTCGGCCGCGGCCCGTCCCTCGGCCGCGCGCACCCAGCTCGTCGCGCGCTGCGCGAGCAGGCTCGTCGAGGCCGGGGCCTCGGCGCGGCGGGTGCTGGGAGTGCTCAACGCCGAGCTGCCAGGCACGTCGGCGGCCTTCGTCGACCAGTACGGCGTGCGGCTGGCAGGGCGGGCGGCCGCACTGTCGCCCGGCGCTTCGCCGCCGTGGCCCGTCGAAGTGGAGGTTCCTGGGCCTGACGGGATGGCGCTGGGCAGGCTGGTGGCGAGCGGTCCAGCGAGGTCGGCCGGATGGCCCGCGGTGGTGCGGACGGTGCTCGGCCTGGCCGTCGCCCCGCTGGTGGCGTGGGCGGCGGCCGAACGGCTCGCGGCGTCCTGCGACTTCGCCCTCCAGTCCGCCCTGGCCGACCGCCTGCTCGCCGAGGCCGCGACCGAGGCCGAGGCCGAGGGACAGAGCCTGGGCGCAGAGCTGGACCTGGGAGCAGAGCGGGACCTGGGCTCAGGGCAGGACCTGGGCGAGGGCCGTCCCCCCACGGCGCCCGCCACGCTGGGCCGAGCCGTCACGGCCAGTGGCCGCGAGGCCGGAGGAGAGGGGGAGGGGCCGTCCGGCGGTGCGGCCCGTGCCGGCGCGCCGGCCGTTCGGGCGGGCGCGGAAGAGGACATGGGCACGGAGGGACGCCGCCCCGCTTCTGAGGGACCCGCCTCACAGGGACGCCTCGCCTCGGAGGGACGCCTCACTTCCGAGGGGCGCCCCGCTTCCGAAGGGCGCCCTGCTTCCGAAGGGCGTCCCGCCTCTGCGGGACGGCTCGGCTCCGGGAGCGGATCCGTGGACGCGGGCGGCGCCTCACAGGAGGGAGCGCGGGCACGGGCGGCGGCGCTGGGCTGGGCGGTGCGCGGGCCTGTGTCGGCGTTCATGGTCAGGCCCCAGGGACGGACACCGGATCCGGGCGACGCGGAACGGGTACGGGCGGTGATCGTCGCGACCCTCGGACAGGTGCCGGTCATGAGGAGGGCGGAAGGCTGGGCGGGCTGGTCGCCGCTGCCACCCGACCGGCTGGCCGAACGGCTCCACGCCACCGTACGAGCGCTGCCGTGGCCGTGCGCGGCGGGCGTCGGCGCGCCCGTCGCCCACCTGCGGGCGATGGGGGACTCGTCGCTCGGCGCCGAGGCGGCGGCCTTCCTCGCGGCGCCGGGAGACGTCGCGCGCTCCGACCGGATGGGCCCGGCCGAACTGCTGGCCGCCATCCCCGCAACCGCGCTCAGGGCTCCCGCCGGCGTGGTGCTCCGGCCGCTGCTGGCCGTCGACAGGGACGGGACGCTGCTGGAGACGCTCGGCGCGGTCCTCGGCGAGGGCGGCGCGGTCAAGGCGGCCGAACGACTGGGCGTGCACCGCAACACCGTGACCGCGCGCCTCGACCGGATCAGGGAGGCGGGCTACGACCTGGACGACCGGGCCACCCGGTTGGCGCTGCAGCTGGCCTGCCACGTGATCAAGGAAGGCTAGACCTCTTCGGCGAGGGCGAACGCCTCGTCGAGCGGCGGCGCCTCCACCCGCCTCTCGCCCAGCGCCTGCCGTATCCGGGACTCGATCCTGTCGACGTCGCCGCGCTCGGCGGCGGGCAGCGGCGCGCCGACGGCCTGGCGGGTGGCGGCGGCGGAGGCGAGCAGGCGCGCGGCCAGCTCGTGCCGCCCGGCCAGCGAGTGCGCGCCCGCCAGGCCTTCGAGGGCGAGCGCGACGGCGCGCGGGTCACCGCTGGCGCGGGCCGCGGCGAGCCCCTGCAGGTGGAGGTCGAGGGCGGCGGCGGCCTCCCCGCGCTGCTCGGCGACGAATCCGAGCTCGGCCATGACGAGGGCGGTGCCGGGCCTGGCGTCGAGCAGGCGCATCCAGTCGAGCCAGGTGCGCAGGTGGGCCTCGGCCTCGTCGAGGTGCCCCTGGCGGCGGGCGGTGAGCGCGAGGCCGGTCTGGGCGAACTCCTCAGCGGGCCTGTTGGCCTGCTCGGCGGCCAGCCGCTTGGCGCGGGTGTGGAGGGCGCGGGAGCGTTCGTGGTCGCCGGTCAGCAGGGCGAGCCGGCCCAGCCCCGACAGGCGCCAGGACATCTCGCTGGTGAGGCCGAGCTCCTCGACCAGCCGCAGGCCCTCGGTGCGCAGCGCGGTCGCGCGGGCGTAGTCGCCGGTGATCTCGGCATGGGTGGCCAGATGGTCGGCCGCACGGGTCCTGCCCCAGCGGTCGCCGAGCGTACGGAAGGTGTCGAGACTGGTCAGGGCGTCGTCATGGAGGCTGGTGAGGTCTCCGGCCAGCAGCGCCTTCGCGGCACGGGTGCTGAGCGCGGCCGCGGCGCCCCACCGGTCGCCGAGCTCGTGGAAGGTCGCGAGCGCGGTGTCGGTGAGATGGGTGGTGTCGCCGATCCCGCGCTGGGCGAAGGCGAGGAACCACTGGGCGCGGGCCAGACCGGCGGGGTCGTCGTGGAAGAGGGCGAGCGCGGCGCCGGGGTCGGCGGGTTCCCCTGACAGCAGGGTGAAGGCGGCCTGCCACGCGGCGGCGCGCGCGCCCTGGCCCTGACCGAGGACGTGGGAGAGGTGGCGGCGGGCCTCGGTGAGGCGGCCGCGCAGGAACCAGTACCAGGCGAGCGCGTCGACGAGCCGGTGGGCGAGGGCGGCGGGCGCGTGCTCGAGCGCGGCGCGCAGGTTGGCCGCCTCGGCGTCGAGGGTGGCCAGCCACGCTCGCTGGTCGGGGCCGCGCAGGTGAGGGTCGGCCGTTTCGGCGAGCGCGGTGTAGTAGGCCGCGTGACGCCCCCTGGTGGCGGCGAGCTCGCCCGCCTCGTCCAGGCGTTCGAGACAGTAGGTCTTGACCGTCCCCAGGAGCCGGTGGCGCGGGCCCGGCGTCAGCAGCGAGCGGTCCACGAGCCGGGCCAGCGTGTCGGCCAGGTCGATGTCCGGCGCTGCGCAGGTGTGCGCGGCCGCGTCGAACGTGCACCCGTCGGCGTGTACGGCGATGCGGCGCAGCACGGTGCGTTCCGGCCCGGTGAGCAGGTCCCAGCTCCAGTCGATGACAGCGCGGAGGGTGCGCTGCCGCGAGGGGGTGCCGCGCTGCTCGGCCGAGAGCAGGTGCTGGTCGAGGCGTTCGGCCAGAGCGTGGATCCCGAGGGTCCGCGCCCGGGTGGCCGCCAGCTCGATGGCCAGCGGGATGCCGTCGAGCCTGGGGACGAGGGCGGCGGCCTCGTCCGCCGCCAGGCCGGGGGCGAGCGTGGTCAGGAGCAGGGTGGCCGCCCCGTCGTCGAGCGGCGGGACGGCGTAGGCGTGCTCGCCGGGGATGGCGAGCGGCTCCCTGCTGGTGGCCAGGACGCGCAGGCCCGGCACGCCGCGCAGCAACGCGGCCGTGAGGGCGGCGGTCGGCTCGATGAGGTGCTCGCAGTTGTCCAGGACGAGCAGCGAGGTTCGCCGGGCGCGGAGCGCGGCGGCCAGATCGCTCTCGTCGCGCAGGCCGAGCGCCTCGATGACGGCTTGGGCGGGGTCGTCGCTGTCGGCGAGCTCGACCAGGTGGGCGCCAGGGTGGCCGCGCGCCGCCTCGACGGCCAGACGGGTCTTGCCGACGCCGCCGGGCCCCGTGAGCGTGACGAGCCTGACCTTCTCCAGGCTCGCGCGGACATGACGGAGGGCCGCCTCCCGGCCGACCAGCCCGGTCAGCGCCTCGGGCAGATGCGGGCGCGGCGGGTCGAGCGAGGGATCCTGGCGCAGGATGGCCTCGTGGAGCGCGGTCAGCTCCCGGCCTGGATCGAGGCCGAGCTCGTCTGCCAGCAGGGCGCGGCCATGGGCGTAGACGTCCAGGGCCTCGCTCTGACGGCCCGCGCCGTACAGGGCCCGCATGTGGAGGGCGCGCAGCCGCTCGCGCAGCGGATGGCCGGCGACGAGGGCGGCCAGGTCCACGTGCCCGCCGAGGGCGAGGCGCTGCTCGGCCTGGTCCTCGATCGCGGTGAGGCGCAGCTCCTCCAGGTGGGCGACGGCGGCCGCGGCGAAGGGCGCGTCGGCGAAGTCGGCGAGCGCAGGCCCCCGCCACAGGGCGAGGGCCTCGTCGAGACGGCCTTCGGCGACCAGCGCGCGGAACCTGGAGGCGTCGAGGCCGGCGGCGTGCAGCACGTAGCCGGGCGCCTGGGAGACGACGAGGTCGCGGGCGCCTGGCTCGGCGCCGTCGAGGGCTCGGCGCAGGTGCCACACCTTGGTCTGCAGCGCGGCGTGGGCGTCGGCGGGCGGCCCTTCGCCCCACAGGTCGTCGATGAGGCGGTCGGCGGGCACGACCCTGCCCTCGTGGACCAGCAGGACGGCCAGAAGGGTGCGGACCTTGCGCTCGCGGACACGGACGGGCGTGCCGTCGTCGGTGTGGACCTCCACGGGGCCGAGGATCGCGAAGCGCATGGTCGACACCGTATCGAGAGCGGATCGAGAGGGCGTCGCCGCAGGGTGGTGGGCATGACTTCAGTGACGGTGATCGGGCTCGGCCTGATGGGGAAGGCGCTCGCGGGCGCCTTCGTGCGCGCGGGACACCTGACGACGGTGTGGAACCGTACGGCGGGCAAGAAGGTGGAGGGCGCGCGGCACGCGGCGGACGTCGCGGCGGCGGTCGCGGCCTCCCCCCTCGTGGTGGTGTGCGTGGTGAACAACGACGCGGTACGCCAGGTGGTGGAGCAGGCGGGCTCCCTGGAGGGGAAGGTGCTGGTGAACCTGACCAACGGCACGCCCTCCCAGGCGCGCGAGGTGGCGGCCCTGGTGGCCGAGCTGGGCGGCGGGTACGTCGACGGCGGGATCATGGCGGTGCCGCAGATGATCGCGGGCCCCGGCGCGCTGGTGCTCTACAGCGGCTCGGAGAAGGCGTTCACCGAGCACAGGGCGACGCTTGAGGTGCTGGCCGAGGCGCGGTTCATGGGCGAGGACGCGGGCGCCGCCGCGCTGTACGACCTGGCGCTGCTCAGCGGCATGTACGGCATGTTCGGCGGCATGTACCACGCGTTCGCGATGGTGCGCGCGGCGGGAGGTGACGTGCGGGAGTTCGCGCCGATGCTGACGGCGTGGCTGTCGGCCATGATGGCGGGCGCACCGGAGGCGGCCGGTGAGGTCGTGTCAGGCGACTACGCGACCGAGGTGTCCTCGCTGGCGATGAACCAGGTCGCCTTCCCCAACTTCGTCGAGGCCAGCGAGGAGCTGGGACTGCGGCCCGACGTGCTGCTGCCGATCCAGCGGCTGATCGACAGGGCGGTGGCGGCGGGGCACGGCGGCGACAGCCTCACCAGGCTGGTAGAGATGATCAAGGAGTAGGGGGTGACCCCCGCCGCGCCGGTATCCGCGCGGCGGGGTGCCCCGCGCTACCGGGTGACCATGCCCTGCGCGAGATCGCCGGCGACGGCCTCGGGGGTGCGCAGATCGGCCGGGCCGTACCCGCCGCCGCCGCCCGACTCGCAGCGCAGGACGTCTCCCGCCTTGACCGGCAGGGCGTTGACCTTGAGCATCTCCCGCCGCTCCGGAGTGCCGGGATTGAGCGTGACGCGGGGCGGTGCGCCCGCCGCGCCGCCCGCCAGACCCCACGCGGGGGTGACGGAGCGCTCGAACCACAGCGACAGCGAGGTGTCGCCGATGAACTCGTACTCGCGGACGACACCGTTGCCGCCACGCCACTGCCCCTGGCCGCCGGTGTCGGGGCGGACCTCGTAACGGGTGACGCGGACGGGGAAGAGCGTTTCCAGCACCTCGATCGGCATGTCGCGCAGCGACCCGTTCACGTTGTTGATCAGGCAGGTCTCGCCGTCGCCGCCCTCCCACGCGCCCCAGCCGCCGACGGTCGCCTCCTGCGAGACGTACAGCTTGCCGGTGCGCGGGTCGGTGCCGGTGAATTGGACGATCAGGGAGTCGCCGTAGGAGGCGGCCGCGGCCCTGCCGGGCACGGCCGGGGCCAGCGCCTTGACGACGAGGTCGATGAGCAGGCCGAGGTGGGAGTAGTAGTACTGGCAGGCGGCCGGTGACTGGGCGGCGAGCATGGAGCCGGGCCTGGTGGCCACGTCGAGCGGGCGGAACGAGCCGCCGTTGAGCGGCACGTCGGCGCTGACGAGCAGCTTGTAGGCCACGCGGACCGCGGCGACCGCCTGGGCGGCCCCGCAGTTGACCGGCCCCGTCGCCTGGTCGGCGCAGTCGGTGAGGTCGACGTGGACGTGCTCGCCCGCGACTGTCACGGTTACGTTGACCGGCAGGGGGGTGTTCAGGTCGATGCCGTCGTTGTCGAGGAAGCCGCCCGCGGTGTAGGTGCCGTCGGGGATGGCGGCGATGGCCTGGCGCTCGAGGCGCTCGGTCTGCGCGAAGATCTCGTCTCGGGCCGCCATGACGGTCTCGACGCCCCACCGCCCGACGATCTCGGCCAGGCGGCGCTGTCCTGTCATCGCGCAGGCGACCTGGGCGCGCATGTCGCCGAGCGTGGCGTGGGGGAAGCGCACGTTGCGGGCGATGACCTCGTGCAGGTCACGGCAGGGCGCGCCGTTCTCGTAGATCTTCATCGGACCCATCCGCAGGCCCTCCTGGAAGATCGAGGTGGAGTCCATGGAGCCGCCCGGATCCTTGGAGCCCATGTCCAGCCAGTGGGCGCGCGACGCGGCGAAGCCCACGAGCTCGCCGTCGACGAAGATCGGGCCGTAGACCGTGACGTCGTTGAGGTGGGTGCCGCCGATGTAGGAGTCGTTGAGCACCCAGACGTCGCCCTCCCGCCAGACCTCGCGGCCGAACATCCGCTCGGTCTCGCGGGTGCACACCTCCAGGTTGCCGAGGAAGATCGGCAGACCGCTCGACTGGCCGAGGACGTTGTGGTCGCGGTCCATGAGCGCGACGGCGCAGTCCTTGGCCTCGTAGATGACCGGCGTGTAGGAGGAGCGGATGAGCGTGGTGTTCATGTCCTCCGCTGCCTGAAGGAGCGCGCAGCGGATGATCTCTGTGGTCACGGGGTCGATCATGATGTCACCTTGATGATCAGGAATCCGTTGGCGTCGAGGGTCGCCAGGCAGCCGGGCGGGATGACCGTGGTGGCCGTCTCCTCCACCACGATGGCGGGGCCCTCGAACTCGCTGTCCAGGGCGTTTCTGCGCAGCACGGGCGTGCGGTGCGTCCGGCCGTCGAAGATCACGTCGCGCACGGCGGGCGGGTGCGTCTCGCTGGTCGGCGCCGCGGTGGCGGCCTTGGGGAAGGCGCCGAAGCCGGTGCTGCGCAGCATGACGAACTCGACCGGCGCCTCGGGGGTGGCGTGGCCGTACCGGCTGGTGTGGGCCTCGGCGTAGCGCTCGGCGATCGTCTGGAGGAAGCCGGGACCCGCGGGCTCGCGGGCGTCCGCGAGCGGGATCGTGAGCGTGTAGTCCTGGCCCTCGTAGCGCATGTCCACCGCGTGCTCGACCCGCCTCCTGCCGGCCGGCACCCCCTGGCCGTCGAGCGCGGCCAGGGCGTCGCGTTCGAGCTCGGCCAGCCGCGCGGCCAGGTCCTCGCCGTCCAGGTCGTCCTGCGGTCGGAAGTACGGGTGGGTGAGGTCGCGCCGCACGTCGGCCTCCAGCATCCCCCACGCGGAGAAGGCGCCGGGGAAGCGCGGCACGACCACCTCGCCGATGCCGAGCTCGCGGGCGATGAAGACGGCGTGCATGGCGCCCGCGCCGCCGAAGGCCACCAGGGCGAACTCGCGCGGCTCCACGCCGTGCTCGACCGTGAGCGTGCGGATGGCCTGAGCCATCTTGGCGTTGGCGACGTCGCAGATGCCCTCGGCGAGCTGGAGCGGGTCCATGTCGAGCGTCTCGGCGAGCGTGGCGACGGCCGTCCCCGCCGCCTCGACGTCCAGCTCCATCAGGCCGCCGGCGAACCAGGCGGGATCGACGCGGCCCAGCACGACGTTGGCGTCGGTCACGGTCGGCTGCTCGCCGCCCCTGCCGTAGCAGGCGGGCCCCGGTACGGCTCCCGCCGACTCCGGGCCGACGCGCAGCGCCCCCGCCTCGGCGTAGGCGATGGAGCCGCCGCCCGCCCCGATGGTGTGCAGGTTCACGATCGGCATCAGCACGGGAAAGCCCTCGATGTGCGCCTCGGCGCTGACGTCAGGACGGCCGTTGACGACGAGGGAGACGTCGAAGGAGGTGCCGCCCATGTCGACGCAGATGGCGTTCCCGCGGCCGAGCAGGCGGGCCGCGGCCACCCCGCCCATCGTGCCGCCGACGGGGCCCGACAGCAGGGTCTGCAGGGGGCGGCGCATCGCGTAGCCGGCGTTGACCAGTCCGCCGGACGACTGCATCACGTGCACGGGCACGGCCAGGCCGCGCTCGGCGAAGCGCTGCTCGATCCGCGACAGATAGCCGCGCACGACCGGTCCCGTGTAGGCCTCGAGAACGGCCGAGGAGGTCCGCTCGTACTCGCGCCACTCCCTGGCCACCTCGTGGCTGAGCACGACCAGGACGTCGTCGCCGAGCTCCTGCCTGAGGATCTCGCCGGCGCGGATCTCGTGGGCCGGATCGGCGTAGGAGAACAGCAGCGTGACCGCGATGGCGTCGAAGCCCTCGGCCTTCGCGCGGTGGGCGGCCCGCCGTACGGCCTGCTCGTCGAGCGGCTGGAGCTCCTCGCCGCGCCAGTCGAGCCTGCCGGCCGCCTCCATGACGTCGTGGCGGGGCACCAGCGGGGTCGGTTTGCGATAGCGCAGGTCGAACATCCGGTCGCGGTTGCCGCGGGCGATCTGGTAGATGTCACGCGCGCCGCCGCTGGTCAGCAGCAGCACCTTGGCGCCCTTGCGTTCGAGGAGGGCGTTGAGGCCCTGGGTGGTGCCGTGCACGAAGAAGGAGATCAGGGACGGGTCGTCGACCACGCGGCCGAGAGCGGCGAAGACGCCTTCGGCGAGGTCTCCAGGGGTGGTCGGCGCCTTCGAGGCCAGCACGGCACCGGTCTGTTCGTCGTAGCAGACCACGTCGGTGAAGGTGCCGCCGATGTCCATGGCGACGCGAAAAGTCATGGTGGCACCGTATGCGGTCCGGGCCTCCTGCGGGTGTGCGGGGTGCACGGCCGTCCCGCCGTTTCCGTGCGTTCCGCACCCCCCGCCGGTTAAATGAGTGGCGGCCAGGAAATGTCCCGCCTAATCTCAGTCCTAGTAAGAAGCCGGATGTTTCAGGAAAGGACGAGCCGTGATTCACGCCAAGCTGATCGCAGGCGGCCTCGCCCACCTGTTCTGGCGGCATATCGGGTGACCCGCGAGGGTTGAGCGAACCCGACGGCCGCCAGGGAAGAACCCCGGCGGCTTTTCTTTTGCGTCGACGAGAACTTCATAGAGGCTTTCGGCGAACCCCCGTGCCCGGTGAGTGGGCGCGCGGGGTTTCGGGGCCGGGCGGTGGCGGCATCTGCCGTTTCCTGAGCCGTCCGATGGCTGCCAGCGCTCGCCGGCCACGCGGCGGCATCGGCAGAGCCCGTGGGCCGCCCCGCTGTCGAGCGGGCGCCGCGACGGGCATTTCACGGGCTGATGGTGAAAAGGCATCACACCTGCCTTGCAAGCAGGAATTCGGGTTTCGAGATCCCGTCGGTCCACGACGAACCGAGTAAGGGGCGACCCGCTCGGGAGCCGCTCTAGCCCAACGGTAGGAGGCACCGCGTTCAGGGCGCGGACAGTCAGGGTTCGAATCCCTGGGGCGGTACGGTGATCGTGGTGTAGCGGCAGCACTCCAGACTGTGACTCTGGGCGGGGCCGGTTCGAATCCGGCCGATCACCCTTTCCCCGTACGGCGGGCGGCGGCGCCGCCCCCGGTCGGGTCGACGGGCACGATGACCGGCGCGTCCCTGTGGCCGTGTGCGGAGGATGTCGCGACGTGCCGGGCCGTCAGGCGGTCGTCAGGAGCTTGACGAGGATGTCGACGTACTGCTGCGACTCCCCCCGATGACGCCGAGAGGTGGCGATGCCGATGAAGCGGGACGGGCTGGGAGCCTCCAGGGGGATGGCGACCAGGTCGGGCGAGCGCAGCAGCGCGATCTGGGGGATCAGGGCGACGCCGACCCCCGCCGTGACCAGCGACTGGGCGAAGAAGTAGTCGGTGGCGCTGCAGGAGACCCGCAGCTCGAAGCCGGCCAGCTCCGTGTAGTGCCGGAGCAGGTCCACGGTCTTCAGGCAGCCGAGCACCCAGCGCTCGCCCGCCAGCTCGGCCAGGTGCACGGCGGCACGGTCCGCCAGCCGGTGGGCGCGCGGGACGACGACGCGGAACGGATCGTCCCTGAGCGGCCTCCAGTCCATGCCCGAACGGTCGCCGGGCCTGGCGGGGGCAGGCCCGTCGAAGTGGTAGGCGAGGGCCAGGTCGGCGCGGCCCTGCCGGAGCAGGGGCAGGCTGTCCTCCGGCTCCCGCTCGAGGATGGTCAGCTCGACGGAGGGGTGGTCGGCGACGAAGCGCTCCAGCGCGGGCGGCAGCAACGGGCGTCCGCCGCTGGCGAAGGAGGCGATCGTCAGCTGGGCGCGGCCCGCGGCCAGCCGGTCGATGCGCTCCTGGGCGTCGCTCAGCTCGGCGGCGATCGCCTCCGCCGCCTCCACCAGCAGGCGGCCCGGCTCGGTGAGGGTGACGCCGCGGGTGCTCCGCTCGACCACCGGGGTGCCGAGGGTGCGTTCGAGCGCGGCGATCTGCTGGGAGACGGCCGAGGGCGTCAGACGCAGGGCGGTCGCGGCACGGTTGAAACTGCCATGGCCCGCCACCTCGCGCAGGATGCCGAGCCGATGCACGTCGATCAACAGCCCTCCTTATGACTGGTTAAGTAGGTCACCACTACCGCTGATGACTATAGGGCGGCACGCTGGCCTGCATGAGCGAGTTGTGCGTCATCGGCGGCAGCAGGTACTTCGGCAGACGGATGGTCGAGAACCTCAGGGACCAGGGGACGGCCGTCACAGTGATCAACAGAGGGTCGGCGCCCGCGCCCGAGGGTGTGACCCACCTGGTGGCCGACAGGGACGACGAGGAGGCGCTGCGCCGCGCGGTGGCGGGCAGGAGCTTCGACGCGGTCGTCGACCAGATCTGCTACACGCCGCGGCAGGCGGCGATCGCCGCGCGGGTCTTCGCGGGAAGGACGGCGCGGTACGTGATGACCTCCACGATCGAGGTCTACGCGGGTCTCGACGGCGCGCCGTTCACCGAGGGCGTGGTCGACCTCACCCCGCAGGGGCCGCCGGACGAGAGCTACGGCGGTGCCAAGCGCCAGGCCGAGGCGGTGCTGGCGGCCCAGCGGGACTTCGGCTTCGCCAGCGTGCGCAGCGGTCATGTGCTCGGCGGCGCCGACTTCACCGGCCGGCTGGAGCACTACGTCAGGCGCATCGCCGAGGACCTGCCGGTGATCGTGCACGAGAATCCAGGGCCCTCGTCGTTCATCCACGAGCCGGAGATCGCCCGCTTCCTCGCCTGGGCCGCGCTGGCCGACTTCACCGGCCCCGTCAACGCCGCCTCGCACGGCGAGCTGGACGTGCGGAGCCTGTGCGCCGCCATCGGCGAGGCGCGCTACGCCACGGGCGAGGAGGTCTCGCCGTACTCCTTCGAGCGGGCCTTCACCATGGACACCAGCCGCGCCACCAGCCTGGGCTTCGCCTTCTCCCAGGTCGGCGACTGGCTGCCGGGCGTCGTCGAGGAGGTGAGGGCATGCGCCGCCGCCTGATCGGCACCGTGGAGGTCGGGGCCGTCGGCCTGGGCGCGATGCCGCTGTCCATCGAGGGGCGACCCGACGAGGCCCGCGCGATCGCCACCGTCCACGCCGCCATCGACGCGGGGGTCACGCTCATCGACACAGCCGACTCCTACCACTGGCACGCCGACGAGGTCGGCCACAACGAGCGCCTGCTGGCCCGTGCCACCCGCGGGCGCGACGTGCTGATCGCCACCAAGGGCGGACGCGGCCGGCCCGGCGACGGCTCGTGGACCGTCGACGGCGATCCCCGCCACCTCAGGCGGGCGTGCGAGGCGTCGCTGGAGCGGCTCGGCGTGGAGGCCATCGGCCTCTACCAGCTGCACAAGCCCGATCCCCGGGTGCCCTTCGCCGATTCCGTGGGCGCGCTGCGCGATCTGCTGGACGAGGGCAAGATCCGGATGGCCGGGATCTCCAACGTCGACGCGGACCAGATCCTGCTGGCGCGCCGCGAGCTCGGAGCGGGCCTGGTCTCCGTCCAGAACCGGTTCTCGCCCGCCGTACGGCAGAGCGCGCGCGAGCTGCGCCTGTGCGCCGAGCTCGGCATCGCCTTCCTGCCGTGGAGCCCGCTGGGCGGCATCTCGCGCAGCGCGCTGGACGAGGAGGGGCCCGCGGGCGAGACGCCCTTCCACACCATCGCGAAGGAGCGCGGGGTCAGCCCCCAGCAGGTGTGCCTGGCCTGGCACCTTTCCCTGTCGCCGCTGGTCGTCCCGATTCCCGGGGCCAGCCGTCCCGGCTCCATCCGCGACTCGGCGGCGGCCGCCGGTCTGGAGCTCGAAGCCGACGAGCTCGCCATGCTGCCGGGGCTCAGCTGACGTACTGCTCGACGTACTCGCCCACGGGCGGGATGTTGGTGATCACGTCGATGAGCACGCCGTTGGGGTCGGCGACGATGAAGTGGCGCTGGCCGAAGTCCTCGGTGCGCAGCTCCAGCTCGGCGCGCAGCCCGCCCCGCACCACGAGGCGCTCCCACTCGGCGTCGACGTCGTCGACCTCGATGTTGAGCAGCAGGCCCTGCGCGACCCTGTCGCGGAAGCCGGCCGGGATGGTCGGGTGGGCCGGGTCGAGCAGGGCCAGCTCGTGCGCCTCGCGGCGCAGGCTGATGTACCAGTCGGCCTCGAAGGTGATTTCGAAGCCGAACAGGCCGGTGTAGAAGTCACGCGAGTCCTGCAGGCGGTCGGTGCAGATGACCGGGTAGAAGCTGCTGACCTTCACGGTGCCGTCCTTTCGCATACCGTCAGTATGTGAAGTACCCTAGTTCGCGTACCGGCGGTATGTCAAAGGGGCTCCAGACGATGACGACGCAGAACATCAGGGCGGCGCAGCGCGAGCAGACCAGGCGGACCCTGCTCCACGAGAGCCGGCGGCTGTTCGCCTCCCGCGGCTACGCCGACGTCGGCCTGTCGGAGATCGTGCGTGCCGCGGGCGTCACCAAGGGCGCCCTCTACCATCACTTCGACAGCAAGACCGAGCTGTTCCGCGCCGTGCTCGAGCAGGTGCAGCACGAGGTGGGCGAGCGCGTGGCCGCCACCGCCGACGCCGAGGACGACCCGTGGAGGCAGCTCGTGGCCGGCTGTCAGGCCTTCCTCGCCGCCAGCGCCGACCCCGACGTGCAGCAGATCATGCTCATCGACGGGCCCGCCGTCCTCGGCTGGACCGAATGGCGGGCGCTGGACGAGGCCGCCTCGGCCCGCCACCTGGCCGAGGCGCTGACCGAGCTGATGGCGGCGGGGGTGATCGTCGAGCAGCCGGTCGCGCCGCTGACCAGGCTGCTGTCGGGGGCGATGAACGAGGCGGCGCTCTGGCTGGCCTCCACCGCCGACCCGGGCGACCTCGCCGACACCCAGGCCGCGCTGTCGCGGCTGCTGGACTCGCTGCGCCGCACCTCCGGCTCGACCTGATCGCGCACGGCCGCGCCGTGGTCACCTCGGTCGGCGGAGCAGCTGTGCCAGCGGCGTCAGCACCGCGAACGCCAGGATGGCCAGCACCCCGGGATAGAGCATGTCCAGCCGGGTGCCCGGCACGATCGCCGCGGTGACGACCGCGAGGCCGAAGGCGCCGCCTACCTGCAGCGAGCTGTTGAGCAGCCCGGCTGCGAGCCCCTGCTCGTGGTCGGCCACCCCGCTGGTGCCCGCGACCATCAACGCCGAGATGCTGAGCGCGAAGCCCAGCCCCCAGAGGAAGGACATGGGCAGCAGGATCCACAGGTCAGGCTCCGGGCCGATGCCCAGCATCAGCAGGTACGACGGGATGAACGCGAGAAGCCCGGCCATCAGCACCCTGGTGACGCCGAAACGGTTCATCAGCGCCCCGAGCTTCGGCCCCATGACGACCACCATGAGCCCCGCGGGCAGCAGCACCAGCGCCATCTGCCACGGCTGCCACCCGTGCAGGTTCTGCAGGTACAGGGCGAGCAGGAACTGGAATCCCATGGCGCCGCCGTACAGCAGGGCCGCGCTGAGGTTCGCGGCGACCAGGCCGCGGTCACGGAAGATGCCCAGGCGGATCAGCGGCTCCCTCACTCCGCGCTCGATCACCACGAACGCGGCGAGCAGCAGAGCCGAGAGCGCGAACCCGCCCATCGTCCGCGGCGACGTCCAACCGGCGTCCGTCGCGGCCGACACCGTGAAGACCAGCAGCAGCATCGCGGCCGGCAGCGTCACGGCGCCGCCGACGTCGAGCCGTGACCGCTCGGTGCGCGGCGGATCCGCCGGGAGGTACCGCAGCGCGGCCACCAGGATCAGCACGGCGATCGGGATCGGCAGCAGGAAGATGGCCCGCCAGTTCAGCGCCGCGAGCAGACCGCCCACCAGCAGGCCGGACGAGTACCCCGACGCCTCGAAGACGTTGAAGATGCCGAAAGCCCTGTTCCGGTGCGGGCCCTCGGGAAAGGTCGTGGTCAGCACCGACATGGCCGCCGGCGCGGTGAACGCCGCGGCCATGCCCTTGACGAAGCGGGAGACGATCAGGAGAACGCCGTCCTCGGCGAGCGCCCCGAACAGCGACACGATCGCGAACACGGCCATCGCGGCCACCAGCACCCGCCGCCGGCCGAACAGGTCAGCGCACCGCCCGCCCAGCAACAGGAATCCGCCGAACGCCAGGATGTAGGCGCTCGCCAGCCACTGCGCGGCGGCCGCGCTCATCCCGAACTCCTGCTGGATCTCGGGTATGGCCACAGCGATCATCGAGATGTCGAGACCGTCCAAGAGGATCACTCCGCTGCTGATGAGCAGCGCGATCCACCATCTGGCCGGCCAGCGCGGAGAGTCCTTCCCCGCAGCCGGCGTCGCGACGGCACCGCCGTCTGAGGTCAAGCCGGTTGACATGTCCTACCACCCTCCGGGACGGTGTACGGCTTCCGCGCACGGGCCACCGGCTGGGAGCTCGCTGCCTGGCCTGACGTGCGCGAAATGTTTGCTCAGGGCGCGACGTTAAGGCTTGACATCGGTTGGAAGGTCAACGCCAGGCAGGGTGGTCGCATGTTGATCGGGGAGTTGTCCCGTCGTACGGGGGTCAGCTCGAGGCTGTTGCGGTATTACGAGGCGCAGGGACTGATCACCGCCCGGCGCGACTTCAACGGCTACCGCAGCTTCGACGAGGACTCGGTGATCACCGTGCGGAAGGTGCGCGCGCTGCTGAACGCGGGCCTGTCCACCGAGGTGATCCGCGTCGTCCTGCCGTGCACCCGGGGCGGCGAACCGGAGTTCGACTGGTGCGCGGACCTGCGGGCGATCATGGACAGGGAACTGGCGGCCATGGACGAGCGCATCGACGACCTCCAGCGCAGCCGGGGCGCCCTGGCCGGCTACCTGTCCCAGCCCTGACCGCGCGGGTCGTCCCGTTCCTGACGTATGCGGGCCGTGGGCGTCCGGGCATTCGCGGGCACCCTCGACACGACTGCATCGGCGTGCGATCGCCCGGGCGGCCCGCGTCGGGCCGCAGGGCCTGGGTAGGTGGCGGGGGGAGAGGAGGCGGCATGCCGCGACCTGACCGTCCTGTGATCATCCACGTGCGGACCAACCTCGGCCTGGTCCCGGGCGTCGAGCGGCTCGGCGGCGCGCTGCTCGACGCGGGGCTCGCCGAGGCGCTCGGCGCGAGCCTCGGCCCCGTCGTGGAGGCGCCGCCGTACTCGCCCGACCGCACCCACCCGAGCCGGCTGCTCAACGCCGACGCCATCGCCGACGTGGCGCTGCGCCAGGCCGGGGCCGTGGCCGGCGTGCTCGACGCGGGCGCTTTCCCCGTCGTGCTCGGCGGGGACGACAGCGTCATCTTCGGCAGCCTGCTCGCGCTGCGCCGCAGAGGCGCCTACGGCCTGGTGTTCCTCGACGCGCACACCGACTTCTACCCGCCCGAGGACTCGCCGACCGGTGAGGCGTCGGACTCCGAGCTGTACCTCGCGTTCGGGCTCGGCACGGACCTGATCGCCGGCCTGGACGGCTCCCGGCCGCTCGTGCCGAGCCGCGCCGCCGCCGTCATCGGCCACCGCGACCTGGACGAGCAGCGGGAGACCGGAGCCGCGCTGCGCGCCACCGACGCTCTCGTCATCTCCCTCGCCGAGATGCGGGAGGCGGGAGCGGAGGACACGGCGAGGCGGGCGCTCGCCCATCTGGACGGCGCGGGCGTCGAGGGCTTCCTCCTCCACATCGACGCGGACGTGCTCGACGACGTCCTGATGCCGGCGGTCGACTACCGCCTGCCGGGCGGGTTCAGCCGGCGGGAGTTCGCCGTCGTGGCAGGGACGCTGCTGGCCGACGAGCGGATCAGGGGTCTCGACGTGACGATCTACAACCCCGCGCTCGACCCCGGCCGTGTCGCGCAGCGCAACCTCACCGGCTGCCTGCTCGACGCGTTCGCGCACGCCGACGCCCTGCCACCCCGCTAGCCGGGGCGCAGCGCGGTGACGAAGGCGGTGAGCAGGCGGGCGAACTCGCGGCGGTCCCGCTCCGGCCACGCGCTCATCGCGTCGCCGAACACCTGGCGGCGCAGCCTGTGCACGTGTTCGGCCTGCTCCACACCCCGCTCGGTGAGCTCCAGCGTGCTACGCCTGCCGTCGGACGGGTCGGCGACCCTGCGCAGCAACCCCTCCTCGACGGCCCTGGCGACCAGGCGGCTGGCCCGCGGCTGATCGACGCCCAGCCGGTCGGCGATCGAGGTGACGGTGGCGCCGGGCTCCTCCTCCACCGCGTCGACCACCCCGAACAGCGCGGGATCGAGGCCGCCGCCGCCGAGTCTGTGCAGGCTGCGACGGCTCTGACGGCGGCGGATCTCCACCATGGCCCGCTCGACGGCGGCGACCGGTTCATCCATGCTTGCCATTCTACATGTAGTTATACATATAGTTGTCATAAGACATGCACCTATGGAGGACACATGGAGAACATGGACAAGCCCATCGGCTACTGGATCAAGCACCTGCACGCGCTGGTCGAGGGCTCGCTCGACGACCTGCTCGCGGGGCAGGGGGTGACGCGCCGCCACTGGCAGGTGATGAACGTCCTGTTCAAGCGGCCGCGCAGCGTGGCCGACCTCGACGCCGAACTCGGTCCCTTCCTCAGCGAGGAGGAGCCGTCGCTGAGGCCGTACGTCGAGGCGCTGCGCGGGAAGGGCTGGCTGACGCCGGCCGAGCCGGTCGACCTCACCGAGGAGGGACGGCGGGCGCACGCGGCCCTGCTGGAGCAGGTCTCGGCCACCCGCGCGAAGGTGACGGACGGGATCAGCCCCGAGGAGTACCGGTCCACCATCGACGTCCTGACCAGGATGTCGGCCAACCTGGGCGGCTGAGGCCGGTCACAGGCCGAGGACGACCCGCCCGCCGGTCTCGGGCCGCCCGCGCCCGTCCCTGCTCCGCGCGGGCGGCGCCGGAGCTCAGCGCGCGACGCCTTCCAGCGCGGACCTGATGCGGTCGACGTCGCCGCGCTCGGCGGGCGGCAGCGGCGCGCCGACCGACGCCCGCAGCGCACTCGCCTCCTCCAGCAGGCGCAGCCCCTCCTCCGCCGCTCCTTCGAGGGCCGCGACGCCCGCCAGCCCCTCCTGGGCCAGCGCGACGGATCGCGGATCGCCGATCTCGTGCGCGGCGGCGAGCCCCTCCAGGTGCAGCGCCCTGGCCTGTACGGCGTCGCCGCGCCGCTCGGCCACGAAACCGAGCTCGGCCAGGATCAGCGTCACCCCGTAGAACGGCACGCCGTAGTCGGCCTCCAGCCGCCTGTTCCACTCCAGCGACTCGCGGAAGAGCCGCTCGGCGGTGTCGAGGTCGCCCGAGCGGCGAGCCACGAGGCCCAGCCCCACGCGGGCGAACTCCTCGGCGAACCGGTTCGACTGCTCGGCGGCCAGCCGCATGCCGCGTTCGTGGAACTCCCGGGACGCGGCCAGGTCACCGGTCAACAGCGCGATCCTGCCGAGGCTGGACAGCCGGTACGACACGTCGGTCCACAACCGCAGGTCCTCGGCCACGCGCAGCCCCTCGCGGTGCAGGCGGCCGGCCCGCTCGTAGTCGCCGGCGATCTCGGCCAGGTAGCCGAGCTGGTCGGCGGCCTGCGACTGCCCCCACCTGTCACCGAGCTCTCCGAAGAGCGCCATGCTCTCCGTGCCGCTCCGCTCCGCGGCCGCGAAGTCGCCCTGGAACGTCGCCAGCTTGGCCAGGCCGGCAAGCGCGGCCGCGGCGCCCCACCGGTCGTCGAGGGCGCGGAAGCCGGCCAGCGCCTCGCCGAGCAGCGGCCCGGCCGCGGCCACGTCGCCGAGATGCAGGTAGGCGTGCGCGACGAACCAGCGGGACCTGGCGTCGGGATACTCCTTCACCTCGGCCCTGCCTGCGCCCACCAGCATGGCGAACCCGACCTCGAGAGCCGACCCCGCGTCCGTCGCGGCCAGATGGCGGTGCGCCTCACCGTGCCTGCCGCGCAGGTACCGGTACCAGGCCAGAGCGTGTGCCAGCCGCCTGGAGCCGGTGACGGCCAGCAGGTTGAGCACCTCGTCGTCGAGCCGCCGCAGCCACTCGCGCTGGGTGGGTCCCTGCAGGTGCGGCCGCGCCCGCTCGGCCAGCTCGACGTAGTAGGCGTCCCTGCGCGCGAACACGGGATCGTCCTCGTCGAGGAGGGCGAGGCAGTAGGCGGCGATGCTCTCCATGAGGCGGTACCTCGGCGGGTCGGCGACCACCATGGACCTGTTGACCAGTTGGTCCAGCAGATCCAGGTCCACGCCGGAGGCCTCGGCCGCCTCCGCCGTGCAGCCGCCGGGGTGTGCCGCCAGCGCGCACAGCGCCGCCCGCTGAGGTTCGGTGAGCTGATCCCAGCTCCAGTCGATCACCGCCCGCAGGGTCTGCTGCCGGGCGGGACGCCCCCTGCCTCCGGCGGCCAGCAGGCGGAAGCGGTCGTCGAGCCGCTCGGCCACCCCGCGGACGCCCAGCGCGCGCACCCGGGCGGCGGCCAGCTCCAGCGCCAGCGGCAGGCCGTCCAGCCGCGCGCAGATCGCCTCGACCCACGGCGCGCTCTCGGCGTCCATGGTGAAGCCGGGCGCCGCGCGGGCGGCGAACAGCTCGACCGCGTCGGCAAGGCCGAGCGGGGCCACCGTGTACAGCGACTCGCCGGGAACGGCCAGCGACTCCTGGCTGGTGGCCAGCACGCGCAGCCCCGGCGCGGTCCTCAGCAGCAGGGTCGTCAGCTCGGCGACCTGCTCCACCAGGTGCTCGCAGTTGTCCAGCACCAGCAGCAGCTCCTGCCCGCGCAGGGCGTCGGCCAGCCGGTGCGCCAGGGCCGCGGGGGGCATCCCCGGCCGGGAGCCCGACGCGGTCTCGTCCCTGATGCCCAGCTCGGCGGCCACCCTCTCGGCCAGCTCGCCCGCGGCGCCCGCGAGCTCGACCAGCCACACGCCGCCGGGGTACGTGGGGTCGGCGGCGGCGGCCAAGGCCAGCCTGGTCTTGCCGACCCCGCCGGGTCCCGTCAGCGTGACCAGCCTGGAGGAGTCGAGCAGGGCCCGTACCCGGGCGACCGCCTCCTGCCTTCCGATCAGGCCGGTCAGCTGGGCGGGCAGGTTCGTGCGGGGACGCGCGGCCGAGGTGGCGGGCGTGGGCACGGGGGCGAGCCCCTGATCCTGCCGCAGGATCGCCTGGTACAGCGCGGCCAGTTCGGGGCCGGGATCGAGGCCGAGCTCGTCGGCCAGCCGCTCGCGCAGCTCGGTGTAGCCGGCCAGCGCTTCGCTCTGCCGTCCCGACCGGTAAAGCGCGCGCAGGTGGGTCGCGCGCAGGCGTTCGCGCAGCGGGTGCTCGGCCACCACCTCCCCGAGCTCGTCGGCCAGCCTGCTGTGCTCGCCGAGCGCCAGCCGTACCTCGGCCTGCTCCTCCACCGCGGTCAGCCGCTGCTCCTCCAGGCGGGTGGCGGCGGCGCGGGTGAACTCCTCGTCGCGGAACTCGGCGAAGGCGGGCCCGCGCCACAGCGCGAGCGCGTCGGACAGCAGGTCCGCCTTCGCGCGGGGGTCGGCGGTCGCGCGGGCGCGGTCGAGCAGGCCCGCGAACGTCAGCGCGTCCACCTCGGCGGCGCGCAGCACGTAGCCCGCCGGCTGGAAGACCACCAGGTCGCGGCCGTCCCGCCCCAGGGCGCGGCGCAGCTGGGAGACCTTGGTCTGCAGGGTGTTGGCCGGGTTGCCGGGCAGTTCCTCGCCCCACAGGTCGTCCAGGAGCCGGTCGGCCGGCACCGGCCTGCCCTCGTGGACCAGCAGGTCGGCCAGCAGCGCGCGGACCTTCACCTCGGGGACCCGCACCGGCCGCCCGTCGTCGGCCCACACGGCAAGGGGACCAAGCACTCCAAATCGCACCAGGTCACGCTACCCCCAGCCGGCACCGCCGATTCGACGCTCCCGTGGCCGCGGCCGAGAGCAGGCGGCCGATCGCGTCGTCCTCCGCCTCGACGCGGGCACCGGGAGTCCGTGCCGGGCCCGACCTCGCGTGAGAGGCCGGGCCCTGCACGGGGAGTCGGTGGAGGCTCGGCGAGGGAGCTGTGCGAAAGGCCGGCGAGGTCAGAGCCGGTGGAAGAAGGCGAGGACGTCCTCGGCGAAGAGGTCCGGCTGCTCCAGGGCGGCGAACGTGCCGCCCCGCTCGTGCTCCACCCAGCTCACCACGTTGTTGTCCCGCTCGGCGAAGCGGCGGATCGGGCGCAGGATGTCCTTCGGGAACACCGAGACGCCCGTGGGCACCGTGGCCGGCTTGAGCTCCCACTCCACCGAGGTGTCCTCCGAGGTGTCGGGTGTCTCCACGAACGAGCGGGCCGCCGAGCCCGCCGTGTTCGTCAGCCAGTACAGCATCACGGTCGTCAGCAGCCGGTCGCGCGGGATCCCGCCGTCGCTCCACTCGTGGAAGACGCCGGCGAACCAGGCCAGCAGGGCGACGGGGGAGTCGGCCATGCCGTACGCGAAGGTCTGCGGGCGGGCGGACTGGATCAGCTTGTAGCCGTACTGCTCGGTCATGTACCGCTCGCGGAAGGCCATCCGCTCCTGCTCGACCTCGGTGAGCCCGTCGAGCTCGCCCGGCAGGCCCAGGGGGAAGCAGATGATGCCGTTGCCGTGCATGCCGACCACGCGTTCGGGGGCCAGCACGCCGACCTCGCGGGAGATCCAGGTGCCCCAGTCGCCGCCCTGCACGCCGAAGCGGTCGTATCCGAGCCTGGTCATCAGCTCGAGCCATGCGCGGGCGATGCGGGTGGAGCCCCAGCCGATCTCGCTGGTCCGGCCGGAGAGGCCGTAGCCGGGCAGCGACGGGATCACCAGCGTGAAGTCGGCCGACAGGCGCTCGATCACGTCCAGGTACTCCACGGGGGAGCTCGGCCAGCCATGCGTGATCAGGAGGGGCAGCGCGTCGGGATTGGCGGATCGGAGGTGCAGGAAATGGACGTTCTGCCCATCGATCTCGGTGGTGAACTGGGGGTGCGCGTTCAGCTCCGCCTCGGCGGCGCGCCAGGAGTAGCCGGTGCGCCAGTGCTCGACGAGGTCGCGCAGATGGTCGAGGGGCACGCCGTACTGCCAGCCGAGCCCGGGGACCTCGTCGGGCCAGCGGACCCTGTCGAGCCGCTCGCGCAGGTCGTCCAATGCGGTCTGGGCGATGTCGAGACGGAAGGGCCGGATGTCGTTCTGTCGCAAGACGTTCTCCTCCGATGTTCGGTACGCTGTACCGTACACCATACGGTTGGATGGCACAACCGGCCGGTACCCCCGCGTAGGGTGAACGCCATGATCCATGTCATCCCCGTCGGCACGGTGTCGGCCGAGCAGCCGGCCGCCCGGTACGCCGTCGTCACCGCCTCCACCGGCGAGGACTCCCTCGTGCGGCCCGGCTTCGCCAGGGCGGGGGAGAGCCGCAGGGCGCACATGCTCGCGGTCAACGAGCGCCTGGGATGCGTCGCCCACCGGCGCACCCACGCGTACCAGCTCACGATGGAGAAGCAGTGAACACCACCGCCGACAACGTCCACGTGCCCACCACGACGGAGAGCACGCGAACCGTCCTCTACGTCCACGGCCACGACGAGCGGGAAGCGGCCGGTCTCGGCTGCCGCGTGGTGGAGGTCCGCCCCGCCGCGCCGAAGGACGTGGCCGCCGCCTACCAGGCGCTGCTCGACGAGGGCACGCCCGCCTCGCGGATCACGCTGGCGGGTGAGGGCTCGGGGGCCGCGCTCGCGCTGGAGGCCCTTTCACTGCTCGGCCCGCCGCCTGCGGGCGTGATCCTGCTCGCACCCGCCGAGGTCACCCCGCCGCCCGTCCTGCCGCCGCTGCTGATCCTCACGGATGACGCCGCCGCGGATGTCGCCGCCGAGGATGCCGGGGCCGTCGACAGACTGGTGGCGGCGGTCAGGAGAGCGGGGGGAAGCGTCCGCGTGGAGTCTCACCCGGACCGGGCGTCCCGTACGGCCAGGGCCGCCGCGTGGATCGCCGACCCCGTCAGGGAGTTCGCGGTGCCCGCCGCGGGGCCGTACGCGGTCACCGCGGGACCCGACGACGCGCTGTGGTTCACGCTCGTCGGTCAGGGGGCGATCGGCCGCATGGCGGCCGACGGGGCGGTCACGACCTACCCGGTCGGGGCGGGACCGACCGTGATCACGCAGGGGCCCGACGGGGCGCTGTGGTTCACCGAGTACCAGGGGCACGCGATCGGCAGGATCACCGTCGAAGGCGAGGCCAGGTCCTTCGCGCTGCCGACCGCCGGAGCAGGGCCGTTCGGCATCGCGCAGGGGCCCGACGGCGCGCTCTGGTTCACCGGGACCAACGCGGGCCTGGTCGGACGGATCACCACCGACGGCCAGGTCACCGAATATCCGCTGCCGGTGCAGGGCGCCTTCCCCTCGGCGATCGTCGCCGGCCCCGACGGCGCGATGTGGTTCGCCATGAACCAGGCCCACGCCGTCGGCCGCATCACGATGGACGGCCGGATCGAGGTCCACCCGCTGCCCACCGAGGGCGCCGCGCCGGTGGGGATCACCGCGGGCGGCGACGGCGCGCTGTGGTTCGTCGAGATCGGCGCGGGCCAGATCGGCCGGATCACCGTCGACGGCGACATCACCGAGTTCCCGCTGCCGGACAGGACGGCCCGCCCGCACGCGATCACCCTGGGCCCCGACGGCGCCTGCTGGTTCACCGAGTGGGGCGGCAACCGCGTCGGCCGGGTCACGCCCGATGGGCGCATCACCACCTACGACCTGCCCACCCCCGCGTCGGAGCCGCACGGCATCGCCGTGGGAGCCGACGGCTTCCTGTGGGCCGCCCTGGAGACCGGCCACCTGGCAAGGATCGAGGTGCCCGAGGAGGCGTGACGGCGTTGACCCGGCCGCGTCCTGGGGGTACTCGGGCGGAGTGCGTTCACCTGGCCGCGTCCAGGGGGTGTTCGAGCGGAGCGACGGCGTTCACCCGGCCGCCTCCTCGGGCAGCAGGTGCGCGAGCAGGAGCTTGATCAGCAGGAGGGGGGCGACCCAGGCGAGCACGCCGGGCACCGCCACCATCGCCGTGGTCCAGACGAGCGCGAGCGCCGTGGCGGCGAAGGCGGCGGGCCTGCGCAGCGGAAGCGGGACCGCCGTCACCGCCAGCGCCGCCACCAGGACGGAGGCGTAGATCGCGGCCGCGGCCGTCCAGGTGAATCCCGGCACCGCCCACGCCAGGACGAACGGCTGCACGTGGATCGCCACGAAACCCACGTGGTGCACTCTCGTACGGCCCTGCCGGTGGAACCAGAGCTTGGCGGCCCGGGTGGCGTTGACGACGGCTCCGCCGTACAGGTCGAAGGCGACGACCGCGATCACCACGAGTGCGAGCGGCGGCAGGCCCGCGGTCGAGGCCAGCGCGACCGACAGGGCGCCGCCCGCGAAGGCGGTGCCGAACGACAGCACCGCCTCGCCCCTCGTGGCGCCGGGGGCGATCAGGCGTTCGGTGAGCGTCAAGCTCTGATTCCTTCCACGCAGACGTCGATGACGGGTCCGGCCAGCTCGGCGAGTGGCAGCGCGGGGTCGACGAGCCACTGCAGCAGGCAGCCCTCGATGGCGGCGACGACGACCACCGCGTGCTCGGGGCCGATGCCCGCGCGAAGGGCTCCTTCTCCGGCCGCCTGCCGCAGCAGGTCCTCGATCACCGCGCGGTGGTCGCGGTAGACGGCGGCCATGTCGAGCGGCGGCCCCGACGCCCACAGGTCCACCAGGACGCGGGCGTGGTCGGGGTGGGCGGCCAGCATCGCCACGACCCGCCGTACCAGCGTCGCGAGCCGGTCGAGCGCGGGACCGGGGCCCAGGCCTGCGAGCACGTCGGCGGACAGGGCGGCGTAGGACTCGAAGGCGGCCCGCAGCAGGGCGTCCCTGCTGTCGAAGTACAGGTAGACGCTGCCCTTGGCGATGCCAGCCTCGGCCGCGACGTCGTCGATGCGGGACGCGGCGAACCCCTTGCGCGCGAACACCCGCATCGCGGCCGCCAGGATCTCCTCGCGGCGCGCGGCGCGGTCCACTCTCTTGGGCATGCCCGTATTATGAATGACCGGTCAGTCATTTATCAATATGTGCGGTGATCTCCTTCCACGCCTCACGGGGCAGCTCGTGACCCGCGCCCTCCACGGTCAGCAGGCGGGCCGACGGGATCTCTCTGGCCAGCGCCTCGCCGTTGCCCAGCGGGAAGAACGGGTCCGCGCCGCCGTGAACGACCAGCGTGGGCACCCGGATCCCGCCCAGCCGCTCGCGCCAGCGCTCGCCGTGGTCGATGAAGGCGAGGTTGACGGTGGCGGCGTGCGGATCGCGATGGCGCTCGGCGCGTCGCCTGGCCGCCGCCTCGTCGAAGGCGCCCTCGCCCGCCATGATCCGCTCGAAGCCGACCAGGTGCTCGATCACCGCCGGGCGATCCGACCAGTCAGGGCCGTTCATGACGGCTTTCATGACCCGCTCGGCGTGCTCGGGCAGGTCGGGGTCGGCGGGCCCCGGAGCGGTCGGCCTGGTGGCGACCAGCGTGAGGGAGGCGACGAGCGCGGGGTGGTCCAGGGCGAGCAACTGGGCGATCCAGCCTCCCGTGGAGAGGCCGACCACGTGCGCCCTGCTCGCGCCGAACACCGCCGGCAGCGCCGCCGCGTCGGAGACGAGGTCCCGCAGCGTGTACGGCGGGGCCTGCGCCGGGTAGCCGGTCGACAGGCCGGAGTCGCGCGGGTCGTACCTGATGACGAACCGGCCGAGGGCGCGGCAGAACTCCTCCGGCCACGACAGCAGACTGGGGCCGACCAGCAGGACGGCAGGGTCGGCAGGCTCGCCGAAGGTCTCCACGGCCAGCCTGACGCCGTTGACTTCCACATTCATCGTGTTCATGCCCCACCGACGAACGGGGTGGCCGCGGACAGACAACCGTCAGCCGGAGATCTCCGCCAGCCGTCCACGCAGGTACCGACGGTCGGCCTCCTCGCCCGCCAGCTCGATCGCCTGCCGGTAGGCCTGCGCCGCCTCGGCCCGCCGGTCGAGGCGGCGCAGCAGATCGGCGCGGGTGGCGGGCAGCAGGTGATAGCCGTCCAGGCCGGTCAGCGTCTCGATCAGGTCGAGACCCGCCTGCGGGCCTTCGACCATGGCGAGCGCCACCGCCCTGTTGAGCTCCACGACGGGGGAGGGAAGCAGGCGCGCCAGCGTGCCGTACAGCAGGAGGATCTGCCGCCAGTCTGTCTCGCCGGCGCTCGCCGCGGTGGCGTGGCAGGCCGCGATGGCGGCCTGCAGCTGGTACGGCCCGGGGCGCCCGCGCGCCAGGCACGCGTCGAGGACGGTGACGCCCTCCTCGATCTGGGCACGGTCCCACAGGCCGCGGTCCTGGCGGTCGAGCGTGACGAGCACGCCCTCGCCGTCGAGCCTGGCCGCCCGTCTCGCGTCGTGCAGCAGCATCAGCGCCAGCAGCCCGCCCGCCTCGGGCTCCCCTGGCATGAGCCCGGCCAGCAGCCTGGCCAGCCTGATGGCCTCGTCGCACAGGCCGTGCGCGGTGTACCCCTGGTTGAACAGCAGGTACAGCACGCCCAGGACGGCGTCGAGCCGCTCGGGCAGCAGGTCGGGAGGCGGCACGGCGAACGGGATCGCCGCCTCGCGGATCCGGCGCCTGGCCCTGACGAGCCGTTGCGACATCGTGGACTCCGGCACCAGGAAGGCGCGGGCGATCTCCTCGGTGCCGAGCCCGGCGAGACTGCGCAGGGTGAGGGCGACCTGCGCCTCGAACGGCAGCGCCGGATGGCAGCAGGTGAACATCAGCCGCAGCCTGTCGTCGGGGAAGTCGTCCACCTCGGGCTGCGGCCCCTGCTCCGTCGCGGCGAGCTCGCGGAGCTTGGCGGCGCCCACGGCCCGCCTGCGCAGCCGGTCGGTGGCCCGGTTGCGGGCGGTCACGGTCAGCCACGCGCCGGGCCGGTCGGGGACTCCCTGCCTCGGCCAGCGCTCCATGGCCGTGGCGAAGGCGTCCTGGGCGCACTCCTCGGCCAGGTCCCAGTCGCCCGTCACGCGGATGAGGGTGGCGACGACCTGCCCCCATTCGGCGCGGAAGACCGCTTCGATCGTGGCCTGCCGTGCCGCGGCGTCCGTTCCGGTCATGGCGCTGTCATGGCTCCCAGACGGGCCTGATCTCGATCTGCCCGAAGCGGGCCGACGGGTGCTTGGCGGCGATCTCGATGGCCTCGTCCAGATCGGCGCACTCGATGATGACGAAGCCGCCGATCTGGTCCTTGGTCTCCGCGAACGGCCCGTCCGACCGCAGCACGCGGCCCTGCCTGACGCGCACGGTGGTGGCCTCGGAGCTGGGCCGCAGCCCCGCCCCGCCGCGTACCACGCCCCGCGCCTCCATCTCCTCGCTCCAGCCCTCGCAGCCCGCCTCCTGCTGGGCCTGCAGGACCTGGGGCGGCGCCGAGGCGTCGAAGCCGATCATCAGTACGTACTTCACGGTGCCGAGCCTACTGTCAGGGGCCGGCCTCGTCGGGTGCCGCTCAGCGCAGGTCGCGCCCGGCGACTCCGGCCGTCCCCGCAGGCCGAACGGCGCCATGGCGATTCCGGCCGTCACCCGCGCCTGCCAGGCGCGGCCGTTCACCGGCGGAAGGAGCGGCGGTAGGCGGCGGGCGTGGTGCGCAGGGCGTCGTGGAAGCGCCTGCGCAGATTGGTCGCCGATGACAGCCCGACCCGCGCCGCGATCGTCTCGACCGGCAGGTCGGTCTCCTCCAGAAGCGCCTGCGCCGCCGCGACGCGCCGCACGAGCAGCCACCTGCCGGGGCTGGCGCCGAGTTGCTCGGCGAACCTCCTGGCCAGTGTGCGCGGGGACATCCCCGCCCTGGCCGCGAGGTCGTCCACCGTGAGCGGCTCGTGCAACCGCTCCGCCGCCCAGTCGAGGACGGGGGCCAGCGAGTCGGAGACCCTGCCGGTGACGGGCGTCGCGGCGTACTGCAACTGGCCGCCCTCCCTGTGCGGCGGCATGATCATGTGCCTGGCCACCTGCGCGGCGTAGGCGGCCCCGTGGTCGGCGCGGACCAGTTGCAGGCACAGGTCGATGCCCGCGGCGGTGCCCGCGCTCGTGGCGACGTCTCCCAGGTCGGCGTACAGGATGTCGGCGTCGACCTCGACCAGGGGGAAGCGGGCCGCGAGCTCGGCGGCCATGCGCCAGTGGGTGGTGGCCCTGCGGTGGTCGAGCAGTCCCGTCTGGGCCAGCAGGAAGGCGCCCGAGCAGATGGAGACGAGGCGCGCCCCTCGACCGTGGGCCCGCAGGAGTGCGTCGACGACGGCCGTGGAGGCGGGCTCGCCGGGCCGCTGCCAACCGGGGACGACGACGGTGTCCGCGCCGTCCAGCGCCTCCAGACCCGCGGCCACGTGCATGTCGTAGCCGGCCAGGGTCGGCACGGGCCCGGGATGCTCGGCGCAGACGCCGAAGTCGTAGCGGACGTCCAGCCCCGGCCGGCGCACGCCGAAGACCTCGGCGGCGCAGGCCAGCTCGAAGGTGGACTGCGGTGGCAGGACGAGCGCGACGACCTGGTGAACGCTCATGGCAGGAAAGTACCGCAAGATGTCAATCCAGACACTGGGCCGGGGGAGTGGGGCCGCCGAGGATGGTCGCCATGGATCACAAGGACAACGACATGCGCGTGCTGCACGTGGACGAGGTGGAGGCCGTGGAGGTCGTCCCGGGGATCGTGAGGCGGCGGTTGCCGGCCACCGAACGGGCTCGCGGCTGGATGTACGACTTCGCGCCTGGGACCGAATGGCCTGAGGTGGACCTGCACGAGGGGGAGGAGCGCTACTACGTGGTCTCGGGCGAGTTCATCGACAACGGGCACCGGCTCGGCCCCGGCAGCTACGTGGTGTTCGGGCCGGGCAGCACGCACCGCCCGCGCACGGAGACCGGCGCCCGCATGCTCGGCATCAGCATCCCGCCAGGCTGACCCGCCGCCCGCCACCAGGCCGAAAATAATCTACTTTGTAAAGGCGCTAGCCTGGGTCGGTGGCCCTTCCCTACCTCACCCTGGCAACCGGCACCGAGCACGAGACCGAGGTCAAGAGGTCACGGTTCATCTGCGCGATGGCGCCGGCGCCGAGCGTGGAAGCCGCCGCCGAGTTCATCGCCGAACGGCGCAAGCTGCACCCCGGTGCCACCCACAACTGCACCGCCTACGTCATCGGCCAGCGGCTGCAGAAGGGTGACGACGACGGCGAGCCCGGCGGCACCGCGGGCACGCCGATGGTCCAGGCGCTGGTGGGGCGGGGCTTCAACGACGTGGTCGCCGTGGTGACGCGCTACTTCGGCGGCGTGCTGCTCGGCGCCGGCGGCCTGGTCAGGGCGTACGGCTCGGCGGTCACCGAGACCCTCGACAGGGTGGATCCCGTGCGGATGGTGCCGGCCAGGCTCGTGCGGGTGTCGGTGGGGCACGAGCAGGCCGGGCGGCTGGAGAACGACCTTCGCGCGTCGGCGTACCCGGTGCGCGAGGTCGGCTACGGTGCCGAGGTGTCGTTCTCGGTGGCCGTCGGGGAGGATCAGGTGGCCGCTTTCACCGACTGGGTGGCCACGCTGACCGCGGGCAGGGCCGTGGTCGCGGTGGAAGCGGCGATCCACGTCCCCGAGACGTGAGGGCTCAGCCCTCCAGCGCGTACTGCATGACGCGGAACTTCGTCTGCGCCTCGGCGAGCTCGCTGGCGGGATCGGAGGTGCCCATGATGCCGCAGCCGGCGAACAGGCGGGCGCGGTGGCCTTCGACGATGCCCGAGCGCAGGGCGATGCCCCATTCGCCGTCGCCGTGGGCGTCGATCCACCCGACGGGTCCCGCGTAGCCGGCCCTGTCCATGCCTTCGAGTTCGCGGATGAGCCTGATGGCGGTGGGGGTGGGGGTGCCGCCGACGGCCGCGGTGGGGTGCAGGGCGGCGACGACGTCGAGGACGGAGGCGCCGTCGGCGAGGGTCCCGGTGACGTGGCTGGCCAGGTGCTGGAGGTTGGGCAGGACGAGCAGTTCGGGCTCGTCGGGCACGTTGAGCCTGGCGGCCAGCGGGGTGAGCGCCTCGCGGACGGAGGCGATGGCGCATTCGTGTTCGTGGCGGTCCTTGGTGGAGGCGAACAGGGCCGCGCCGCGGGCGATGTCGTCGGCGGGGTTGGTGCCGCGAGTGGTGGTGCCGGCCAGGACGAGGGATTCGATCTGCTGGCCGGTGCGGCGGATGAGCAGTTCGGGTGTGGCGCCGACCAGCCCGGCGACGGAGAAGGTGTAACAGTCGGGGTAGCGGTCGGCCAGGCGGGTGAGCAGCAGGCGGACGTCGATGGGGTGCTGCGCGGTGGCGGTCAGGTCGCGAGCCAGTACGACCTTCTCGAGTTCGCCTTCGCGGATGCGCCGGGAGGCGCGGGCGACGATCGTCTCCCACGCCGGGGCGGTGAGGCTGCCGTCGCCGTAGCTGATGCGTCCGGGGTCGGTGATGGGGGTGGGCGGCTCGGCGGGCGCCGGGTCGCCGATGGTGGTGATCCAGGCCTGCCCGCCGCGGCGGGCCAGCACCGTGCGGGGGATGACGAGGGTGGAGCCTGGTGAGGTCTCGTCGAAGGTGAACGTGCCGAAGGCGACGGGCCCGATGCCGCCGTGGGTGTGGGCGTCGCCGAAGACGGAGGCGAGCCACTTGCGTGCCCATGCGAAGCGGTCGGGGCCTGGAGGCACCGTGACCTTGGCGGCTTCGCCCCATCCGGCGAGGCCCTCGCCGTGCCTGATCCACGCGTAGGGTGCGGTGGAGGGCAGGCTGGAGAGCAGATTGCCGGGGTCCCCGATCGGGATGGTGCGAACCGGCAGAGGGCGGGTTATTCCGAGCGCGACACTCACTCAAGACATGCTATGCCGGAACTGAACGTGTTCGATTCAGGCCCCCCGTCATGCCCTACCTTAGGGGAAAATTCGGACACCCAGTGGTATAGGGCTCAACCTGCTTGTGTCAAGGCTCGATAGGAAGTGGGTCCGGGTCGTGGCCTGGCCTGGCGGCGGTCCCTACCTTGGTGGCCATGATCCTTCGCGTCCTCGCCGCTGTGATTCTGGTCTCCGGATCCGGACCCGCCGCGGTGGAGCCGGTGCCCGGGGTGATGGTGGCGTTGGGCGATTCGGTGAGCGCGGGGTTCAACGCCTGCGGCTGGTACGTCTCGTGTACGTCGCGCTCGTGGTCGGCGGGCGACAACGCGCAGGTGCGCAGCCACTACCTGCGGCTGGCCGAGCGGGGTCCCGGGTTGCAGGGCCACAACCGCAACTTCGCCTCGCCGGGATCGACGAGCGCCGACCTGATGGGCCAGGTGGACAAGGCCGTCGCGGCCAAGGCGGAGTACGTGACGATCCTGCTGGGCGCGCAGGACGCCTGCGTGCGCACGGAGGAGACGATGACGCCCGTTCCCGTGTTCAGGCAGCGGGTACGGGCGGCGATGGGCAGGCTGCGCGCGGAACTGCCGCAGGCGCGGGTGTTCGTGGCGAGCATCCCTGACCTGCGCCGGTTGTGGAGGGTGGGCAAGGACAGCGCGATCGCGCGGACCTTCTGGGGGCTGGGCAGGATCTGCCAGACGATGCTGGTCAACCCGACGTCGACCAAGCGCGCCGACGTGCAGCGGCGGGCGCGGGTGCGGGCCAGGGTGATGGAGTTCAACGAGGAGTGGGCGCGGGCGTGCGCGGCGTACGGCCCGCAGTGCCGTACGGACGGGGGAGCGGTGTTCTCCTATCCCTTCACGCTGGATCTGGTGAGCAGGTGGGACTACTTCCACCCGAACGCCGACGGGCAGCGGGTGCTGGCCGACATCACGTTCAAGAACGGGTTCGACTGGTCGGACGACACTCTCTGAGCATGGTCGCCTTGTCGGCTCTGGTGACGGCGAGGCCGTATCTCAGCACGACCTGGGCGAAGCGGACGGCGTAGGCGCAGCGGACGCGGCGCTGGGGCGGCAGCCACGCGGCGGGCCCCGAGCCGCCCTTGGCCTCGTTGGTGTCGCCGTCGACGGGCAGCAGGTTGAGGGGGTCGTTGGCGAAGCGCAGGCGTTTGGCGGGTGGCCAGCGCGTGGCGCCCATGCGCCAGGCGTAGGACAGCGGGACGACGTGGTCGACCTGGATGTCGTCGGCGCGCTTCTTGCGCCAGACGATGGTGCGCCCGGTGTAGGGGTCGTCGAGGTTGAGCGCGACGACGTCGCAGGAGGAGCCCTTGCGGTAGGACAGGTCGTGGCCGTCGCGGGCGAGCAGGTCGTCGCGGGTGCGGCAGCCGTTGCCGGCGTAGGGCAGGTCGGTGGCGGTGTCGGCCCAGTTGGCGCCGTAGCGCTCGCGGGTGTAGCCGGTCTTGGGGCCCATGCCCCTGACGCGTAACCGGCTGATGAGGTTTCGGGCGTCTGTCCTGTCGTCCGCGCTGGTGATGGGGGCCAGCCCTGGGCGGGTTCCGTCGGGGTTGTCGAGCGGGGTGGCGGCGGCGGTGGCGGGCTGACCGGGTTGGCCGGGGTGCCTGCCCAAAAGCGCCGCGAGGAGTACGGCGGCGGCCAGCACGCCGACCGCGTCCCGAGTGCTCAAGTGGCTCCTCCCGGCCATCCATGGGCACAGACTCAATGAATTCCCGCTTAGCCGGGATTTGACACGGTGACGGCCGTCTCGGGGGCTGATGGGTGATGGAGGAGTGGCCAGGGCGCCTGGCGTATCTGGTGGCCACGGTCCTCGCGGCGCCGTCGGCGGTCCTGGCGGGGATGTGACCTCATGCGGTGGCCGACGTGGCCGTCAGCGTGCCGGCGGGGCTGGGGGCCGCCGGGGTCGGTGGCGCGATGGCGATCGCCATCGGGTGAAGCGCGAGTTACTGTGTAATCGTGTAATTGACTCGGGAGGTCTCGTATGTCCGATCCCCTCGACGCCTACTCCCGCACCGTCTCCTCCGTCGCCGCCGAGCTGATGCCCAAGGTGGCCAGCGTGCGCGCGGGCAGGGGCAGCGGCTCGGCCGTGGTGTTCACCGCCGACGGGTTCCTGCTGACGAACGCGCACGTGGTGGGTTCGTCCCGGTCGGGGACCGTGGCCTTCGGCGACGGTTCCGCCGGTGATTTCGTCCTCGTGGGCCGCGACCCGCTGTCGGATCTGGCGGTGATCAGAGCGCAGGGGACGACGCCGCCGCCCGCCGTCCTCGGCGACAGCGACGGCCTGGTGGTGGGCCAGCTCGTGGTGGCGGTGGGCAACCCGCTGGGCCTGGCGGGTTCGGTGACCGCGGGAGTGGTCTCGGGGCTCGGCCGGTCGCTGCCGGTGGGTGGGCGGCTCATCGAGGACGTCATCCAGACCGACGCCGCGCTCAATCCCGGCAACTCCGGCGGAGCGCTGGCCGACTCGCAGGCCAGGGTGGTGGGTATCAACACGGCTGTGGCGGGGGTCGGCGTGGGCCTGGCCGTACCCATGAACTCCACCACACGGTCGATCATCGCCGCGCTGATCAGCGACGGCAGGGTGCGGCGGGCCTTCCTCGGGCTGGTGACCTCGCCCGCGCCGCTGCCCGAGGCGCTGCGGGCGCGGACGGGGCAGCGGCAGGCGCTGCGGGTGATGGAGGTCGTGTCGGGCTCGCCCGCGGCGCGGGCGGGGCTGCGGCCTGGCGATCTGGTGTTGAGCGCGGGACGCAGCCCCGTGGGCGACGCGCAGAGCCTTCAGCGGCTGATGTTCGCCGAGGCGATCGGGCGGCCGTTGCCGATCACGGTGTTCCGCAACGGCGCGCTGGTCGACGTCATCGCTGAGCCGGTCGAACTGGAGACGGTGTGACGGCGGAGGCCGGCTCGCCGGAGGGCGAGGCCGCAGGTTGCGGTGCGGGAGCAGGGGCGGCCGCGGCGGGAGCAGGCTTGACGTAGGTGCCGTTACGGCGGGCCAGCAGCTCCTCCAGCAGGGCGTCCCACTGGCCGCCGACGGATTCCACGTCGTAGGTGGCGGCGGTGGCCAGCGCCCCCTGGGCCAGCCGATGCCGCAGTTCCTCGTCCTCGATGACGCGGATGAGGGAGGCGGCGAGGTTGGCGTTGGTACGCGGCTTGACCAGCAGCCCGTCGACCTCGTGGGTGATCATCTCCTTGGGGCCGTGAGGGCTGTTGAAGCTGACGATCGCCAGCCCCTTGGCCATCGCCTCCAGGATCGTCATGGGGAAGCCCTCGTGGCGGGAGCTGAGCGCGAAGATCGAGGCTCTCTCCAGCTCCGCGCCCACGTCCGTGGTGGGTCCCGGCAGCTCGATCTTGTCCTGCAGTCCGGCCTCGGCGACCTGGGCGCGCAGATTGTCCTCCTGAGGCCCCGCGCCGAAGATCCGCAGGGTCCAGTCGGGGTGGGCGGCGGCCACCGTCTCCCACGCGGTGATCAGGCGGTGGAAGCCCTTGAGCTTGGTCATCCTGCCGACCGCGACCACGACCTTGTTCTCCAGCTTGGAGATCTCGCCGGTCATCGGCGGCACCGCGTTGGGGATGCGGGCCAGCTTCCTGGGCTTGCGCCGCAGCGTCTCGCGATAGTCGCGCATGTCGGCCTTGGTGAGGGTGACCAGCGCGTCGAAGGTGCGGTACCGGCGCTTGATCAGCTCCTGCACCTCCTCCGGCTGGCCCTGCAGGGCCACGTGCTCCTGACCGATGGTGATGACGCTCGGCAGGGCCAGCTGGGCCAGCGCCAGGTTGAGACCCGGCCTGGTGGCCATGATGACGCCGGTGTCGACCGAGCGGATCCATCTGGCCAGCTGCAGGTCGGTCCACAGGTTGAAGCGGTGGTAGGCCGCCTCCTGCGGCGGGATGAGCTTGCTCGGCATCTTCGACAGCCTGCCGCGCAGGCCGGTCCGCGGCGCGAGCCGGTCGTCGAGGAAGCGGAACCTCACCCTCGGGTCGACGGGGAAGAACGGCTCCTCCGCCTCCTTGAGGATCGAGACGATCTCCACGTCGCGCCCGGTGGAGGCCAGGTAACTGGCCAGGTTGAAGACCGTTCTGATAGTGCCGCCCATGCCGTACGCGTGCAGGAGCAGGATCCTGATCTGATGCGTGGACGGTGGTGGCGCGGCGCGTTCGCGCCTGCGGTTGTTGGCCTCGAACAGCCGGTAGACGGCCGCCTTGCCCTTGCCTGCCAGTGCACGCACCTGTGGGAGTCCCCTTCTCGTCAGCTTCCGGGCTCACGCGCTTGACTGTCCCCGTGGCGCGTTCCCCCGCTTTCGCCCTTTAGACGCTCCAATGGTGGAGAAGGTTGCAAAGTCTGAACGTCAGCTGTGAAAGATCCGTTCCATTGAGAGATCGATGGCTTTCTCCAGTTGTGTGTCGATGCCCCGGGCATAGTCCTGCGGTGTGATATCGACCTCTAGGTCCGGATCTGTTCCGTAATTCTCCACCCTCCTGTCTCCTTCGATAAAGGTGAAGGAATACTCCGGCTGGGTGGTGAGCGTGCCGTCGGCCAGGCGGTGCCGGGGCCAGATGCCGATGACCCCGCCCCAGGTGCGCTTGCCGATGAGCGGGCCGAGGCCGAGCAGCTTGAACGTGTGGCTGAAGATGTCGCCGTCCGAGCCGGCCCACTCGTTGGTGATGGCCACCAGCGGGCCGCGCGGGGACTCCGGCGGGTAGGGCTCGGCGTCGCCGCGGCGCGGATGCTCGTATCCGACGCGGCGGCGGGCGAGCTTGTCGAGCAGAAGCGCGGAGATGTTGCCTCCGGTGTTGAACCTGACGTCCACGATGAGGGCGTCGCGGTCGTACTCGGCCAGGTAGCCGCGATGGAACTCGCCGAAGCCCGTGGTGCCCATGTCGGGGATGTGGACGTATCCCACGCGGCCCGCACTGCGGTGATGGCAGCGGGCGCGGTTGAGGTTGACCCAGTCGCGGTAGCGGGCGGGCTGCTCGTCGGCGATGGCGCGAACGGTCGCGGCGAAGGTCCTGCCCTGCCTGGACAGCGTGAGCTCCACCTCCTGGCCCGCCTGGTTGACCAGCGCCTGGTTGGGGGTCGTGTTCTCGCCGACGGGGATGCCGTTGACGGCCAGGAGCGCGTCGCCCTGCCGTACGTCGACACCGAGCCTGTTGAGCGGCGAGGTGGCCGCCGGATCCCACGGGTCGCCCTGGACGATGCGGCCGATGACGTAGGCGCCGTCACGATACTCCCAGTCCACGCCGAGCTTGCCCTGGGCGTAGTCGGGGCCTGGCCGGTACTCACCGCCGCTCTCGTAGGCGTGGCTGGTGCCGAGCTCGCCCTGCAGCTCCCACAGCAGGTCGGAGAACTCGCCTCGGGTGGTGACGCGGTCGAGCAGCGGCAGGTAGCGGTCGTAGACGGCCTGCCAGTCGAGGCCCGCCATGTCGGCCGACCAGAAGTTCTCCCACTGCAGCCGCCACGCCTCGCGGAACATCTGCCGCCACTCGGCCTCGGGGCTGAGGGAGACCTTGACCCGGGACAGGTCGATCCACCCGCTCTGCCTGGTATGTCCCTCGTCGTCGTCGGGGACCTCGGTGGCCTTCAGCAGCCGCAGCCTGTCGCCCGCGCGGTACAGCAGGCTCTTGTGGTCGGCGGCCAGCACGAAGTCGCTGACGTCGTCGGCGAAGGACTCGTTCTTCTGCTTGTCGAAGTCGAACAGGTGCAGCGCGCCGTCGTCCGCCTCGATCGGGCTGGACAGGATCAGCACCTTGCCCTTGAGCCCCGCCAGCCGCTCGTACCGGCCCTCGGGCAACGGGAACGCGGTGATCCGGTACGGCAGGCGCTCCACGTCGACGACCAGCTCGCCGGACTCCTCGCCCTCGCCCTCCTCACCTTCATCGTCGTCCTCGTCGTCCTCGTCGTCCTTGGCGGTGAGCGGCCGCGGCCGGGGCACGAACGGTGAGGGCACGTCGTCGCGCAGGGCGATGGCGTAGGGCTTGGTGCCGAGCGGGAAGCCGAGGTCGAACTGCAGCGCGTCGTAGACGGGACTGAAGACGCGCTGGCCGATGAAGTAGAGGTAGTCCCCCGAGGGGTCGAAGGCGGGCCCGAAGTCCTTGAGCACCGGGTGCGTCGCGGTCACCGTGCGGCCCGTGGACACGTGGTGCATCCTGATCGCGGTGTGCTGGGCGCTGGTGGGCGAGGCGTAGGCGAGCCAGCGGCCGTCGGGCGACCAGGCGGGGTCCTCGACGGCGGCGTGCGGGTTGGCCTCGACGAGGGTGGCGGTGCGCTGGGCGAGGTCGACCACGTGAAGCTCGTGGCGGTGATTGGTCAGCGCGATCAGCTCACCGGCGGGCGCGGCCACCAGGTCGGTGACGCGTCCGGTGTCCAGGTGGTCGAGGCGGGTCTGGTTCCTGCCGTCCAGCAGGACGAGCACCTCGCGGTCGCCGTCGTCGCTGACGGCGGCGACCAGGCCGCCCCCGCTGGTCCAGGTGAGGAAGCGGTATCGGGCGCCGTCGACCTCCCCGTGCTGGTGGACGGGCCCCTCCCAGCCGGCGAAGGTGTAGGCCTTGCCGCGGGTGGTGATCGCCAGCGCGCTGCCGTCCGGGCTCGGATGGGCGCTGTCGAGGTACTCGGCGGCATCGACGAAGCGCCGGTTGCGCTGGGTGCGCGAGCTGGCCAGCAGCACCTCCACTCGCCTGGTCTCCCCCTCCGGCTCCAGCACGTAGAGGTCGCCCGCCGCGTGGTAGACGAGCGTGTGGCCGTCGCTGGACAGGTTGCGCGCGTAGTAGTCGCGGTGGTCGGTGTGCTTGCGCAGGTCGGAGCCGTCGGGCGCGCAGGAGTAGACGTTGCCGGTGCCCTCGTGGTCGGACAGGAAGCAGACCCGTTCGCCGCTCCAGCACGGCGAGGCCAGGTTGCCCGGCAGGCTGATCAGCCGCCGCCAGTCGCCCTGACCCGTCGGGTCGATCCACAGGTCGCCGACCGTGCCGCCCCTGTAGCGCTTCCACCGGGCGGGGTCGGCGGTGTTGCGCCCCAGCACGATCATGTCCCGCGGTCCGTGGCTGATGCTGGTGGCGGGCCCGTACGGCAGGCGCTCCGGCGTCCCGCCAGGCCGTACCCTGTGCAGCCAATTCTGGCCCTCGAACGGCTGCTGGCCGTCGCTGGCGTACAGCACCCTGTCGTGCGAGTCCCAGCCCGTGACTGTGCAGCGGGCGCCGTGGAAGGTGACGCGCCTGGCCGCGCCGCCGCCCGCGGGCATGACGTAGACCTCCTCGGGCCCCTCCTCCCTGCCGACGAAGGCGAGCTGGTCGCCGCGCGGCGAGAAACGGGGGTATCCGGCCTCGGCCAGCCCAGCCGTCAGCCGGAAGGCCCGGCCGCCCTGGGCGGGGACCATCCAGAGGTCGTCCTCGGCGGCGAAGACGACGACGTCTTTGAAGATCGCTGGGAATCGCAGGTAGGCCGTCATGGTCGCTCCGTGATCAGGCAGCCGGACGGGCGTCCGGCTGCCTGATCATGATCGCACCGTCGCGGTGTGCGCTGGCTACTCGCCTTCCGACTTCTTGTTGGCCTCGCGTTTGGCGTTCTTCGACGCTCTGGTGGCCTTGATGCTGGCCTTCTTGGCCTTGCCGGTCTTGGTGGCGGGTTTCTTCCGTGGTTCTGCCATAGCTCTTAACCCCCGACGTGTGGGCCCGTCATTCGGGCATCAACGGCGTTAATACCCAAACGGCTACTTAAACTCACAAAAGGGACAACTGCTCGGGCTGTGGCGCTTTGTCGGGCTTTATCCGCCATGAAGGTGAGCGTCCGATCCCGAAATGCTTGGCCAGTCGCCTCACGTGCTCCGTCACCCGGTCCTGGTAGGCCTTCGGCGCGTAGGCGCCCCGGCCGTACAGCTCCAGATAGCGCGGCACCAGCCGCGGGTGCTCACGGGAGAGCCAGCCGAGGAACCACTCGCGCGCACCCGGGCGCAGGTGCAGCACGATCGGCGCGACGTGGGTGGCGCCCGCCGCCGCGATCTGCCCGACCGTCTCCTCCAACTGCTCCGGCGCGTCGGACAGGTAGGGCAGGATCGGCGCCATCAGCACGCCGCAGGCGATGCCGCTGTCGTTCAGCCGCCTGCACACCTCCAGCCGTCGCCTCGGGTTCGGCGTTCCCGGCTCCACCGCCCGCCAGAGACCTTCGTCGAGGAAACCCACCGACACCGCCGCGCTCACCTCGGTCACCCGCGCCGCCTCCACCAGCAGCGGGAGGTCGCGCAGGATCAGCGTGCCCTTGGTGAGGACGGAGAAGGGGTTGGCCGCCTCGCCCAGTGCTCGCAGAATGCCGGGCATCAGCTGGTAGCGGCCCTCGGCCCGCTGGTAGCAGTCGACGTTGGTGCCCATCGCCACGTGCTCGCCGCCCCAGCGCGGCGCGGCCAGCTCCTTGCGGGCCAGCTCCGCGGCGTTGACCTTCACCACGATCTTGGAGTCGAAGTCGTGGCCCGCGTCGAGGTCGAGGTACTCGTGGGTCTTGCGGGCGAAGCAGTTGTGCGAGACGACCCCGTCGGCGACGAAGTCGCCGGTGCCTGTCGTGATGTCGAACATCGGCAGATCGACGCCCAACGGCTCGATCGACACCACCCGCAGGCCGGCCGTGCTCGTCACCTCGGCGCCCTCGACATCCGGCTCCCACGCGGTCGCGGGGCCGACGGTGTGGAGGAAGCGCAACCGCTCGCCGGGGCCGCCGGCGAGGGCGGGCGGGACGAGGCCGAGCTCGTCCAGACACCACCCGACCAGGTCTTCGTCGCCGCCGCTGAACCCGAGCCCAGGCCCGTGCCTGTCGAACGCGCCCGCGAGAAACCCCTTCGCCCATTCAGGCGAAGGGATCCGCGCGCTCTCGGCGGTCGCCGCACCCTTGGGGGTCCGCATGCTCTTGGCGGTCCGCGTGCTCCCCACCATCCCGGAGGCGTCCGGGCCCTCATCGCCTTTCGCCGCAGCCTTTTCGTAGCTCGTCGCGGCGTCGCCGATGCACGGCGTCGCCCTCGCATCACGTGCCGTCGCCGCCAGGTGGCCGCGCATGTAGTCGTCGTCCCGCTTGGGCGCCTCGACGAAGCGCCCAAGCCCGACGAGGGTGTCGTCAACGGTCAGGACCGGCCGCCCGCCGTCCGCGGCCACCTGTCCCGGGCCGTTCGCCTCCGCCGGGCCGTTCCCCTCCTCCCGGACGTCGGCGGACACCCAGGTCGAGGGGTGCGCGGCCACCCGTCCCGGGCCGTTCCCCTTCTCCCGGACGTCGGCGGACACCCAGGTCGAGGGGTGCGCGGTCGCCTGTCCCGGGCCGTTCCCCTCCTCCGGGACGTCGGCGGACACCCAGGTCGAGGGGTGCGCGGTCGCCTGCGCCGGGCCGTTCGCCTCCGCCTGTGCCGGGCAGGCGGCGGCCACGTGGCGCCAGCCCCGGCCTCCGGTGGCGAGGAACCGGTGGTCGCCGCTGGTCACCAGGGTCGTGCCGTCAGCGAGGGTGACCCGGTAGGCGGGCTTGACCGTCCGCCAGTGGTCGAGGACCTCGGTGACGACGTAGCGCCGGCCCTCGCCGGTCACCTCCGTTCCGATGATCGGGTCGCCGGGGCGCAGGTCGGCGATGGGCTTGAGGCTTCCGTCGGCCATGAGCACCGGCGTGTCGCCCACCAGGCAGTACGTGCACGAGTGGCTGCATCCCCTGTAGGGGTTGATGGTGTACGAGAAGGGGACCCGGCTGGCCGCGGGGACCTTGTTGATGATGGATCTCGCCTGGATCTCGTAGAAGGTCATCCCCTTGAACTCGGGGGTGTCGAAAGTGCGGGCCACCGCGCCGCGAGCGAACAGCGGCACGGCGGACTCGTCGCCGTCGGCGTCCGTCAGACGCAGGTTGTCCCAGCGCATGACATGATTAGAACGCAGGTTCGAGAATGATCGCAACTGGAAAGAGCCTGTAATTCACTGCCCTGGAAACGGATAATGATCTTCACGGTTGGGCAGAAACGGTGCACGGAGCTTGCGTTCGGAGGTGCACTATGGCCTGGTCGCAGGACGAGGAGCGGATGCTCGCGCAGATCGAGCGCCACCTCGTCGACGAGGATCCGCGACTCGTCGCGCGGCTGGAGTCGTTCAACGAGCGCGTACGGCGCAGCGAGGAGTCCGAGCGCCGTCGCGTGGCCAAGGCTGACGGCGAGCAGCCGCCCAACCGCCGTCCGCGCCGCTCGACCGTCATCATCGTGATCAGCTGGCTGCTGATCGCCACCCTGGTGGCGACGCTGCTCGTGCTGGTCCTGCGCCACGAGGCCGCTGCACTGGCCTTCTAGCGTGCGCCCGCCGCCCCGGCCGGTGGGGCATCCGACCAGCCGGGCCGGCGGCATACCGCCGTGGCAGCCACCTCTCGCGCGCCACCACGCCAGGCCGGGGGCGTGCCGCCGACGCGACCACCCCCGTCACGCAAGATCACCCCGCGCCGCCGGAGCAGTCATCCGCTGCGCGCCGTCATCCCGAGCCCGGGGTGTACCACTGGAGCGGCCGTCCGCTGCGCGCCGTCATCCCGAGCCCGGGGTGTGCCACTGGAGCGGCCGTCCGTCCGTGCGTCATCATCCCGAGCGTGGGAACCTACCGCTGGTGCAGTCGTCCGTCGCGGAGCGTCACTCTGGTGCCCTCGAAGTTCTCGCGGAAGCTGCGATCGTGCGACACCACGACGAGCGCGCCCTCGTACCTCCCGAGTGCCTCCTCCAGTTCCTCGATCAACGTCAGTGACAGGTGGTTGGTCGGTTCGTCCAGGATCAGCAGGTCGGCGGGCCTGCTCACCAGACGGGCCAGTTCCAGCCTGCGCCGCTGGCCGACCGACAGCGTGGCGGCAGGGCGCAGCACGTCCGCCTTGGCGAACAGTCCCAGCGACAGCAGCGTGTCGGCGTGCTCGTCGACGGGGCCCGGCAGCCCCTCGGCGAAGGCGGCGAGCACTGACCGCCGGGGCGGCACCGGAGGGACCTCCTGCGGCAGGTAGCCGATCCTGCGCGGACGGCTGACCCTGCCCGAGTCGGGGGTCAGGTCACCGGCCAGCACGCGCAGCAGCGTCGTCTTGCCGGCCCCGTTCGGGCCGGTCACCAGCACGCGTTCGCCCGGGGCGACGCCGAGGCGGTCCACCCGTAGCCGGTCGCCGACGGTGACCTCCTCCATCGTCGCGGAAGTCCTCTCGCCATGGCCGCCTTCGAGGCGCGCGGCGAATCGTAGGGGGTCGGGCGGCTTCGGCACCGGGTTGTCCTCCAGCCGCCGCAGCCGCTCCCTCGCGTTGCGGACCACGCCGGACAGCCCCGCCTCGTGCGACCGGCGATGGCCTGCCGTACGGGGCCTGTCGGAGGAGCGCTCGCCCGCGCCGAGCCGTTCGATGCCGGACGCGGCCAGCCTGGACTGCCGGTCGATCTCTGCCAGCCACTCGTCGTACTCCTGCCGCCGTCGGCGCCTGTCGGCCGCCTTGGCGGTCAGGTAGCCGTCCCAGCCGTCGCCGTAGCGGGTGACGGCGCGCAGGTCGCGGTCGACCTCGAGGATGGCGGTCGAGAACCGGCCGAGGAAGGACCTGTCGTGGGTGACGGCCACGACCGTGCCCCTGTGCGCCCGCAGGTGGTTTTCCAGCCAGGTCACGGCCTGCTGGTCGAGGTGGTTGGTCGGCTCGTCGAGCAGGAGCAGCTCGGGGGCGGCGGCCAGCACGCAGGCCAGTGCGAGGCGGGACCGCTCGCCGCCCGACAGGCTGCCGAGCGTCCTGCCCATGGTGACGCCGGCGAGGCCGAGGCCGTGCATGGCGGCCTCGACCCGTGCGTCGGCCTCGTACCCGCCGCGGGCCTCGAAGAGGCCGTACAGCTCGCCGTACGCCTGCATGTCCTCGGCCTCGGCGGCGGCCAGCATGCGCCGCTCCAGGTCGCGCAGGTCGGTCAGGGCGGCGTCGACGGCGTCCTGCACGGTGTGGTCGGAGGGCAGGTCGAGCGTCTGGCCCAGGTGCCCGACGCCCTGCGCGACGACGGTGACCTCGCCGCCGTCCGGCCGGTCGACACCGGCGATCAGGCGGAGCAGGGTGGACTTGCCCGACCCGTTCTCGCCGATCACGCCGACCTTCTCGCCGGTGCGGACGGTGAAGGAGACCTGGTCGAGTACGGCGTGCTCGCCGTAGGCCTTGAAGACGTCACGGAGTGTGAGTTGGCTCATGGGAGAGCCTCCGGATTCATGGAAGATGGTTCAGGGGACGCGAAAGGGGCGACTCGATCGGCCGTGGCCGAGAGTCGTCACCGCGTGGAGGTCAGACGAACTCCAGCCTGTTCGGCATCCCTGAACATGAACCCATGGCCGCAACCGTAGCGACGTCGGGGCATCGGGTCGACCGAATTATCCGCCCCGTCCGGTGCCGGCGCTCGGGTGGCGCGTCCTGCGAATGGCCGTGGTCGGCGGCTCGATACCCCTGGCCCGCCAAGCCCCGCTACCGCGAGGGGAGTGGATCCGGCGACGCCGTACGGCCCAGGGCGTAGCGGGTAGTGCCTTCGCGGGTACGACGACTGGAGCCCCGTGGAATGGCGATCATCGAGGTCCCCGCCCTCCACGAAAGGTCGCCCCATGGTGGTCCGTCATGTCAGACCCGTTTCCCCGCAGCGGGCCAGAGGCCTGGTCGCCGAGGTCTACCGCCAGGTCGAGGCCGACTTCTCCAGCATCGGCCCCGCAGTGACGATGGCCTCTCCCGCCCCCGAGATCCTGGCCTCCGGCTGGGCGCTGGCCCGCGAGTCGCAGCTGGCCGGCCAGGCCCCGACTCTGCACAAGAGCCTGGTCGCCCTGGGCGTGTCCCAGGTCAACCGCTGCGGCTACGACAGCGCCGCCTGGCTGGCCGTCCTGCGGCTGACCGGATCCGCCCATCTGGCGGCCGCGGCCGAGGACGGCGGCCTGCCCGCCGATCCCGAGCTCGCCGCGGTGCTGGCGTGGGCGAGGGCGACTGGCGCAGGCCGGCTCCAGCCCGCAGCGTTCGCCGCGGCGACGGCTCCCGAGTTCCTCGGCACCGCCCTGTTCACCCACTTCACCAACCGGCTGGTCGCCGCCATGCTGCCTGCGGGGCTGAGGCCCGGCAGCATGGACCCCGGCGACGAGCCGCCGTTCGACGGCGCGCCCGTCCTGCGGGGCCTGAAGGGCGGATTCGAACCCGGCGCGACCGCTTCCCTGCTGGAACGCTGCCCCACGGGGCCGGCGCCCGCGTGGGCGGGGCGGACCGCGATCGGCCCCGCCTACGCCGCTCTGGAGGCGACCGCGGCGCAGGGGGCGGGGCTGCTGACCGAGGCCGCGCAGGCGGTGGTACGGCAGGTCATCGGCGCGCACCGCGGCAGGATCCAGCCCCACGGCGCCGGCCTGTTCGACGGAGGCGGCCTGACGGACGACGAACGGCTCGGCGCCAAGGTGGCGATCATGGCGGGCCTGGCCCCCTCCGACCTCACCGACGAGGACGTGGCCGCCTGGAAGGCCACCAACGCCCACCACAGCGACCACTGCGCCGTGATGCTGCTGTCCTACGGCTCCATGACCGCCGTCTCGCACATCGCGTCGGACCTCGCGGATCAGGGCAGCGAGGAGGCCAGCCCACGCAGGAAGGACGCGGCGACGGGCGCGGCGACCTTGCCGCCGCCGCCACCGCCCTCCACCACCACCGCGAAGGCCACCTCACCCCTGTAGCCCATGAACCACGCGTGGGAGGGAAGCTCGGGGCCGGTGCCGTACTCGGCGGTGCCGGTCTTGCCGCGGGTGCCCTCCGGCAGGCCCGCCGCCTTGGCGGTGCCCTTGATCACCACGGCCTCCATCATCGCGCGCAGGTCGTCGGCCACGCCGTCAGGCAGCTTCACCTCCGCAGCCTTCTGCTTCAGGCCGGGCACCAGCGTCGGCGGCCTCCAGGTGCCGTCGGCCAGCGCGGCCGCGACCGAGGCCATGACCAGCGGGCTGGCGGTGATCCTCGCCTGGCCGAAGGACTCGGCGGCGAGCTCGGCGTCGGACTGGGCCTTGGGGAAGCTGGCCTTGGCGGCGGGGACGCCGATGGAGAGGGGCTGGTTGAAGCCCACCATCTCCGCTGCCTTCAGCAGCTTGTCGGGTCCGAGCCGGTCGGCGGCCATCGGGGCGATGGTGGTGTTGCAGGAGTAGGCGAAGGAGTCGGAGAAGGTGAGCGAGCCGTACTCGGCGTGCTCGGAGTTGCGCACCTTCAGGCCGCCGATGGTGGCGAACTTGGGGCAGGTCACCTGCTCGCCTGGGGAGACGCCCTCGGACAGCAGGCCGATCGCGGTGACGGCCTTGAACGTCGAGCCGGGCGGGTAACGCCCGTCGAGCGCCCTGTTGAAGCCGCCGCGGTTGTTGACGACGGCGAGGATCTCGCCCGTGCCGTGCCGTACCGCGACCAGGGAGGTGGGTTTGGGCAGGTCCCGGACGGCGGCGACGGCCGCGGCCTGTACCTGGGGGTCGAGCGTCGTCTCCAGCGGCTTGCCTTCGGCGCCCTTGATCGTGGCCAGGACCTTGTCACCGAGCATGATCTCGGTGGCGGGCGTGCCGGCCAGCCGCTTCTGGAAGTTCTCCTGCAGGCCGCCGCGGCCGATCGCGTCGCCCTCCTTGTAGGAGGGGCCGAGCTTGGCGACGTCCTTGGCGGTGGCCTTGTCGAGGAATCCGACCAGCTGCTGCACCGAGCCGCCAACCGAGCCCGTGTCGATGCGCTCGCCGGAGGAGTCGGTGATGGCGCCCCGCTGGGGCCAGTCGGTCTTCAGCTTGAAGGCGGCGGTGCCGGTCATGGACGGGTGCACCGCCTTGGGCGACCAGTCGACCTTCCACGCGCGATCGGCGACCTTGAGGTCGATCTGCCCGGTGTAGGACCAGTCGCCGATGTTCTTCAGCGCGAGCGTGGCGGTGTAGTCGGCCGTGGCGGTGTCGTCGCCGTGGTCGACGACCTTCCCGAGGGTGATCGTCGCGCGCTCCACATTGAGGCCCTTGCGCTGCTGGTCGTAGGCCGCCAGTGACTGCGGCGCGGCCAGCTCGGCCAGCATCTTCAACGAGTCGTCGGACTGCCAGGCCGCCGCGAAGCGCCGGGCGGTCTCCTCAGGGGAGCCGCGGGTGTGCAGCAGCCAGTAGGCGCCGCCCGCGGCGGCCCCCACCGCCAGCACGGTGACTCCCGACACGATCGCGATCGTACGGCCACGCGCCACGAGTCATCCCCCATGTCCTCGATTGGCTCACGAGCTTAGCGGCGGGAATTCAGGACATGCCAGCCTTGACGCTCGCGGCGTAGGCCGCGACGTACTCCTGCCCCGACAGCTTCTGGATCTCCACCATGATCTCGTCGGTGACCCTGCGCCGGTCGCGGGCGTTCTTGTAGTCGCCCTTGAAGGTCATCGGAGCGCCGATCTTGATGCCGATCTTGGCGAAGCGCGGCACCTTGGCTCCGGCCGGCAGGACCTTCTCCGTGCCGGACAGCGCCACGGGCAGCACCGGCGCGCCCGTCTTCAGCGCCAGCCACGCGACACCGATCTTGCCGCGGTAGAGGCGCCCGTCGGGGGAGCGGGTGCCCTCGGGGTGGATGCCGAACAGCTCGCCCCGCTCCAGCAGCTCGGCCGCGCCGTCGAGCATGGCCTGCGCGGCGGTGGCCGTCTCCCTGTCGGTCGGCAGGCTGCCGCCCAGGCGCATGAACCACTGCGAGACGGGGTTGCCGGAGAAGTACTCGCTCTTGGCCGCGAAGGTCACGTGGCGCGGCAGGAGAGCGGGCAGCAGGAAGGAGTCGATCACTGCCAGGTGGTTGGCCGCCAGGATGGCGGGGCCCTTGGCGGGAACGTGGTAGGCACCGGAGATGTGCGGGCGCCACATCACGTGCGCCATCGGCGCGGCGACGAACTTCACCATCTCGTACAGCAACGGCTCTCCTGGATCGTGGGGACGGCGAAGCCAACCCTAATGCGCCGCGTGCCGCGCCACGTCCCTACACGACGACGACGCCCCACCCGGTGGGTGGAGCGCCGTCGCGACGATCAAGGCCGCTGTGGCGGTCGCCTCCTCGGCGAGATGCACAACACGGCTCCAGCCGAACGGTATTCCGTGAAGGCGGTAATTTGCGGCCCGGGGGACACAGACCACAGCGGCCTTGTCGACTCTAACGGACATCCGGTGGTCGCTATTCCATCCAGCCCCAAGAGCGAGTCATCATCCACCGCCGGACGGTACCGCGGGGCGGTGAACGCGCAGGTCACGGCGGCACAGACGGCTTTGGCATAACCAGAGGGGAAATCAGTGCTGACCGCAGGTGGCCCGCCTGCCGCCGGGCACGGTGACGACCACGTCATCGATCTTCACCGACCTTCGCGCGGCCTCGGCGTGCCCGCGTCCGCGATGCGGGGGCGCCCCGCCCGGGGACGGTCAGGACAGCAGGCGTTCGGTCTCGGTGCGCCTGGTCAGCAGGAACTCCCGCTCCTGCGCGGTCCCGACCAGCGCCAGCGCCCTGCCGTACTCGCCTACCGCCTCCTCCAGCCGCCCCAGCCTGCGCAGCAGCTCGGCGCGGGTGGCGGGCAGCAGGTGGTGGTGGGGCAGTGCCGTCTCCAGCCCTTCGAGCAGGGCCAGCCCCTCGGCGGGGCCCGTCGCCTCGGCGACGGCGACGGCGCGGTTCAGCCGTACGACGGCCGAGCCCGTGAGCTCCTCCAGCAGGCCGTACAGGGTGGCGATGGCCGCCCAGTCGGTGTCCTCGGCCCTGGCCGCCGAGGTGTGCTCGGCCGCGATCGCGGCCTGCAGCAGGTAGGGGCCCGGCGGGCCGGGGACCAGCAGGCCGAGCGCCTCCTCGATCTCGGCCCGCTCCCACAGCGAGCGGTCCTGCTCGGCCAGGGTGACCAGCTGGCCCGCCGCGTCGACGCGGGCGTGCCTGCGGGCGTGGTGCAGCATCATGAGCGCCTGCAGCGCCCGCGCCTCGCCGCTGTCGGGCAGCAGCGAGACCAGCATCCTGGCCAGCGCGATCGCCTCCACCGCCAGCTCGTCCCTGATCAGCGTGGACCCCTCGGTCGCCGCGTAGCCCTCGGTGAAGATCAGGTAGAGCACCGCCAGCACCCCGTCCAGCCGCTCGGCCAGCTCGGTGCGGGCGGGCACCCGGTACGGGATGCCCGCCTGGCTGATCTTCTTCTTGGCCCTGGTGATCCTGGCGGCCATGGTCGGCTCGCTGACCAGGAACATCCTGGCGATCTGCCGCGTGGTCAGCCCGCCCACGCACCGCAGCGTCAGCGCCACCCGCGCCTCCATCGACAGCGCGGGATGGCAGCAGGTGAAGATCAGCCGCAGCCGGTCGTCCTGGACGGGTTCCTCCTCGACCATGAGCAGCGGCAGCTTGCGGGCCGCCACCGCCGTACGGCGGAGCCGGTCGACGGCCCTGCGGCGAGCCGCGGTCAGCAGCCACGCCGCAGGGTTGCCTGGGATCGGCGGCCACGCCGAGACGGCCCTGGCGAAGGCGTCCTGCAGCGACTCCTCGGCCAGGTCCAGGTCGCGCAGCTCGGCGGTGAGGAGGGCGAGCAGGCGCGCCCAGTGCTCCCTGTAGGCCTGCTCGACCGCGTCATTCCTGGTATTCGACAACGGGCCGCACTTCGACGATCCGCTCGGGGCACGCCTTGGCGTACTCGATGGCCTCGTCGAGGTCCCTGGCCTCGACCACGTAGTAGCCGCCCAGGTGCTCGACGGTCTCCACGAACGGTCCGTCGGTGCGCAGCACCTGGCCGTCCTTCTTGCGCAGGCTCACCGCTGCCCCCGTGCCGAGCTCCTCGCCGTCGAGGAAGGCGCCGCGTTCGTTGAGTAGCTCGATGAAGCGGCCGTGCGCGGCGATGGTCTCCTGTCTCTGCTCGGGCGTGGCGTTACTCCAGGTCTCCTGGTTCCCGTAGAGGAGCAGCGCGTACTTCACGGCCGCACCTCCTGCGCCACGACCGGGTGGATCTCGACGCCGTCGGACGGCAGCGCGAGTGCGAGCTCGACCGCCTCGTCGACGTCCCGTGCCTCGACCAGCACGTAGCCGGAGATCTGCTCCACCGTCTCGGCGTAGGGCCCGTCGGTGACCAGTACCTTGTCGCCCTCCTTCCTGATCGTGGTGGCGGTGGAGGAGTGGGCGAGCTCCTGTCCTCCCCTGTTGGCGCCACGCTCCTCGAGCATCGTGGTGAAGGCGCCCCACTGCTCGTAGACGGCCTTGCGCTCCTCGGGGCCCGCCTCGGCCCATGACCGTTCGTCGCCGGTCACCAGCAACAGATATTTCATGACTGTCCCTCCGCGGTGATGCTTTCACTCCCATGACGCGCGACCGGTCCGCGTTTCGACAAACGGGTTCGACCAAACGGAGGGAGAAATCTCGCGCGGGTATGGCAGGGCCGATCAGCGGCGGGCGAAGAGCGGCTCCCACGAGCCGGGCTGCTGGCTGTTCTCCCTGAACCCGGTGAGCGGGACCGCCCCGCCTCCGTCGGCGTCGACCAGCAGCAGGCGGTTGCGGAACTCGCTGATCCGGCAGCCGTCCGTGCCCTCCAGCTCGCAGGCCCAGGTGACCAGCCTGTCCTCGCCCGACCAGGCGAGGGCCTGCTCGATCCAGTGGCCGGCGACGGGCTTGAGCGCCGTGACCCTTCCCGTGGCCACGTCGGCCAGCCCGACGACCGCGCCCTTGTCGGGACTGTCGGTGGCCAGCGTCCTGCCCCCCGGCGACAGCCCCGCCTTCTGGTGGGTCGTCACCGCCTTCGGCGGGGCCTCGTGCGGCCTGCCCTCCAGGTCGTAGAAGCGCCTCGAGGGCGGCTGAGCGCCGCCCTGCTCCCAGATCAGCGTCCCGTCGTCGCTCCATCGCAGGTCCTGCTCGTACATGTCCTCGTCCGAGGCCAGGGGGCGGAAGGCGGCCTGACCGGTCGCCACGTCCACGACGGAGAATCCGGTCCGGGCGACCCGGACGATCTCCGCCGATCCGTTCTCGTCCTCACGGCCCTGCTCGTCGGGATTGGCGGCGTAGCTGGTCAGCAGCAGCCTGCCGCCGTCGGGAGACCACTGGACAGTGGAGGCCGGCCGCTCCAGGTCGACCCACCGCGCCTGTCCGTCAGGACTCAGCACGCCGACCCTGCGAGCCTGCTGCTCCTCCAGCACCGCGACGTACCCGCCGGGGGCGACGTCGACCATGGCCCACGGGGTCTTCTCGTAGGCCGCCGTGGCCGGGTTGTAGAGGTACCAGGTCCGCTTGAGGATCTGCCGCTTGTCGGAGATCTTCTCGTGGTCCCAGACGTAGTAGGCGTACAGGGCGACCTCGGGGGTCGACACCAGCCTGGTGGGCGGGGAGGCGTCAGGATCGGCCGACACCTCCGTGAGCTCGGGCAGCGTGATGGCGGGGCCGTCGGCGAGCAGGCCCGTCCTCGCGAGGACGATCTGGGTGCCGGTGGTGTCCTGGATCGTGGCGGGAACAGTCACCGCGGCCGCGACGACGGCCGCGGTGGCCCCTGCGATCACCGCGAACGTCCTGATCCGGCCCCGCCTGCGTCCGCCGAGCGCCCGGTCGGCGAGCCCCTGAGGGACCTGCGCCTCGTCCGCCCAGCGGCCGAGGGTCTCCTTCACGACATCGTCGATCGTCATGCCAGCGCCTCCCCGATCATGTTGTACGGCTCGGCCAGCTCGGGCGCGAGAGTCCTGAGCCTGGCCAGCGACCTGTGAGTGGTGCTGCGCACGGTCCCCACCGAGCAGCCGAGGACCGCCGCCACCTCCGCCTCCGGGAGATCCTCGAAGTAGCGCAGGACCAGCACGGCGCGCTGCCGCCTGGTGAGCCTGGCAAGCGCCCGCCGTACGACGATCTGCACGTCGACGGCGGGTGTGGCGTCCTGGACGGCCCTGTCCGGCGGTCGCGCGACCGCGGTCTCCCTCCTGCCGCCGGCCCGCCGCCACAAGGAGACCTGCTGGCGGTACATCACCCGGCGCACGTAAGCCTCAGGTTCCTCCACCGCGTGCCACCTGGCGACCGTCTTGGCCAGCGCGCTCTGGAGCAGGTCCTCGGCCGCGTGCTGGTCCCCTCCCGCCAGTAGGAAGGCCAGGCGCATCAGCGCGGGGGAGCGCGCCGCCACGAAGTCGCGGAAACGTCGCTCTGCTGCGGCGTCCACGATCACCTCCACAGTTCGGTTGTCGTCCTGGAGACGCTCACCGGGTGTCGGTGCTATGCCTGCCTTCTGGATCGGGTTTCCCGATCCTCCGCGCTCGTGCTCACGGCCGGCGCGGTGGAGGGGTTCGGGAGCAGCCGAGACCGCTAGCCGCGCCGGGCCTCGAAGATCAGGTCCCAGGCCCTGTGGCGCGCGCGGGCCACGGCGCCGAGCAGGACACCGCTGTCGCCCAGCGTGCTCGCCACGACCTGGGGACGCAGCGGTCCCAGCTCCCCGATCCGCCGCTCGATGGCCTTCCCGAGCAGTTCGAGGTTGCGCCCCACGCCGCCGGTCAGCACGATGATCTCGGGGTCGAGGATCGCGGCCACGGTGACGATCAGCCCGCCGATGCGCCGCCCTTCGGCTTCCACCACCCCGTGCGCCACCACGTCGCCGCGCGCCGCCGCCGCGAAGATGTCCTTGGCCGTGTCCATGCGGAGTCCCGCGAGCCGGGCGGCCCGCACCACGCCCGGCGCGGACGCCACCGACTCGGTCGAGCCGTGTTCGAACGCCTCCCTGTCGGATCCGACGTCCTCGGCGACGGGCAGGTAGGACACCTCTCCGGCCGCGCCGCGCGCCCCGACGTACAGCTCGCCGTTGACCACGATGCCCATGCCCACGCCGGTGCCGATCGAGACGAGCGCGAAGTTCGCCTTGCCCTTGCCCATGCCGTAGTCGTGCTCGCCGACCGTGGCCAGGTTGATGTCGTTCTCGATGACCGGGTCGAGCTCCAGCGCCGCTCTGAGCCGGGCCACCAGGTCGGCGCCCGGCAGGTTCGGCGCGAAGTCCAGCCGCCCGCCGGCCGGGTCGTAGACGCCGGGGCTGCCGACGACCACGCAGGTGACCTGCGGCCAGTACACTTCCGCGTCGGCGGCGGCGGCCAGCGCGAGCTCGCGGACCTGCAGCGCCAGATCGGCGGTGCTCCTGGCCAGGTTGCGGCCGTCGCGCCGGCCGACGAAGGAGCCGCGCAGGTCGGCGACGGCCACCCTGATCCAGTCGCGGCCGATGTCGACGCCCGCGACGTACGCCGATCTCGCGTTCATGTCGTAGAGGGAGGTCACGGGGCCGGGCCTGCCCGACACCTCGCCGACCAGGTGGACCAGCCCGTCCTCCTCCAGGCCCGCGAGCGCGGCCGACACGGTGGGCTTGGACAGTCCGGTCACCTTGGCCAGCTCGGCTCGCGAGGCGGGCCCGTGATCGTGCAGCCGGCCGAGCAGCGTGCGCTCGTTCATCACCCGCAGCAGCCGCGGGTTGCCCAGATCGCGCCGCAAATTCCGGCCCTCCTCTTCAGTGATCTCCGACAAAGGCTAGCCAACTCCCATGGTAGTAAATAACCTTTCTTACTAGGGACACACCTCGGGGAACACCGAGAGGACGATGACCAATGCACCGATCATGGCGAGCGATCCCTGTCGCGGCGGCCCTGCTGGCCGCCGCCTGCGGCGGGAATACGGGGAGCGGTGCCGCAGCGGCCGCCCCGAAGGCCGAGGAAGCGGCGACGATAGCGCTCTTCCTGCCCGAATCGAAGACCACCAGATACGAAGCCTTCGACCGGCCCCTGTTCGAGGCCAAGGTCAAGGAGCTCTGCGCCACCTGCAAGGTCCTGTACAGCAACGCCGACCAGGACGCGGCCAAACAGCAGCAGCAGGTCGAGGCCGCGCTCACCCAGGGCGCCGACGTGCTGGTGCTCGATGCGGTCGACGCGGGCGCGGTGGCCCCGCTGGTGAACCAGGCCAAGCAGAAGAAGGTGCCGGTCATCGCCTACGACCGGCTGATCTCCGGCATCGGCTACGACTACTACGTCTCCTTCAACAACGTGCGGGTCGGCGAGATGCAGGGCCAGGCGCTGCTCGACGCGCTCACCGCCAAGGGTACGGCCGGCAAGGGCGAGATCGTGATGATCCACGGCGCGACCACCGACCCGAGCTCCGCCGACTACAAGAAGGGCGCGCACAACGTCCTCGACGGCAAGGTGACGGTGGGCCGCGAGTTCGACACCCCCGACTGGAGCCCCGACAAGGCCCAGCAGGAGATGGAGCAGGCGATCACCGCCCTCGGCAGGGACAAGATCGTGGGAGTGCTGTCGGCCAACGACGGCATGGCCGGCGGCGCGATCGCGGCGATGAAGCGCGCGGGCTACACCGAACTGCCGCCGATCACCGGCCAGGACGCCGAGCTGGCCGCCGTCCAGCGCATCCTCACCGGTGAGCAGTACATGACCATCTACCTGGACATCAGGGCGGAGGCGGAGAAGTCCGCCGAGCTGGCCGTCGCGCTCACCAAGGGTCAGAGACCGGCCGCACCGGCCAAGGTGAACAACGGCACCGCCGACATCCCGGCCTTCCTGCTCGACCCGATCCCCGTCACCAAGGACAAGATCAAGGACACGATCGTGAAGGACGGGTTCTACAAGGCCGAGGAGATCTGCACCGGCGAGGTCAAGGACGCCTGCGCGAAGGCGGGAATCCAGTAGATGCTCACCGCCACCGGTATCTCCAAGGCCTACGGCGCGGTCCAGGCGCTCGACGGCGTGCACCTCGACCTGCGTCCCGGTGAGGTCGTCGCGCTCATGGGCGACAACGGGGCGGGCAAGTCCACGCTGGTCAAGGCCATCGCCGGGGTCGTCACCCCGGATGCGGGCACGATCACCGTGGACGGCCGCCCCGTCCGCGTCGCCACCCCGCGTGACGCCCAGGCGCTCGGCGTGTCGACCGTCTACCAGGACCTCGCGCTCTGCGAGAACCTCGACGTGGTCGCCAACCTGTTCCTCGGCGCCGAGCGGCGCCGCTGGTCGGTACTCAGCCACCTGAAGATGGAACGTGCCGCGCGCGACCTGCTGACCTCGCTCGACGTGCGGATCAAGGACATCAGGGTGCAGGTCGCCGCCCTGTCGGGCGGCCAGCGGCAGTCGGTGGCGATCGCCAGGGCGCTCGTCGGCGAGCCACGCCTGGTCATCCTGGACGAGCCGACCGCCGCGCTCGGCGTGGAGCAGACCGCGCAGGTGCTGTCCCTGATCAGGCGGCTTCGGGACCGCGGGCTCGCGGTCCTGGTCATCTCGCACAACCTGGCCGACGTGTGCGCGGTGAGCGACCGGGTGGTGGTGCTGCGGCTCGGCCGTAACGCCGGCGAGTTCGTCACGGCCGAGGCGACACAGGAGGACATCGTCGCCGCGATCACGGGAGCGTCCGCATGAGCACCGACACGCTGGCCCGCAAGCCGTACACGGCCGGTGGGCTGCTGCGCAGGGGCGATCTGGGGGCGTGGCCCGTCGTGGGCGGGCTGCTCGCGATCGCCATCGTCTTCGGGACGCTCAACGAGCACTTCCTGTCGGCGGAGAACCTCACCAACCTGGCGCTGCAGCTCGCGGCCACGGGCACGATCTCCCTCGGCATCATCATGGTGCTGCTGCTGGGCGAGATTGATCTGTCGGCCGGCTCGGTCAGCGGCCTGTGCGCGGTCGTGATGACGATCCTGTACGTCAAGCAGGGCTGGCATCCGATGGCGGCCATCGCGGTGGCGCTGGCGGCCGCGCTCGCGATCGGGCTCCTGCACGGGCTCATGCACACCAAGCTCAGGATGCCCTCGTTCGTGGTGACGCTGGCAGGGCTGATCGGCTGGCAGGGCCTGCTGCTGTACCTGCTCGGCAGGGGCGGGACCATCAACCTGCCGTTCGACGGGTTCGTCTCCCGGCTGAGCGACACGTGGCTGCCTCCGGCGATGGCCTGGGCGCTGGTGGCGGTGCTCGTAGGCGCCTACGCGGCCGCGGGCCTGATCGCCAGGCGTGCCCGCACGGCGGCCGCGCTGCCGGCCGCGCCGCTCCCCTGGACGCTGGTGAAGATCGCCGGACTGGGCGTGGCGCTCGCGGCGGCCGTCGCGGTGCTGTCCGCCGATCGCGGCGTGCCGCTTCTGCTGGTCATCTTCGGCGCCCTGGTCGTCGCGCTCGACCTCGTGCTCAGGCACACGGTGTTCGGCCGGTGGATCTACGCTGTGGGCGGCAACGCCGAAGCGGCCAGGCGGGCGGGCATCAGCGTGACGCGCATCAGGGTGCTGGCGTTCGTGCTCGCCTCGGTGCTGGCCGGGTTCGGCGGCATCCTCGCGGCCAGCAGGCTGTCGGCGGTCAACCAGGCCTCCGGCGGGAGCGACATCCTGCTGATGGCGATCGCGGCGGCGGTGATCGGCGGCACGTCGCTGTTCGGCGGGCGCGGGCGGCCGTACGCGGCCCTGCTCGGCATCCTGGTCATCCAGTCGATCACCAACGGGATGCTGCTGCTGAACGTGGACTCCTCGGTGCGGTTCATGGTGACGGCCGGCGTGCTGGCGCTGGCCGTGGCGATCGACTCCATGGCACGCAGGGGCAACGCCCGGTGACCCGCGTCCTCGGCATCGACGTGGGCGGCACCAAGGTCGCCATCGGCCTGTCCGAGTCCGACGGCCCGGAGATCACCGAGCGGGTCCGCCTGGAGATCGACACGCTCAACGGCTCGCCGCCCGGCGCCCACCTGCTTGAGCGGGTGCTCGCGACCGCGCGGGACCTGATCGGCTCGCCCATCGCGGTGGGCTTCTCGACCTGCGGCGTGATCAGGGAGGGCCGGGTACGGCTGGCACCGAACGTGCCGGGCTGGGACGGTCTGGAGCTGCCCAGGCTGCTGGGCCGCGCCTACGGCGGAACGCCGGTGGCGATCGACAACGACGTCAACGCCGCCGCAGCGGCGGAGCTGCGATGGGGTGCGCTGCGCGGCGTCTCCACCGGCGTCTACCTGAACCTCGGCACCGGGCTGGCGGCCGCGCTGGTGGTCGGCGGGCGGGTCGTCGCGGGCGCGCACGGCGCGGCGGGCGAGATCGGCTACCAGCTGGTGGCCCCCGGCGAGCCCGCCTTCGCAGAAGGCCGCGCGCCGCTGGAGGAACGCGTCTCCGGCGGTGGACTGGCCGGCAGGGGCTCGGCCGAGCTGGGCCGGCCCGTCACCGCGGCGACTCTTTTCGGGCTGGCCGGCCACCCGGCGCCCGTCCGTGACGCCGAGCCGGCCGAACGGCTCGGCGCGGCCGAGCTGGTGGAGGAGATGCTCGCCACCCTCGCCATGAGCGTCGCCAACCTCTGCGTCGCCCTCGACCCCGAACGCCTGGTGGTCGGCGGCGGCATGATGGGCGCGGCCGACCGCATCATGCCCCGCCTGGTGGCCGAGCTGCGCAGGGTGGTGCCCTTCCCGCCAGAGGTGAGGCCGGCCAGGTTCGCCGACGACGCCCCGCTGCTCGGCGCCTTCGCGCTGGCCCGCGCCGCGGCGGAGCCGCATCCCGTACGGCACGCGTGATCGTCGGGTGGCCGGATTTGGGCATTGACGAAACTTACTTACATGGTACTCATAGATCGAGTCGGAAAGTTTCAGACACCAGCTGCACCTTCATCGGGGGACCGTCAGAAGCCACCCAAGGAGGACGCGCATGGCGCGCAGCAAGCCCACCGACCCGCCCATCGACTTACTCGGCCCCGTTCTAGGGGAAGTCTCGTGGTTCTGCTGCGGGACGGCCTGGGGCCCGTGCAGCACGACCGGCAAGGGAGCCTGCGGCACCTGCAACTCGGGCAGCATGCAGCACGCGTGGCCCAACACCTCCGACGCCTGCTGGGCGATCACCCGCCCGGACAGATGCGGCGACTCCCTCTCCCGGCGGACCTGCGGATTCCGCCACAAGACCACGGCGCTGTGCAGCGGCGCCAGCGTCATCACCGCCATCGCCGACTGCGGCCCGCAGACGGACCTGTTCTGCGGTGAGCGCAGCTGCTGCGGCGCGACCTGCGCCAGCAACCGCCTGATCGACCTCACCCCGGCGGCGTACAGCAAGATCGCCAGCCTGTCCACCGGGCTGCGTCCATGCGAGATCTCGACCGCCTAGGGGGCTGAGGATGACCAGCAGAAGGCAGATGCTCAAGTCCGCCGTGCTCGGGGGCGGCGCCAGCGTCGTCGCCGCGACCGCGCTCGGCTCGCTCGGCGCCGAGGCCGCCTTCGGCGCCACGGCGCCGCAGGCCGAGCCTGGCGCCCCCGACCCCGACTTCGCCGAGGGCCGGATCCGCTCCATCAAGGACAACGTCCTTCTCGTCATGGGCTCGAACCTGGTGTTCCACAACATCAGGGTCGTCGACGGCACGAGCCTCTGGAAGCTCGGCCCGGTCGGCTTCGACCAGGCCAAGCCCGGTGACGGGCTCTACGCAAGAGGCGTGCGCATGCCGGACGGGGTGCTCGCGGCCGAGTCGGTGTGGCTCAACATCGTCAACATCAAGGGCCATGTGCAGAACATCACCAGCGAGAAGATCCACCTCGACCACAACGGCAAGGAGGTCCTCTGCCACGTCGTGCCCGGTAGGTCGGTCGCCATCCACTCCGACTCGCCGCCCTCCACGGACCTGTCGCTGCTGCGCGTAGGCCAGCACGTGCAGATCCTCGGCGCCTGGCGGCCGGACACCAACGAGGTCGACATCGCCACCGTCTTCTCCCCTCACTAGGAGCGCCACATGCAAGGGATCGCCGCGCTGCAGCCGTATCTGATCGCCGCCTTCCTCGTCTGGGCGGCCCTGCTCAAACTCCTCGACCGGCGGATGCGATCGCAAGCCGGGCAGACCGCCCTGGCCCTGCTGGTCGGCTCGGCGCGCGCGATCCCCACGTTCCGGCTCATCGGGCTGGTGGAGCTGGCAGTGGCGGCCGCACTGCTGGCGCCGCCCGCCTTACCCGCGGAGGGCGCGGCCGCGACCGCGCTCTCCATCGGATTCCTCGGCTACCTCACCTACTCCTCCCTGGCCACGCCCACGTCGTCCTGCGGCTGCTTGGGCGCGCACGCCCAGCCCGTGAACTGGCGCGCCTTCACCCGCGCCGGCCTCCTGCTGGCCATGAGCGTCACCGCCGTGTGGGCGACGCCGTTCCGGCCGGACACCCTGCTCGTCCTCCTGGGAGCGGCCGAGGCCGTCGCCCTGCTGGGCCTGTCGCCCGAACTGGACCGCCACTGGCTGCGGCCGCTGCGCCAGTTCCTCGTACGGCTGCGCCGGCCGCTCGCCGTACCGCCGCCGCAGGACGTTCCGCTGGAGACGTCGCTGCGCCTGCTCTATCTCAGCCCCGCCTACTGCACGGCCTCCGCGCACCTCACCTCGGACGTCCAGGACGTGTGGGACGAGGACGTCCACCGTTTCGCCAGCTACGCCGCCGCGGGCGGCAGAACGGCGATCTTCGCGATCCCCCTGTCCGGCGACGACCCCGCGGCCGTCCGCGTCGCCCTCGTCGACGAGCCCGCGGCCGCCTGAGTCCCCACGGCCGGGACTTTCGTCCTGGGTCATCGTGGATCGATGGACCTTCTGGCCTGGTGGCCGATCCAGCAACGTTGAGGCATGCGAATCCTCCTTGCGACACTCGCCGCGTCCGGGCTGCTCACAGGCCAGGCCACGGAGCATCGGCCACCGGATCCCGCGGTCGTCAGAACCGACACAGGAGCCGTGCGCGGTGTGGTGACCGGCCAGCACCGGCTCTTTCAAGGCATCCCCTACGCGACCGCGGGCCGGTGGCAGAGTCCCCGGCCCGCCAGGAGCTGGAGCGGCGTGAAGGACGCCACGAAGCCCGGCCCGATGTGCCCGCAGGTCGGCTCCGTCTACGCCCCGATCTCCAGCACGAACGAGGACTGCCTGGTCCTCAACGTCACCACCCCGAGCAAGCCGGGGCACAAGCGCCCGGTCATGGTGTGGATCCACGGCGACGGGGCCGTCGGCGCCGGCCACTTCTCCGACGCGCGCAAGCTCGCCTCCCGCGGCGTGGTCGTCGTGACGATCAACTACCGGCTCGGCGTGTTCAGCGGCTTCGGCTACCCGGGCCTGAAGGACGGCGGGACCTACGGCCTGCAGGACCAGCAGGAGGCGCTGCGCTGGGTGCGGCGCAACGCGGCGACCTTCGGCGGCGACCCGTCGAACGTCACCGCGTTCGGCGTCTCCTTCGGCGCGCTGGCCATCGGCGGCCATCTCACCTCGCCCGGCGCGAGGGGGCTGGTACAGCGGGTGGCCATGCAGAGCGGCGAGACGATGATGGACATGCCGGCGGGCAGCATGATCCCCGGCATGCCCGCCGCGCCGACCTTCGCCTGGCGCAGCGCCGAGGACGCTGAGGCGGTGGGGAAGGTGTACGCCGACAAGCTGGGCTGCCGCGACCTGGCGTGCCTGCGCGCGCTGCCGGTGAAGAAGATCCTCGAGGTGCCGCAGATCATGAACGCCTTCCAGGTGTACGCCTACGGCAACCGGGTGCTGCCCGAGCTGCCCTCCACGGCGATCCGCGCGGGCCGTTTCCACCGGGTGCCGGTGCTGGCGGGCGCCACCCGCGACGAGCACCGGATCTTCGTCGGGATGAACTATGACGTGGCGGGCAAGCCGGTCACCGCTGAGCAGTACGGCACGCTGGTCGCGACGGCGTTCGGCAAGGACGCGGGACGGGTGATGCGTAGATATCCGCTCTCGTCCTACGCCTCGCCCAGCCAGGCGTGGGCGGCCGTGATGACCGACCGGCTGTGGGCGCGGGGCACCCACGAGCAGAACACGCTGCTGGCCAGGCGCGTCCCCGTCTACGGCTTCGAGTTCGCCGATCGTGAGGCGCCGATGTTCCTGCCGCTGGAGGCGGACTTCGACTGGGGCGCCTTTCACGCCGCCGACCTGCAGTACCTCTTCCCGGAGAACAAGGGCGCGCTGAGCCAGGCCCAGGAGAGGCTGTCGGAGCAGATGCTCGGCTACTGGACCAACTTCGCCCGCACCGGCTCACCCAACGGCCGCGGGCTGCCGGTCTGGCGCACGCTGGGGCACGGCACCCAGTCGCTCGCGCCTGGGGCGATCCGGCCGATCGACTACGCGGCGGAGCACCGGCTCGGCTTCTGGAAGTAGCGTGAGCCGGTCGGCGGAGTGCCGGGACCTTCTCCGGCGCTCCGCCGGCCACGGCGTCATCCCGTGGCGCGGGAAAGGGCTCGACGTGGCCCGTGCCCCCATGCCGGCGGCCTGTCCACCCGGTGCCACGGACCCCTGCCCGAGATGGACCGATGCAAAGTGGGAGCGCTCCCACTTTTCTCTGTCCATCCGGGATCCGCTCGATTAGGGTGAGTGCCGCACGTCCAATTGATCTTCGTTGTGAGGTGAGGAACTCAGTGTTAAGGACATACGCGGCGGGTGCGGTGGCACTCGCGCTCGTGACCGCGGGCCTCTGGGCGGGCTCCGCGTCCGCGACCGCCGCTCCCGTGTACTACCTCGACAGCGTCAGCGGGAACGACGCGGCCGCGGGCACCTCCCAGACCACCGCGTGGAAGACCCTGGCCAAGGCCTCCTCCGCCGTCCTGCCCCCCGGAGCCAAGCTGCTGCTGCGCCGGGGCGGCTCCTGGTCCGGCAGGCTGTCGCTGACGGAGTCGGGCAACGCGGCGAGCCCCATCGTCGTCGACGCCTACGGCGCCGGGGCCAGGCCGATCGTCAAGGGCGACACCGAGGCGTGCGTCCACCTCCAAGGCAGCTACCTCGAGGTCTACAACCTGCAGATCGGCGTGGACCAGGACGCGGGACGGTGCTCCTGGGCCGGGATCAAGGTCACCGGCACCGACAACGTGATCGAGAAGAACTACGTCACCGGCGCGGCCGCGGGCGTCTACATCGAGACCTCCGCCCAGTACACCGCGGTGACCGCCAACGAGTTCGTGAACAACAACCACATGAGCACGCTCACCCCCAAGGAAGAGCATCCGAACGACGACTCGGGCGCCTTCGCGATCCTGGTGCAGGGCGACGACTCCAACATCGGCTGGAACACCATCAAGGGCTCCATCGCCTTCAGCTACGACTACGAGCTGGACGGCGCGGCGGTCGAGATCTTCCTCGGCTCCCGCAACCGCGTCCACCACAACATCGCGGTGGACAACGACACCTTCACCGAGCTCGGGACCTCCACCAACGACGACGGCAGCACCAACGACCCCGACGGGACCTCGGGCAACGTCTTCGAGTACAACGCGATCTACGGCTCCAAGGGCAGGGCGGGCCTGATCACCCGAGGCCCGCGGCACGACGACGGCCGCATCGAGTCCAACGGGCCGGTGTTCGGCACGGTCTTCCGCAACAACTCGATCAATCTGCCGAACGCGCAGGCCGAAGGCGTCGTCTGCGACGCGGGCTGCACCAACGAGCACCTGTCGCTGGCGCAGAACGTCGTCGTCGCGGCGAAGAAGAGCGGCTACGCCGAGGCCGGCTTCACCGACAACCACCACAACGTCTTCTTCGGCGGCCAGTACCAGATGCCGGCAGGGACGAACAACGTCCACAAGGACCCGCTGTTCGACCCCGCCAACCCCCTGCGCCTGCGCGCGGGGAGCCCGGCCATCGGGCTCGGCGTCACCGTCTACAACGACCTCGACCTGGCCGGGGTCACCGTGGGCAAGGACGGCGCCATCGAGGCAGGGGCCTACGAGTACTGACCCGTCGATCCGGGGGTGATCCGCTCGCCGCGCGGGGCCGGGGAGTCGATGCCGGTCCTGTCGAGGTGGCTCAGGACGGTCGAGCGGGGCACGAAGAACCATGTCATCGATCCGCTGCACGGTGCGTTCACCGGCATCGTGGAGGCGCCGGGCGAGACGGGCCCGGCGCCCGGACGGGCCGCCCCTTCGACCGGGGCGCGGGCGGCAAGACCGCCGCCCGCGCGTACCGGCCGCACCGCCGCCCGCGCGTACCGGCAAGACCGCCGCCCGTGCGTACGGCCGGCGGCCGGGACGTTTCGGCCCCGGAGGCCGTGCCGACGTGGACATGCCCGGCGGCTGCTCCGGCTCGGGCGCGCCCGGCGGCACCCCCGGTGTGGAGGTGCCCGGCGGCCGTCCCAGCCTGGCGTTGGGCGTCGACTTGACGGGGGTTCTGGTCCGGGGGCGAACCCGAGCGCGGTGGGGCGCCCCATGGTTGATGGTGACGAGGCGCGAACACGGTGGTCACCGTGGCGGGCGCAAGAGGTGTTCACCCGCGAGGTGGACGACGTCGCGGGTGGTGTACCCAGGGTGGTCGGCGACGATGAAGTGGCGGCCGATCGCGAGCGCGAACGCCAGGGTGCTGCGTGCCTCGATCTCGTCGGGGTCGGTGATGAACGTGCCGAACATCTTCCGCAGGAAGTCCATGCGCTCGTTGTCGATACGCCGCAGGCGTGCCGCGACGGACTGGTCATGGCGAGCCCAGGCCCTGACCGCGAGATCGATCCGGTGAAGGTCTTCTGAGAAGGTCAGCTGGCCGACGCGCCTGATCCTCTCGGCGGCGTCGCCGCCTTCGGCCGCGACCTGGGCGAGGACCTCTCTGGTGCAGCGGCGTTCCCACTCGTCCAGCATCTCCGCGAGCAGCGCGGGACGGCCGTCGAAGTACCCGTAGAAGCCGCCCTTCGTCACGCCGAGCCTGGAGGCGAGCGTCTCGACGCGGACCGCGTCGGGTCCTCCCTCGGCGAGGGCTTCGAGGCCCGCCTCTATCCAGCGGGCTCGTGTGGTGCGGGTCGCAGCGGGAATCCGGACACCTCCATTGATCGCCTTGAAATTGTACGTTACCGTACATATCAAATGTACGGCACCGTATACATGAGAGGTCGAACCCTTGCCGCGACTCGCAGAGGCCACCTACACCGAGCAGCCGTGGCGCATCCACGAACTCACCAGCGACTTCGCGGTCGAGGATGTGTGGTCGTTCCGCACTCCGGGGGCCGGACCCGGCGACTTCCCCGCGATGCTCGCAGCGATGCGAGCGGCCGGCGGACTCGCCAAGCAGCCCTGGCCCGCGAGGTTCCTGTTCGCCGTCAGGTGGAGGCTCGGCGCGCTTCTCGGCTGGGACAAGCCATCGGCGGGCGTCGGTGCGCGGGTCGCCTCGATCCGCGACCGCCTGCCCGCCGACCTCCGCGACGCTCCCCGCGGCCCGGACAGCGAGAGCATGCCTCTCAAGGCGGTCTACGAGCTCGACATGGAGTGCGCGCGCGAGCTGGCGAACAAGACCGTGCACACCGTGATGCATCTCGGCTGGGTTCAGGGGGCGAACGGCGACCATGAGCTGCGGATGGCCGTCCTCGTCAAGCCCAACGGATGGTTCGGGCGGCTCTACATGGCCGCCATCGCGCCTTTCCGCTACCTCATCGTCTACCCGGCGCTGACCCGGCGGTGGGAACGGGCCTGGAGCGACCGCGACCGGGCGCAGGCCCGGTGCGAAGAAGGAAGGTCACGATGAAATCCAGAAAGCGGCTGCTCCGCTGGGCGAGCGGGATCATGCTCGTGCTGGGAGCAGGGCACCTGTCCTTGCTGGCGCTCGTCGCCAGGGAGGACGTCGCCGGCTGGGTGGATCGGGGGATGTGGGCGGCCGTCCCGCTCGCGCTCGCGGACGGGGGCGCCGTTCGGACGGCGGGGGCCCTTCAGAACGAGGTCACCTTCTGGGCAGGCCCGGGAAGCTTCGCGGTGCCGCTGATCCTCCTGGGTTGCCTGACATGGCATCTCGCCGGACGCGGGGTGGCGGTGCCCGCGGGGATCGGCTGGGGCCTCGCGGCGTGGTGTGCGTTGGGCGGCGTCCTTCTGGTGCCGAGCCCGTTCTTCGCAGGGGTCGTCGCCGGGGCGTTCATCGTCGTCGCGGCGCGGAAGGAGGATCGGTCGGGAGCGGTCAGGGACCGGGAGGTGGACCTGGCGTGATGCGCGCCCTCGGCGGAGCCGGTCGTCACCGGCCGCCGAGGGCGCGCCAGACCAGGGCCGCGGTCCGTTCCGGCCAGCGCGGCGGCGGGGTGGACCCGGCCAGCGCGCGGCCGTACCAGCTTCCCGTGCACATGGTGACGGCGACCTCCAGGTCGGCGTCCGCGTCGATGAGGCCGCCGTCCCTGGCGGTCTCGAGGATGGCCAGGATGCGGCGTCGTCGCGGGGCCACCACGCGGGCTCTGTAGCGGGCCAGGACCTCGGGCTGCGTCGTGTCCTGGAGCATGCTGCCGACGAGTGAGAGCCTGCCGGGCCTGGAGACCCCGCGCTCGAAGTCGGCGAGTTCGGCCACCAGGGCGGTGTAGGGATCCCGTGGCGGCCTCACTTCCTCCTCCTCGGCCATGCTCGCGACCGCCGCGGCGGCGAGCTCGGCCTTGCCCGGCCAGCGGCGGTACAGGGCGGGACGGGTGGTGCCCGCCTCCTGCGCGACGGCGGCCAGCGACATGCGCTCGTATCCGTACACCGACAGATGCCGTCGGGCGACGGCCAGGATCCGGTCGTCGATGGAGGAGTCCCGCGCTCGCCCGGTCCTACGTGTCATGATCCAGCCCCTAGTTTCATTACAATGCTGTAATGTAATGAAAGTTCGTCTCGCACCACAGTACTGAAGAGGTTCTATCGTGGTCATCGAGTACATCCGATACACCGTTCCATCCGACCGGGCCGAGGAGTTCGAGCAGGCGTACAAGACGGCGTCGAGCGTCCTCGACGACGACCCGCACTGCCTGGCCTACGAGATCGCCCGCGGCGTCGAGGAGCCCGAGCACTACACCGTCCGCATCGAATGGGACTCGGTCGAGGGGCACGAGCAGGGCTTTCGCCGCAGCGCCCGGTTCGGCGAGTTCTTCACCGCGGTCAAGCCCTTCTTCTCGCAGATCGAGGAGATGAAGCACTACACCGCGCTGTTCGGGGCGCGATGAGCACGGCTGCCCTGCTGGCGCGGGCGCGCCTGCTCGACCGCGACCTGGCGCCCGGCGAGCCGCTGGCCGAGACGGTGATCCGGCCCCTCGCCGCCGCCGTCGCGGAAGCCGCGACGAGGCCGGACCCGGAGGCCGGGGCAGAGCCCGAGGTCGCCGAGACCGGCTCGCCCGCCGAGCGGCTGTGGGAACTGGCCAAGGACGCGACGCGCCTGCGCGCCCTGCCGGGAGCTCCCGACGGCCTGATCGAGGCGACGGCCGCGTTACAGCACCTGGCGTGCCTGTTCGCCGAGGACGCCGAGTCGATGGCGGCCAGGATCGAGGAGCTGGCCGGCCTCCAAGGCGGTCTGGAGACGCGGATCGACGTCGCGGCCGACGGGCCGTACCTGGTCACCAACGCCACGAAGATCACCAACTGGCTGGGCGAGCCCATCCAGACGTTCCCGCAGATGGCCCTGTGCCGATGCGGCGCGTCCACCGTCAAGCCGCTGTGCGACGGCAGCCACGCCCGCATCGGGTTCAAGGGCGACAAGGATCCCGCCCGGGTGCCCGACCGGCAGGAGTCCTACGAGGGCGTGCAGGTCACCGTGCTCGACAACCGGGGCATCTGCGCCCACTCGGGCTTCTGCACCGACCGGCTGCCCACCGTGTTCCGGGTGGGGGAGGAGCCGTTCGTGGCGCCCAGCGGCGGCAGGGCCGACGAGATCGTCCGCGCCGTACGGGCCTGCCCGTCCGGCGCACTGGGGCAGGCGATCGACGGCAGGACGGCCCCCGCCCCGCGACGCGAGCCCGCGATCGAGGTGTCCAAGGACGGCCCGTACCGGATCACCGGCGGCATCCCGCTCGACGGCGACGCCTCCAGGGAGCACTACAGCCTCTGCCGGTGCGGCCAGTCGCGGAACAAGCCGATCTGCAGCGGCATGCACTACCACGTCGGTTTCGCCGACCCGCCGCTCTCGGAGGATCCCACGCTGTTCGAGTGGGCCGGAGGGCTGCCCGCCCTGACACGCATGACCCGCATCTTCTACGAGAAGTACGTTCCGCACGACGACCTGCTCGGGCCGCTGTTCGCCCGGATGTCGCCGGACCATCCCCAGCGTGTCGCCGCCTGGCTCGCCGAGACCTTCGGCGGCCCCAAGCTCTACACGGAGCAGTACGGCGGCTACGACCACATGGTCGCCGAGCACGCGGGCAAGGCGCTGACCGAACAGTGGCGATCCCGCTGGGCGCAGCTCATCAGCCGGGCCGCCGACGACGCGGGTCTGCCCACCGATCCCGAGTTCCGCGCCGCTTTCGCCGCCTACGTCGAATGGGGCTCCAGGATCGCGGTGGAGAACTCCCAGCCCGGCGCGACACCGCCGCCGCACATGCCGGTGCCGCAATGGTGGTGGGTGTGCGAGGCCAGACCGGGTTCGCGCGTCTCCGCGCTGGCCCCACCCGTCGAAAGGACAGAGGTGCGCCTTCCCGCATCGGACGAGCCGGTCGGCTTCGCCGACCACATCAAGCCGCTGTTCCGCGCGATGGACCGCAGGTCGATGAGCTTCGTCTTCGACCTGTGGTCCCACGACGACGTCGTACGGCACGCCGACGCCATCCTGGCGCGGCTCCGCAAGGGCAGCATGCCCTGCGACGGCGCCTGGCCCGCCGAGCACGTCGACCTCTTCGCCCGCTGGGTCGCCGAGGGCCACGCGCCCTGATCAGCGCCCTCCCGGGGCTCACGGAGGATCGCAGGGCGGCGTCGGCTGCCCGGCCGGTCGAAGGGGAGGCGCCGTCGGTCGGCCTGTCCGGGGCCATCGCGATGCGGCCGGGCTCCGCTACGGCAGCCTGAACAGCCGGGACATGACGTCCGGCAGGTCGCCCGGCGCCGTCCCCCGCCAGGCCACGAAGCCGTCGGGGCGCACCAGCAGCATCCTGCGTTACCGCTTCTCGCAGGAGCGACGACCGGAAGGTGCCGGGTGACGGGCGCGGGTCCGCATGGCGGCCCGCGCCTCACCTCAGCGCCCGGTCAGACGTCGACGAGCCTTTCGAAGAAGAACTCGTGCTTGAGGAAGGACGTGTCGTACTCGTACCCCGGATAGGGCGGAATGAGCTGGGAGGCCTGGATGAGCCGCCAGCCGTCCAGCAGGGCGTCGAGCCCGCGCTCGTAGGGCGGGGTGACACTGTCACCGGTCGCCGACGTCGTACGGCCGGTGCCGTCGTAGCGCGCCCAGCCGATCACGGTGGAGTCCAGCGCGGAGTCGGCCAGGTAGAGGACCAGAACCTTCTGTCGTACGGGGCTCACGCCGCACCTCCCGTGGCGACGCGGGGCCGGTTGCCGATCCGGGTCACCCAGTGGTCCATGTCGAAGCCGTCGTCGCCGGTGAGCACCCGCCAGAGCTTGATCCGGTTGTGGATCTCCAGCCGGGCCGTCGCGGGCTCGTACCAGGGGAAGCGGGTGTCGAGCTCGGCGAGCACAGCGGGATCGTGCAGGTCGTCGGTGTCCCACAGGCGGACCTGGGGGACCGTCGGATTGAAGCGGATCTTGAACATGTAGCGGGGGACGTCGGCGTCGTTGCGCCGCCCGCCGTGCCAGATGCCGTGGTGCAGCAGCACCACGGTGCCCGCGGGACACGTGAGCATGGACTGCCCGCGCAGGTTCTGGTAGCGGCCCGTGTCGCTCTCATTGGTCCTGCGCAGGTGGCTGCCGGGCACGCTGAGCGTGCCGCCCATGTCCTCGGTGACGTCCTGCGGGTAGTACATGAGCTGGACGTCGAAGGCGTCAGGCCGGGTGTCGATGATCGCGTCGGCGTGCAGGGGCTGGGCCTTGCCCTCGTGCGGCTCGCGGATGTGGACGAAGTGGTGGTCGACGGTCGGGTCAGGCCCGAGGAGGCTTCGCAGCGCGCCCGCCACGGGCGGCAGCTCGATAAGCCGCCGAGGGAACGAGCCTTCGGGAAAGGCCTCCTTCACCGGCGTCCCGTACGGCGTGCGCGGAATGCCCGCGGTGAAGACGTCGATCGCCTGGGCGTTCAGATCGGGAGGCACGACCGCGTCCAGGCGGAACGACCCCGCCGCGACGAATCGCGCCATCTGCACAGAGGTCAGGAGGTGACCATCACTGGTTGGCATGCGTCGACCATAAGGGCGTCATGCCTGGAAAATCGTGGGTCATCTTCCCCAAAACTGGTATTTTCTCACCATGCGCGTCGTGGAGATCTCGCTCGACGAGCCACCCGAGGTGGTCGACATCGGCGTCGGCCTGCACGGCGTGAGCAGGCGGCACGACACCTATCTGCTGCCGGAGCTCTGGCAGTTCCACCTGTACGGCTACAGCGCGGAACTCACTGTGGCGGGCACCCCGCACGCCATCGAGCCAGGGTTCGTGAGCCTGATCCCGCCGGGGACGCAGGCGCGCTACCGCTACCGGGGGCCGTCGGAGCACCTCTACGTGCATTTCCGCGCACCGGGCGGAGCAGGGGCGCACGCCGTACCGGTCATGCAGAACGCGGGCGTGCAGGCGCCCGCGCTGTCGGACATGCTGCGTGCCGCGATCGCTGCCGCCCCGCAGGCCCCCGCCAGGACCGCCGCCGAGATCTGGACGGCGCTCTGGAGGGTGGCGACCCTGAGCGGAGGCGACCACCCCCATCCCGCGGTCGCCGCCGCGATCTCCCACATCGAGGCCCACCTGGCCTCCCCCCTGTCGGTGTCCGGCGTCGCTCGGGTCGCTGGGGTCTCCCACAACCACCTGACCAGGCTCTTCCACGCGGAGATGGGGGTCACCGTCGTCGCCTACATCCACCGGCGCCGGATGATCCGCGCTCGCCACCTACTGGCCGAATCCACGATGCCGATCAGCGCGGTCGCGGCCGCCGTCGGCATGCGCGACCTCCAGGCGTTCAACAAGGCCTGCCGCAGAACGCTGGGCGCGGCCCCGCGCGTCATCCGCGCGTCGGGCTCGTCCGCGGACGCCCGCCCGGCCGCGGGCCGGCACGGCGGCTGAGGCCGGGCTCAGGCTCGCCCCGCCCACTGCTCGTAGGCCTGGACGGCGGTCGGCAGGGTGGGGAAGAGCAGGTCCTCGCCGATCGCCGCCGTCAGGCCGAACGCGTCGAGCGAGGCGCGCAGGTCCTGCTTGACCCTGGCCATCGCGAACACGATGCCGCGGCGGGTCAGCTCCGCGCGCAGCGACTCGACCGCGTCCAGAGCGGTGGCGTCGACCTCCACGTTGGCCTCGGCGTTGAGCACGAACCACGACACCGCCCCCTCGTGCCGGTCCACGGCGGCCAGCGCGCGACGCCGGAAGTCCTCGGCGTTGGCGAAGAACAGCGGTGAGTCGTAGCGGTATACGACCAGGCCGGGGACGGTGCGCGCCTGCGGGTAGTCGTCGACGTCGTGCATCCCCGCCAGGCCTGGGACGATGCCCTGGATGGCGTCGTGGGGACGGGCGACGCGGTACAGCATCTCGGCGACCGACAGGCCGACCGCGAGGAGCACGCCGTACAGGATGTCGAAGACGAGCACGCCGGTGAACGCGCCCAGGGCGAGCAGGAACTCGTTGCGACGGAAGGACGCCAGCCGGCGGAAGGCGGCGACGTCGATCAGCCGGACGGCGGCGTAGATGACGATGGCGCCGAGCGCGGCGACGGGGAAGTCGGCCAGGAGGGGCCCGGCGAACAGCAGCACGCCGACGACGGCGGCCAGCGCGACGAGCGAGTACACCTGCGTGCGGCCACCGGCCGCTTCGGCCAGAGCGGCTCGGCTTGCGCTGCTGCTGACGGGGAACCCGTGCAGGACTCCCGCGCCCACGTTGGCCACGCCGAGGGCCAGCAGTTCCCTGTTCGCGTCGATCTGCTCGTTGTGCCGGGCCGCGAAGGACCGCGCGGTGAGCACGTTGTCGCTGTAGCCCACCAGGAGCACGCCGAACGCGGGCAGCAGCAGGCCGCGCAGATCGGCGGGCGCGGGAACGGCCGGCGCGGGCAGGCCTGCGGGGATCTCGCCGACCACCTTGATCCCGTACCGCTCCAGCCCGAAGAGCGTGACGCAGGCGGTGGCCAGGAGGACGGCGAGCAGCGGCGCGGGGAGGCGCGGCAGCCGCCACTGGGCCAGGAACAGCAGGATCAGCACCGCGATCGAGAGCAGCAACGTCGCCGGATGGGTCTGCGTCATCCCGCGCGCGAACGAGACGACCTCGGCGATGGGGTGGGTCCCTGACACCGGAACTCCGGTGATCTTGCCGAGCTGTCCGGCGATCATGATGACGGCCACGCCCGCCATGTAGCCGACCAGGATCGGCCGTGACAGCAGGTCGGCGACGAAGCCCAGCCTGAGCAGCCGGCACACCAGGCACAGCAGGCCGACGGCGACGGCGAGCGCGGCGGCGAGCGTCGCGTACCTGCCGGGGTCGCCGGTCGCGAGCGGTCCGACCACGACCGCGGTCATGAGCGCGGTCGTGGACTCGGGGCCCACGGACAGCCGGCGTGAGGAGCCGAGTAGCGCGTACAGCGCCAGCGGCGCCAGGGCGGCCCAGAGTCCCGCGACCGGCGGCAGTCCGGCCACCGTGGCGTACGCCATCACCTGGGGCACGAGGTAGGCCGCCACCGTGAGCCCGGCCAGCGCGTCACCGCGCAGCCACTCTCGCCGGTATGGCAGGAACGGGACCATGACCGCAGTGTCGCACCATGGCGGCGGGACACCTGACCCGCTCCTGACCCTGGGCCTGTCTCCTCGAAGGAAGGAGGGGCCATGGCCGACAAGCCTCCTCGGCTTTGACAAACCGAATTGTCGGTGCGACCGTAGAGGGGTGTTCGACGTCGCAGTGATCGAGGATCCGGCCGCGGCCGAGATCTCGCTGGACCCGATCAGGGCCCGGTTGCTGGCCGAGCTGTCCGAGCCCGGCTCGGCCACCATGCTGGCCGCCAAGGTCGGCCTGCCTCGCCAGAAGGTCAACTACCATCTGCGCACCCTGGAACATCATGGTCTGGTCGAGCTGGTGGAGGAGCGGCGCAAGGGCAACGCCATCGAGCGGGTCATGCGCGCCACCGCCGCCTCCTACGTCATCTCGCCCGCCGCGCTCGGGGCCGTGCAACCCGATCCGTCGCGCGCGCCCGACGGCCTGTCGGCCCGTTGGCTGCTGGCCGTCGCCTCCCGGCTGGTGCGCGACGTCGGCACGCTCATCACCGGCGCGACCAAAGCGCAGCAGCGCCTGGCGACGTTCGCCGTCGACGGGACGGTCCGCTTCTCCTCGGCGGCCGACCGGGCCGCGTTCGCCGAGGAACTGGCCGACGCGGTCACCAGGCTGGTGTCCAAGTACCACGACGAGAACGCGGAGGGAGGACGCGATCATCGCATCGTGGTCGCCGTCCATCCCAGCGTCCCCGAGGGGTGACGACAGGCCGGACCGGCGGCGAAGGAAGGGTCAGCCGGGCGTGAGGGGACGGGCTCTGGGCAGCCTGAGCCGGTCGACGGCCTCCCTGCGGGTGTTCTCAGGACGCCGGTCGTAGCGCGCGGTCGTGGCCGGGGAGGAGTGCCCCACCAGCGCCTGCGCGGTCGCCAGGTCCACCCCGGCGTCGAGCAGCTCGCCGATGAACGTCCTGCGGAAGTCGTGCGCCGTCCGCCTGCCCGCGCCGGCCTCGCCGAGCCTGCGCGCCAGGATGTCGGCGATGCCCTGCCCGGTCAACGGGACCGGCCGTTCGTCACGCGTCCGCAGCCGCCCCGACCTGCTGATCGGGCAGAACAGCGCCCCCGTGGCTCCACCGCGGACGGCCAGCCACCGCTCCAGCAGGCCGATCGCGTCGCCCGTCAGGTAGACCAGCCGTTCCTTGTCCCGTTTGCCCAGCACCCGCAGGGAGCGGGCGCCGGGCTCGTAGTCGACCAGCGCGAGCCCGGCGACCTCGGCCCGCCTGCAGCCGGTGGAGTACAGGACGGCGATGAGCGCCGCGTCGCGCAGTCCGGCGGGGGAGTCGTCGCAGGCCGCCAGCGCCGCCCCGACCACCTCCGGCGGCACGTGCCGGCCCGCGGGCAGCCTCGTGTGCGTGACGGGGGCCAGGTCGGCGGCCCTGGCGTAGTCCTCGGCGCTGGTCTGCCCCAGCCGCCAGGCCTCCTTCAGCACCCGCCGCAGCGCCACCAGGTGCTTGTTGACGTAGGCGGGCGACCAGCCCTGCTCGGTCAGCACGGTCCTGATCCGCACGGTGTGCTCGTAGCGCAGCAGATGCCAGGGCATCCCCGCGCCGGTGACCGCGTCGTCGCCCGTCAGCACGCGCGCGATGCGGTCGAGGCAGCCCCGCATCGTCCTCCTCGACTCCGCGCCGGCCAGGGAGTCGAGGTAGACGTGGTACGGGTCGCCCGCAGGCCGTACGGCAGGCGCGGGCGGCTGCGGGTCGTCGGCGACTACGGCAGGCGCGTCCATCAAGCCGATCTTAGGCCCGCGAGCGACTCGGTCAGCGCGAGGTTGGCCGAGTAGTCCACGGGAACGGCGATCACGGAGACGCCCTCGCCGTCCAGCGCCTCGCGCAGCGTCGGCAGCAGCGCGTCGGCCGAGTCCACCCGGTAGCCCCTGGCCCCGAAGCTCTCGGCGTACTTCACGAAGTCGGGGTTGCCGAACGCGATGTTGGAGCTGCGCCCCAGCTCGAGCCCCATCTTCCAGTCGATGAGCCCGTAGGCGTCGTCCTCCCAGATCAGCACCGTGATCGGCACGCGCTCGCGCACCGCGGTCTCCAGTTCCTGGGAGTTCATCAGGAACGCGCCGTCGCCTGTGGCGGCCAGCACCCTGCGTGAGGGGAAGGCGAGCTTGGCGGCGATCGCGCCGGGCACCGCGAACCCCATCGACGACAGCCCGTTGGAGACCAGCATCGTGTTCGGCTCGTAGGTCGGATACATGCGCGACATCCACATCTTCACCGCGCCCGTGTCGGCGAGCACGATGTCGTCGCGGCCCATCGCCTGCCTGATGTCGGCGACGACCCTGCGCGGTGTCAGCGGGAAGCCCTCCTCGGTCCGCCCCTGCTCGAACTCCTCCCTGATCAGCCGTCGCACCTTCTCCACGGTCGGGCTGAGTGTGAAACGCCGGTGCACGGCCTCCCCGAGGGCGTGCAGCGACCTGGAGATGTCGCCCTGGACGCCGACCGCCACCGGATAGTGGTCGTCGACCTCGGCGGGGAACTGGTGAATGTGGATGATCTTCTTCGACCGGTCCGGGTTGATCTTCACGGGGTCGAACTCCTGGAGCTCGTACCCCACGCTGATCAGCACGTCGGCCTCGTCGAAGGCGAAGTTCACGTGGTCGTGGCGCATGAACCCGAACGCGCCCAGCGCGTGCCGGTGGTCGTCGGGGAAGACGCCCTTGCCGTTGAAGGTGGTGGCGACGGGAAGTCCGAGCCGCTCGGAGAAGTGGACCAGCGCGTCGCGGGCGCCCACCCTGGTGGCGCCGTGGCCGGCCAGGATGATCGGACGGCGGGCCGTGGCCAGCAGGTCGGCCGCGCGGGCGATCTGCGAGGAGGACGGGTCGACCGGGCGCACCACGTTCAGCGGCAGCGGCCTGACGTCGTCGGGGACCTCGGCCTTCTCCACGTCCTCGGGGATCGCCAGGTACACCGCTCCCGGCCGCTCGGTCTGAGCGGTCTTGAAGGCCTTGCGCAGCATCTCGGGGATCGCGGCCGCGGTGGGAACCAGTTCCGACCACTTCGTGATCGGCCTGAACAACGACACCAGGTCCACGATCTGGTGCGACTCCTTGTAGATGCGGTCCAGGCCCACCTGCGCGGAGATGGCGACCACGGGAGTGCTGTTGGTGGTGGCGTCGGCGACGCCGAGCTGCAGGTTGATCGCGCCAGGGCCGAGAGTCGCGGAGGCGACGCCCGCCTTGCCCGTCAGCCTGCCGTAGATCTCTGCCATGAAGGCCGCGCCCTGCTCGTGGCGGACGAGGACATAGCGGATCGAGGAATCGTTCAACGCGTCGATGAAATGGATGTTCTCCTCGCCGGGGATGCCGAAGACGTGCGTGACGCCCTCCGCCTCCAGCGCTCGGACCAGCAACGCGGCAGCCGTGCTACTCATGGTCTCTGCAGCAATCCGGAAGCACAGTAAATTTCCTGGTATGGCGCAGCTCACTGCACTCGACGCGCAGTTCCTCAACTTCGAGACCGCGACGAACGTCGCCAACATCGCGGGGTTGGCCATCCTCGACGGCGACCTCAACAGGAGCGACCTGCAGGAGCTGCTGACGCAGCGGCTCCCGCACGTGGCGGCGATGCGGCGCAAGCTGGCGCCGGTGCCCCTCGGCCTCGATCATCCGTACTGGGTGCGTGAGGACGACCTCGACCTCGACTACCACGTCAGGGAGATCGGGCTGCCCCCGCCGGGCGACGACAGGCAACTGGCCGAGCAGGTCTCCCGCCTACACGCCCGCAGGCTCGACCGCAACCGGCCGCTGTGGGAGATCTACCTGATCCACGGCCTGTCGGGAGGCCGCATGGGCCTCTACACCAAGATCCATCACGCGGCGGTCGACGGCGTCGGCGGCGCGGACGTGCTGGCCGCGCTGCTCGACCTGACCCCGACGCCCGCGCCGCCCCCCGAGGGCGAGCCAGAGCCTGACGAGCCGGCGCCCGGCTGGGCCGCGATGGTGGGCCGGGCGCTGACCAGGCTCGCCGCCAACCCCGCGCAGGCGGTGAGGTTCGCGGCCAGGGCGGTGCCGCATCTCGACGAGATCCCCGTGGTGTCGAAGGTGCCGGGCGTGGAACTGGTCTCGGGGCTGGCCCGCAGGGTCGCGGGCGCGGGAGACGCGCCGGGGCTGCCCGCCCTGCCCGCGCCGCGCACCCCGTTCAGCGGCCCGATCTCCGCGCACCGGCGTTTCGCCTTCGTGTCGCTGCCGCTTGAGGAGATCAAGCAGGTGCGCAAAGCCTTCGACGTGACGGTCAACGACGTGGTAATGGCGGTGTGCGCGGGCGGGCTGCGCGGATGGCTGGCCGCGCACGGCGGGGTCCCCGACGGGCCCCTGGTGGCGGGCGTGCCGTTCTCGCTGCGCGAGCGCGGCCCGGGCAACCAGGTCGCGATCATGACGGCGCCGCTGGCTGTCCACGTGGAGGATCCCGTGGCCAGGCTGGAGCAGGTCCAGAAGTCGATGAACCGGATCAAGGAGCGCTTCTCCCTGGCTCCCGCCCGCTGGCTGAGGGAGTTCAGCGAGTCGATGCCCGCCGCTCTCATGGGTCTGGCCTCGCGTTCGGCGTTCGGCCTGGTCGGGCAGACCGCGCCGCCCATCAACGTGGGGATCTCCAACGTGCCGGGGCCGCAGTTCCCGCTGTACGTGTGCGGCGCGCGGCTGCTGACGCACTACCCCGTCTCGGTGATCACCGATGTCAGCGGCGGCGTCAACATCACCTGCTTCTCCTACGACGGCTCGCTCGACGTCGGCGTGGTCACCGACCGCGACATGATCCCCGACGCCTGGGAGATCACCGACAGGATCCGCGACGCACTCGATGAATTGAGGAACGAAGCCTTCCGCGATAAGCCGTAGCGTTGCCGCCATGAAGCTGACGCGCAGGACACTGAACCGCACCGCCCTCGACCGCCAGCTGTTGCTGCGCCGCGCGGAGATGTCGCCGGTCGAGGCGATCCGCAGGCTGGTGGCGGTGCAGGGCCAGGAGATCAACGCCCCCTACTTCGGTCTGTGGTCGCGTCTGGCGAGCTTCACCCAGGACGACCTGTCCGACCTCCTGTACGGCAGGCACGTCGTGCGCGGCTCGCTGCTGCGCGGCACCCAGCACCTGGCCGCCGCGGACGACTATCTGTGGCTGCGCCCAATCATGCAGGCCTGCCTCAGCCGCTCCCGCCAGGCCGCCTTCGGCAAGGCGACCGGCGGAGTGGACCTCGGCGAGCTGACCGCGCTCGCCCGCGAGCACCTGAAGGGCCGCACCCTGACCCGCCCCCAGCTGCGCGACCTGCTGGCGGCCCGCTGGCCCGAGGTGGAACCACTCGCGCTGGGCTGGTCGGCCCAGGCGCTGCTGCCCCTGGTGCACACCCCGCCCAACGGCATCTGGGGGACGGGCGGCGCCACGCCGTTCACGCTCGCGGAGGAGTGGATCGGCGCCCCGCTGTCGGCGGAGCTCGACGTGGAGACGATGATCGTGCGGTATCTGGCCGCCTTCGGCCCGGCCAGTGCCAAGGACATCCAGATGTGGTCGGGCCTGACGAGGCTGCGCGAGGTCGTCGAGCGCATGCCGCTGCGCCGCTACACCGACGAGGAGGGCCGCGACCTCTACGACCTGCCCGACGCCGAACTGGCCCCCGAGGACGCCTCCGCCCCCGTGCGCTTCCTGCCGTACTTCGACAACCTCGTCCTGGCCTATGACGACCGCACCCGCATGATGGCTGACGAGCACCGCAGGCTGGTGTGCGTGGGGGCGGTCACCAACCCGGTCATCCTGGTCGACGGGTTCGTGGCAGGCATGTGGTGGCTGACCAAGGCGGGCCTGGAGATCAAGCCCTTCCGTGAGCTCCCCTCCGAGGTCATGGCGGAGGCGAGCCGGATGCTCGCCTTCGCGGGACAGCCGGAGGCGGAGATCCGGATCACCGCGTAGATCCGATCGCGCACCCTATTTCAGCCATGTAAGACAGCGGCTGGGCAGGGATCGAACGCGTCACCCGCGGGGTCGTCAACGAGATGTGCGACGTCTCGCCGTGGTCGGCGACGAAGCTCGTCCGCCGGTCAGCCCGCCTTCGGTACCGCGATTCCATGCGGGCGGAGGTCCGCGCCGAGGAGCTCACCGCGCTGATCAACTCCCGGCCCGGCAAGCTGCTCAAGCTGTTCACCGCCATCGGGTTCGCGGTCACCGCCGTGTGCGTTCGCTTGCGGTCTCGCAGTCGCTCCGCGCTCGGCGCGTACCAGGCCGGCCAAACAGACTGGCGGCCGCGAGTGGGGTAACCGACGCCGCCGCCCCCTGCGTTCGTGGCCGCCTCCTGAGCCCTCGCCGGCGACTACGCCTCGCGTACCGCGTAGCCGCCGAGCGACGGCTCCAGCAGGCCGAACGCCGTCGTCGCCGCCTTCTCCAGCGCGGCGGCGACGGCGTCGGCGTCCTCGTGCTCCAGCGTGCGCCGCATCAGCTCGGCGAACAGCACCCGGTGGACGCCCGCGAGCGCGGCCGCGGCGGCCCTCGCCTCGACGTCGCCGCCGAGCTCGGCCGCCAGCGCCTCCTCGCGCTGTTCGTGCAGGTCGCGCAGGCGGGCGACCAGAGTGGGACTGTCGGCGATCATGCGGGCGAACGGCTCGCCCGTGAACCCGATCACCGGGTCGCGCCGCTCCACCGCGGCCAGGAACGCGGCGCGCAGCGCCGCGAGCGCCGACTCTCCCCGTGCCCGCCCTCTGACGGTCTGCGCCAGCGAGGCGACGAACTCCTCGTGGTGGTCGAGCGCCATGTCCTCCTTGCGGGGGAAGTAGTTCGTCACCGTCATCTTCGCGACCCTGGAAGCCGCGGCGATGTCGGAAATCGTGGTCCGCTCGAACCCATGCTCCACGAACAGGCGGGTAGCGTGGTCAGAGATGGCCTGCCTGGTCTCTCGCTTCTTCTGTTCCCTCAAACCCAACGCGTCAGTGCTCATGGGCACACCCTCTCACAAATTTTTAGGTTCGACATTATTTTAGGTTGACACTAGGAAGAGTCAAGTCTAATCTTATGTCCGTACTAAGTTTGGAAAGGAACGCATGACCGCGACCCTGATGGACGAGGCCGTAGCAACCCGCGACACCGTCAAGGACTACCTCAAGCAGATCGGAAAGGTACCGCTGCTCAGCGCCGAGCAGGAGATCGACCTGGCCAAGCGGATCGAGGCAGGGCTGTTCGCCCGCGAACGCCTCGACACCGAGCTCGACCTGCCCGCCGATCTGCGGGCCGACCTTGAGTGGATCGCCGAGGACGGGGCGCTGGCCAAGGAGCGCATGCTGGAGGCCAACCTTCGCCTCGTCGTCTCGATCGCCAAGCGGTACACCGGGCGCGGCATGCTCTTCCTCGACCTGATCCAGGAAGGCAACCTCGGCCTGATCCGCACCATCGAGAAGTTCGACTACACGCTCGGATTCAAGTTCTCCACCTACGCGACCTGGTGGATCAAGCAGGCCATCACCAGGGCGATGGCCGACCAGTCACGGACCATCCGCATCCCGGTGCACATGGTCGAGGTGATCAACAAGGTGTCGTCCACGCAGCGGCGGCTACTGGCCGACCTCGGCCGCGAGCCGACGCCCGAGGAGATCGCCGCCGAGGTCGAGATGGCCCCCGACAAGGTCGCGGAGGTGCAGCGCTACGCCCGTGAGCCGATCTCCCTGCACACGCCGCTGGGAGAGGAGGGCGACAGCGAGCTCGGCGACCTCATCGAGGACTCCGAGTCGCCCTCGCCGGCCGAGCAGGTGTCGTTCACGCTCATGCGCAGCCAGCTGCTCCAGATCCTCGACAGCCTCTCCGAGCGGGAGGCGGGGGTGATCTCGATGCGGTACGGCCTGACCGACGGCAGGCCGATGACGCTGGACGAGATCGGCAAGGTGTACGGCGTGACGCGGGAGCGCATCAGGCAGATCGAGGCCAAGACGATGTCGAAGCTGCGCCACCCCTCCCGCGCCGAGGCGCTGCGCGACTACCTCAACTGAGCCGGGCCCGCCGCCGGAGGGAAAAGGAGATGTGAGGAGGGACGTGTCCTCCGTAGGATCACACCAGTGAGAGACATCGCGCGGCTGCCCAAGGCCCACCTGCACGTTCATCTGGAGAGCACGGTCCGCCCTGCCACCCTGCGAGAGCTCGGGGTCCAGACGCCGCGCCCCGATGTCTTCACCGGATTCCGGCAGTTCGCCGACCACAACGCGCGCGTCCGCGGCGCCCTGCGCACGCCCGAGCACTTCCGCAGGATCGCCCGCGAGTTCTGCGCCGACGAGGCCGCCCAGGGCACCCGCTACGCCGAGGTCACCTTCACCGCCGCCTCCCACGGCGAACGGCTCGGCGATCTGGAGATGCCGCTGCTGGCCGTCCTCGAAGGGCTGGCCGAGGGCGAGGCCGAGCACGGCATCAGGTGCGCGCTCATCCTCGACCACTCCCGCCGCCGCCCGGCCGAGCGCCTGTGGCAGACGCTGAAGCTGGCCACCGCGCACGACGAGGTCATCGCCATCGGGCTCGCGGGAGACGAGACGTACCCGCTGACGCCCTTCGCCGACGTGCTGGAGGTCGCCAGGGAGGCGGGCCTGCACCTGGTGCACCACGCCGGTGAGACCGCGGGTCCTGACAGTATCCGCGAGGCGCTCGAGGTGGGCCATGCCGAGCGTCTCGGCCACGGCATCCGCGTGCTCGAGGACCCCGCCCTGGTGGCCGAGCTGCGCGAGCGCCGCGTGCCGCTGGAGGTGTGCCCGTTCTCCAACGTGCTGCTCGGCATCGTGCCGTCGAGGGCCGAGCATCCGCTGCCCCGCCTGCGGAGGGAGGGGCTGGTCGTCACCCTCAACACCGACGGCGAGACCTCGCTGCTGAAGGAGTACGCCGACGCGCGCGACAGCGACGAGACCCTCGCCGAGCTGGCCGCCGCCTCGGTCACCGCGTCGTTCGCCCCGGCGCCACTGAAGACCGAGCTGCTGGAGGGGATCAGCGCGTGGCTTTCCGCACCAGCGGGATGACCTCGCTCGCCAGCCGCCCGGCCTGATCGCCCGGACCTGAGGGGGCGAGGCTGAGCGTGGTGAACCCCATCGCGACGAAGCTCGCCAGCCGCTCGGCGACCGCCTCGGGATGTCCCGAGACCATGCCGGGGCGCCCCTGGTCCTCACCGACGTGCACCACGATGTGGTAGGCGCACGTGGGTGCGGGCCGCCCTGCCCGCTCCGCCGCGGCCAGCACCTTCTGGCGCATGACGGCGGCCCGCTCCGGCGGGGCGAAGCCCAGCGAGGGGATCCAGCCGTCGGCCAGCCGTCCCGTGAGCTCCAGCGCCCTCGGCCCGAACGTGCCCAGCCAGATGGGGATGCGACGCGACGGCTTGGGCTCCAGGTCGGCCGCGACGGTGTGGAAGAGCTCACCCTCGAAGGTGAAGCCGGGCCGCTCCCACAGCCCTCGGGTGACGTGGATCGCCTCCTCGAGGCCGTCGATCTTCTCCCTGGTCGTGGGCACGCGCAGCCCGAACGCCCTGAACTCCTCGTCGGAGTGGCCGCCTCCGAGCCCGAGAATCAACCGGCCGCCCGACAGCCGGTCGAACGTCTCCGCCATCTTGGCGACCATCGCCGGCGGCCGGTAGGGCACGCCGAGCACCCTCGTGGCGATCCTGATCCGCGAGGTCGAGGCGGCGATCCACGACAGCAGCGTCCACGTCTCGAAGCTCGGATCGCTCCCGCACGGGTGGTCGCTGGTGGAGACGAAGTCGAAGCCGAGTTCTTCCGCGCGGACGGCTGCCCTGACGGGGTCGTCGCCAGGACGGGCGTCGGCGGGGATGCTGAGTCCGAATTCCATGTTTGTTGATGTATCAACATTACTGGCGAGTGTCAACATCGGCAGGGATGGGCACGGCAACCTCATGACTACGCCCCCCGCACAGGTGTCGCTGAAACGCGCCATCGGACCAAAGCTGCTGATCTTGTTCATCGTCGGTGACATCCTCGGCACCGGCGTCTACGCCCTCACCGGATCCGTCGCGGGCAGAGTCGGCGGAGCGCTGTGGATCCCGTTCCTCATCGGCTTCGTGATCGCGCTGTTCACGGCCATGTCCTACGTCGAGCTCGTCACCAAGTACCCCAGGGCGGCAGGCGCCGCCCTCTACACCCAGCTGGCCTTCAGGAAGCCGTTCCTCACGTTCATGGTGGCCTTCGCGGTCATGTGCTCGGGCCTCACCTCGGCCAGCGCCGCGGCCCGCGCCATCGGCGGCAGGTACCTGCAGGAGTTCGTCAGCCTGCCCTCGGTGGTGGTCGGCATCATCTTCATCGTCGCCGTCGCGGCGCTGAACTACCGAGGCGTGTCGGAGTCGGTCAAGACCAATATCGTCTTCACCCTGATCGAGCTGACCGGTCTGCTGATCATCATCCTGATCGGCGTCTACGCGGTCGCGACGGGCGCCGGAGAACCGTCGCGGCTGACGCAGATCAGCACCGAGGAGTCGGGCGGGCTGCTGCTGGCCCTGCTGGGCAGCACCGCGCTGGCGTTCTTCGCCTTCGTCGGGTTCGAGGACTCGGTGAACATGGCGGAGGAGACCCAGGACCCGGCGCGCAACTTCCCCCGCGCGATCTTCCTGGGCGTGGCCATCACCAGCACCGTCTACATCCTGGTCGCGCTCACCTCCTCACTGCTCGTCGACTACCGCGTCCTGAAGGAGTCGGACGGGCCGCTGCTCGAGGTGGTCAAGGCGGGCGGCCTGGGCTTCCCGCCGCAGCTGTTCGCCGCGATCGCGATCTTCGCGGTGGCCAACTCCGCGCTGATCAACATGATGATGGCCTCCCGCCTGGTGTACGGCCTGGCCAACGAGCGGGTCGTGCCGCGCTCGCTCGGCCTGGTGGACCCGCGCCGCCGCACTCCCATCGTCGGGATCCTGTTCACCACCGCACTGGCCATCGGCCTCATCTCCACAGGCGAGATCTCCGGGCTCGGCGAGACCACGGCGTTCCTGCTGCTGTGTGTCTTCGCCGTGGTCAACATCGCCGTGCTCGTGCTGCGCAAGGAGGAGGTGGACCACGAGCACTACCGGGCGCCGACGGCGCTGCCCGCGATCGGCGCCGTCATGGCGGTCGTGCTGGCCAGCCCGTTGACCGGACGGCCGGGCACCGTGTACATCACGGCGGGCGTCCTGCTCGGCATCGGCATCCTGCTGTGGCTGGTCAACTGGGCCTTCACCCGCCGCCAGCGGCAGGACGAGGGCGAGACCGTCTGACGCGCGCGGCCGTGCCGTACATCCCCTGTACGGCACGGCCGGCCGGTCAGCGGCTCAGCCGCCGGTAGGCGCGCGCCGACAGCGGCAGAAAGACCAGCGTGATCACCACGGGCCACGCCACGGCCAGCGGCAGCGCGTGCTCCGACGCCCACGACCCGCCCGCGAACCCCTGGTTGCCGAACAGTTGGCGGCAGGCGGCGACCGTGGCCGACAGCGGGTTCCACTCGGCGAGCAGGCCCATCCATCCCGGCATCTGGGCGGGGGAGACGAACGTGTTCGCGACCATCGTGAGCGGCAGCATGATCATCCATGAGGCGCCGGCGGCCTCAGGGGTGAGCTTCAGCCCGGCGAAGATCCCGACCCAGATGAGCGAGAAGCGCAGGAGCAGCAGCAGGCCCACCGCGGCCAGCGCCTTGAGCGGCCCGTTGTGCCAGCTCCAGCCGACCGCCAGGCCGCACGCGATGAGGATGGTCAGCTCCATCGCCGAGCTGATCATGTCGGAGACGGCCCTGCCGAGCACCACGCCGGTCTGCGACACGGGCATCGAGCGATACCTGTCGGTCACCCCCTTGGCCGCGTGGGTGGTGACGACGATCAACGTGGTCGTGATGCCGACGGCCATCGTCTGGCCGAACATGCCGGGCATCAGGTACTCCCGGTAGTTGTCTCCCGCGCCCGCGACGGCCATCGCGCTGCCGAAGACGTAGCCGAACAGCAGCACCATCACGATCGGGTACAGCAGGCCCGAGAGGATCGCGGCAGGGTTGCGCACCCAGTGCAGCAGGTTCGTCCTGGCGATCACCCAGCTGTCGGAGAGCACGTGGGTCATGCCGTCACCTTCAGGAACACCTCGTCGAGCGTGGGCCGGCGCAGGGACACGTCCTCGACCTCGATCCCCTTGGCCTCCAGCGCGCGCATGACCTGGCCGAGGGCGTGCATGCGGTCGGCGACGGGCGCGGACAGCCGGCGCGTGTCGGGGTCGGCCACGGGCGGGCCGAAGGCGGCCAGGATGTCGCCGGCCTCCTGCAGATCCGCCGGGTCGCGCAGCACCAGGTCGAGCCGGTCGCCGCCGATCGACGACTTCAGCCGGTCCGGCGCGTCGTCGGCGATCACCCTGCCCTGGCGCAGCACCGCGATCTGGTCGGCGAGCTGGTCGGCCTCGTCCAGGTACTGGGTGGTGAGCAGTACCGTGCTGCCGTTCACGACCAGCGTGCGGATGGCCTGCCACACCTCGTTGCGGTTGCGAGGGTCGAGGCCCGTCGTCGGCTCGTCGAGGAAGAGCACGCGCGGCGCCTGGATGAAGGTGGCGGCCAGGTCGAGGCGGCGGCGCATCCCGCCGGAGTAGTGCTTGATCCGCTTGCCCGCCGCCTCGGTGAGTCCGAACTGCTCCAGCAGCTCGTCGGCCCTGCGCCTGGCCCGCCTGGCGTCCAGGTGGTAGAGCCTGCCCCACATCACCAGGTTCTCCCTGCCGGTGAGGATCTCGTCCACGGCCGGCTCCTGCGAGGCCAGGCCGATGACCTGGCGGACCTTCTCCGGTTGGGTGGCCACGTCGAGACCTGCGACCGTGGCCCTGCCGCCGTCGGCCCGGAGCAGCGTGGTCAGGATGCGCACGGCGGTGGTCTTGCCCGCCCCGTTGGGGCCGAGCAGCCCGCAGACCGTCCCTTCCCGCACGGCGAGATCCAAGCCGTCGAGCGCGAGGGTGCCGCCGAAGCGTTTGGACAGCCCCTCGGCGACGAGTGAATAGGAGTTCATTGCTTTAGAATGAGACATCGATGTCCCAAAGTCAAACCTTCATGTTAGAGTTTGGGAGTGAGCAGTTCCACTCCCGAGTCCGGGACCCGCAGTCGTACGCGCCGCGCGATCCTGGCGGCCGCCGCCGCCACTCTCGCCCGCGACCGCAAGGCGACGCTCGCCGACATCGCCGAGGCGGCCCAGGTCGGGCGCAGCACCCTGCACCGCTACTTCGCCGACAGGAACGAGCTGATGGCGGCCGCGATCGTCGACTCCTTCCGTGCGGTGGAGGACTCGGTCCGCGAGGCCGCGATCGACCAGGGGCCCGCGCTGGAGGCCATGCGGCGCCTGCTCGCGGCCATGGTCGACGTCGGCGACCGGCTGGCCTTCCTGTTCGGCGACCCGCGCGTGCTGGAGGACTTCACCGACTGCTTCGAACCCGACATGTCGGTGCCGACGACGATCGACCTCATCAAGCGCGGACAGGAGGAGGGCGTCTTCGACCTCGATTCCACCCCCGAGTGGATCCAGACCGTGATCTGGTCGCTGACCTACTCCGGGTGGGAGGCGGCCGAGAAGGGCGAGCTGCCTCGTCACGGCGTCACCGCCACGGTGATCCGCACCTTCGAGAACGGAGTGGTGAGGTAGGGGACGGGCGGATGGGCTGCCGGCCGGGGTACGAGCCGCCGGTCGCCGCACTCAGAGGTGGCGCAGGTTCGTGCGCGCCAGCCGCCACGCCTCGCCGATCCCGCCGTCCAGGACGATCTTGCCCATGGACAGCGCGAACCCGCGCGCCTCGGCCGCCGTGACATGCGACGGCACCTCGAGAGCGTCGGCGGTCGTGACGACGTCGAGCAGCGCGGGCCCGTCGTGCGCGAGCACCTCCTTGACCGCCTCCCGCAGCCGGCCAGGCTCGGTGACCCTCCTGGTGAAGAACCCCGCGGCCGAGGCGATGGCGCCGTAGTCGACCATGTCGTGGTCGGTCTCGAACGGCGGGTCGCCGGCCACCATCATCTCCAGCCTGACCATCGCGAGGCTGGAGTTGTTGAAGACCACGACCTTGACCGGCAGCCGGTGCGTCTTCACCGTGAGCAGCTCGCCCATGAGCATCGCCAGCCCGCCGTCGCCGGACAGCGACACCACCTGCCTGCCCGGGTACGCGAACTGCGCGCCGATCGCCATGGGCAGCGCGTTGGCCATCGACCCGTGCACGAACGAGCCGATCAGCCGTCGCCTGCCGTTGGGGGTGAGGTACCTGGCCGCCCACGTGCAGCACATGCCGGTGTCGGCGGTGAAGATCGCGTCGTCGGCGGCGAGCTCGTCGACGAGCGCCGCGAGGTATTCGGGATGGATCGGCACCAGGTGGTCGACGTCGTGGGTGTAGGCGTCGACGCTCCGCCTGACGGCGCGTTCGTGCTCGCGCAGCATGCCGTCCAGGAAGGACCGGTCGGTCTTCTCGCGCAGCAGCGGCATCAGCGCCCTGATCGTGTGGCCCACGTCGGCGGCGATACCCTGGCTGATCGGCGCCCTGCGGCCGAGTCTGGACGGGTCGAGGTCGACCTGTACGTTGTCGCGGGCGGGCAGGAAGTCGGTGTAGGGGAAGTCGGTGCCCAGCAGCAGCACCAGATCGGCCTCGTGCAGCGCCTTGTGACAGGCGCCGTAGCCGAGCAACCCCGTCATGCCCACGTCGTAGGGGTTGTCGTACTGCATGACGTCCTTGCCGCGCAGCGTGTGGCCGATGGGCGCCTCCAGCCATGCCGCGAGCCGCAGTACCTCCTCGCGTGCCTCCGCGCACCCGATGCCCGCGAAGATCGCGATCTTGCTCGCGCCGTTGATCCGCTCGGCCAGCTCGGCCACCGCCGCGTCGTCGGGCACCGGCTTCGGGCGGCCGGCGACCAGCGCGCTGTCCGGAGGCTCGTGGGCCGACTCGTCGGAGAGAACGTCGCCCGGGAGCACGAGGACGGCCGCGCCGCCCTTGCCGACCGCGTTCTGGATCGCGATCCTCGCCGTGCGGTCCAACTGGGCCGGCTTGGAGACGAGCTCGCAGTAGTGGCTGGCCTGGCCGAACAGGAGCTCGGGTTTGGTCTCCTGGAAGAAGCCCATGCCGATCTGCGTGGAGGCGATGTGCGAGGCCAGGGCCAGGACGGGCGCGCCGGAGCGGTGCGCGTCCATGACGCCCTGAATCAGGTGCACGTTGCCAGGGCCGCAGCTTCCCGCGCACACCGCCAGCCGCCCGGTCAGCTGAGCCTCGGCGGAGGCCGCGAAGGCGGCGCTCTCCTCGTGGTGCACGTGCACCCACTGCAGGGTGCCGCTGCGTCTGACGGCGTCGCTGAAGGCGTTGAGGCTGTCGCCCACCAGCCCGTAGACGCGGGTGACTCCCGCCCGGACCAGCACGTCCACCAGATCGTCGGCTACGGTGCGGCTCATCGGCATCCCCTTTTCCTGTTCCGCACCACCTCCTACCCCGGACGGCGGGTCCAGTCGTGCCGTACCGGTCTGCCGGTCGGCCCTCCCCGGCGCGGGGCCGGGGAGGGGAGCTCAGCCGACCGCGGGCAGGGTGAGAGAGGTTCTCGCCAGATCCACCGTGAGCGTGGGGCGCCGGCCGGGATCGAGGAACTCCCAGTAGTCGGTCCCGCCGATCACCAGCCCGATACGGTGGCCCGCAGGGACGACGTGGTCGAGCGGCGACAGGTCGAAGCTCATCGTGTAGAACCGGCCGGGGTCCAGCGGGAGGCCGTGCCGCAGCGTGGCGTGGTGGCCGAGGTCGGCCCAGCCGGTGGCCACGATCTCGCGGTCCACGGTCGTGGTCGCCGTCTCGGTGTCGAGGTAGCAGGCGCTGTCGGCGCCGCTGCTCTCCCCCCAGCACGAGCGGGTGGTCAGCGTGCGGATGCCGCCCTGCCCGGTGATCTCGACGTAGTCCCTGATCGTCGCCGGGCCGTAGTCGACCACGGCGACGCCCACCCTGGCGACGGGCGTGGACGACTTCATCGTCACCGTGACCCGGCCCGTGCCCGACAGGCGGGTCTCGGTCGCGAGCGGCTCGGTCTTGTACAGCAGCCTGTTGTCGGAGGGCTCGTCCTTCACCCACTCGAACCGGCCGATGTCCGGGTTGTCGTGGAAAGTGGCCTGCGCGGGAGCCTCCGGACGGGTTGTGGACAGGCCCTCCGGCCGAGGCCACCACGTCCGCGGGCGCGCGGCGGGCGCGGGCCACGCCCGCGCGTCACTCCACCGGCCGGGCGCGTGCTCGATCGTCACGGCGGGTTCGCGGTCCACGCCGTTGTCGGCACCGCGCAGCCACCTGTCGAACCACCTCTCGACCGTGCTCACGTAGTCGGCCCTGCGCAGGTCGAACGGGTCCACGTGGCCGCCCTGGAACAGCCACGCCTTGCGCGGCACCCGCAACGCCCGCCACCAGAGGGAGAAGTTCGAGGCCGACACCGCGTAGTCGCCGAATCCCTGGGTCACGAAGACGCTCGCCCGTACCCTGTCGGCCTTGCCGGGGTAGTAGCGCTCCTGCCAGTACCTGTTCCAGTCGCCGTCGGTGCCCTCCTGCCTGTTCAGCTCCTCCGTGAACGGCGCGCACAGCCGCATCGCACGCTCGTTGTAGAGCTGCGGAGGGCCCGCGTCCGTCTGCTCGTAACCGCGCCAGGCGCCGTTGGCGTTGAAGGTGCGGTAGATGTCGGTGTTGCCGGCGATCGACACGACCGTCTTCAGCCCGCGCACCCCGGTCGTGGCGATGCCGTTGGCCAGCCACCCGTCGTGCGACTTGCCCCAGATGCCGACCGCGCCCGTCGACCAGCCCGCCCCGACCGGCTCGCCGCCGAATGGCCTGGTGTAGGCGCGGGCCCTGCCGTTCAGCCAGTTCACCACCTGCGCGCCGGCGGCCACGTCGTGCGGGCCGCCCCGGTCCATGCAGCCCGTCGACCTGTTGGTGCCCGACATGTCGACCAGCACCACCGCGTAGCCCTTCGGCACGAAGTAGTTGTCGTAGTAGAGCGGAAACCCGGCCGGCCTGCCGTCGGCGTCGTAGGTCTTCTTCTGGGCCTCGTTGCCCCTGCCGCAGCAGGCGTAGTAGGGGCTGATGTCCATCAGGACAGGGACCTTCTCACCGCTCGCCGCCGGCTCGGAGGGGCGGATGACGTCAGCGGCCAGGCGGTCCCTGTGGCCGTCGCGATCCAGGTCGACGTCGAGCTCCACCCACGCGGTCTCGCGGATGGCGTTCTCGTAGGAGTAGGTGGAGGCCTGCGCCTGGTGGACTGGGGTGGTCACGGCGATCGCCGTACAGACGGCGACCCATAATGATCTCATCCGCCAAGTCTCACACCGTTCTGTGGCGGCGGTAGTGGCGCGCGACCCTCGCCCGGTTGCCGCACAGCGCGGCCGCGCACCAGCGCCGCCTGGGATGCGCGGGCAGGAACAGCATCACGCAGTCGTGGGCCTCGCACTGGCGGATCCTCCCGCTCGCCTGGTCGCCCAGCAGGTCGGCCGCGGCCTCGGCGAGGGCGGCGGCCAGCCGTACACCAGGCGGGCCGGTGCGGACCTCTGTCGCGGTGAGCGCGGCACCGTCCCAGCTCAGCTCCCTGACGGCGGGTGCGGCCCGTTGCGCGTCGTTGAGGCCGCGCAGTGCGGCCTCGCCGGGCCGCTCCCCGCTCAGGAGGGCGTGGACGGCGGCACTCGCATGATCGCGTACGCCGCGCACGGCCGTCACGTCGTCCTCCGACAGCACCCCGTCGAAGCCCGGCAGCCTGTCGGCTTCGAGGTCGAGCCATCGCCTGAGGAGGTCGGGGGTGGCGATCAGGTCGGTGTCGAGGGGGCGGGTGTTGATCAGATCCAGCGCCAGAGGCTCTCCGATGAGCATGGCTCTAATGCTACATCGTCCTCTTACAGCATTAGGTGCACGCCGGCTCGTCACTTGAGACGGGATGCCCTCGCGTTGAGGTAGCGCTGCTCGGGCAGGCTGTCGGTACGCCGGGCCGCCGCCACGTATGACTCCCTCGCCGCCGCGCCGTCACCGGCCATCTCCAGCAGATGCGCCCGCACCGCCAGCACCCGGTGATGCCCGGTGATGCGCGGATCGGCCTCCACCTTCGACAGCAGCGACAGCCCCGCCGGGACATCCCCCGCCATCGCCACCGCCACCACGTGGTTCAGCGCCACCATCGGGTTGTCGGAGATCCGCATCAGCAGCTCGTACAGCGCCACGATCTGCGGCCAGTCCGTGTCCTCCGCCGTCGCCGCCTCGTCGTGGATCGCCGCGATCGCCGCCTGCAACTGGTACGGCCCGGCCGGCCCCCGCGGCAGCGCCTCGGAGATCAACGCCACGCCCTCCTCGACGTACTCCGCCTTCCAGAGCGCCCGATCCTGCTCGGCCAGCGGGATCAGCGCCCCGTCGCGGCCCGTCCTCGCAGGGCGGCGCGCGTCGGTGAGCAACATGAGCGCGAGCAGCCCCGCCACCTCGCCGTCGCGCGGCAGCAGCCCGTGGACGATCCTGGTCAGCCTGATCGCCTCGGCCGCCAGTTCGCTCCGGTACAGGTCGCTGCCCGACGTGCTCGCGTACCCCTCGGTGAAGATCAGATAGAGGACGTGCAGCACGGCCGTGAGCCGGTCGGCGCGCTCGGACTCGGCAGGGACGCGGAACGGCACGCCGCTCGCCCTGATGCGCTGCTTGGCCCTGCTGATGCGCGCCGTCATGGTCGTCTCGGGCACGAGGAAGGCGCGGGCGATCTCCGCCGTGGTCAGCCCGCCGACGGTGCGCAGCGTGAGTGCGATCTGCAGCGCGGGCGACAGCGCGGGATGGCAGCACATGAACAGCAGGATGAGCGTGTCGTCGGAGTCGGCGGCAGGCCGGTCGGCCGGGGGCGCCACCCGGTCCTCGCGCGTCGCCCACAGGGCGACGGTGTCCTCGCGACGCTGGCGCGCCTGCTCGCTGCGCAGCAGGTCCGTCAGCCTCCGGGAGGCGACCGTGATCAGCCAGGCGCGCGGGTTGACCGGCATCCCCTCGACCGGCCACTGCCGGGAGGCCGCGATCATGGCCTCCTGGACGGCGTCCTCCGCGGTGTCGAAATGCCCGTAGCGGCGCACGAGCGCCCCGAGCACCTGCGGCGCCAACCGGCGCAGCAGATCCTCGACACGTTGCTCGGCGTGCTCCCCGGTCATGGGAAGGTCATGCTTCCAGGTCGCCGCGCTCCTCGACGATCAGCCGCACGTCCGCCATCGCCCTGGCCCGCACGTGCGCGGGCGCGGGACACTCGGTCAGGCGGGCGGCGATCTCGGTGGCCCTGTCGAAGCTGTCGCACTCGACGATCGTGTAACCGGCGAGGACCTCGGCGGTCTCGGGGTAGGGCCCGTCGGTCACGACCGGGGCGCCGTCGCGCAGGCGGACCCGCCTGGTGTGCACGGGCGCCGCCAGGCCGCGGGCGTCGACGAACTCGCCGGACTCGACCAGTTCCTTGTTCCACTGCTCCATGAACGCGCCCATCGCCGCGAAGTCCTCGCCGGTCGAGGGCGACGGGTTCGCCGCGCTCTCCGCCATGGCGTCGTAGTCCTGCTGCGAGGCGTACAGCATGATCATGTACTTCATCGTGCCCTCTTCTCTCCTCGGTGCCCGTCGGCGCCTTCACCGGAGACGTCGTAGCCGCCGCACCCCACGTTGACACCTTGCCACGAACAATCACCGATTGTGACGCACGTCACAGACCGGCGCGCACCGGCATACGCGGTCGCATGGCGTGAGCCCGTCGATCCCACGTGGCCGGATTCGAGGGAGGGATGTCCAGAAGTGCGGCCATCGATCGGGGTGCTCCGGGCCTTGATGACTGCTGTCGGCCGCTGACGAAAGGAGAGATCATGAAGAGGTACGCGCGTGGAGGAATCCGGTCATGACCGCACTCTCCACTGAAAGGCAGACGAGCCTCGCCTCGCAGGCGTTGATCGCGCTCGGCCTGGCCGCGGGGCCGGTGGTGGCGCTGGGCTTCACCCGCTTCGCGTACGCGCTGCTGCTGCCGCCCATGCACCAGGAACTGCACTGGAGCTACGCCCAGGCGGGCGGCATGAACACCGCGAACGCGCTCGGGTACATCCTGGGCGCCGCCGGCGCCGCCTTCTGGGCCAGGAAGAGGGGAAGCCGCGCGGCGTTCCTGTGGAGCCTCGCCCTGAGCGGCGTCGCGCTGCTGGCGACGGCGGCGACGGCGAGCCTGCCGGTCCTGCTGGGACTGCGATTCGCCGGTGGGTTCACCACCGCGGTCGCCTTCGTGGTGGGATCGGCGCTGGCCTCCCGCATCGCCGTGGGCGCCGTGCAACGCCGTTCCGCGCTGCTCGTCGCCGTCTACATGACAGGCGTGGGCATCGGGGTCGTCATCTCCGGCCTCGTCGTTCCCGCCGCGCTCTCGTCGGGCGACGCGGGATGGCGGACGGGCTGGCTGCTCATGGGCGTGCTGGCCATGATCGCGCTGGTCCCGGCCTGGCTAGGCGCCAGGGCGGTGGCCGAGGCGACGGGCACGCACGCGGCCACGCTGTCCGGCGAGCAGATCCGCCGCCTCGGGCCGACGTTCGCCTGGTACATCCTGTTCGGCGCGGGCTACGTCAGCTACATGACGTTCGTCATCGCGCTGCTGAAGTCGCAGGGGCTCGGCGCGTCGATGACCGCGCTGTTCTTCGTCGTCCTCGGCGTCGCGTCGGTCGTCGCCACGCTCAGCGTCTGGGGGCACCTGGTCGGACGCCTTCGCGCGGGACGCGCGCCCGCTCTCGTCGCCGCCCTGGTGTTCCTCGGCGTCCTGCCCGTGCTGCTCATGCCCGCGGGCCCCGTGGCCGCCCTGCTGTCGGCCGTCGTCTTCGGCGGCGGCTTCATGGCGGGACCCACGGCCGCGACCGTGATCGCGCGCCGCATGCTGCCCGCGTCGGGCTGGACGGCGGGCATCGCCCTGCTGACCGTCGCCTTCTCCGTCGGGCAGGCCGTGGGCCCGCTCCTGTCAGGGCTGATGTCGGACGGCGAAGGCGGCATCGCCCGCGGCCTGTGGCTGTCGGCGGGGCTGCTCGTCCTGGCCGCTCTGACCGCGCTCGTCCAGCGCGAACACACCGCTTCCTGATCGGAGAACCCCGTGTACCAGCACATCCTCACCGCCATCGACGGTTCCACCAGGGCCGCCAGGGTCATGGACGCCGTCGAGTATCTCGCGAAGGCGACCGGCGCCGCCGTCCATGTCCTGCACGCGGACGAGGCGGAGGCCGTCTACGACAGGGTCGTCGACCTGGAGGACGACGACGTGGCCCAGGCCGTGATCGATCGCGAGGTCGTCAGGCTGCGCGCGGCGGGCGTCAACGCCGAGGGGGAGGTCGCCGACGTCCTGCACGAGAACGTCGCCGACCTCATCGTGACCAGGGCACGCGAGCTCGGCAGCGACCTGATCGTGCTCGGCCCCGGCCACCACGGCAGGATCGGCGCGCTGCTCGGGTCAAGCGTGAGTCATGAGGTCAGCCTCCGCGCTCCCGCATCGTTGCTGCTCGTGGTATGAATCGCAGCATGGGGCGGGCTGGTCGAGCCGTGGTCGTCGTCGTGTACGACGGCGTCCGCCTGCTCGATGTGACCGGCCCGCTCGAGGTGTTCACCGTGGCGAACGAGCACGGCGCCGACTACCGGCCGGTGCTCGCCTCGCCCGGTGGCCGCGACATCGTGACGAGCGGCGGCTTCAGGATGGGCGCCGACGTCGCGATGGAGGATCTCGACGAGAGCGTGCACGTCCTGCTCGTGCCCGGCAGTCCCGACGTGGCGGCGACCGCCGCCGACCAGCCGCTGCTCGAGCAGGTCAGGCGGCTGTCGCACAAGGCCGAGCAGGTGGCGTCCGTGTGCGCAGGAGCCTTCGTGCTCGCCGCCGCGGGACTGCTCGACGGTCACCGGGCCGCCACGCATTGGGACCTGGCCGAACGGCTCGCCCACGACTACCCGAAGATCAACGTGGACGGCGACGCCATCTTCGTCAGGGACGGCAAGGTGGTCACCTCGGCGGGGATCAGCTCGGGCATCGACCTGACGCTCGGCCTCGTCGAGGCCGACCACGGAGCCGACCTGGCCAGGACCGTCGCCAAGCACCTGGTCGTCTTCATGCAGAGGCCGGGCGGCCAGTCACAGTTCAGCGTCCGCCTCAACCCGCCGGCCCAGCGGTGCGAGCCGCTCAGGACGGCGCTCGACGCCGTCATCCTCGACCCGGCAGGTGACCACAGCCTGGAGGCGATGGCCGAACGGGCGGGCGTCAGCGTACGCCAGCTGACCAGGCTCTTCCGCCAGGAGCTCGACACGACGCCCGCCCGGTACGTCGAGCAGGCCCGCATGGAGCGGGCCAAGAACCTGCTGGAGACGGGAGACCAGCCACTCGACGTGGTCGCCCGCCGATCGGGGTTCGGCTCGCCCGAGACGATGCGCCGAGCCTTCGTCCGCGAACTCGGAGTGCCCCCTGTGGCCTACCGGGCCCGGTTCAGGACCACCGGCGACGGCTGCCCGACGTCCTGAGCGCCTCGTCGTCGCAGGGCGGGGCCGGGGCGGACGAACGCGCTTCAGCCCTCGCCTCATCGTGGGCGGAACACGGCCAGGTCACCGCCGCCTTGGAGGATTTGTTTGGCCCAATCACTTCGTTCGGAATTGGTACTTACAACCAGCCAAATCGGCTTGTAGCTTGGCCGTCGACGAGTGAACGAACGATGCTGAGCGCGCTGGTGGGCACGGCCCGTAGAGACAGCACGTCTTCACATGATGACGGCGCACGGCCGGTCCTCGTCCGATGAGTCGGGCCCCAGGGGTGGGTTTTCCGGCAGGACAACGCCGCTCTGATCGGCAAGAACCATGTGCGAGAGGAACACGATGAAGGCGATCAGGACACGCGACCGGGATGCCGGACTGGACGGGCTGGTGTGGGAGGACGCGCCCTATCCGCACGCGTCCGAGAACGACGTCATCGTCAAGGTGCACGCGGCCGGATTCACGCCCGGAGAGCTCGACTGGTCGGGCACCTGGATCGATCGCGCCGGCCGTGACCGCACGCCCACGATCCCCGGGCACGAGGTGTCCGGTGTGGTGGCCGAGCTGGGACTGGGCACCTCCGGCCTGACCGTGGGGCAGCGCGTGTTCGGGCTGACGGACTGGACGCGCGACGGCACGCTCGCCCAGTACGTGGCGGTGGAGGCCCGTAACCTGGCGCCGCTGCCGGCGACGATCGAGCACGTGCACGGCGCCGCGCTGCCCGTCTCCGGGCTCACCGCATGGCAGGGCCTCTTCGACCACGGACGACTGGAGGCTGGGCAGAGCGTGCTGATCCACGGCGCGGCGGGCGGGGTCGGATCGCTCGCGGTCCAGCTCGCCCACGACGCCGGGGCCCGCGTGATCGCCACAGGCCGCGCCGCCGCCCGGGACACGGCTCTGGAGCTGGGCGCTGACGCGTTCGTCGACCTTCAGAGCGACCGGCTGGAGGATGCAGGACCGGTGGACGTGGTGCTGGACGTGATCGGGGGCGAGGTGCTCGACCGCTCAGCCGCCCTGGTACGGCCCGGCGGAACTCTCGTCACCATCGCCGCACCTCCCAAGGTCCGGCCCGAGGACGGCCGCGCGATCTTCTTCATCGTCGAACCCGACCGGTATCGGCTCGCCGACCTGGCCCGGCGGGTCCAGGAGGGACGGCTGCGCCCGCTCGTGGGCGCCGTTCACTCGCTGGCCGAGGCTCGAACCGCGCTCACGGCGAAGCGGCGCGCCCCCGGCAGGACGATCATCCAGGTAGCCGACGAGCCGCCCGGCATCTGATGCCCCTGCTCCCGGCCAACCCGGACCGGCGTTGCTCGGCGCCCTTGGGATCAACTGCCCGGTCCGGCACCGGCGGGCGAGCGGACCGGCGGCCCCGCTCCGGGACGGCGAATCGGCGGCCCTGCTCCTGGGCGCCAGGATCGGCGGCCCTGCCGGTTGACCGCGCGGGGTTAGCGGACCCAGCCCGTGTAGCGGCGGCCCGATGCGGTGGCGGTGCGGCGACCGGGGCGGCGGTTCTCGTCGGGATCGAGGGTGGCCGCGACGGCCCGGACGAGCCAGGCGTTGACCGACAGGCTCTCCTTGCCCGCCGCGTCCTCGACCCTGGCCTTGAGATGCTCAGGCAGCCGGAAGTTGATGCGCGAGGTACCGCCCTCGTCGCCCTCCGGCGGCAGCGGCGGAGCGGGCGGCCTCAACGGGGAGGCGGCTGCGGGTGTGGAGTCGAGGCCCTCGTCCGCCGACTCCTCGAGCGGCATCCTGACGACGAAGTCGGGGTCGCGACCGCGCAGGCGGACGTCGACCGACCCGGGCGCCAGGTCGCGGGTGATCTCGTCGGCCGCCTTCGACAGCGCTTCCAGCAGGGCTAGCCTGGTGGCGGACTCCAGCGGCCCGGTGAGCCGCTCGGCGAGCGCGCGGGCTTCCTCACCCCCGACTTCGGCAGCGGCCGCCAGCTCCTGGCGCAGATAGTCGACGTAAGGCGCGAGATCCATGACGCCACTATGGCGTCAACCTGGCGTCATGGCAAGCCGGTGGTAGGCCCGCACGGCTCCGCCATCAGCGCTCTCACCTGCGGCGGCACACCTCGTCGCGGCCGCTCTCAGTGATCGTGAGGGCCCGGAGGCCGTCGAGGAGCACGCCGCTGCCGCAGGTGAGCGGGGCGGCGTTCCCCAGGGCCGGATGATCGTCGGCGGCCGCCGACGACATTCCGGTGAACGCGAGTCCTCCGGCCGCCGTGACCGCAGCCGCGAGCTTCGACAGTTTCCGCCGGGTGCGCATGTTGGTTCCTCTCTGTCTGGAGTCGGGGTCGACTGCCAACCGTCGCGCAGTCCGCAATGCCGTTCGAGGACAGCCAGAGGACTTTGACCGGCCAGAGCACCGGTCAGCTCCAGCAGGCAGTGGGCGGCCTGGGTGATGCGGGCGGAGGTCTGTTCGCCGAGCCGGACGGAGCGGCCGAGGGAGGCCGGATGCAGCTCGGCGAGTGCTGCGGCGACCGGGCTGGCGTCGGGCAGCGCCTGCGGGGCGGCCCGGAAACGTGCGTGAGCGCCCGGAAACGTGCGTGAGCGCCCGGAACGTGCGTGAGCGCCTGGAAACAGCTGCCGGGCCCTCCGGGCGCACCCGCTCGGCGCCCCTCCATGAGCCGCTCATGCCGGGCGAGGTCGTCGGGGCGGTCGGGGTGCGAATCACAGTGATCAGAATGGGACGTGCGTCATCGTGTACCACGTCGGAGCGAATACCAGCAGGACCAGTGCGCCGAGGACCACGAACGACTTGAGCACGCGTGAGGTGGTGGTGATCACGGGCGCGACGGGCCTCAGCTTCCATCGTCCGATCGCGATGAACGCCGCGGCGCCTCCCAGCAGGAGATTCGCAGGCACCAATGCGTATTCGCCGCGCGTGACGTGAAAGCCGGCCGCGAGGATCATCGTCAGCGTCAGGCCGACGGCGGCGAGCGGCGTCAGCTTCGGCTTGACGCCCGTCATCGCCGGCAGGATCAGGCCGATGCCGCCTAGGACCTCACAGACCCCGATGAAGACGATCAGGGGTTGCGGCACCGCGGCGTACCAAGCCACGGCCCGGGGCGCCGCCGCGTACAGAGCTTCGTCATACAGCAGCACCTTGCCGAAGCCGCTGCCGGCGAAGAAGAAGCCGAACAGCACTTGAAGTGGCCAGAGTGCGCCGTTGAGCGTGAACCTCGTTCCGCGCCGCTTGGGCTGCTGCTCGATGTCCTTGGCGTCGAGAAGGTTCTCGCTGACGTGCCGGTTCATGTCCTGTCACGACCTTTCTTGTCGGGTTGATTGTTCCTTCGTCAGCACGTGGTGGTCGGTACGTGGTGACAGGACTGATTCGACCACCGCGGCGAGGTCGCGCGCGCTGTCCGTGGGACACGGTGGGACACGCGGGATGCCGTCCACCTGCGGAAACACGAATGTGTACCGTGACTGCGGGTTGGGACGGTTCCCGTGGTACGGGTATCGAGCAGAGATCTTCCGGTGCCGGAACTTGATCGCGACCGCCTGATCCCGCGGCAGATCAGCGGCCCGCCACACCTCTCCGAAGCAGCCGTCACCCAACGGACGCTCCAGCCGATCCCTGGACGATCGCCTCGGCACGGTCGACGTTCAAGGCGTCTGCATCACCTGTGGACACCGTGGTCTCGCAGCCGCCCACCGATGCGATCAGGGTGTCGTCAGGCGGGCCAGAGCGTATTGATCGGGCCGAGGACGACGTGGATGATCGATCAGTACTTGTGTGATCAGACGTGACGGCCGCCCTGCATGGCCGTGCACGACTGGAGCGTGGCGAGCGGGCGGAGTACTCCGGTCGCTCCCCGCGCCGGGCACGGCGGCGTGACCGGTGATGACGTAGGGGGACAGAGCGATGCTTTCGAAGCCGTGGCAGGGACGTCTGCTCGCACTCGTGGCATGCCTCATATGCGATCTGGTGGCGCCGTCGATCCTCGGCAGGAACGACGGCGGGATCCTCTCCTTCGTGATGCTCATCGCCAACATGGGCGGCCTGCTGGCCGCGCCGCTTCTGCTGCTGCTCTTCCTGGGCGGCCGACTGCGGTGGGTCGCCGCCGCGGCACTGACGCAACTGATCCTCGGCCTGGTCACTTTTCTCGGTGGAGCGCAACCCCTGCACGCTTTGTACTTGACCGTCCTGGGCCGACCGGTCGAGGCCACAGTCGCGGACACGATCCGCGAGTGTGGCGAGCAGGCCCACGGCCAGGATGCCGCCACCTCATATGTCTGCACGAACTTTCTGAAGCTTGAAGGGCCGAGCGGCGACGAGGTGGGCGGTGGCGCGATGATGGGGAGTGAGTTCGTGGGGGCACGGCTGGAGGCGGTCCGCACGGACGGTGATCCGGCGGAGTCGATCGTCGTCCTTGAGGATCCGCTCGGACTGCTACGTCCGCTCCCGGCCGATCCCCGAACCGGATGGCCCATGGTGAGCACCGCCAAGCACGTCCACGCCGTGGTCTTGGTGATCTGCTGGATCATGTTCCTCGGCACGCTCGCCGTGGCCGTCGTGACCAGCCGGGGGCAACGGCCCCGGGTCGAATCCACCAGCGAAGACGGCGCCGCCTTGGACCCGTGAGCACGGCCCATGCCCCAAGCGAGCCTGCGCCGCCTCCCGCCACGTGGCCGGGGCCGGGTCACTGACGCAGCCCTTCCTCCAGCGTCTTCCGGTGGGCCCTCACCCACTGTTCTGCGGCGTGGATCTCATCCACCACTCTGCGCCCTTGCAGCCGCAGCATGGCCGGGTCCCCGGCGCGGGCGGCCCGCTCGATGCCGGTGCGGCAGCGCTCCTGCCACCACAGCACGGCTGCGATCAGCTCGGATCGGTCGGTCAGGTCGTACCCCTCGCAGACGGCTCGCATCCCCGCCAGGGTCGGCTCGACCTCACGCAGACGGGTGAATTGCCAGCACGGGTGCGCCACGTCGTGGATGCGCCGGCCGGGTGCGGCCAGGTCCCAATCGACGAACGCGATCGCTCTGCCGCCTGAGTAGATGGTGTTGCCGGGGGACAGGTCGTTGTGGCAGCGCGGCCTCGACCAGCCGCGCGCGGCCGCAAGGGCACGCCGCCGCCCGCCCGGAAGGACGGGCGGGACCTGCAGTCACCGCTGGCCAGCCCTCGCGCGCGGGAATCGTGGACCTAGCCTGAAAGCGGGTCCGCCGAATTGCGGTACGAACCGCAGTCTGGCCGTGTGACCTGGGGAAGGAGAGGGGAGCGGGTGCGGCTATTTGAGCAAGCCTTGGGAGACCGGCGTTCGGTGTCCGACCTAATCTGGGAAGGTTCCGGCAGGTCAGCCGGTTGAGGAGGAAGCCATGGCGAAGTTCATGGACGTCCATCACGGCATGGTGGGCATCACCGACCAGCAGCTTCAGGAAGCACACGCCGCCGACCTCGCGATACAGGCCGAGGAGGGGGTGACTTTCGAGCACGCGTGGGCCGACCCGACCGAGGGCCTGATCTACTGCCTGTCGGAAGCCCCGGACGCGGAAGCCGTCCAGCGCATACACCAGCGGGCCGGTCACCCCGCCGATGAGATCCACGCGGTGCCGTTGATGGCCTGACCGCTCAGAGCAGGGCGCTGACCAGGTCGGCGAACTCGTCAGGGGTGGCGATCCTGACGCCCAGGCTCTCCGCCTTGGCGCGTTTGGAGCCCGCCTTCTCGCCCGCGACCAGCAACGACGTCTTCGCCGACACGCTGGAGGACGCCTTCCCTCCCGCGCGCTCGATGAGCTCGTTCATCTCGTTGCGCGACAGCGCCTCCAGCGGTCCGCTCATCGCGCCCGTCACCACGACCGACATCCCCGCCAGCGGAAGCGCGGCCACCGCCGCGTCGCCTTCGGCACCGCCGGAGGCGTCGCCGGACGAACCGGAAGCGGAGCCGGGGCCGGACACGCCGGGTTCGGTCATGTTCACGCCCGCCTTGACCAGCTTGTCGATGATCGGGCCCACCTCGACCAGTTCGGCCACCACGACGGCGGCCTTCGCCGAGCCGATGCCCTCCACCTCTTGGATCGCCGCCGCGTCGGCCACGCGGACGGCTTCCATCGTGCCGAAGTGGCGGGCGATGCGGCGGCTCATCGCACGGCCCGTGCCGCGCACGCCGAGCGCGGCGAACACCCTGCTCAACGGCTGGCCCTTGGCCCGTTCGAGCGCGGCCAGCAGGTTTTCGGTGCTGACCTCGCCCATCCGCTCCAGGCCGAGCACCTGCTCGCGGGTCAGGAAGAACAGGTCGGCGAAGTCGGCGATGAGCCCGGCGTCGAGCAGCTGCTGGATCCGGTTGTCGGCGAGCCCTTCGATGTCGAGCTGGTCGCGGCCCGCGGCGTATCCGATCGAGGCGATCGCCCTGCAGTCGCGGCCGCGCACGCACCGCCAGCGCTCCTGGCTGGTGTCGATCGCGTCGCCGCAGTTTGGGCAGACCTGCGGGATCTCGATCGGCCGCTCGTCACCGGTGCGCAGGTGCACCACGGGGGACTCCACGCGCGGGATCACGTCACCCGCCTTGTAGACGACCACGCTGTCGCCGAGCATGAGCCCGCGGCGGGTGATGTCGGCGACATTGTGCAGGGTGGCGTACTCGACGACGCTCCCGTCGAGGAGGACGGGCTCCAGAACGGCACGCGGAGCGATGACGCCCGTGCGCCCCGTGTTCCACTCCACGGCGAGCAGCTTGGTGATCTTCTCGGTGGCGGGCAGCTTGTAGGCGATCGCCCAACGCGGCGCGCGCGTGCCGAACCCGGCCTGCGCCTGGTCGGCGGCCAGGTCGCACTTGATGACGATGCCGTCGATGCCGAAGGGCAGCTCGGCGCGCGCGGCGGCGATCTGCTCGACGCGCTCCAGCACCTGCTCGATCGTGGTCGCGACGATCCCGGCCACGGGCGTGGCCGCGGTCGTCTGCACACCATGCGCGGCCACCCACCGCATGATCTCGCCGTGCGGCAGCTCACGCAGCCGCGTCGCGAGCGCGGAGTCGTCGTCGGGCGGCAGGGGCAGCGCGCCGTACCCGAAGAACGTCAGCTCGCAGGTGTACGGCCGGTCCTGCGCGCGAAGCGTGCCGGCGGCCGCGCTGCGCGCGTTGGCGAACGTGGTGCCGTCGTGGGCCTGGCGCTTGGCACAGGCGGCGTCGAACTGCTCGGCCGTCATCATCACCTCGCCGCGCAGCTCCACCGTGATCTCCTCGGCCAGCCGGTCGGGCAGCCCGACGACGGTGCCGATGGCGTGGGACACGTCCTCGCCGGCGGTGCCGTCACCGCGGGTGACCAGCTGGACCAGGCGGCCACGCCGATAGCGCGCGGAGATCGCGAGGCCGTCGAGCTTGGGCTCGACGCTCCACGCGGTGACGGGCCGGCCGAGCCTGCGCTCCACCGATGCGGCCCAGTCGGCCAGCTGCTCGGCTCGGAAGACGTTGTCGAGGGAGAGCATCGGCACCGTGTGAGGGACGTCGCCCACCACCGCGCCGCCTGCCACCTTGCCCGTCGGCGAGTCGGGCAGCACCTCGCCGGGGTGGGCCTCCTCGTAGGCGGCGATCCCGCGCACCAGCCGGTCGTAGGCGTCGTCGTCGAGCGTGGAGGTGCCGTCGGCGTAGTAGGCGGCGGAGGCGTCGACCGCCAGCCGGACTGCCTCGGCGTAGGCGGACTGGTCGGCCAGGGCGGTGATCGGGGGCGCGTCGCTCATGAACTCATCATGCCTGTCAGCACTGACAATTCCGGCCGCTGGAAGAGGCATCGGAAGAGGTCGAGGCCGGCCCCGCCGCCGTGTCAGAGCACGGCGTCGAGGAGGAGCGCGCCCGCGCCCAGCAGCGCCACGTCCTTGCCCGCCCGTGCCGGAGCGATCTCCAGGTCGCGGGTGGCCAGCGGCAGGCAGCGCTCGTACACCGCCGCCCTGATCGCCGCGATCAGCGGCTCGGCCGCCGACAGGCTGCCCCCGACGGCGATCACATCGGGGTTGAAGAAGTTGACGAGCACCGTGAGGACCTCGCCGATCAGCCGTCCCGCGCCGCGCACCAGGCTGGTCGCCTCCGGTACGGCGTCGCTGACCAGCCCGATGATGTCGGCCGGCCGGTCCACCACGATCCCCGCCTCGGCCAGCGCCGACATGAGCGCGGCTCCGCTGGCGTACGCCTCCAGGCAGTCGGGGTGGCCGCACGAGCACATGACCGACGAGTCGGTGCGCACCCTGACGTGGCTGATGTCGCCCGCCGCGCCCCTACCCCTGTGCAGCCGGCCGTTGACGATCACGCCGCACCCTATGCCGGTGCCGGTCTTGAGCACCATGAGGTTGTCCGAACCAGGCCACGAGCGGGCCTCGCCGACGGCCATGAGGTTGGCGTCGTTCTCCACCAGCACGGGCAGGTCGTAGCGGGCGCCCAGATGGTCGGCGACCGGGTAGTTGTTCCATCCGGGCATGCGCGAGGGGCCGACCACGCGCCCGGAGGCGGGGTCCACGGGCCCGGGGATGCCGGTGCCGACGCCGCGGAGCGGCATCCCGGGGGGCGCGTGCGTGCGCAGCAGGTCGTCGAAGGCGTCGGCCATCCAGTCGAGCACCGCCTCGGGGCCCGCCGAGATGTCACACGTTCTCTCCTGTACGGCGAGCGGCGCCCCGCTCAGGTCGAGCAGGCCGAGCCGCACGTGATGGGAGCCGAGGTCGGCGACCGCCAGCAGTCCCGCGCTCGGCGCCAGCCGCAGCCTGCGCGGTCTGCGCCCGCCGCGGGAGGTGCCCGAGCCCTCCTCGACCAGCAGCCTGGCCTCGAGGAGCTCCTCCACCCGCAGCGAAACGCTGGAGGCGGCCAGGCCGGACAGCCGCGCCAGATCGGCTCGTGACTCGGCCTGGCCGGTGGCGACGAGCCGCAGCAGACCCCCCTGCGCCCCCGTCACGGGTAGCCGCTCTTTGCCAGACATGAGCAGATGAATACCATGCTTTACCTTCGTACGACAATGTGTTGACTTATCGCGAAATCATCCATTACGGTCCGCTTTATCTTCGATATCGAAGGAAGTGTCACGGGATCTCCACCAGGCTGCCGTGGCGGTGGGAGGGTTGGATGATTCGGGTTCGAGGGCTGAACAAATGGTTCGGCCGGCATCACGTGCTGCGCGACATCGATCTCGACGTCGCTCGTGGCGAGGTCGTCGTGGTGATCGGCCCGTCGGGGTCGGGCAAGTCCACGTTGTGCCGCTGCCTCAACAGGCTGGAGACGGCGCAGCAGGGCGAGATCCTCATCGACGGCGCGCCCGCCCCGCTGGAGGGCCGCGAGCTGGCGAGGCTGCGCGCCGACGTCGGCATGGTCTTCCAGTCCTTCAACCTCTTCCAGCACAAGACCGTGCTGGAGAACGTCACGCTCGCCCCGATGAAGGTGCGCGGCACCGGCCGTGCCGACGCCGAGAAGACCGCCCGCGAGCTGCTCGACCGCGTCGGCATCGGCGAGCAGGCGGGCAAGCTGCCGGGACGGCTGTCCGGCGGCCAGCAGCAGCGCGCGGCGATCGCCCGCGCGCTGGCCATGCGGCCCAAGGTGATGCTGTTCGACGAGCCGACCTCCGCCCTCGATCCCGAGATGGTGGGCGAGGTGCTGGACGTCATGACCGGCCTCGCCGCCGACGGGATGACCATGGTCGTCGTCACCCACGAGATGGGCTTCGCCCGCAGGGCGGCCGACCGCGTGGTGTTCATGGCCGACGGCCAGATCGTCGAGCAGGGCGCTCCCGCGGCCTTCTTCGACGACCCCCAGACGGACCGGGCCAGGGACTTCCTGGCCAAGGTACTCACTCACTGAAACGCAAGGGATGGTGCCCATGAAGAAGATGGTCGCTGTCGTCGCCGTGTCGCTGCTCGGCCTCGCCGCCTGTTCCAGCACGGAGTCCACAGGAAGCCCCGCCGTACCAGGGGAGGCGAAGCCCGCCGCCGCCGGCGAGCTGCTCGCCAAGGCCCCCGTCGCCGACGCGGCCGCGATCCTGCCCGGCTCGACGATGGAGAAGATCAAGAAGCGCGGCGAGCTCATCGTCGGCGGCTCGCTCGACGCCCCGCTGCTGTCCCAGCAGAACCCGGTCAGCGGCGAGGTCGAGGGCTTCGACGCCGACATGGGCAAGGCCCTGGCGAAGTACATCATCGGCGAGCCGAAGGTGAAGATCGTCAACTCGGCGTCGGAGACGCGTGAGGCGCTGCTCAGCAACGGGACCGTGGACGTCGTCTTCCAGACGTACACGATCACGCCGGAGCGGGCGAAGCAGGTGGCGTTCGCGGGGCCGTACTACACCTCAGGCCTCACGATCGCCGTCAAGAAGGGGACCACGGGCATCGCCAAGCCCGAGGACCTCAACGGCAAGAAGGTCATCGCGGGCGCCAACACCCCGGCCATCCCCGCGATCAAGAAGCTGGCCCCGCAGGCAGAGATCGTCACGTTCGGCAGCGACCCCGAGTGCATGCAGGCGCTCAAGCAGGACCGCGGCGTCGCCTACGTGCAGGACGAGACGCTGCTGGTCGCCAACGCGCAGAAGGACCCGTCCATCCAGGTGATCGGCAACCCCTTCACCCAGGACCCGTACGGCATCGGCCTCAAGCACGGTGACGACCAGTTCAAGACGTTCGTCAACGACTGGCTGAAGAAGACGCAGAGCGCCGGCGTCTGGCAGCAGGCGTGGAAGAACTCCATCGGCACGGTCGTCCAGGGCGAGGCCCCCGCCCCGCCGCAGATCGGCTCGGTGCCGGGTTCCTGATGTCCGTCCTGCTGGACCACCTGCCCGAGCTGTGGCAGGGCCTGGTCGTGACGCTCCAGCTCACCGTCGCGTCGTTCATCGGCGCGGCGGTGCTCGGGGTGCTGATCACCGCGATGCGGGTGAGCCCGGTCGGCGTGCTGCGCGCCATGGGCACCGCCTACGTGGAGACGTTCCAGAACCTTCCCCTGCTGGTCCTGCTCGTGCTGGCCTTCTTCGGCCTGCCCGAGATCGGGATCAAGGCGGAGCCGCTGCTGACCGCGATCGTGGTGATCTCGGTCTACGAGGCGGCCTACATCGCCGAGGCGCTGCGCTCGGGCGTCAACGCGGTCGGCAAGGGCCAGGGTGAGGCGGCCAGGGCGCTCGGGCTGACGTTCAGGCAGTCGCTGTGGCACGTCATCCTGCCGCAGGCGCTGCGCACGGTCGTCCAGCCGCTCGGCAACATCCTCATCGCGCTCACCATGAACACGGCGCTGGCAGGCGCGATCAGCGTGGTCGACCTGACGGCCGAGGCCAACAGGGTGAACCTGCTGGAGGCCCAGCCCATCCCCATCTTCGTCGGCGCCGGCCTGATGTACGCGCTCATCGCCTCCTGCGTCGGCTTCGTGACAGGACGTCTTGAGCGGAGGCTGGTGATGGTCCGATGAGCGTCCTGTTCGACGAGCCTGGACCGCGCGCCAGGCGCAGGATCCGCGTCGCCACCGTCCTGGGCGTCCTGGCCGCCGTCGCGCTCGCCGCGCTGGCGATCCGCCAGTTCGCCGCCAACGGCCAGCTCGCCTACGAGCGCTGGCAGCCGTACGCCACCTGGCCCATGTGGCGCTACCTGCTGGACGGGCTGGGGTCGACCGCGCTGGCCGCCGTCGTCGCCGCGGCGCTGTCCATGGCGCTCGGCCTGCTGCTCGCCCTCGGCCGGCTGTCCGAGCGGCGCTGGGTGCGGCTGCCCTCCGCCGCCTACATCGAGGTGGTGCGGGTCGTCCCCGCGCTGCTGCTGGTGTACGTCGTGCTGTTCGCGCTGCCCAAATACGGCCTCGACCTGCCGCTGTTCTGGAAGCTCGTGGTGCCGCTGACCGTCTCGAACGCGGCCGCCTTCGCCGAGATCTTCCGCGCGGGCATCCTGTCCGTCGAGCGCGGGCAGACCGAGGCGGGCCTGGCCGTCGGGCTCACCCGCCTCCAGACCATGCGGATGGTCGTGCTGCCGCAGGCGGCCCGCAGGGTGCTGCCCTCGATCGTCAGCCAGTCCGTCGGCCTGCTCAAGGACACCTCGCTCGGCTTCGTGGTCAGCTACGGCGAGCTGCTCTACTCGGGCAAGGTCCTGGCCGCCTACAACGGCCTGCTCATCCAGACCTACGTGGTGGTGGCACTGATCTACCTCGTGGTCAACGCCTCGCTGTCCAAGCTCGCCAGGGTGCTGGAGCAAAGGAGCAAAGCCCGTGCCTGACTTCGCCCCCCTCGCCGAGGTCGTCCGCTCCGGCTTCGTCGAGAGCGTCCACTACGGCAGCGCCGTCGGCCTGGGCCCCGGCGGGGCCGCCGAGGTCGCGCTCGGCCCCGTGGACGCACCCGTCCTGCCCCGCTCGTCGGCCAAGCCGTTCCAGGCGCTGGCCTGCCTGGTGGCGGGCGCGGCCCTGCCGGGCCCCCGCCTGGCCATCGCCGCGGGCAGCCACACCGGCGAGGACTTCCACGTCCGCCTGGTCGCCGAGCTGCTCGAGGACTACGGGCTCGGTCCCGCCGACCTGCGCTGCCCCGAGGACTGGCCGGAGGACGAGGCCACCCGCCACCGGCTGATCCGCGAAGGGCTCGCCAGGACCTCGGAGCGGATGAACTGCTCGGGCAAGCACGCCGCGATGCTCGCCGCCGCCGTCGCCAACGGCTGGGACGTCGCCTCCTACCTCGCCCACGACCATCCGCTGCAGCTGCGGGTGAGGGCCGTGGTGGAGGAGCTGTCGGGGGAGAAGGCCGCCGCCGTGGCCGTCGACGGTTGTGGCGCGCCTCTGTTCGGGCTGTCGCTGACGGGGCTGGCCAGGGCGGTGCGGGCGCTCGTGCTCGCCGCGCCCGGCAGCGCCCCCCGACAGGTGGCCGACGCGATGCGCGAGCACCCCGAGTACGTCGGCGGCACCGGGCACCAGAACACCGAGCTCATGCGGGCGATCCCCGGAGCGGTCGTGAAGGGTGGCGCCGAAGGCGTGCTGGTCGCGGCCCTCGACTCGGGGCACACGGCGGCCGTCAAGGTCATCGACGGCAACCCCAGGGCGACGTCGGCGATCGCGCTGTCGGTGCTGCGCCGCATGGGATGCGACGTGTCCGGTGCCGAAGCCTTCTTGACGATCCCGGTGCTGGGCGGCGGAGTGTCCGTGGGGGAGATCCACGCGGTGTAGATTGGCGACGTCATAGTTCCCAGCGCCGGTCGGTCGGTGGAGTGCGCTGGTCTGTTCGGCATGTCCGAGCGGACCGCATCCTCCGAAAGGACCGACCTTGCACATCGACTACGACCACGAGAGCCGCGCGATCGTCGAGGCTTTCTTCGACCGGATCGAGGCCGACCTCGAGACGCGCGCAGCGGGCGCTCCCGCCGGGCTGGCCGCGCGGATGCGCGCCCTCCAGGCCGAGCTGGAGGCCGCCGAGACCGACCTGCCGGACGAGCCGGCGCGCTACAACCTCCGCTACACCTCCGCCGTGCTGGCCGCCTACCGCGTGCTCGGCGCGGCGGGCGTCGCCTCGGGACAGCCGCTGATCGAGTGGCTGTCCTCGGCCTTCGTCGAGCCGTTCGCCGAGGACGTCAAGGCGGGGACCAGGGCCGCGCTCGACGCGGCCCCCGACCCGTTCGCCATGATGGTGGCGATCGCGCGAGGCAGGGAGAGCGACGCGTTCGGCGCGCTGTTCACCTTCGAGCATCCGGTCGACGACGACGAGCGCTTCCACGCCGACGTGCGCCGCTGCGGGTACCACGACTACCTCGCGCGGCAGGGAGCTCCCGAGCTGACGGCCGCGCTGTGCGCGTTCGACAACAGCTGGATCGGCGCCATCGACCCGGCCCGCGACGGGTTCGCCTTCACCCGCGAGACCACGATCGGGTTCGGCGGCGACCACTGCCCGTTCCACTTCCACCGCACCCGATAGCGCCCGTCGTGGGTGAGGTCGGGCAGGGCCCGGCCTCACCCTCAGGGCGGCCGCGGCGGGTCATGAGGCGACGATGCGGCGGCCGGTGATCTGGGTGGGGACGATCCTGACGTAGAGCGTCCTGTCGCCACCCGCCCATGGGCGCACGTCGGGGCCTGTGGTGTCGTGGTGGGCGGGGCCCTGGACGAGCACGCTCCACCCTTCCCTCGTCGCCTCGTCGATCCTGTCCACCTCGAACCCGACCTTCCGTTCGACCCCTTCGATCCCGGTCCGCAGGTCCTCGTCCATCGGCCCGCCGTACGCGGTGCGGAAGACGATCGTCCCCTCGTCCATCCGGTAGTTGACGGGCACCACCGTCGGCCCGCGCAGGCCGTCGAACGCGACGCGCCCCACCCCGCCCGGCGCGATCAGCCTGATGCACTCCTCGCGCGAGAGCGTCTCCAGCCGCGGAGCGGCAGACGGGGGAGCGCCTCCCTGCGGCTGGTCGAAGCGCTCGCCGAGCAGGTCCCTTGCCGTGGTGCCCAGGGCGTCGGCCAGCCGCAGCAGCGTCTCCATGCCGGGCGCGGCCACCTGCTCCTCCAGGAGCCGCAGGTAGCCGGGAGCGAGCTTGGCCCGCTCGGCGACCTCGTCGGTGGTCAGTCCGAGGCGTTCACGGTGGTAGCGGACCCTGCGGCCCAGATCGCTGGTCATCGGCTCCTCCTCGTCATCCGGTACGGCTGACGCTACGAGCCTCCCCGCGGGCGCGCCACGGCCGTCGGACCTGCGTCGAAGGGACCTGTGGACGTCGCGGACGGGACCTTCGGCCCTGGCCCGCGGCCCGGATCGCGTGACGCGCCTGCCGCGACACCGTGGGAGGTGACGGCCGTGCAGGCTGAAGTGATCCGCGCGGCGCCTTCGAGGCCTTCCCCGGCGTCCGCCGCCCGCTGGAGGAGGTTCTCGGCTGAAGGACCAAAGTCCCTGGACGCTCGGGCCGTCCGGCACTGCCGGGCCGGTCGTCGATGCGGTGTGCTGGACGGAGAGCGCAAGGAAGGACACCATGGTCACGACCGACAGCACCGCCCAGACGGACGAGGGCGCCGAACAGGAGCGGCCGTCCAGAACCGTCGACTATGTCTGGGCGATCGCCCGCATCGCCATGGGATGGCTGTTCCTTTTCACCTATGTGGACAGGACCTTCGGGCTGGGCTTCGCCACCCCCGCCACCAAAGCGTGGATCTTCGGGGGCAGCCCGACCGCCGAACTCCTGAGAGGCGGCATCTTCGCTTCCCTGGCAGGGCAGCCCTGGGTGGACGCGCTGTTCTTGCTGGGACTGCTCGGCCTCGGCCTCTGCCTCATGCTCGGCATCGCCACCAGGGCGGCGGCCGTGGCCGCCGGGATCACGCTGATGATCGTGTGGGTCGCCAAGCTGCCCGTCGTCGCCACACCGATCGTGAACGAGCACGTCATCTCCACGATGGTGCTCGCGGCCCTGGCCATGGTCAACGCGGGGAACACCCTCGGCATGGGCAGGCTGGTCGGCAGGTCGTACCTGAAATAGACCAAGAAACGCCCACCGCCTTGAGGTGGGCGTTTTGCCGTACCAGTGAAAAAATCTCAGATGTGTCCAACCCGCTGATGCCGAACATGCGTCTGGACGAGCTGTTGGCGGAGCTCCAGGTACGGCTCGACGCCGTGCTCGCGACCCGCGACAGGGTGCACGCGCTGCTGGACGCGGTGGTGTCGGTGGGCAGCGATCTGGATCTCGAGACGATGCTGCGCAGGATCGTCGAGACGGCGACCGACCTCGTGGACGCCAGCTACGGGGCGCTCGGCGTGGTGGGGGCGGAGCGCACGCTGCTCCAGTTCATCCCGGTGGGGCTGAGCGAGGAGGAGATCGCCAGGATCGAGCACTGGCCGCATGGTCTCGGCCTGCTCGGGCTGCTGATCAAGGACGCGCGGCCGCTGCGCCTGCGCCTCATCTCCGACCATCCCGAGTCGTACGGCTTCCCGCCGGGCCATCCGCCGATGGGCACCTTCCTCGGCGTTCCGATCAGGGTCCGCGACGCGGTGTTCGGCAACCTGTACCTCACCGAGAAGCGCGGCGGCGGCGAGTTCGACGAGGAGGACGAGGCGATCGTCATCGCGCTGGCCACCGCGGCGGGGGTCGCGGTCGAGAACGCCAGGCTGTACGAGGAGTCACGGCGCAGGGAGACCTGGCTGCAGGCCTCCTCGGAGATCACCACCAGCCTCCTGTCCGGGGCCGAGCCGCACGACGTGCTGCGCATGCTCGCCTCGAGCGCCCGCAGGATGACCGACGCCGACGTCGCCACTGTCCTGCTTCCCGACGCGTCGGGCGACACGCTGACGGTGGCGGTCGCGGAGGGCGAGCACAGCGACGACCTGCACGGCGCCGTCTTCCCTGTGGGCGAGGGCGCCGTCGGCGCCGTGTTCGCCAGCGGCGAGTCGTGGGTGGAGACGAGCCTGCGCAACTCCTCCTGCCTGGATGAGCCTGGGCTGCTGGTGGCGCTGGGCGCCGCGCCGCGGGTGCGCGGCGTGCTGGCGCTGTTCAAGCATCCCGGCAGGATGCCGTTCACCGGCGCGGACGTGGAGATGCTCGACGCCTTCTCCGGGCAGGCCGCGGTCGCGATCGAACTGGCCGAGACGCGCAAGGACGCCGAGCGGCTCGGCCTGCTGGAGGACCGCGACCGTATCGCCAAGGACCTGCACGACGTGGTCATCCAGCGGCTCTTCGCCGTCGCCATGACGCTGATGGGCGCCGTGCGGCTAGTCGAGCGTCCCGAGGCGGCCGACCGCGTCCAGCACGCCATCGACGAGCTGGACGAGACGATCAGGCAGATCCGCTCGACGATCTTCGCTCTCCAGGGGCCTCGCGAGTCCACGTCGCCGACCCTGCGCGCCCGCATCGTCGATCTCGTCGAGGACGCCCGCGGCCACCTCGGGTTCATGCCGGCCCTGCGCATGGAGGGCGCGCTCGACCACCAGGTACCCGAGGCGGTCGCCGACCATCTGATGGCGGTGCTGCGCGAGGCCCTGTCGAACGTGGTCCGGCACGCCAAGGCGACGAGAGCGGAGGTCTCCGTGGAGGTGGCCGACGGCATGCTCACGCTCGTGGTGGAGGACGACGGGGTGGGGACGGGCGCGAGTGGACGTCGCAGCGGCCTGCGCAACATCGAGGAGCGGGCCGCTCAGCTCGGCGGCACGATGGAGCTCGAGACGCCGGTCACGTCAGGGACGCGGCTGTGCTGGAGGGTGCCGGTGTGATCCTGCGCCCCGACACCTGCTCGATCCGCACCACGATGTAGTGGTCCCCGTCGCCCGGCGCCCACGGGCGCAGCGGCAGCTCGGCCAGCCGGGCCAGCTCCGCCTCCTCGTGCACGGCACGCGACTGCCCCACGGCGGTGACCGACCAGCCGGTGCGGCTGGCGAGGTCGAAGTCGTCGGCCTCGAAGGCCACCACGGTACGCCTGGTCGCCGCGGCGAGCTTCGACCCGGCGCCCGTCCTGATCACGATGTGACCTTCGTCGAGGCAGAAGGCGACCGGCTGCACCGCGGGCAGCGCGCGGTCGGTGAACACGATCCGCCCGATCTCCGCGGACGACAGCAGCGCGAGGCATTCCCCATGGGAGAGCACCTCGAGCCCGGAACCGTCGACGGCCCGGGGGGAGGGACCCGTCATCGCCCGCGGTCCGCCTTCATCCTGGCGGCCATGGCCGCGACCTGGGTACGGCGTTGCAGGTTCAGCTTGCCCAGGAGGTTGGAGACGTAGTTCTTGACGGTCTTCTCCGCCAGGTGGAGCCGCTCGCCGATCTGCCGATTGGTGAGCCCCTCGCCGATCAGCTCAAGGATGTGGCGTTCCTGCTCCGACAGCGCGCGTAGTGGGTCCTTCCTGTCGGCCTGCTCGCGCAGCCGCTGCAGCATCGCCGCGGTCGTCTGCGGGTCGAGCAGCGACTGCCCGCCCGCCACCGTGCGCACCGCGCCGACCAGGTCGGAGCCGTGGATCTGCTTGAGGACGTAACCGGCCGCCCCCGCCATGACCGCCTCGAAGAGCGCGTCGTCGTCGGCGTAGGAGGTGAGCATCAGGCACTGCAGCTCCGGCAGGGCGGAACGGACCTCGCGGCAGACGTCCACGCCGTTGCCGTCGGGCAGTCGCACGTCCAGCACCGCCACGTCCGGCCTGAGCGCGGGGATACGGGCGATGGCGGAGGCGGCGGTCCCCGCCTCGCCGATCACCTCGATGTCGTCCTCCGACTCCAGCAGAGCGGCGACGCCCCGCCGCACCACCTCGTGGTCGTCGAGGAGGAACACACGAATCATGCTCCGACGCTATCCTTCCTCCGCCCGCCCTGGTAGGGACCAAAGTCCCAGAGCTCCACCCGGCGGGGGCGCGGCGGCGGATACGATCCGACGATGGAGCGGGACCGCTGGCTGGAGTACCTCCATGGGCGCCACTCGCCCGCCGTGTTGCGCGCCTGGGCCACGTCGCTGGCCTACTTCCGCTTCTGCCGCGCCGGCGGAGGCCATGCCGGCGACGGCGACCGGCTGTTGCTCAGCCTGCGCACCGGGACCGAGTCCGACCTGCTGGCGGTGATGTCCGCCCTCGGACTCTCCGCCGTGCGGCTGCCCGACGACAACCCTCAGCCGGTGGCGGGCAGGGCGTACTCCGCCGCCGACTTCGCCGCGTTCGTGCCGTCGATGCCGCGCTTTCCTCACCTCGCGCAACCGGGACACGTACTGATCGCGGATCAGCCCGCCCATGTCTGGTCGGCCGCGCAGGTGCTGATCGTGAGCCTCAGTGACCAGCGGAATCCCTACGAGGTCACCGACGCCACCGTCGAGAGCGCCAAGAGGATCGAGCGCCTGCTCGGCCCCGTCGCCTCGCGCGTCGTCGACCCGCCACAGGACAGCCACCACTGCGTCTGCCCCCGCTACTACCCGGAGTTCTGGGTTTCCTGACCCGCGTCCTCGCGTTCTGTCCATGTGTGGTGCCATGCTGCCCACAATCGAGGTTGCCATGACGCCATGATGGCGTCATAGTGGTGCCATGGACCTCGCGCCATACATCGACCGGCTCCGCAACGAGCTCGCCATCGCCGCCGAGGCGGGCGGCGAGGACGCCCGCGTCCTCGCCGAGCGCCTCCTCGCGCCCCTGGACTCCGCCGCCAGGCTCGTCCTCCTCGAGGCGCTGTCGAAAGCCTCCGACGAGATCACCCGCGACCTCGCGCCGGGCTCGGTCGAGATGCGGTTGCGCGGCCGCGACCCCGGCTTCGTCGTGACGCCACCCCCGGACCCCCAGTCCGGACCCACCGTCCCGCCGGCTCACTCCGGCACGCCCGACACCGACGAAGGCGGCACCTCGCGGATCTCGCTCCGCGTTCCCGACCCGCTGAAGCACCGCATCGAAGCGGCCGCGAGCGGCGAAGGGCTGTCGGTCAACGCCTGGCTCGTCCGTGTGGCCGCCACCGCGCTCGACACCCACGGCATCGCCCGCCGCCACGTCGGCTGGGCACGCTGACCCCCACCCCTCACCCGAAAAGGATCCGCATTGTCCGCACACGCTGGTCGAGACCCCCGCCGCTGGTGGGTCCTCGTCGTCCTCTGCCTGAGCCTGCTGGTGCTGGTCATCGACACCACCGTGCTCAACGTCGCCATCCCCTCCCTCATGACCGACCTGGGGGCCACTCCCTCCGACATCCAGTGGATCCTCAACGCCTACGTGCTCGTCTACGCGGGCCTCCTGCTCACCACGGGCAACCTGTCCGACCGGTACGGCAGGCGACGCTTCCTGGTGATCGGCCTGGCGCTGTTCGGCGGCGCGTCGTTGCTGGCCACCCTGGCGGCCGAACCGTGGCAGCTGATCGCCGCACGCGCCTTCATGGGCGTCGGTGGCGCCATGTTGATGCCATCGACGCTGTCGATCCTCATCACCACCTTCGAGGAGGACGAGCGGCGCAAGGCCATGGCCGCATGGAGCGTCGTGGCGACCGTCGGCGTGATCGGCGGGCCGACGCTCGGCGGGCTGCTCATCGAGCGCTTCTCATGGGCGTCGGTGTTCCTGCTCAACGTCCCCGTCGCGGTGATCGCGATCGTGGCCGCCTACGCGCTCATGCCCGAGCGGCGCGGCCCCGAGCGCAAGCTCGACCCGCTCGGCGTGTTGCTGTCGACCGTCGGCCTGACCGCGCTGGTCTACGTCGTGATCGAGGCTCCCCACCAGGGCGTGAACGTGCTCATGGCGGTGGTCGCCGCCGTCACCCTCGCGATCTTCGTGCTCTGGGAGCGCAGGACGCCGCACCCGATGCTGCCGCTCGAGCTGTTCAGGAGCCGCGACTTCAACGGGGCGTCGTTCTCCATCCTGCTGATGTCGTTCGGCGTCGGCGCGGTGATGCTGATGCTCACCCAGTACCTGCAGTTCGTGCTCGGTTACGGGGCCACGCAGGCGGGTCTCGGGCTGCTGCCGTACGCGGTCGCCGCCACGGTCTTCAACTACGTCGGCGTGGCCCTCGGCCAGAAGGTCGGCAACAGGTCGCTGATCGTGGCGGGCATGGTCGTGATGGCGGCCTCCTTCGTGGTGCTCGCCATGACCGGCGGCTACTGGTCGATGTTCGCCTCCATGCTGATCATGGGGGCGGGCGGCGGGCTGGCGGGACCGGCCGCCTACACCACGCTGATGGGCGCGGTGCCGGTCGAGCGGGCGGGCGCCGGTTCCGCGCTGAACGACACCATGCAGCAGGTCGGCATGGCGCTCAGCATCGCCGTCCTCGGCAGCGTCCTCGCCGGGGTCTACACCGCTCAGATGCCGGAGTCCGCGCCCACCGCGGCCCGGGAGTCGATCGGCCAGGCGGTGGTGCTGGGCGACCCCGGGCTCCTCGCCGCCGCCCGCGCCGCCTTCGGCTCCGCGATGTCACTCGGCTCGTGGGTCGGGGTCGTCTGCTGCCTGCTCGCCGGGGCGCTCGCGATGAGCGTGCTGCGCCGCACGGCTCCCGCGGCCGGACCGCTCGCCACCACTGAGGAGGAGAGCAAGGCCACCGCCTGACGACCGCCTCCCGCTGCCCCCTCGTGCCCGGACGCCGCCGCGCCCGGGCACGAGGGCGTGCCGCCGCCGGTCAGGAAGCGCCCTGCTGCTCGGGCACGTGCGGCCGGATGGGACGGCGTGGCGGGCGGTCAGCGCCGGGGAGCCAGGCGGAGGGCGACCTTGCCGCCGGACAGGGACAGGACGCGGATGCCGATGCCGTTGACCGAACCCGTGGTCCCGGCCCCGGGCTGCGCCTGCGAGGTCACGCCGGGGCCGGTGCCCTTGACGCGGACGTAGTCGCCGGTGAAGGTCGCGGCCCCTCCGTTAGAGCGGTGCGGCAGGGTTTGCGGCAGTTCCCAACCTTCTGTCAGAAGCGGGGTTCCCGTCGATCCCGGCTCGGCCCGGCCAAAGGGTGGGGCGGCCAGGGTGGGCGGAACAAGCCGCTTTGGGAGGCGGTGCGGCATCGTGCGATGATGGCCGCGCCATGTCAGCCACGATGCCGCTACGAGCTCTGCGGGCCGCCGCCTTCGCCGCGGTCTCGGTCCTGCTCGGCATCGTCGCCCACACCTTCGCCGGCGGGTCGGTCTCCACGCCGGCCGTCCTGCTCGCGCTGCTGCTGGCGTTCCTGCCCGCGCAGGCGCTGGCCGGGCGCGAGCGGTCGCTCGTCACGATCCTCCTGATGCTGACCGCCTCCCAGGCGGTGCTGCACGTGCTGTTCTCCACGGCCCACTCCGTCGAGCCGGTCGCCGTCGCGCACGGGCACGGCCAGTCGGGGTTGGTGCCGGGGCTCGGCATGCTGGTCATGCACGGGTGGGCGGTCGGGCTGACGGCACTGTGGCTGTCTCACGGCGAGGCGGCACTGTGGGCGCTGCTCAGGCGGCTGGCCGTGCGCCTGCTCTTCGCGCTGCTGGTGTTCGTCGACCCGGCGAGCCGTACGGTCATCCTCGCCCCGGCCGAACGGCCGGTGATCCTGCGCTGGATCCTGCTCGGCCATGACATGGGCAGGCGCGGCCCTCCTGGCGTCACTCGCACCGTTACCGCCTGACCTCGCCGTTCGAGCGTCAGCGCTGGTCACCCCTCAGGGGTGCTCCTCGGCGTTCCCCGCGTATGGGGCGCCGAGTCGAGTCAGTGCCGTGTCACCAGTAACCGGCTCAGCCGGGAGAAGGGCTTTTCATGTACTCGCGCGTCATTCTCGCCGCCGTCAGCGTGCTCGTCCTGGCAGGCACGGCCGCCTGCGGTTCCCAGGAGCCGGCCGTGCCCGTCGCCGGCAAGGCGGCGGCCACGGCGTCGGCCGAGCCGTCGGCAACGACGTCGGTCACTGCGGCCGCGCTCACGATCAACGACCCATGGGTCAAGACCACCAAAAAGGGGATGACGGCCGCTTTCGGCACCCTGGTCAACAACTCCGGCAAGGCCATCACCGTGGTCTCGGCCAGCAGCTCGCTGTCGCCCAAGGTGGAGCTGCACGAGGTGGTGGAGTCCAAGGGAAAGATGGTGATGCAGCCGAAGAAGGGCGGGTTCGTGATCCCCGCCAACGGCTCCCACGTGCTGAAGCCCGGCGGCGACCACATCATGCTCATGGGCGTCAGCCAGGAGGTGAAGCCGGGCGCGGAGGTGTCGTTCACGCTGGCCCTCGACGGCGGCGGCACTTTCGACTTCACCGCGATGGGCAAGGATTTCGCGGGGGCCAAGGAGGACTACCAGCCGGGCATGGACATGGGCGGCAGCCATGGCTGAGCCGGTCACGGCGCTGAATCGCCGCAGGCTGTTGGCCGGTGGGGCCGCGGCGGCGGTGACCGCGGTCGTCGGGCCCGCCGGCCCCGCGGGGTCGAGCACGTCCGCCGCCGTCCGTGGCGCGCCGACCTCGGGCACGGTCCCCGCCGGACAGGGCGCATCGATCCCGGGTACGGCACCGGCAGGACCGGGCGCGTCACCCGCGGGGGCGGCGACGGCGCCTGCCGACGGCAGCGCGGTCGAGCCGTTCCACGGGCCGCACCAGGCGGGTGTCGCGACCGCGCCGCAGGCGCACGCCGTGTTCGTCGGCCTGGACCTGCGCAAGGGCGTCGGCCGGGAGGAGGTGTCCAGGATGATGCGCCTGCTGACCGACGACGCCCGCCGGCTGACCCAGGGGCGAGCGGCGCTCGCCGACACCGAGCCCGAGCTGGCGGCGCTGCCCGCGAGGCTGACGGTCACCTTCGGCTTCGGGCCCGGCCTGTTCGGCGCGGTCGGACGGGACGGGCGGCGGCCGGCGTCGGTGGCCCCGCTGCCCACCTTCAAGATCGACAAGCTGGAGAAGCGCTGGAGCGGCGGCGACCTGCTCATTCAGCTCTGCGCCGACGATCCGCTCACCCTCGCCCACGCGCTGCGGATGATCGTCAAGGACGCCAGGTCCTTCACGCGCGTCCGCTGGACGCAGCGAGGCTTTCGCCGGGCCGCGCACGCGCAGCAGCGGGGCACGACCCAGCGCAACGTCATGGGCCAGCTCGACGGGACCGTCAACCCCGTGCCGGGCACGCCGGAGTTCGACCGGGCGGTCTGGGTCCAGGAACAGGGCGGCTGGCTCAGCGGCGGCACGACATTGGTGCTGCGGCGGATCAGGGCCGAGATGGAGACGTGGGACGCCGCCGACGTCGTGGCCAAGGAGTTCACGGTGGGCCGCAGGCTGGCCGACGGCGCTCCGCTGACCGGCGGTCGTGAGCACGACGAGCCTGACTTCGACAAGCTCACGGCCGCCGGATTTCCCGTCATCTCCGAGTACGCTCACATCCGCCGGGCCCGCGTCGCCGATCCGAACCTGCGGATCATGCGCAGGGTCTACAACTACGACGAGGGCGTCACGGCCGACGGCAAGGCCGACTCCGGGTTGCTGTTCGCCTCCTACCAGGCCGACATCACCCGCCAGTTCGTGCCCGTCCAGGAGCGGCTGGCCGAGGCGGACCTGCTGAACGAATGGACGACGCCGATCGGCTCGGCGGTCTTCGCCGTACCGCCGGGCTGCGGACCCGACGGCTGGATAGGGGAGAGCCTGCTGTCATGATCAAGAAATCCGTGTCCAGGGGCCTGCTGCTGCTGGCCGCCTGCTGGATGTTCGTCCTGTACGGCGCCCCCCAGGCACTGGCCCACGACCAGCTCAAGAGCAGCTCGCCGGCCAAGAACGCCGTGGTGTCGGCGGTGGAGGAGATCGAGCTGGAGTTCACCGCGCGCGTGCGGTTGCCCGCGGTCGTGCTGCACGACGCCGGCGGCGCGGCCGTCGCGGTCGGCAAGCCGGAGGCCGACGGAGCCGTGGTCACGGCGGCGGTGCCGCAGCCGCTCCCACCGGGCCGGTACGTCGTCGGGTGGCGGGTGGTCTCCTCCGACGGCCACCCGATCGAGGGAGAGATCCCGTTCACCGTGAAGGGGACCGCCTCGACCACCCCCACGCCCTCAAAGGCGCCCTCGAGTTCCCCCGCGACCGATCCCTCGACAGCGCCCGCCGCTGCGGCGAGCAGCGCGGCGCCGCAGCCTTCGGCGCCTGTGGCGGCCACCGAGGCCGGGGATCGGTCGGCGCGGAGCGTGCCCGCGTGGTTGTGGGCGACGGCCGCCGTCCTGATCGTGGCGGGCGCCGGCCTGCTGCTGCTCAGGCGAGGTAGGAGGGAACCGGAGCAGGAGGAGTAGGCCGGCCTGGCCGGCGGCGTCGCGACCTCACGTGTGGGCGGCGATCCGCGTCGACGGGACGTGGCCGGCCGCCCACGTCGGCCTGGCCCCGGGTCAGGCCGCGCGGCCGACGCGTGCGCCGTTCCGCCAGATGGCCGCCACGTCGCGCATGGCGGTGATGTCGCGGGTCGGGTCGCCGTGGACGAGCAGGAGGTCGGCGCGGTGGCCCCGCTCGATCCTGCCGCGCCCCGGCAGGCGGTAGAAGTCGGCGGGCGCGGAGGTCGCGGCCGTGAGCGCGGCCGAAGGGGACAGACCCGCGCCGACCAGCAGTTCGAGTTCGACGATCATGCTGACCCCGTGCGCGACGCCAGGGACCCCGCTGTCGGTGCCCACGACGATCGGCACGCCGGCCCCGTGCAGGAGGGCCACGTTGCGCGCCGCGGACTTGAGCCTTCCCCTGTCCTCGAAGCCCCACGGGCTGCCGAGCAGGTCACGCTGTCCTGACGACAGGTACGGGGCCACGCGCGGGTCGGCGGTGACGGCGGCGCGCGCGGGGTCGTCCGCGGCCGAGAGCGCGCTCATGAGCGTCAGGGTCGGAGTGACGAACGCGCCGCTGTTCCGGACCAGGTCCAGGAAGTCCGGATCAAGCTCGACGTCGACAGGGACATGGGCCAGGCCGGTGACGCCGGCCTCGATGGCGGTCCTGGCCAGTGACACCTTCGACACGTGCGCGACGCTGGGCACGCCGGCGCGGGTGGCGGCCGCGACCAGGCCGTTGATCTGGGCGGCCGACAGGACGGGGATGGGTTCGCCGTCCAGTCCGATGTCCTCCAGGGCGAGCTTGATGATGTCGGATCCCTCGGCCAGCCGGTCGGCCACGAACGCGGCCGGATCGTCGCCGTCGCGCAGGACCGGCACGTTCGGCGCGCCGTCGCTGCCCCAGCCTCCCGGTACGGTAGCCCGCCAGCCCGCCGACCACAGGGACGGCAGCGGGCTCGGCGCGAAGGAACGGCGCAGCCGCTCCTTGTCCTGCTGGGTGGCGGGATCGTCGACCAGGCTGATCTCGGTGGTGACGCCGAACCTGGGACCGTCCGTGCGAGGCGGTCCCAGGTAGTGCATGTGCGCGTCGATGAGGCCCGGCATGAGGGTGGCGCCGCCGCCGTCGTGCACGGGCATGCCGGAGGGGGCGTGCCCGCTCGTGGACACCTCGACGATCCGCCCGCCGGCTATCACCACGTGGCCGGTGCCGAGCATCGACGTCCCGTCGAAGATCCGTGCTCCGGCGATGGCGTACGTCCCCGCCTCATCCGAAGCGCCGCTCTCGCCCGAGGCCTCCACCACGGCGGTTCCGGCACCGGCGGCCGAGCCTCCGGCGGTGTCGGTCGCCGCCCGCCGCATCCGCCGATCGGCCGGCCGCCGCCAGGTGCTCGGGGTCAGACCGGTGGGTTGTGCTTGGAGTAGCCGCCGAACTCCCAGCGCAGCGGCGAGGCCCCCGTGACCTCCACCACGCCGTCCACCTCGAAGCGCACCGTCCGCTCCGGCTCCCACTCCACGCGTGCCGTTCCCGTCACGTGCAGCGCGTCGCCGCTGTCCCAGTCGAGGAACAGCAGCCCGCAGGCCGGATCGAGCTCCAGGTTGCCCAGTGTCATGTACATGGAGTTGCCCACGTAGTCGGGCCAGGCCAGGTGCCGTTCGTCCGCCACGGCGACGAAGCCGGGGTTGCCGCCGCGATGGGAGACGTCCGCGCCGAGCCCCTGGGCCCGGGTGGCGACGAAGAAGGTGTCCGCGCGGGAGATCCACTCCCTGTGCCGCTCGCCGAGGGTGTCGGCGGCGCGGGCGACGGGGGCGGCGCGCCCAGGTCCGGGAAGGATCGTTCGGGCCTGGATGTACTTGGGGCAGTTGGCGTAGACCTGGTCGGTGTGCACGAGCAGCCCCGCGCCCGCCACGTGGGCGGTGCCGTTGACGCGCATCCTGCGCCTGGTGGCGGGCTCCACGGCGATCAGGCCGATCTCGCGCTCGGTCTCGAACAGCCCTTCCAGGGGGTCGCCGGAGGCGGGGAGCGCGCCGATCATGATGTACCGCTCGTCCAGCGGTTCGGCGAATCCCTCGGGGCCGGTCAGGAGGCCCGCCCACATCCGGCCACGGTCGTCGGCGGCCGCGGCGACCAGCAGGCGCCGGCGGCGCAGGAAGTCGGCGGCCACGTCGGGGATCTCCGGCCTGACCCTGACCGATCCCCACGTTCCCGGGCGCGCCACCCCGGTCCTGCGCTGGACGGCGGTCTCTCCGCGGTGTTCCACGGCCTAGAAGAATCCGCAGGTGGGGGCCGAGCCGGTGGGGGCGGTCCGGTCGCCGGCGCCGTCGGGGGCGTAGATCTCCAGGCGGATGCCGTCGGGGTCCTCGAAGAACACGCCGCCGGAGGAGGCGCCCTCGCGGTGGGGGACGATGCCGCCGTGGTGGATGGTCGCGCCGATCTCGCGCAGCGTCGCCTCGGCCTGCTGTACCGCCTGCAGGTTCTCGACCTGGAACGACAGGTGGTGCAGACCCGGCTGAGCCGTGGGGAAGCGGCCCTCGCTCTGCCGCCACAGGGTGAGGGTGAGCGTGCCGTCCTGGGCGAGGAAGGCGAACTCCTTGCCGTCCTGCTCGGATCGGCCGCTGACCTCGAAGCCGAAGACGCTCTGGTAGAAGGCGGCCGACCTGTCGAGGTCGGTGACGTTGAGGCCGACGTGGCCGGTCTGGAAGGCGGGCATGCTCACTCCTCCGTGGGTCCGATACAACGAATATAACGGAGTTTGATGAGTTGTGCCGTTAGAATTTGGTGGCGTGCGTCACTCGCCCCTGTGGGCGCGGTAGTGGCGGGCGGCTCTGGCCCTGTTGCCGCAGCCGGTCGAGCACCATTCCTGGCGCGGGTGCTCCTTCACGAAATACAGCACACATCGGGGGGCGGGACAGGCACGCAGCTCGGCGACCTCGGGTCCGGCCAGGAACTCCAGTGCCGCCTGTGCCAGGCGCGCCGACAGCGTCGCCGTGGAAGGTCCCACGGGCACGCGGACGAGCGTGGCCGCGTCGTCGTCCCAGACGAGCTGGGGTGCGGTGGGTACGGCCAGCGCCGCCGCGTTCACCGTGTCGAGCGCCTGGCCGAAGGGTGGCAGCCGGGCCGCGTCGGCGGAGCTGGGCGGCCCGGGCGCGACGGCCCTGGCGAACAGTGCCCTGACGGCCAGCCGCAGGTCCACGACCTGACGCCACTGCTCGGACGTGGCCGTGAAGCCGGGGTCCAGGTCGAGCTCGGCGCGTGAGCGGGCCCAGGCGGTGAGCGCGTCGGGGTCGGCGAGTGAGTCGGTGAGGCCGCCGCGTCCCGCGCGGAGCGTGCTGACGAAGTCGAGGGCTAGCATCCCTCCAGCCTAATGGCAGTGGTGAAGGAGGTCCGTTAGAACCGGGACGGACCGATGGGCTACCGGTTGTCGTTCACGGAAGGCCGACGCTCGGCCCGGCCGGCGCCCCGGGCCGGCTGCTCCGGCGGGCGGGCGTCAGCGCGGGGAGAACAGCCAGGGCTCACGCAGGTCGTAGAAGGCCAGGTCGCCCTCGTACAGCGCCATCTCCTCGTCGAAGAGCTCCTTCAGCTCGGCGGGAGGCTGCTTGCGCTCGCCGTCGCGCGCCGCCGCCTCGGAGGTGAAGTAGATCGCCTGCGTGAACGCGCCATCGTCGTACAGCGCAGCGATGCCGCCGAGGACGTCGGGACGGAAGTCCGTGAACCGCGCCTCGTACAGGTCGTTGAGCTCGCGCATCCGGGCCACGTCGCGCGTCCTGCCCTCGATGATCTGGACGAATCCCGCCTCGTCCGACCCACCGCCCAGGAACGAGACGACCTCGCTGGAGTCGTGGAAGACGATGTCGCCGCTGATCAGCTTCGAGGTCTCCATCCACCACTGATGCTGCTCGGGCCGCCCGCTGTTGGCGCGGGCCGCCTCTTCGGACCCGAAGCGGGCGAGGTTGACGAACGTGCCGTCCTCGGTGACACCGGCGGTCGTGCCGAGCCAGCCCTGCGCGCCAGGAGCCAGCTCGTCGACCCACCGGTCGAGCGCGGCGCGCAACTGGCCGGCATCAGCGGTACGCCCCTTGATGACCTGGATGAACATGATGACGTCCTCCCTTCCGCGCCCTCCGATGTCCGAGGCTACGGTGGCCGCACCCACCCGGTCGAGCCGTGCCGATGCAGGGTTGGGACAAGCGATGGCAGAGAAAACGCCAATGATGGCAGGCACGCCGCCGGTCGGTCGCCGCCTCCGCGACCGCTCTGTCCCAGATGACGAACACGACGGACGACATGCCGCCGGCCAGGGGACCTCGCGCCGCTCATGTCCGGTCGCGGGCCGCTACCCCTGCGACTTGGCGTATTCGGCGGCGCCGCCGGCGAAGTCGTAGACCGTGCACGGCTCGTCGCCGACCACCCAGGCGTCGTGGCCAGGCCGGCAGACGAAGACATCATGCGGCCCGACCTCGGCCTCGGTGCCGTCGTCCATCCGCAGGCGAAGCCTGCCGGAGACGACGAACCCGTTGTGGTGGACCTCGCACGAGTCGGTGCCCGCGATGGGTTTGACCGACTCGGACCAGCGCCATCCCGGTTGGAACGTCGCCACGCCGAAGGTCAGGCCGCTGAGATTGCAGACCTCCAGGTGGCCGTTCGGGAAGTCGCGGCGCTCGTCGGGCTTGTCGATGCTCTTGACCTCGATCATGACGTCCCCCTTCCGTCGGCTTCAGTCTCGCACCGGGATCTACCCCCAACAAGGGCTCCGAGCTGGGCGGACGAGGCCGCGCTACCGGCCTGCCGACCGGGGTAGCACGGTGGTCAGCGCCACCAGGACCACGGCCGCGGGCACGCCCCACGCCAGCACCCCCGGGATGGCCGCGGCGGTCACCTCCGCGCCCTTGCCCATGCCGTCCACCTGCCCGGCGAGCAGGATGCCGAAGACCGCGACACCCAGCGACATGCCGAGCCCGCGCACCGACACCGCTGCGGAGGTGGCGGCGGCCAGGTCGGCGGCGGAGGCGGCGTTCTGCGCGACCACGACCAGGTTCTGCATCAGCAGCCCGAACCCGGCGCCCAGCACCCCGAGCGCCACGGCGAACAGCGCGTACGGTGTGCCGGGACCGAGCCTGCTCAGCAGCGCGAACCCCGCCACCACGATCGCCGAGCCGGCGATCAGGAAGGGCTTGTAGCGGCCGGCGACGCGGCTGCCCGCCAGAGAGGAGACCACCATGAACGTGATGACGTACGGATTGAGGGCCAGGCCCGCCTGGGTGGCGCTCATGCCGTAGGCCGACTGCAGGTAGGTCGGCAGGTACACGATCGAGCCGCCGAGCAGCGCCCCGAGCAGTGCCGTGGCGGGCAGCGCGACACGCAGCGCCGGGCCGGCGAACAGCCGGGGCGGCAGCACGGGGTCGGCCGCCCTCCGTTCCCACCACACGAACGCGGCCGACAGCAGCGCGAAGGCCCCGGCGGGCCACAGGACCGCGCCGGAGGTCCACGCATGGGCACGGCCGCCCCCTTCGGCCGCCAGCAGGAGGCTCACCATCGAGCCCGCCAGCAGCGCCGAGCCTGCGACGTCGAGCCTGCCGTGCCCGCCGGACCTGGGCAGCCGCAGGGCGAACCAGACGAGCGCGATGCTGAGCAGGCCGAGGGGCAGGTTGACGTAGAAGATCCAGCGCCAGCCGGCCGTGTCGGTGATCGCGCCGCCGGCCAGCGGGCCGCCCACGCTGGCCAGGGCGAACACGCCGCCGGTCAGGCCCTGGACCCTGCCGCGCAGGTGCCGTGGATACAGCTCGGACAGCGCGATCGTCGGCAGCGCGAACAGCGCGCCCGCGCCGACGCCCTGAAGGGTTCTGGCGGCCACGAGCTGGGGCATCGTCCACGCCATGCCGCACAGGATCGAGCCGGCGATGAAGACGGCGACCGCGGTGACGAAGACCTCGCGGCGGCCGAACCTGTCGCTCATGCGGCCGTAGAGCGCCCCCGTCGTGGTCGAGGCGAGCACGTAGGAGGTGACGACCCAGCCGATCGCGTCCAGGCCGCCGAGGTCGGCGGCGATGTCGGGCAGCGCGATGGCCACCACCGTCTGGTCCAGCACCGACAACAGCATGCCGATGAGCAGGCCCGCGGTGGCCGGTACCACCCGTGAGGGCGTCGCCGTGGCGACTTCTGTGGTCACGGCGCTCAGCCCTTCGCCCGCGCGAACGGGTCGGGGAGGTCGAAGTCCTCGCCGAGCAGGTCCTGGTCGATGACCGCCGCGGCGACGGTGCCGCTGGCCGCGGCGGCGATCACGGCGGCCATCGGCACGGGTACGGTGGCCCTGCGCGCCATGTCGCCCGCCGCGTACACGCCCGGCACGCTGGTCCGGCCGAACTCGTCGACCTCGACGCAGCCGTCGGCGAAGGCCGCGCAGCCCAGCCGGGCGGGCAGGCCGGAGCGCTGGCGCGGCGCGTTGGCCACGAACACCGCCTGCCGCGCGAGCGGCGGCCCGCTCTCGAACACGATCTGATCGAGCCGGTCGCCCGTCGCCTCCAGCCTTGCGACGGCCTCGCAGCGCACGGTGACGCCGTTGGCCTCGAGCCTGCCGCGCAGCGCGGGGTCGAGCGGCCTACCGTCGGTGCAGAGCGCGACGTCGGCGGCGTAGCGGCTCAGCTGCAGCGCGAGCCGTACCCGTGGAAGGTCGGCGCCGAGCACGGCGACCTGCTTGCCGGTGCACTCGTAGCCGTGGCAGTAGGGGCAGTGGAAGGCGGTGCGGCCCCACAGCGCGCCGACCCCGCGCGGGCCCGGCAGGTCGTCGGCCAGCCCGGTGGCCAGCAGCAGCCGCCGCGCCCGCACGGTGCCGCCGCCCGACAGCCGGAGCCGCAGATCCGCCTCGACGTCGGTCACGCCCTCCTCCCGCACCTGGACGCTCGCGTAGGCCGACAGTTCCTGGCGGCCGAGCTCGCGCAGCCGGGCAGGAGGGGTGCCGTCCCTGGTCAGAAAGTTGTGCACGGCCTCGGCCTGGGCGTTGCGACCCTGGCCGGCGTCCAGCAGCAGCACCGAGCGGTGGGCCCTGCCCAGAGTCAGGGCGGCGGCCATGCCGGCGGGCCCGCCGCCGACGATGACGACATCGAAGGTGTTTGACATGCGCCAAAGTCTGCAAGTTAATGTCAACATGAAGTCAAGTGGTTCGATGCGCATCGGCGAGCTGGCCGAGCGGTTCGATCTGGCGCCGCACGTGCTGCGCCACTGGGAGGCCATGGGCCTGCTGACACCCGCCACCAGGGTGAACGGCAGGCGCCTCTACACCCACGACCACATCGTCAGGGTCATGACGATCATCCGGGCGAAGGCCGCGGGCATGAGCCTGGAGCAGGTGGGGGAGATCCTCAACGTCACGGGCCACGTCGAGCGCAGGGCGATCCTCGAGCGGCACCACGCGGAGCTGGAGCGACGGCTACGGGAGATCGCCGCGTCCAAGGCGCTGATCGAGCACATCATGCGGTGCACGGCCGAGGATTTCACCCGCTGCCCCGGCTACCTGCGCGTCGCCGAGAGCACGGCGGTCCTGCCGGACCTGACGGACCTCGTCGAGGACTCGTGCGTGGTCAGGCCGGATCCCCCCAGGTGACCAGCCCGTGCGGGCGGCCGCGGCCGCCCGCACGCCCGCGGGTGCGCGGGCTCACGACTCCGGTGCGGCGGGCCGCCGCCGCGTCCGCAGGACGGCTGTCACTGCCCGTCGAGATACTTCTTCAGCCCGTCGGCCAGTGAGGCGGCGATGCGCTGGCGGACGGCCGGATCCGACAGCTTGGCGGCGTCGCCGCTGTTGCGCATGTTGCCGCACTCGACGAAGACGGCAGGGCGGGTCGACAGGTTGAGCCCGCCCAGGTCGGTACGGGTGTCGAGGCCTTCCTTGCCGACGTAGGTGGCGAACGGCAGTCCCGTGCCCTTCGTGTAGGCGTCGCGGACGTCGAGTCCCAGCCGCTTGGACGGGTCGATGATCGCGTCGTTGTGCCCAGGCACCAGGCCGGGAAGGATCACGTGGAAGCCGTGCCCTCCCGAAGCGGCTCCGTCGGCGTGGATCGACACCACCGCGTCCGCCTCGGCCTTGTTCCCGATGGCCGCCCGCCTGTTGATGCACGGCCCGACGCCCGAGTCGTTCGGCCTGGTCAGCACCACCTCGACGCCCATCTTCCGCAGGATCGGGGCGAGCCTGCGCGCCACGTCCCATGTGAAGGCGTGCTCGGTGTAGCCGTCGGCGGTCTGGGTCCCCGTCGTGTTGCACGGCTTGGTCCCGGTGATGATGTCGACCGGCCGGTTGATCACCTCGGGGTGGGCGGCGTTGCCCCCGTTGTGTCCTGGGTCGATCACCACGATCTTGCTTGACAGCATCGGACGCGGCGAGGGCGACAGCGGTGGCGTCGCCGTGGCCGGCCGCTGCTGGGCCGAGGAGGACGCCCCGCCGCACGCGGTGGACAGCGCCACCAGCGCGGCGAGCATCACCGGGGCCGCTCTTCGGGCGCGCATGACTCGTACCGTATCGGCTTGACCTGCGGGTTCAGGTCTGAGGCGCTTCCCGATTGCGTAGATCCCGTGCCGTCACCCCGGCAGCGTCTCGCCGCCGATCGGGGCCAGGATCTCGCCGGTGTAGTACGAGGAGAGCCGCTCGGCGGCGAAGAACACATAGGAGGGCGCGATCTCGTCGGGGTGAGCCGCCCGCTGCATCGGCGCCTGCTTGCCGAACCCCTCCACGCGCTCCTCGGGCATCGTGGCGGGGATCAGCGGCGTCCAGACCGGACCGGGCGCGACCGCGTTGACCCTGATGCGGCGCTCGATGAGGTTCTGCGCCATCGACTGGGTGAAGGCGTTGATCGCCCCCTTGGTCGCGGCGTAGTCGATGAGCGTCTTGTTTCCCCGCAGGCCGTTGACGGAGGAGGTGTTGACGATCGCGCTGCCCTCGCGCAGGTGCGGCAGCGCCGCCTTGGTGACGCGGAAGTAGCTGTGGACGTTGGCCGCGAACGTGTGCTCCCACTGCTCGTCGGTCAGCTCCTCCAGCGACTGGACCGGCGACTGGTAGGCCACGTTGTTCACCACGACGTCCAGTCCGCCGAGCTCGGCCACCGCCTGCTCGACCACGGACACGCAGTGGTCGGCGTCGCTGAGGTCGCCGGGCAGCAGGACGCACCTCCGGCCCGCGGCCTCCACCAGCTTCCTGGTGTGGTTGGCGTCCTCGTGCTCGCTGAGGTAGGCGATCGCGACGTCGGCCCCCTCCTTGGCGAACGCGACGGCCACGGCCCTGCCGATTCCCGAGTCCCCTCCGGTGATCAGGGCCCGCTTGTCCCGCAGCAGATCGCGCCCCTCGTAGTCGCGCATCTCGTCGCGCGGCTCGGGCGACATCCGCTCGCTGCTCCCCGGGTACGGCTGGCTCTGCGCGGGCGGTGTGGCGTTGGATTCTTCTGGCATAACCTGCGCTTGCCCAGCGCGGTCACCCTCTAACGGCGGGCGGTACGGTGCCCGTGCAGGGGGCACCGTACCGCCGAGGGTCAGTAACCCCTGGTGAGCCTCGCGCCGGGCCCGACCTTGCGCGGGATCCCGATGTCGTCGATGAGGTTGCCGGAGGAGGCGACGGACATCGACTCGCCCCCGCCCTCACCCTTGGTGAACAGCATGCCCGTCTCGCGCCGGGTGCCGTGGCCGAGGATGGTGTTGCCGGTGACGGCGGCGTGCCCCTTGCCGTAGTTGACGCCGTCGAGCGCCAGGTAGACGAAGTCGACGTCGGGCGGGAGGGGACCCGAGACGGCGTGCTTGCGCTCCGGCGGCGCCATGCCCTGCTTCCACGCCTTCGTCAGCTCCGCCAGTCCGCTCGCCAGCCCGTTCGGCGGGGGCAGGAACTTGTGGATCCTGTTGGAGCTGATGGTGGTGTTGGACTCGCCCTGCAGGTCGCAGCGGATGCCGTAGTAGGTCTCGTTCGCCTTGTGCTCGGCGCCGAAGTCCTCGATGTAGTTGTTGTGGATCGAGGTGCCGAAGCAGCGGTGGGCGTCGATCGCGTGCTTGGGCGTCGCGTACAGGTGCAGGTCGCTGAAGGTCCAGCCGGCCGCGTTGTCGGTCTGGATGGCGTTCGCGCCGCTGAAACCGATCCACGAGCGGGTGAGCGTCCAGTCGGTGACCGAGTTGCCCGGGTCGACGACCCTGAGGCCCGACTCCGCGGCGCCGGCGATGTAGACGTCGCTGATGATGCTGTTGACCATCGTGTTGCGGAGCATCACGCCGTCCTTGGACGGGTTGCTGATGCGGATGCCGTCGGACGGCGCGCCGTACACGTCGATGTCGATGATCCGGGCGTTCCACGAGCGCAGCATCAGGCCCACGGTGCCGGTGTTGGTGTCGCGGTTGCCGTCGATGGTGAGCTTCTCCACGCGCAGCGTCTCGTCGCTGAGCTCGAAGTTCTTGACCCACCCTTCGGAGGCGAGCAGCGCCGGCAGGTTGGCGCCGTCGGCCTGCTTGATCACTGTGGCGGCCTTCGCGTCGCCGCGGTAGGTGCGCTTGCCCGGCAGGCTGATCGTCGCATTGATCAGGCACTGCCCCTTGATGACGACCTCGTCGCCCTCCTTGGAGGAGTCGATCGCCGCCTGCAGCGTCTTGGCGTCGTCAAGGGTGTTGGCGCAGGTGGCGTCGACTCTGGCGGCGGACGCGGCGCCCACCGGCATGAGGATCGTGACGCCTGCGGCGGTCAGGCCCAGCGCGGCGGCGCCCACGGCCAGCCGGCTTCTTAAGTGCAGCACGGAATTGCCCCCTTTGAGGTCAAGCGACATGACCGGGGGCACGACAAAGCCGTGCGGAACGTCTTTGTCTCCCGCGTACCCCCGTAGCGGTCATCCTGGCATGATCCGCCCCGGACGGTGATCGTTTCGGTGAACCCGCGGCCGGTCCCTAGGTCGGGTTTCGGTCAGGCCGGAGAGGCAAGGGTGAGCATCACACGGGAGGCACGAGGGTGAAGTAGCGGTCGAGGACCTCGCGCTCACCCTTCACCTCGAGCCGCTCGGGCGGGATCCGCTGCCAGAGGAACAGCATCAGGTCCGACGCGGTGCCGGTCAGCTCGACGTCGCCAGGCTCGCCGCCTTCGACGAGCAGGACGTCGTCGCCGTTGAAGGCGACCGTCCAGTCTCCCGCGCCGTCGATCTGCCGGAACCTGAACCGCTCGCCCGATCCGGGAGGGGCCTGCTTCACCGTGCGCCGGTAGGGCGCCATGACGGTGAGGCTCTGGACGACGGCGTCGGCCGCGAGGTCTGCCTCGACCGGCTGGGCCGTGCCGACCGCGCCCTCGGCGTCCCAGCGGTGGACGGCCGCCTCGATGGTCTGCATCCGTAGCCAGAACCCGGTGGTCCGGTCGCGCGACCACGTCCAGACGCGCTCGTCCTGGCCGGTTTTCCTGAACGCCGACTCCAGTGCGAAGGCGCCGCTGCCGAACCACTCGATCAGGCTCCGCGGCACCGGCCCTGGTGTCGGCTCCTGTCCTGGGCCCTGCCAGCCGCGCAGGTCAGGCGGAAGGTCGAGGAGCTCGGGATCCAGGGCCTGCGGCGGCTCCTGGAGCCGCTCGGTGATGATGTGGGCCACGAATCGGTGCACCCAGCCCAGGTGGCCGACCAGATCGGACACCGACCACTCGGGGCACGAGGGCACGATGGGCGCCGTCCCGGCCTCGGCCGCCTTGCGGGCCGCGGTTTCGAAGGCGAGGATCTCGCGACGGAAGTGCGGAAGATGGTCCATGACCTCACTGTGCCATCCGCCGGCGGGACCGCGGCGCGGCGGCGCGGCTCGCGCGCGGCGGCGCGGCGAGCCGCGGGTGTCGGATCCGGCTAGACGAGACGGGTGACCTGGCCGGTGTCGAGGGAGTAGTAGGAGCCAACGATCTTGAGCTGCTTCCGGGCGATGCGAGGGGCCAGGAGCTTGTCGGCCTTCAGCTTCGCCACCGTGTCGACGGTGTTGATCCTGATCATCTTGTCCACGTCCCCGTGGGCGCGGTCGTAGGCGGGGCGCAGCGCCTCGACGATGCGCTGCAGGTCGCCGGGCAGCGTGGTGCCCTCGCGTAAGGCGTGCGCTGCGGCCGTCACCGCGCCGCAGCGTTGGTGTCCCATGACGACGATCAGGGGAGTGGCCAGTTCGACGGGCCCGTATTCGATGGCGCCGCTGACCAGCGGGTCGATCGTCTGGGCGGCGCTGCGGACGGTGAACACGTCGCCGATCCCGGCGTCGAAGACGATCTCCGGGGGGACGCGGGAGTCGATGCAGGAGACGACCACGGCGTAGGGGTTCTGCTTCTCGGCGACCTCGTCGCGCCTGGCGCGATCCTGGTGCGGGTGGATCGCCGCGTCGGCGACCCAGCGCCTGTTGCCCTCCCTCAGGGTGGCCCATGCCTCGTCAGGGGTGGCGGGGCGGGCGGGCGGCGCGGAGAGCCTGGTGGCGCCGTGCGCGGAGCCCGCGCCCACCAGGAGGCCGCCGGCCAGCAGGCCGGCGCTGTGGAGGAGCGTGCGGCGATTAACGATCTTGGTCTTCATGACTGCGATTATGCCGATTTATTGACCTATCTCATGGTGACTTCCGACACAGGTAGTAAGTGATCAAGTACCGCGCAGGCGGGAGCGGTACTGGCGGGGCGAGAACCCGTACTCCTTGCGGAAGGTCCTGCTGAAGTGGAAGGGGCTGGCGAAGCCCGAGGCCGTGGCGACCTGCCCGACGTCCATGTCGGTCACCTCCAGGAGCCGGGCCGCGTGCCGTACCCGGGCCTCTCTCACGGCCTGCATGGGCGTCCTGTCGGCCTGCTCCGCGAACAGGTGGGCGAAGCGTGACGGCGACAGCGCGACTGATCCGGCCAGCGACGCGACGGTGTGCGGGGCGTCGGGCTCGGCCGCGATGAGCTCCTCGGCCCGGCGGATGCGCGGGTCGCGACCCTCGACCGGCCCTGCCGCCGCGGCGGTCGCCAGCAGGAGCACCTCCTCGACGGCGTTGAGGACCAGTTCGCGGGCCTGCGGCGCCACGGCCACGGCGGGCCTGAGCGGTCGACGGGCGACCTCCGGCGGCGCGCCGTGCCCCGGCCAGCGGGCGTCCGCGTTCGCCCGGCGGAAGGTATGGTCGAGACGCTCGTTCACCGCCTCGTGGACCGCGCGCACCAGGTGGCAGCGCGAGCCTCGCGCGTACGGGCTCAGCCACGTCAGCCATGAGGGCCGCGGCTGGAAGTGCACCCACCAGAACGCCCAATGGCTCGCCCCGGAGGCGACCCGGTAGTGGTGGCCGGTCATGGAGCCCAGCACGATCAGGTCGCCGGCGCCGACCGTGAAGGCCGCCTCGCCCTGCTCGACGTGTCCCGCCCCGGCCTGGGTCCACATCATCAGCCAGCTCGGCGCGCCCGCCTTCCGGCGTACGGCGTAGCCGGGCGTCTGGTCGAAGTGCCCGACGATCACCAGGTCGGCGGCAGGAACGGACATGTCCTCAGCCGTCGCAGGCATACCTTCCACCTGTTCGCTCTCCTAGCGTGGGGAACAGCCGAATGAGGGAGAGAACGTATCGTGAAGACCTTCGAGGAGCCGCAGGTCAAGGCCTTCCATGACGAGGGATTCGCCGTGGTGCGCGGCCTGTTCACCGCCGAGGAGGCCGCTGAGCTGCGTGAGGAGTTCATGGCTCTGCACGCGGCAGGGCCGATCCCCGGCCACTTCACCCCCCGGCCACAGGATCCTGGAGGTCCCTACGACATCCTGCGTGACTACCCCCGCGTCATGCACCCCCACCAGGTCAACGACCTGGCCCTGCGCTACCTGCTCGACTCCAGGATCGCCGCCATCGTCGGCCGCCTCCTCGGCGAGGAGCCGGTGGCAGCCCAGAGCATGTTCTACTTCAAGCCGCCAGGGGCGCGCGGCCAGGCGTTGCACCAGGACAACTTCTATCTGCGGGTCGAGCCGGGCACGTGCGTGGCCGCGTGGGTCGCGCTCGACACCATCGACAGGGCCAACGGCGGCCTCGAGGTGGTGCCCGGCACCCACCTCATGGACCTGTTCTGCCCGGAGGAGGCCGATCCTGGACTGTCCTTCACCAGGGAGTACGTCCCGCCGCCGCCCGGGCTGGCGCGGGTGCCGGTCGACATGGAGCCGGGCGACGTGCTGTTCTTCAACGGCAACCTCGTCCACGGCTCCGAGCCCAACACGACCGCGGACCGCTTCCGCCGCAGCTTCATCTGCCACTACGTCGGCGCCTCCACCGAACGGATCTCCTCCTACTACCCGACGCTCACCATCGCGGGGGAGCGCGTCTTCTTCGCGGAGGCGGCGGGCGGCGGGCCGTGCGGCACCGACGGCCCCGCGGGGCCGCACTAGCGGCAGTGCGGCAGCGGACCCCGGCGATCACATGATCGCCAGCTGGCCGCCGTCGATGACCAGTTCGGTGCCGTGGATGAAAGCCGCGTCGTCGGAGGCCAGGAAGGCGTATCCCGCCGCGACCTCCTCCGCGAGCCCGGCGCGGCCGAGCGGGATGTGGTCACGCTCGTACGAGGAGACGAAGTCGCCGGCGAGCTCGGCGGAGATCGCGGCGTTGAGCGGCGTCGCGATGTAGCCGGGGCACAGCGCGTTCACCCGGATGCGGTGCTTGCCGAGCTCGACGGCCATGGTCCTGGTGAGCAGCAGCACGCCGCCCTTGGAGGCGTTGTAGTGGGCGTAGTCGGCCTCGCCGCCGAGGCCGTTGGTGGAGGACATGTTGAGGATGACGCCGCCCTCGCCGCGCTCCACCAGATGACGGGCCACGGCCTGGGCGACGAGGAACATGCCGCGCAGGTTCACCGCGATGATCCGGTCCCAGTGCTCGGGCGTGATCTCGAGGAACGGCTCACGCCATGCCGTGCCGGCGTTGTTGATCAGGACGTCGACGCCGCCCATCGCCGCGATCGCGCC
>NZ_JBHUFV010000003.1:0-196549 GCF_042681425.1 Nonomuraea mangrovi | reverse complement strand
CACCTCGCCCAGCGCCGACAGCTCGGCCACGGTGGCCTCGACCTCGGCGTGGTCGAGCCCGCCGAGCACGACCCTGGCTCCTTCCTCGAGGAATCTGCGGGCGGTGGCGGCACCGATGCCGCTGCTGCCGCCGCTGACCAGCACTCGCTTGCCGGCGAGTCCGCGCATGGTTCTCCTGCTCTCAGCGCACCGCGCCGCGGGCCGCGACGCGTAGCTCGGTGATGACCTGTCCATCTTCGACGCAGTGGGCGATGTCGAAGAGGTTGACGACGGAGCAGGCGTGGCTCGGGATGAGCATCGCCCGCGTCCCCACGGGCAGCTCGCCGTGGTGGCCGGGCTCCAGCTGGGCGACGGCGTGCTCCTCGTTCAGGAACTCCATGTGCGCGTACGGCACGCCCGCGACCCTGATCCAGTCGGGCGAGCCGCTCCCGTCGGAGGTGAGGCACTTGGTCCCCGCGTCGAAGACCACGCGCTCGGGGGTGGGCCGGGCGATGACGGTGGCCAGCACGCGGGCGGCGGTGGTGGCCTCGGTCGCCACGCCCAGGCGCATCATCGAGGCGTCGTTGAAGATGTAGGTGCCGGGCCTGATCTCGGTCACTCCCGCCACTCCGGCGACGTGCCTGGCGGTGGGCGTGGAGCCGACGCTGATCTCGCGCAGCTCGATGCCGTCGCGGGCGCACATCTCGGCGGTGGACACCAGGTCCGTACCCTCGCGGCGGGCGGTCGCGGCCAGCTCGCCGGGGGTGCGGGAGTGGTAGGCGTGGCCGGCCAGCGTGAGCAGCCCCACGACCTCGATGCCGGGGATCGCGGCGATCTCGGCGACCAGGTCGGCGGTGGGCCGGCCCGGCGGGCGGCCCAGGCGGTGCTGGCCGGTGTCGACCTCCACCAGCACCTCGACGGGCGGCCCGCCCAGTCGGCCGAGCGCCGCGGCGACGTCGGGGGAGTCGAGGCTGACCCGCACTCTGGCGCGCTCGCGCAGTGCGGCCAGGCGACGCAGCTTCGGCTCTCCCCAGAGGGGAAAGGCCAGCAGGATGTCGTCGATCCCGGCGTCGGCCATGATCTCCGCCTCGCCCAGCTTGGCGCACGTGATGCCGCTCGCTCCTGCCTCGAGCTGCATCCTGGCCAGCTCGGGCATCTTGTGCGTCTTGATGTGCGGCCGCAGCCTGACGCCGTTGCGCGCCGCCACCTTGGCCATCTCCGTCACGTTGGTTCTGACCACGTCGAGGTCGATGACGAGCGCGGGAGTGTCGATCTCGGGGTACATCGCAGTCCGCCCCTCTCGAAGTTCCGACGAAAGTAGCATCAATTCCGCATAGCGCACCAGCATTCCGTATCACAGAATTGCCTAGTGGCTGCGGAAGCCTCTTGACAGCCGCACCGCATGCTGGTGTTCTTGCGCTGATTCGGAACAGCATTCTGTATTGCGGAATTAGGAGCACGCAATGAGACTCGGCACCGTGCGTGTCGGCGAAGCCCGATTCGCCGCGACGGAGCGTGAGGGACTCTGGTACGCGTTGGACGTTCCCCCGGGCACCCCGCTGAACGCGGTCCTGGCGGAGGGGCAGGAGGAGGTGGACCGCCTGGCGGTCTCGGCCGCCAGGCCGCTCGCCGGAGCGACACCCGTGGCACCCCTGCGCCCGGGAAAGATCGTGGCGATCGGCCTCAACTACCTCGACCACATCCGTGAGGCCGGGATGGACAAGCCCGAGCGCCCGCTGATGTTCGCCAAGTTCCCCTCCAGCGTGATCGGCCCCGGTGAGCCCATCGTCATCGACGCCGACCTGACCGAGCGGGTGGACTGGGAGGTCGAACTGGCGGCGGTCATCGGGACCCCGCTGCGCCACGCGAGCCCCTCGCAGGCGCTGGCGGGCGTGGCCGGATACACCGTGGCCAACGACGTCTCGGCCCGCGACCTGCAGTTCGCCGACGGCCAGTGGACGCGCGGCAAGAGCCTGGACACCTTCTGTCCCCTCGGCCCCGCCATCGTGACCCCTGACGAGCTCGGCGACCCGCAGGCACTGCGGCTGTGGACGGCCGTCAACGGCGAGACCGTGCAGGACTCGAGCACGGCCGAGATGCTGTTCGGCGTCGCCGAACTGCTGGCCTACTGCTCGCGCGCCTTCACCCTCGAACCCGGTGACCTCGTCCTGACCGGCACCCCGTGGGGCTGCGGCGAGTTCATGGATCCGCGCAGGTCCCTGCGTCCGGGCGACACCGTCGAGGTGGGCGTCGAAGGCATCGGCACGTTGAGCAACCCCGTGGCAGGAGGCCCGCGTTGAAGGCATTGGTGTTCACCGGTCCCGGCGTCGTCGAGATCCGCGACGTGGCCGAGCCGGAGGTCGGTGACGGCGACGTCCTGGTCCACGTGGTCACCTCGGGCATCTGCGGGAGCGAGCTGCACGGGGTCAAGACGCCCGGCTTCCGGGTGCCGCCGCTGGTGATGGGGCACGAGTTCGCCGGCCGTACGGACGACGGGACGCAGGTGATCGTCAACCCGATCCTGTCGTGCGGCACGTGCGACGTGTGCGCGATGGGGTTGCGGAACGTGTGCAGGGAGCGGCGGATCGTCGGCGTGCACCGGCCGGGCGGATTCGCCGAGCGCGTGGCCGTACCCTCCGCGGCCGTCACCGCGCTGCCCACGGAGCTGGACTGGACGGCGGCGGGCATCGTGGAACCGGCCGCGAACGCGGTGCACGCCTGGTCGCTGGCCGGAGCTCCGGCGGGCGCCCGCGTGGGCATCATCGGCGCGGGGGCGATCGGCCTGGCCTGCCTGCAGGTCGCCCTCTCGGGCGGGGCCACCAGGATCGAGGTGGCCGACCGTTCGGAGAGCCGCCGCGTGATCGCGGGCCGCCTCGGCGCGGACGCGGCCGTGGCGGAGCTGACCGGCGAGTACGACGTGATCTTCGACGCGGTGGGCGCCGCCGTCACCCACGAGCGGTCTCTGACGCTGCTACGGCCCGGCGGGGTCGCGGTGTGGCTCGGACTGGCAGCCGCCGACGCGGGCTTCGACGCCGCGGGGCTCGTGCGTGGCGAGAAGCGGGTGCTCGGCTCGTTCGCCTACACCGACGCGGACTTCGCCGCCGCCGCCGAGCTGGTCGGCGGCTGGGACCTCAGCTGGGTCGACACCTTCCCGCTGATCGAGGGAGCGGTGGTCTTCACCACGCTGATGAACGGTCACACCGTTCCCGTCAAGGCCCTGCTCACCCCCTGAGCTCACCCCCTGAACCGAGGTAGCCGTGGACATCTCCCTCTCCCAGTACCGACCGATCTCCCAGCTCACCGTGCCGGTCAACCTCGTCGACCGGGCCCGCGTGCCTGCCGTGGACGCCCACATCCACCTCGGCCGCTGGCTCACCGACGACGGCGACTGGATGGTCCGGGACGTGCCCGCGCTGCTGGCGACGATGGACGCGCTCAACCTGCGCGGCATGGTCAACCTCGACGGCCGCTGGGGCAGGGAGCTCGCCGCGAATCTGGAACGTTACGACGCCGCCCATCCGGGCAGGTTCGCCACGTTCTGCCACGTCGACTGGTCGCGGACCGCCGAGCCCTGCTCCGGCTTCGGCGAACGGCTGGCCGAGCAGCTGCGCGCCTCGGTCGCCGAGGGCGCGGCCGGGCTCAAGGTATGGAAGGACGTCGGACTGCGGCGCCGCGACCACCGCGGCGAGCTGGTCATGCTCGACGACGAACGGCTCGCGCCGCTGTGGGCGGCGGCGGGGGAGCTGGGCGTCCCGATCGCCCTGCACACCGCCGACCCCGTCGCCTTCTTCCAGCCGATCGACGAGCGGAACGAGCGGCTCGAGCAGCTCGCGGCACGCCCCGACTGGGCGTTCTCAGGGCCCGAGTTCCCCCGCTTCGAGCGGCTGATGGAGGCCATGGAGTCGATGGTCGCGGCCCATCCCGCGACGACGGTGATCGGTGTTCACGCGGGATGCTGGCCGGAGAACCTCGGCTGGGTCGGCGGCATGCTGGAGCGGTATCCCAACTTCCACATCGACGTCGCCGCCCGCATCGCCGAGCTGGGGCGTGCCCCGCGCGCGACGCGCGAGCTGGTGCTGCGCCACCCCGACCGGGTCCTGTTCGGGACGGATGAGATCCCACCCGATCCCGATGTCCACCGCATCCACTTCCGATTCATGGAGACCGCCGACGAGGCCTTCGCCCACTCCACGGAGGACCCGCCGTTGATGGGCCGCTGGAGCATCAGCGGGCTCGACCTGCCCGACGACGTGCTCGGGCAGGTCTACGCAGGCAACGCGCTCAGACTCGTGCCGAGGCTGGCGTGAACGGGTGGCCCCGCGCGCGGCAGGGCCACCGCGCGTCCTCACTTACACGGCTTGTACGGCTTGTCGAACAACGAGTAGTCGGTCGCCTTCTTGATGGAGTTGAACTTGAGCTGGTTCGCCTTGGTGCAGAAGCTGCCGGGCGAGGTCTTGTACTCCACCTGGAAGACCGGCTTGCCCGCACGGACGAAGGCAGACAGGTCGGCGCACTCCTTGAACTGGAAGCACTCCTCGTTGACCGCGTAGTCGAAGACCGACACCAGGTCGTCGATCTGGCTGAGGTCGTTCTTCAACGCGACGGACAGGCCCTTCCTGTGGGCCAGGTCCGCCAGGGCCCTGTTGTAGATCAGCTGGGTCTCCGGGCTGATGTCCCAGCCGGTGACCTCCTTGCCCTCCTCGTGGGCGTGCACGACGTCGAACTCGACCCCGTCGAACCCGGCCTGGACGCACTTGTCGACGCGGGGCTCCATCATCTTCAGCAGGAAGTCGCGCTGGCCCTTGTCGTTGTTGATGTTGGCCCAGCGCTCGTTCGGGAACTCCTCGCTGAACGGGTTGCCGAGCAGGGAGTTGCCGTGGCTCTTGTGCCAGTCGACGAACTGCTGGTAGTCGGGCCTGAACTCCTCGATCGACCCGGCGTCGATGTAGCAGACGGCCTTGGCGCCCTTGGCGTGGATGGCGTTGACGCCGGCCGTGTTGAGCGTGGTGTTGTTGCCCGCGATCTCGGCGTCGACGTACAGGTCGATGTCGAAGACGGTCGGGCGCACGCAGGCGCCGCCGGTCTGCGGGACCTCGCAGATGTTGACGTTGATGCCGCCGGTCGAGGCGAAGGCCTTGTTGCCCTGGAGCTGGTACTGCCAGCGGCTCTGTACCGGCGGGCGCCAGATCGCCGAGGTCGCGGAGCCCTTGGCGGAGCTCGGGGCGGCTGCCGTCGCCGCCTCGGCGGACGCCGTGAGGCCGAGCGCGGCGACCGGCAGTAAGGCCGTGACCGCGGTCACCCGTGTGTAGAGAGATCGGAGGCTGATCAACGCACTCACCTTCTATTCCATATAGCGGAATGATATTCCGCCATTAAGGAAATCGGCCAAGATCGGAGGTTGTCAACCTTCGTCTTGATGTCGAGAATTCCGCAAAACGGATGAACAGCGCCAGTCCTCCGCGCCAGCCAGATCTTTCCGCATTGCGGAACCCTAGTCTGTATCGCGGATGGATGGCTATACTCACCGCACGCAGTGGGCCCTCTCGCCCGCCGTGCTCTGTGGAGGGAACCCCATGGCACGCATCGTCTTCATCGGCGCCGGCAGCGTCGAGTTCACCAAGAACGTCCTCTCCGACATCCTGACATTTCCGGAGCTCGGGGAATCCACCCTGGTACTGCACGATATCGACCCTGAGCGGCTGGCCACGGCCGAGGCCATGGCCAACTGGATGGTCACGGAGCTCGGGCTGGGTGCCAAGGTCGAGGCGCACCTCGACCGCCGAGCCGCCGTGGACGGCGCCGACTACGTGATCAACGAGATCGCCGTAGGCGGACACGCCGCCACCCGTGTCGACTTCGAGATCCCCCGTCGCTACGGCCTGCGCCAGACCATAGCCGACACTCTCGGCATCGGCGGCATCTTCCGGGCGCTCCGCACGATTCCGGTGATGGTGGGACTGGGCAACGACCTGGCCGAGCTGGCGCCGGGCGCGCTGCTGCTCAACTACACCAACCCGATGGCGATGATCCCCCGCGCGGTCTACCAGGGAACGCCGTTCAAGAACGTGGTCGGCCTCTGCCACTCCGTCCGCGACACGCAGGCCAGGCTGGCCTCGCTGGTGGGCATGCCGGAGGAGGAGGTCTCGTTCGTCACCGCCGGCGCCAACCACCAGGCGTTCGTGCTGAAGTTCGAGCACAAGGGCCAGAACCTGTACCCGGCCCTCGACGAGGTCATCGCCGGCGACCCCGAGCTGCGCAGGACGGTCAGGGTGGAGATGTACCGCCGCTTCGGCTACTTCCCCACCGAGTCGAGCGAGCACGGCTCGGAGTACCTGCCCTGGTTCCTGCACCACGACGACCAGGTCGAGCAGTTCCGCATCCCGGTCGAGATCTACCTGCGCTGGTCGGAGGAGAACCTCGACACCTACGAGGAGACCAGGCGCAGTCTGGCCGCGGGGGAGGGCGTCGAGATCGCGCCCGCCATGGAGCTGGCATCCGAGGTCATCCACTCGATCGAGACCGGTACGACGAGGGTCGTCCACGGCAACGTGCGCAACGACGGCCTGATCGCCAACCTGCCCGACGACGCGTGCGTCGAGGTGCCGTGCCTGGTGGACAGGTCGGGGATGCGCCCGACCAGGATCGGCGAGCTGCCGCCCCAGCTGGCCGCGCTGAACAGGACGTTCCTGAACGTGGGCGAGCTGGCCGTGAGGGCGGCGCTCGAAGGACGCCGCGACCACGTCTACCATGCCGCCATGCTTGATCCCAACGCTTCGGCGACGCTCACGCTCCAGCAGATCCACGATCTCGTGGACGAGATGATCGCGGCCCACGGCGACCTGCTTCCCGAGGGCGTCCGATGAGGCGCGCGCTGGCCGCCGCCGCGGTCGTCGCCCTGGTCGCCACCGGCTGCGGCGGTGGCGCGACGCGGGACGAGCAGACGGCGGGCGGGCCTGTCGAGATCACCATCTGGCACGGCCAGGAGGACGCCTCCGCCAAGTCGATCGAGAAGCTGGTCGAGCAGTTCAACCAGAGCCACCCGGACATCAGGGTCAACACCGAGTCCGGCGGAGCCACGGCGGACGGCATGCTGCCCAAGATCACCGCGGCGCTCACCTCTGACGCCTACCCGGACATCGCCTACCTCTACGGCTCGTGGGCGCCCAACATCGCCAGGAACCCGAAGACCGCCGACCTCACGGAGTTCGTGAAGGACCCGGCCGTCCGCTGGGACGACTTCTGGGCCAACGAGCGCGAGGCCGTCACCATCCAGGGCAAGGTCATCGGCTTCCCCGCGGTCGTCGACAACATGGTCGTCCTCTACAACAAGAAGGTGCTGGCCAAGGCGGGTGTCCAGCCGCCCGCGGCGGACTGGACCTGGGACGACTTCAGGACCATAGCCAAACAGGCCACCAACGCCAAGGACGGCGTCTTCGGCACCACCTGGCCGATCAGCGGCGGGGAGGAGGCGGTCTGGGGCCTGTGGCCGATGGTCTGGCAGGCCGGCGGCGACATCCTCGCGCCCGACAACAAGAAGGCCGTCTTCAATTCCGCGGCGGGCCAGCAGGCCCTCGGCAGGCTGCGCTCCATGGCCGTCGACGACAAGTCCGTCTACCTCGACTCCAGCCCCGCGGAGAAGGGGCAGAAGCTGTTCGAGTCGGGCAGGCTCGGCCTGTTCCTCTCCGGGCCGTGGGTGCTGCCCGACCTGCAGGCGGCGAAGGTCGACTACGGTGTCTCGCCGCTGCCCGGCACCAACGGCAACCACGAGACGATCTCGGGTCCCGACAACTGGGTGGTCTTCGACCACGACGAGCGCAGGGTGAAGGCCTCGGCCACCTTCCTGGCCTGGCTGACGGCCGCCCAGCAGCAACTGGTGTGGATGAGCGACACGGGCTCGCTGCCGATCAGGGAGTCGATCACCAAGCTGCCCGGCTACCAGGACTACCTGGACAAGTACCCCGGCATCGACGTGATCTCGGCCAACCTCGCCAACGCCAAGCGGGTCAGGCCGGCCACCACCAGGTATCCGCGGGTGTCCGCCTTCGTGGCCGAGGCCATCGCGCAGACCCTGCTGGGCAAGAGCGACGCCAAGACGGCGCTCGACGAGGCGGCCACCAAGTCGGACGCGGCGCTGGCCGTACCAGGCTCATGAGCACCACCGCGCTCAGCGCCTCCGCCGCCCCACGCAGGCGTCCCAAGGACCGCAGGAAGCTCGGCGACAACATCGCCGGCTGGTCCTTCGCCGGGCCGGCGACGCTGGTCATCCTGGGGTTCTCGCTGGTGCCCATGGCGTGGGCGCTGGCGCTGTCGTTCACCGACTCCGACCTGATGACGGCCGGGCGCAACGTCGGGCTCGACAACTACCGGGCGCTGCTCGAGGACCCGGTGTTCTTCCAGGCGCTCAGGAACACCGGGCTGCTGCTGGTGCTCTACATCCCCACGTCACTGATCGCCGGCCTGCTGGTCGCGGTGCTGCTGAACAGGAAGGTGCGAGGGATCGGGTTCTACCGGACCTGCTTCCTGGTGCCCTACATCGTCTCGGCCACCGCGACGGGCCTGCTCATGGGCTTCATCTTCGACCGCGACTTCGGCCTGGCCAACGGGCTGCTCGCCAAGCTGGGGCTGCCCATCCAGGGACTGCTCAGCAGCCCCTCGCAGGCCATGCTCGTCCTCACGCTGATCTTCTTCTGGACGCGGTTCGGGTTCTCCGTGGTGATCTACCTGGCCGCCATCCAGGAGATCAGCAAGGAGGTGATGGAGGCCGCCTCGATCGACGGCGCGGGACGGTGGAGCACGTTCAGGCACATCATCGTCCCGTCGGTCCGCCCGATGACGGTCTTCCTCGCGGTCTGGGGCGTGATCGACGCGCTCCAGTTCTTCGACCTGGTCATGACCACGACCAAGGGCGGGCCCGCCAACGCCACCGTGACCATCGTCTACTACGTCTGGCAGCTCGCCTTCACCTACTCCACCGCCGGGTACGGCGCGGCCGTGGCGTACGTGCTGTTCGCCGGCACCCTGCTGCTGATCGTCGCGGGCCTGCTGGTCGCGCGGCGGAGGGCGGCCACGACATGAGACGCCTCCACCTGCCCAGCAAGTGGCACCTGGTGCTGGTGCCGATGTCGGCCGTGGTCCTGCTGCCGTTCGTCTGGCTGGTGCTCAGCTCGGTGATGACGCAGGCCGAGCTCAACCGGTTCCCGCCCGCGGTCTGGCCCGACGGCATCGACCTGGGCGGCTACCGCACGGTCATCGAGCGCTCGAACTTCCTGCGCTGGTTCCTCAACAGCGTCATCGTGTCGGGGGCGATCGTGCTGGCCCAGCTGGTGCTGTGCAGCATGGCCGGCTACGCGTTCGCCAGGATCAGGTTCGTCGGTTCCAAGCTGGTCCTGGTCCTGGTCATCGCCACCGCGCTGATCCCGTTCCAGCTCACGGTGATCCCGACCTTCCTGATCTTCAACAAGGTGGGGCTCACCGACACGCTGGGCGCGCTGATCGTGCCGCAGCTCAGCTCCGCGGTGGGCATCTACCTGATGACCTCCTTCTTCCAGTCGTTCCCCAAGGAGCTGGAGGAGGCCGCGCGCATCGACGGCTGCTCGCGCGTCGCGGTGTTCTACCGGGTGGTGCTGCCGGTGGCCAGGCCCGCTCTGGCGGCGCTGGCCGTCATCACGTTCATCACGGCGTGGAACGATCTGTTCTGGCCGCTGGTGGCGATCAACTCCGAGGACAACTACACGGTCCAGGTGGGGCTGACGACCTTCCAGGGCCAGCACAGAGCGGACTGGCCGGCGATCATGGCGGGCACCGTGCTGACGACGCTGCCGGTGCTCGCGGTGTTCCTCTTCGGCCAGCGCCGCTTCGTCCAGGCGCTGACGGGAGCGGTCAAGGGCTGACGTCCCGCGCAGGTCGCCCGGCTGGGAGCTCCGCGCTCCCCGCCGGGCGGTCAGATCTTCTCCGCCACCGCCCGCTTGAGAACGTTGCCCACCTCTTCCATCCTGGCGGGCGACATGCGGTCCTTGATCGCGGTCACACTCACCGCGGCCACGGGCGTGGCGCCCCCCATGAAGACGGGGGCGGCCACGCACCGCACACCATGCTCGTTCTCCTCCAGGTCGAGCGCGTATCCGCGCTGCCGCACCTGGTCGAGGTGGGTGGCCAGCTTCGCCGGATTGGTGATCGTGTTACGGGTCCTTGTCGACAGCGGGCCGTACCTGTCGGCCCACGCCTTGATCGCCTCGTCGGTCGGATACGTCCAGGCCAGCAGCGCCTTGCCGACGCCCGTGCAGTGGGCCGCGTTGCGCCCGCCCACGACCGAGGTCATCGTGATCGACCGCACCGCCTCGACCTTGTCCAGATAGACGACCTCGCCGCCGTCGAGCATGGCCATGTGCACGGTCTCGGTGAACTCCTCGCTCAGCCTCAGCAGCAGCGGCCGCACGAGCGTGCGCAGATCCATCGTCTCGTAGAACCTGAACGCCGTCGCCAGCATCTCGGTGCCGAGGAAGTAGGGGCCGCTGGGCTCAGGCTGGGCGGCGAACCCGCGGTGCTTGAGCGCGCCGAGCAGGCGGTGCAGCGAGCTCTTGGGGAGGCCGAGCCTGGTGGCGAGCTCGTCGAGAGTAACGCCCCTGCTGTGTTTTCCGATCTCCTGCAGGATGAGCAGGGCGCGATCGACGCTGCCGACGGGGGACTGTGCCTCAGCCACTGCATTCTCCTCAAGTTCCGCTTTGTGGAATGCTAGCGCGTAATGCGGAACTTGGCGCGTTCCCGATGGCCCGGACTCAGGTCACGGCGACGATCCTGGCCTCCTCCAGCACGCCGCGTTCGATGGTCAGCACACCGATCGTCCCGTACGGCTGGCGGCGTCGGTCCGTGGGCGACCCGGGATTGAAGATGCGCAGCCCATCACCCGACTCGTCCAGGGGGATGTGCGAATGCCCGAACACCACGAGGTCTGCCTCGGGGAACAGCCGGCGCATCCGCCCGAGCCTGCCCTTGGCGGGGCCGCTGTCGTGGATCACGCCCACCCTGAGCCCGTCGAGGGTCAGCTCCAGGACCTCGGGCGCCACCACGCCGGGGCCGTCGTTGTTGCCCTTGACCACGTGCACGGGCGCGAAGACGGCCAGCTCGTCCAGCACGGAGGGCACGCACACGTCCCCCGCGTGCAGGATCACGTCCGCGCCGCGCAGATGGGCCGCAACCAGGGGCGGGCACGACTTCCAGCGGCGCGGCGCGTGCGTGTCGGACAGCACCACCACGTTCACGAGAGGACCCCTACCCGTCAGCCTCCGAAGTAGGTGACAGCGTTCTTGGTGGCGACCGACGTCCACGGCACGATGAGGACGCCGCCGCCGCGCTCGAACACCTTGGCGTTGTCGCCCTCGGTGCCGAACTCCTGGGGCAGCGTCGCCACGGGTGTCGCCTTGCCGGAGGCGGCGTCGAGCCGTACCAGCCGGGGAGCCAGGTCGCGCCGGTCGCCCACCTCCAGCGCCAGCAGCCCCTTGTCGTCGGCGCGGACGAAGGTGAGCTTGGTGGCGTTGGTGCCCGACGACTCCCACAACCGCCTGCCCGTCTTGAGGTCGAAGGCCAGCGCCGTGTTGCGCGAGCGCAGCTCGTTCGGCACGTTCTCGGGGAACGTCGCCAGATACAACCGGTCCTGGTGGACGGCGTAGCGGTACTCCTCCGCCATGCCGTCGAACATCGCCACCTTGTTCATGGTCAGCATGTCGACGTGGCCGGCTCTGACCTCGACCTTGCGGCCCTGACCGTCGAACGCGACGAACGTGTCCTCGCCCCCGCGCTCCACGTGGACGATGACGGGGTCGGCCGACAGCACCGAAGGGCCGAGACCGAGCTCGTCCATCGGATACCGCTTGACCGGTTTGCCGCTGTGCGGATCGAGCAGCTCGACCCGGTTCGAGGTGCCGCCGAACGCGCAGTCGTAGATCACCACCACGTGGGCGGCGGCCGCGTGGGCGTCCTCGAGATGGCAGCCTTCGGGCGGCGCGACGGTCCACTGCCTGCCGCCGTCGGACAGCCGGTAGCCGTAGACCGTCTCGTCCACCGACACCACCACCATGTCGCCGGCGGCCATCACCTGCGGCGCGGCGAGCGTGTTGGACAGGCTGGACTTCTCCGCCGGGATGTCGATCTTCCAGGTGAGCCGGCCCTTCGCCGCGTCCACCCCTGCCAGGTGGTCGCACACGCCGGCGGAGCCGTACGCGACCGCGCCCTTGCCCGAGGCCAGCTCGGCGGTGGCCCCGCAGAGCTGCTCCCCTGGGGACGGCACCCCCCAGGCCCGCTTGCCGTCGTCGAGGTCGTAGGCGAGCAGGCCGTCCTTCTGGGCCCGGATGATCACGGTGTCGGTCAGCCAGGCGGCGAAGGCCAGGCCGGTGGTGAAGTCGGTGCTGCCGGCGTTGGTCAGCGGCACCGCCCACTGGCCGAGCGCCTTGGCTTCGCCGTTCGGGGTGTCCTCCTGCGCGGTCTGCGCGGACCCCGGCTGCCCTGTGGTGGCGACGAACCACGCGGTGCCCGTTCCCACGGCCAGCAGCACCACGAGGCCGAGCACCACGAACAGCGCGGTGCGAGCCCTGCCCTGCGGGGGCTGCGGATGGTGGGGGTACGGCGGGCCGGACGGGTGGTGGGGGTACGGCGGCTGGGGGCTCGACGGGGCGGTCTGCCCCGCGGGCCCCGCGGGAGGTCCGTAGGAAGGCCCGGTCGCCGATCCGGCGGGCGACCCGTAGGCGGGCCCGGCGGGTGGCCCGTAGGCAGGCCCGGTCGCCGGTCCGGCGGGTGGCCCGTAGGGAGGTGGCGCCTGGTTCGGCGGGCCGGAGGCGGGCCCGCCGTGGGTGGCGGGTCCGTAGGCGGGTGGGCCCTGCGTGGACTGGTTCGGCGGGCTGTGAGCGGGCCGTCCGTCGTTCAGCGGACCGTAGGGGGGTGGTCCGCTGTTCGGCGGACCGTATGCGGGTTGTCCACCGTACGAGGGACCGTGTGGGGGTTGTCCGCCGTACGAGGGACCGTGTGGGGGTTGTCCGCCGTTCGGGGGACTGTAGGGAGGTTGTCCGCCGTTCGGGGGTGGGACGTCGGCGGGCCGTCCGCCATGCTGGTGGCCGTGGTGCTGATCGGTCATCCGCGTTCCTCCGTCATGCCAGTTGCCGGCGGACGAAGGCCGCCCACTCACGCTCGAACTCCGCCTTGCGCACGCCGAGCGCCTCGAACAGCGCCGCCTCGCCGTCGCCGCCCTTCGCCTTGTACGCCGCTGCCACGCCCTCGGCCACCTTGCGCTCGCCGTACTTCTCCGCGATGAAGCGCATGGCGAGGTTGCCCATGAAGTAGTGGGCGTTGATCAGGTTCTTGTCATCCCAGAACACGTTGTCAGGCAGCCGGCCGTCGAACGGCCTGCCCAGCCGTCCCGCGAGGTAGGCCCGGCCCTCCTGGTAGCGGCGCACCTGGGCGACGCGCTGGTGCCGCGTGGCGACGTAGTCGGCGAAGCCCTCGACGATCCAGTTGGGCTTGCCGAACAGCGAGAACTCGGCGCTGTCGAGGCTGGCCACCAGCGAGTGGGCGATCTCGTGCTGGCTGACCTCCTTGATGCCGGCCGTGTCGGCGAAGAAGGACGAGGCGGTGTCGAGCACGATGCGGCTGCCGCCGATCCTGATGTCGCCGCCGGCGCCCCAGCTGGGCATCGGGATCGACACGCCCGCCTCGTGCGCCTTCTCCTTGCGGAACAGGTTGCCCAGCTGGGACTGGCCCTTGGCCAGCGCGACCACGAACCCGATCGGCACCGCCGCGTCCGGTGGCCCATGACGTCGCCAGAAGTCCAGGTCGGTGGACGTGGCCTGGGCGACGGCAGGGGCGATGCGCCTGGCGAGCGCGGCCTCCTCGGGCCTGGCGAGCACGATGCTGGAGCCCGCCTTCACCACGGCCACGTCGGGCCAGATGTCCCAAGGGCCCGGGTAGTACACGGTCTTGGAGCCCTCGCCGCCCCTGATCGACGGCGGCGCGCCACCCACCTTGGTGACGACGAGGGGCGCGTCGGCCGAGGCCTTCTCGATCGTCCAGCGGTACCACTCCGAAACCGGCTTCAGGTCGATGCCGGTGAACCGGTGCACGAACGCGACATCCTGGGTGAACGTCACCCCGCGCCCGAAGTTGTCCTCGGTGCGGCCGTTACGGAACAACGTCTCGTAGGACATCTGGCTCAGTGGCATCTTGCGCAGGTTGGCGAAGAGCCTGGCCTGGTCGCGGACGAGGGTGGTGTTCTCCTGGTCGAAGATCGAGGTGAACGCCTTGGCGTCGCCCGAGGTCAGCGCGGCGCCGTGCGCCTTGAGCAGCGCGGTGATCTCCTCGTCGGTGACCACGACGGTGTTGGCGTCCTGCTCCTTGCCGCTCGGCGCCGAGCTGGCCTGGCTCTTGCCTGCCGCTCCCGTCGGTGCCGGGTCGGGCGGCGCCGTGGAGCCCCGGTCCCGCAGGACCAGCCCGACCCCCGCCCCTGCGGCGATGACCAGGACGAGGCACAGCGCGCTCAGCACCACCCACAGCCCGGTCCTGCGCCTGGGCGGCGGTGGCGGTGGCGGTGGCGGCGCAGGGTACGGGTGCCCGGGCGGCCATGGGGCCGGGTGCGGCGGGCCCTGCTGCCACGGCGGCTGTTGCTGCGTCGGATGCTGCTGGGGAAAACCGGGCCCCGTCATCACAATTGCCCCGTAAGAGCTGGTTGGTCATGAAAGGCGACAAGCGTACCAACGGTTACAGGGTCGCTTCTGCGGGGGTCAGAGGATGACGCCCTCCTTCATCACCAGCGTGCGCGGCGGGTGCACGACGACCGCCTCCGCCGCCCCGCTCGCGGGAACCACGACCAGGTCCGCCCTGTCGCCCGGCGCCAGGCCGTAACCGGACAGGCCGAGCGCGCGGGCCCCGCCGTACGTCGCCGCCTCCAGCGCGAGCTCGATGTCCTCGTCACGCCTGAACGTGCTCCGGTAGGCCAGATGCATCGCGCGCTCCAGCATGTCGCCCGTGCCGTACGGTCCCCACAGGTCGCGGATTCCGTCGTGGCCGCACGCGACCGTGACCCCGGCCGCGCGGAGCACCTTCACGGCGGGGACGGGGAAGCTGTAGACGGCCGCCGTCGCGATCGCCACGCCCGCCGCCGCCAGCTTCTCGGCCAGGCGGCCCTGCTGGGCCTCGTCGGCCTGGCCCATGGCGTAGGCGTGGCTGACCGTGACCCGGCCGCCCAGCCCTGTCACCGCGGTGCGCTCGGCGATCAGCTCGAGCTCCCACATGCCCAGCGACCCGCCGTCGTGCAGGTGGATGTCGATGTGCGCGCCGTACGCCGCGGCGAGCTCGAAGACGGCGTCGAGATGACGGACGGGATCGCGGTCGATGCCGGCCGGGTCGAGCCCGCCGATGGCCTCGACACCGCCCTTGAGCGCCTCCTCGAGCAGGCCGGCGGTGCCGGGGTTGGTCAGCAGACCGTGCTGGGGGAAGGCGACCTGCGTCACGCTGAGGCGGCCGTTCAGCGCGTCGGCCGCCTGCCGTACCGCCTCGACGCCGCGCAGCCCGACCTCGGGGTCGACGTCGGTGTGGGTGCGCACGTGCGTGGTGCCGAACCCGCTCATCCGCTCCAGCAGCGCGATGATCCGCTCGACGCTCGGCACGCCCAGCTCCGCTCTGCGGCCCAGGTCGTTGGACATGCGCCCGGCCAGCGTGTCGTCGGCCGAGTGAGGGACCCACGGACCCCCGTAGAGGGTCTTGTCGAGGTGGCAGTGCGCCTCGACGAGACCGGGCAGCACCACCTCACCGGAGACGTCGACCACGCGCGCGGACGGCGCGTCCACACCCGCGCCGACGTCGGCGATGACGCCGTCGCGGACCAGCACGTCGGCCGGTCCTTCGAGACCCCATGGACGGCCGCCGCGCAGGAGGATTTCAGTCATGCCAGCACCCTAGTTTCCCTGTTCGCCGAAATCCCGCCCTTTGCGGGAGCCCGCCCCGGTACCGGCCTCAGCGCAACACCGGGGGCGGCTGCCAGGCGGCTGCTGACGGCGAGGTGGCCGGAGCGGCCCATCGCCTCCACCTTCACCCCACAGGTTGCACGTCTGGTTGAAGGTCGGCGGTCTACGCCTACTGCTCAAGCTGGAGGAGCCACGGAAAAGTCTTCACGGCAAGTTCAATGAGAAACTTGAAGGCATGGATGTCGGCGACAGCGACGGCGGGCGTGAGCCTGTCCTCGGGCCCCGTGACCGCGGACGCGACACGTCCCCGCGCTCGCGCTGACGTCGTCACCCTGCCGCTCATCGTGCTGACGGCGGTCCCGGGCGTTCTCCGCCCGGTCACCGCCTTCCCCGAACGGCCGTAGCGGATCCGGCGAGCCGTTCCGCCCTCCTGGCCTGACCTGGCCTGGGAAGGCGCTCCACGCCGCCGACCCGACGCGATGGGCGTCGCCGTACGGCCGTAGAAACTGTCACTCGACTATGGAAAGGCTTCCGTGGTTTCCAGCCAGCAGGCAAACGACATCCGGCACTACGACCTTCGCGGATCTGATCACGCCGCCGCGGACGGCCACGATCTCATCCAGGTCCGCGGCGCCAGGGAGAACAACCTGACCGGCGTCTCCCTCGACCTCCCCAAGCGGCGGCTCACCGTCTTCACCGGGGTGTCCGGTTCGGGCAAGTCCTCGCTGGTCTTCGACACGATCGCCGCGGAGTCGCGACGGCTGATCAACGAGACCTACACGGCGTTCGTGCAGAACTTCATGCCGAGCCTCAACCGGCCCGACGTCGACGCGCTGCACAACCTGAGCGCGGCGATCATCGTCGACCAGGAGCGGATGGGCGTCAACGCGCGCTCGACCGTGGGCACCGCCACCGATGCCCATACCATGCTGCGGATCATGTTCAGCCGGATCGGCGTCCCCCACGTCGGCCCGCCCTTCGCCTTCAGCTTCAACAGGGCCGAGGGCATGTGCCCCGCGTGCGAGGGGCTCGGCAAGGTCTCCGACATCGACATCGACGAGCTGGTCGACAGGGACCGGTCGCTGAACGACGGGGCGATCAAGGTGCCCGGCTTCGCGGTCGACACCTGGTACTGGCAGCTGATGGCCCGCTCGGGCCTGTTCGACCCGGACCTCAAGCTCAAGGACTACACCCCCGACCAGTGGGAGGACTTCCTCCACAAGCCCGCCACCAAGGTCAAGGTCGGCTCGAACAACCTCACCTTCGAGGGCCTCGTCACCAAGGTCAGGCGGCTCTACCTGGCCAAGGACCGCGACTCGATGCAGTCGCAGGCACGCGCGTTCGCCGATCGGGCGGTCAAGCTCACCGGCTGCCCGGCCTGCGGCGGCACCCGCCTGAACGAGGCGGCCAGGTCGGCGACGATCAACGGCCGCAGCATCACGGAGTGCTCGGCCATGCAGATCAACGATCTGGCAGCGTTCGTGCGGGGTATCGAGAACGCCTCCGTCGGGCCGCTGCTCGCCACCCTCCTCGAGACGCTCGACTCGCTGGTCGAGATCGGTCTCGGCTACCTCAGTCTCGACCGGGAGTCCGGCACGCTGTCCGGCGGCGAGGCGCAGCGCGTGCGGATGGTCCGTCACCTCACCTCGAGCCTGACCGACGTCACGTACGTCTTCGACGAGCCCACGGCGGGGCTCCACCCGCACGACATCCAGCGGATGAACGGCCTGCTGCTCAGGCTGCGCGACAAGGGCAACACCGTCCTGGTCGTCGAGCACAAGCCGGAGACGATCGCGATCGCCGACCACGTGGTCGACCTCGGCCCGGGCGCCGGTACGGCGGGCGGCCGCATCTGCTACGCCGGTGACCTGGACGGCCTGCGCGCGTCCGGCACCCTGACAGGCCGCTACCTCGACCACCGGGTGAGCCTGCGCGAGAAGGCGCGCCGCCCCACCGGGTGGCTGTCGATCGAGGGCGCCACATCGCACAACCTGCGGGACGTGAGCGTCGAGGTCCCCCTCGGCGTGCTCACCGTCGTCACCGGCGTCGCGGGGTCGGGCAAGAGCTCGCTCATCCACGGCTACGTCGCGGGACGCGACGGCGTGATCGTCGCCGACCAGTCGGCCATCCGCGGCTCCCGCCGCAGCAACCCGGCCACCTACACGGGAGTGCTCGACCCGATCAGGACGGCCTTCGCCAAGGCCAACGGCGTGAAGCCGGGCCTGTTCAGCGCCAACTCCGAAGGCGCGTGCCCGGGCTGCAAGGGCATCGGCCTGGTCTACACCGACCTGGCCATGATGGCCGAGGTGGCGTCGGTGTGCGAGGAGTGCGAGGCCAGGCGGTTCACGCCCAAGGTGCTGAACTACCGGCTGCGCGGCAAGAACATCAGCGAGGTCCTCGGCATGTCGGTGGCCGAGGCGGGAGAGTTCTTCACCACCGGCCAGGCCAAGACCATCCTCGACCGCCTCTCGGCGGTCGGTCTCGGCTACGTCGGCCTCGGACAGCCGCTCACCACGCTGTCCGGAGGCGAACGGCAGCGGCTCAAACTCGCGATCAACATGGCCAAGAGCGGCACGACGTACGTCCTGGACGAGCCGACGACCGGGCTCCACCTCGCCGACGTGGACCAGCTGCTGGAGCTGCTCGACCGGCTCGTGGACGACGGGAACACGGTCATCGTCATCGAGCACCACCAGGCCGTGATGGCGCACGCGGACTGGATCATCGACCTGGGCCCTGGAGCGGGCCACGACGGCGGGCAGGTCGTGTTCTCCGGCCCTGCGGCGGATTTGGTCGAGACGGGTACCTCACTGACGGCCGAACACCTCCGCAGATACGTCGGCTGACGATCGGCGGTCGCTCCCGGTGACGTCATCATCGGGAGCGATCCCCCTCGTCGGGGTGGGCGGGCCCGGATTGACCTCGGCCGCGGTCGAGGTTCTATGGTCGCCTGATGAGCACCTTCCTTGTGACCGGCCCGACCGGCAACGTCGGCAGGCATGTCGTCTCCGCGCTGAGCACGGCCGGGCACGAGGTCCGCGCCCTGGTGCGCGATCCCGCGAGTGCCGTGCTTCCTCACGGCGTGACGGCGGTGCGCGGCGACCTGTCATCGCCCGGCACGCCGACACCCGCGCTGCGCGACGTGGATTCGTGGACTCGCCCGAGCGGGTGACCGACACCGTCGAACGGCTCCTCGGACGGCCCGCCCGCACGTTCCGCTCCTGGGCGGAGGAGCACGCGGAGGCCTTCCGCTAGATCCCCGCGCCCCCTTCCCGCCGGACCAGGGCCGGTCGCTGCCTTGCTGAACCGCTCCTGCCGGCCCAGGGACCGCCCGGCCGGCCCGGGTCCTACGGCTTGCGGGCGATGCCGCCGTACATCAGCCGCTGGCCCACCGTCAGGTTCGACGGGACGGGCTGCTCGGGGCGCCACAGCGGCAACGGCACCACGCCCGGCTCGACCAGCTCGAACCCGTCGAAGAAGGACGTGATCTCCTCGACGGTCCTGAACCGGCCGGTCCCGAGCAGCGCGAGGAACTTCTTCTCCGCGTCCCGCGAGTCCTGGCTCGAGTCGCAGAAGTGCGTGACGAACAGGTAGCTGCCCGAGGGGACCGCGGCCATGTAGGCCTCGACGATCCCGCGGGGGTCCTCGTCGTCGTGCAGGTGGTGCAGGATGCCGACCAGCATCACGCCGACCGGCCGGTCGAAGTCGATCAGCCGCTGGACGGCCGGGTCGGCGAGGATCGCCTTCGGGTCGCGCAGGTCGGAGGTGACGACCGCGGTCCGGTCGTTCTCCGCCAGCAGCGCCCTGCCGTGGGCGAGCACCATCGGGTCGTTGTCGACGTAGACGACATGCGAGCCGGGCTCGGCCCGCTGCGCCACCTGATGGGTGTTCTCCACTGTCGGCAGACCGGATCCAAGGTCGATGAACTGCGTGATCCCCTGGTCGACCATGAAGCGCACACCACGGCCGAGGATCTGCCGGTTGTAGGTGGCCACGTCGTAGATCTCGGGAACGACCTTCACGATCTCGGCGACGAACTCACGGTCGACCTCGAAGTTGTCCTTGCCGTTGAGGACGACGTCGTAGGCCCTGGCGATGCTCGGCCTTGTCGTGTCGATCGCGCTGTTCCACTCATCCGGCTGCTTGGCCACAGGGGTTCCTCCTCGCGGGACAATAACGATCATCATAAAGCGCGAAAAGGTGGTACATGTGCGATCTGGCAGGTATCGCGCGAACACCCGCCCGGGTCACGACCCTCACGTCATCGCGTAGATGCGCAGGAAGTCGACCTCCATCCACGCATCGCCAGCGCTGCCCTCGCCGGGGAACCAGTCGAGCTGCAGGCACGGCGACATCGGTGTGGTGGCCGCGACGGATGACCTGAACCACTCCTGACCGTCGATGTAGCCGACCACGCCCTCGGGCGAGTTCTCCACCGCGTAGGTGTGCCAGGTGGTCATGTCGAGATTCGCGTGCGCCTCTTCACGCCCCGAGGAGGTGTGCATGAAGAAGTTCGGGTGCTGCCGTTCGGGGTCGTCGATGACCTCGAGGAAGTCGATCTCCTGACCGCCGTCGGGCACCACGCCGCCTCCTCCGCCCGCAGGCCAGAGCAGGGCGACGGGATGGTAGGAGCCGGCTCCAGGATACAGGCGGATACGCGCCTCCCAGCGTCCGTACAGCTGCGTGTACCTGGCCGCGAGCCCGGCGGTGGTGCCGTCGGTCGCACCGTACAGGAACAGCGAGCCGTCGCCGAGGAACAGCTGGCCCGGTGAGCGGCGGCCGTTGCCCGCGTGGCCGGGCGAGTCGTAGACGGCCCACTCGTTGGGGTCGAGGTAGTCGTCGAACTCGGCGCACCACACGGGCTGTCCCCACCCGCGCTGGTCGTCGAGCTGCGCGCACGGGGCGGCGCTCGCCACGCCGACGAACCCGGACGTGCTCCAGCACAGCGCCGCCACCAACCCGACGGCGGCGACGCGCGCACGCATCCTGGAGCTCACGGGGCACCCCCTTCCGCCCTGGCGCAACCGGCCGCGGGCCCGAACACCCAGCACATCGTAGGCCTGGTGAAGTCCTGCGGGGCGGCTGTTCCCTCCGACGCGCCGGTGACGTCCTGCGACGCGGCGGGAGCGCTCCCCGGGTACGGCTGGGCCGCGCCAGGCGGAACGAAGGCCCACGCGAACTTCGGCGGCTGTGCCGTCGTGACGATGCCGGTGGTGCTGCTCCACCACGGCGACAGGCTCCAGCATGCGGCGCTGTTCTGGGCGAGGCAGGTCTGCCCTGTGGCGGTGGTGGCAGCGACGGGTGGCGCGAGCGGGGGCAGCGGCAGGACGTTTCTGGTGGTGAGGGTGTTGAGCTGGTCGAGCGCGAGCGCGCGGGGCTGGACGGGATCAGGTGACGTGCTGCCGTCGACGGGGTACCCGGTGGCAGGCGTGGGCGGGACGTAGGGGGCGCTTACGGTGGGCGGCGGTGTGGAGGGCAGCGGGCGAGCTTCAGCGGTCGTGGTCGGCTGAGGCGCGGGCACCTGCGCGGGCACCGATGTTTTGACGGGCTGCGGTTTCACCGACGGCTGGGTGGAGGGAACGGTCGGAACAGCCGGCGCGGAGGCAGTTGTGGGACGGACAGCGGGCTCGGCGGAGGTTCTGGGAACGGTGGGTTTGGTGGGCGTGCTCTTCGGCGCGGCGCTGACAGACGAGGAGGGCCTGGGTGCGGCGCTGCTCGTGCTCTTGGGCGCGGTGCTGACCGGCGGCTTCGGCGGGGTGATCTTGACGGGCGTGGGGAGGGGGAAGTCGATCTTCGCCGTGTCAGCGTTCGGTTTCTCACCCGCGGGCCCAGGCTTCGGCTCCGCCTTGGGCGCGGGCTTGGCGGCGGCCGAGGCTTTCTTGGAGCTCTGACTCTCGGGTGTCGAGGATGCCTCCGGCGGGGTCTGCGTGGGTGTGGGTTCGGTGGGCGGCGGATTCTCGACCTTCGAAACCTTGCCCGGCTCGGTGGTGATGCGGACGGTGGGCTGGTCAGCGGGCTCCTGCGCCGGTGCGGGCTCCGGACTGGGCACGGTTGTCGTCGTGCCCCCTCCGGTGGAGGGAGGTTCGATGTCGGCGTGCGACGTCCACGGCTGGGCGAGCGCTCCGCCACCCACCAGGGACACGCAGGCCAGCAGCAGGCCGGAGGCGACGGAAAGGCGCCGGGAGGGGCGGCTTGGGGTCATGGGCGGAGGTCTCCTGGACTCACTCGGCGGGGTCGGTGTGGGCGATGGGCCGCCAGCCCGCCGCGGTGAACTGGGGGGAGCCCGGCGCGGCCGCGGGAGGCGCGGCGACGGGGCGGGTGTCAGGGGTGTTGACCCAGTCCCCGCCGCGCAGGGTGGGGTGCCAGGTCATGAGCAGGTTCATGGCGTAGGGGCTGGAGTACAGCGGGCTCGCGTCTCCCTTGGTCGCCGTCACCTGGACGAGGACCGAGACGAGGATCTGGTCCTGCGCGCGTTCCTGCCAGCGGATGCCGATCGTGCTCGATCGCATGGCCGCGCCCGTCGGCAGCGAGCCCTCCTCCGGCAGGCCGAGCGTGCGCCGCCAGCCCTTGGTCGCGCTCGCGGCGCCCGCGCGGGCCGCCGCCTGCTGCTCGGGCGCCGCGTACAGCTGCGCGGCCGCCATCGCCTGGGCCTCGTCGAGAGTCCACGCGGCCTCCAGAGTCGCGGCGGCGGCCGAGGCGGCGCCCAGCTCGGTGTGCGGGAAGCCGACGGGGAAGCCCGCCGTGCCCTGGTACCCGGCGGGCTCGGCGAGGGCGACAGGCTCGACGCCCGAGCCGGGACGCAGGATCCAGGCCGCGACGGCCACCGCGACCAGCGCGACCACCGCGATCGCCACCCGGCGGACCCGGTGGCGGCGCCGTACCGGGCCCAGATCCCAGCGCAGGGCCGGGTCCTCCATCACCGGCGACACTAGTGGCCCCGATCAGGACGCAGGCTGAAGGCCTGCCCGGCGGCGGCGGCCAGGCGCAGGTAGGCGCCGGCGGTGGTGGGCCGCAGCCGCAGCAGGTCGACCTCGGCGCCCTCCTTCAGATGCGGGTCGTACGGCACGCGGATCACGGTCTTGCACCGGGCGCTGAAGTGCTGCTCCAGTAGGTCCACGTCGACGTCGCAGCGCTCCTCGACGGCGTTGAGCACCACGATGGCGTTCTTCACCAGGTCGGCGTGCCCGTGCGCGGTGAGCCAGTCCAGCGTGGCCGCCGCCGAGTTCGCGCCGTCCACCGCGACCAGGCTGACCAGCACGATCTGGTCGGCCATGTCCAGCGTCGCGCCCATCGCGCCGTGCAGCAGGCCGGTGCCGCAGTCGGTGATGCAGATGGAGTAGTAGCGTTCGATCAGCCCGGCGACGGTCCGGTAGTCGTCGGCGTCGAACGCCTCGCTCACGGCCGGGTCGGTGTCGGAGGCGAGCACCTCCAGCCGCGCGGGCGACTGCGAGGTGAAGGCCCGCGCGTCGGCGTACCTGACGATGTGCTCGGCCTCGGCCAGCAACGTGCGGATGGTCGCGGCGGTCTCCGACTTGACCTTCAGCCCCAGCGTCCCCCTGTCGGGGTTGGCGTCGATGGCGATGACCCTGTCACCCCTCAGAGAGGCGAGCGTGTTGCCCAGCGCCGCCGTGGTCGTGGTCTTGCCCACGCCCCCCTTCAGGCTCATGACCGCGATCCTGTGGTGCCCGCTGGCGACCGGCGTCTGCGCCTGAGCGATCAGTTTGCGGCGTTCGACCTCGGCCGCCGACTCGGCGGGGATGTACCTGCGCCCCGACAGCTGCCACACCAGGCGTCGCCACCCCGATGACGGCTCGGGCCGCCGGTTGGTCAGCAGGCGTTCGGCGGTGAGCGGGATCGACTGGTCGAACTGCTCCGGCTGGGTCGCCGGCTTCTGCAGCCTGGAAGGGGTCTCCGTCATGGCAAGGGTCCTTTCACATGGGGTCAGCAGGTGTTCCAGCGAACGCGGGTGGTGAGTGAGTCGGCGGGCCCCTGCACGGTCAGGACGGCCTCCGTCGGGGACGGATCACCGCACCAGTGGCGAAAGCGCAGCGCGCGCACCTGGATCACGGCCGGGTCGCCGTCGCCCGAGGTGCCGGTCGACGGGGTGACGGCCAGACCTGGCGCGGTGATCCGCCAGCTCACCGGTTCGCCGGGGAGGTTGAGCGTGATCGTGCCCCGGCCGAACTCGTCCAGCGAGACCGACGGGGGAAGCGTCAGCCGTCCCGCCAGGACGTCGCGGCTCGCCGAGGGGGTGAACGTGGTCTCACGCGGCGGGTCCTGGGTGGGGCCCAGGATCTGCAGGCCGGTGATCATGCCGGCCGTACCGGCGACCAGCATGATGGCGACCTTGACAGCGGTACTGCGGGTGCGCGCCCCCGCGGCGGCCAGCGCCTCGGGCAGCCGGGACCTGGGCCTGGCGCGGGCCGGCCCGACCTCCACGACCCCGTCCTGGATCACCTGCGCGACCGGCGGGACGTGGACCTGGTCGGTGGGGGAGAGGACCTCGCGGGCCCACACCACGGACGCCAGCGCGTTGAACAGCGGCGTGTCCTGCCCCGGTGTCGGGATGGCGGGCGGTCGCACGTCGAGGTCCGTGGCGGGCTCGGCGGGCGTGGCCTGGCGGGGGACGGCGGGCGGAGCCGGATCGGGTACGGCCGCCAGCAGCGCCAGGAGTTCCTCCTGCCGCGCGGCGCTGAGCGGCGCCACCGGCACCTGGTCGATCATCTGCGGGACGGTGTAGTGGATGTTGAAAGGCCGGTTGCAGGCCGAGCACTCGATCATGTGATGGAGCAGCTCGGAACGCGCCGTGTCGGACCCGGCGGGGAAGGCCGCCTCCACCAGGGGGACGAGCGCCTCGCAGGTCGGCCTGCCGCGCGACAGCGCGTCGAGCGCGCTGACCAGCGTCTCGATGAGGTCCTGCGTCCTGGTGACCAGCCGGTGCGCCTCCGCCTCAGGCAGGTCCAGGACATGCGCCAGGTCGGCGAGCGTCAGCTCGTGCCGGAACATCAGCAGCAGCGCCTCCACCCCCAGCGGGTCGACCAGCGCCCACGCCCGCCGCATCAGCTCCGCGTCGGGCAGACCCGGCCCCGTGCCAGGGTGGTAGCCGTCCCCGCACGCGGGGTCGGCCAGGCATCCGCGGCGCAGCGCCGCGAACAGCAGGCCGCGTTCGGAGACGTTCTCCGGTACGGCACGCCAGTGCGCGGCGCCGAGGGCGGCGGCCACGGCGGCGGGCGCGGCGGCCTCGCCCAGCCGGTAGACGGCGTAGTCCATGAGGTGGCCGCCGTGCTCGCGCACCCAGGTGGCGGCCCTGTCAGGTCCGAGGATGGCGCTTCCCATGTCGTGAAGGGAGCTCATGGCCCCGTGTCCGGCTCGACGACGCCCGGCGCGGTCTCGGCGGCCGGAGCGCCGCCCCTGTTCGGATCGACCACCACGAGCTGCAGGTTCCGGTCCGGCAGGCCGGTGAACTTGGTCCAGTTGCTCACCTCGCCCGGGGCCGGATCGGCGTACAGCCAGCGGATGAAGGCCGGCCACAGGCACGAGTCACGCGGCAGGTTGGCGGGCGAGCCGGCGGAGACGCCCATCGCCTGGAGCTGCTGCTTGCTGTAGTCGCGGCATTCCGGGGTGCCGGGCGGGGCGATCGTGAGGTCCCACTCGCCGTTGGCGTCGGTGTAGGTCCTGGTGCCGTCGAGGCCGAGAGCCTCCTCGGCGCGCCGCATGAGCGCCGGGTCCTGGAAGATCGGCAGGCTCTCGCCCTCGGGGGTGGCGGGCCGCAGCGTCGTGCCGTCGGGGACGCGCGGGCCCGAGGTGGCGGCGACGGTGGCGGGGACCCTGGTCGGGCGGTTCGGGGTGACCGCGGGGCGGAGCGAGGTCGGCATGGACGGCTGGGAGGGCTTGCCGGTGGCCTTCGCCGTGGCCTTCGGGCTGGACTTGACGGTGGGTGGCGCGGACCTGCCGGTCGGAGGGGCGGGTCTGGCCGTGGGCAGCGCGGTCTGGGCGGGGTCTTCGCAGCCGGGCGCGATCCCGCCGGCCACGGCCGGCCGCAGCGCCCTCCCGCCGGGGCCGGTGACCAGGCACTGCCGGTCGTCGGTGTCCCTGCCAGGAGGCTGGGCCGTGGGAACCCGAGGCGCGGGCTGCCTGGTCGTGGGCCCCGTCGTCGGCGCCGTCGTGGGCCTCGTCGTCGGCCCTGTCGTGGGCCTTGCCGTCGGTCTTGTCGTGGGGACCGTGGTGGGGACGCGCGGGACCGGTTGGCGGGCCGTGGGAACCTGGTCAGGCGGATTGACCGTCGGGTTCTGGCGCGGCTGACCCGGCCGGTTCTGGCCGTTGGGATCCCGGCTCGGCGGGGTCTGGCCGGGCGGGTTCTGGTTGGGCGGGTTCTGGTCCGGCCGGTTCTGATCAGCGGGGCGGGGGCGGACCGGCTGGAGCGGCGGGCCGCTGGGCACCCGCTGCGCGTTCGGCTCGACGGCCCGCAGCGTGCCCTTGGGGAGGGCGGTGGCCGGGGTGTCGGCCTTCTTCTCCGCCTCCTTCCTGCTGTCGTTCTCGGTCTTCCTGTCTCCCTCGGGCTCGCTCTTCCTCGTCGCGGGAGGGTCGCTCCTCCTCGGCGCGGGGGAGTCGTCCCGATCCCTCGCTGGAGGCTGCGGCGCGGGCGGGCGCGCCGTGGTCCGCGGCTCGTTCATCCGCGTGGGCTCCGGAGGATCGCTCCTCTTGGGTGCGGGATCCGGTCTGTCCGATTTCTTCGGCTCCTGCGGTTGCTGCGACGGCGTGGACCGCTCCGCGGGATTCCCCGGGCGGAGCAGAGGAGGCGACGTCGTCCCCTTGCCCAGCAGCGGGATGGACGCGCACGCCTCGCCTGCGCCCTGGACGGCCAGCCAGTCGACGGTGGCCGACAGGCACAGCGGCGGGCCGCCCAGGCCGCCCGACAGCGTGCTGCCCTCGTCCGCGCCGGTGAGCGAGCGGGCGGTGAGCGCCTCCGAGGACGACTCGGCGACCCGCTCGTCCAGCTGATAGGTTCCCGCGGCCAGGCGCAGGACCTCGGCCCGCGGCTGAGGATCGCGATCGTGAAGGAAAGTGCCCAGTCCTGCCCCGGCGCCGAACACGCCGATCGTGAGTGCCGTCGTGACGACCGTTGACCTGGAAGGTCTGCGTGGGGATGTCGTCATGGTGCTCCTCTTATCTGGTGGTTCGTCAGGTGCCGTGGCTCTCCAGTACGTCTGTCCAGTCGCCCATGACCCTGATGGGCTCGGTGGAGCCGATCGGCGGGACGTGTGCCACGTACATCCGCCCGTAGGTCGCGCTCGCCGTCTGGGCGAAGGGGCGGTTTTCGGTGCGGACGGCGGCCGAACCCTTCAGCGTCACCGTGGTGCCGGGCCGCTCCGCCGTACGGACCTCGGTGGAGCGGGCGGAGTACCAGACCAGCGCGCCGCCGTCGACGGTCCTGAGCGCCCGCACCTTGCCGGTCAGGCGGTACGCCAGCTTCAGGTCCCAGCCGGCCTTGCGGAGCTGGGCCCGTTCGCGCTGCCACAGCCGTACCGCGGTCGACGTCCACGGCCCTTCGGCGAACCGCTCGTCCTTGGTCGCTCGTTCCAGGCTCCTCAGGTGCGCGAGCGCGACCTGTTTGGGCGTGCCGCGCAGGCCCGAGGTGAACTCGTCCAGGCTCCTGGCGTAACCCTCGGCGTCGACCGCGATGACCGGCAGCTCGGGCGCGGGGTTGCGGGTGTCGGCGGTCGAGGCCGCGAGCCGCCACCCCTTCTCGGTCTTGACCAGCACGTCCGTCACGCGGGCCACGCCCGGCTCGTGCATGGAGGCCACGAACCAGTCGCCCGCCGCTGCCGTGCTCCGCGGCACCCACACCTTGGTGCCAGGCCAGATCCCGGCCGCCACCTCGGCGTCCCGCATCCTGGCGGTCTCGAAGCTCGCCTTGGTCATCTCCAGGGCGAGCCCCTGCTCGAGCCGGCCGACGGCCTTGTCGTCGAGGTCCAGCTGGGCCGCCGACAGCTCGTGCTGGAAGCGGTCGTGCATCCGCTTCGCCTCCTGGGCGTTGATCGCCGGCCTCGCCCCGTCCCCTCGCGACGGGTCGGCCGAGGCCGCAGGACTGGCCGGCGTCGCCTGGGTCCCCGGTGTCACCGGCGTGACCGGCTGGCGAGCCGCCCCTGCCTGCGGCGATCCCTGCTCGGGCTCCGCCGCCGCTGTGGCCATGGGTGCGGCCACGCTCGGCGACGGCGCCCGCGACGATCGAATCGCGCCGAGCCCGATCCCCACCGCGGCCAGCACGACGAACACGATCCCCGCACGAATGATCAACCGCCACGGACCGGTCCCGGACAGCCGTTCGGGCTCCCACTCCTGCGGCGGCTGCGGCTGCGATCTGTGCCTGGCCAGCGGAGGGATGGGAGAGGTCATGGCTGTGTCATCGGAGTGGCCGGTCGGCCAGACCTGCTTATCTGGTAAGTCCGATGGATCATGGGACACAAACCCAGATATTAGACTTACGGCCCGTCCTTTCAAGGGTCATAAATGTAGTAATTGAACTTTCCGGATCGTATTAGAACGACATTTCGGCATTTCTCTATAGAAGTACGAAAAAGTATAAATCGAGACCTTGACTGGATCCTGACAGCGGGTTATAGGCGGTCCGACGTCGAGCATCCAGGCGCGATGAGCCGCCCCTGCGGTGTGCATCCCGATGTCGGTGTAGATCGATTACTCGCCGGACACGCAAACACGCGAAACGGACCAGCAATAAACGACCGACCAAAAACCCCGAACCCACGAGTCGAACGAAGTGGATCTCCCGGCCGCCCGCTGACGTCGCCACCTTTTCCCCACGCTCGGCCGGCCCGGCCACCCGCCCCCGCTTCCGGCCGGCGTCGTGCTCTGCGTCTGACGTCACGTCCCACGCAGCCCGACAGGGGGATCCGGTCATGCGTGGCACCCATGATCGCGGGACACGCCTAGCCTCCCCTTTGGGGCGACCCGGCGGCCGTACCGGCGCCCGCATCCATCCGGGCGCGGACGCGGCGCCACGAAACGCCTATTGACCGTTTTGTTCGTTTCTGTGCCGCGCCCTTGCCCGTGCCCGGTCGAAGCGCTCGGCCAGGTCCAGGAACTGATCTCCCCAGCCGCTGCTGATCGACACCTCCTGCAGCGGTCCAGTGGGCAGGAACAGGAATTCCAGCCCCCCAAGCGTGGAGCCGTCGCCGCGCCGGAGGCGTGCTGCGTGGTCCCGCAGCTCTCGGATCATCTCGTCCCCCGTGTCCCACTTGCCCGCCCAGATGGTGTCCTGCTCGGACGCGGTGACAATCCCGAGCACGTCGTCCAGCACCTGCGCCAATTCCTCCACTGCGGCCTCCACGGCGGTTGACCGGCCCGTGCGCCTCACGGTAGCAACGGGCGGGACCGGCCCTCGGTGGATCGCTGTACCGCCGCCGAACAGGGAGGGCGGATGCCGGAGGTGGAAGGGCCGTTGAGCGCCTGCCTGCAGGTCGTGGTCGGCGCCGAGGACGCGGGTGCCTGCCCTTGGCCTTCAACGGTGTGACGCGCACGTGCGCTACCGGACGCCTGCCGGTCCTCAGCCCGTTGATGTCACTCCTTCTGCTGTCCCTCGAGGTGCGTCTTCGCCCCGTGGACCTCCTTCTCGACGTCAGGGGGAAGGGTGCGTCGCAGGATCGGTTCCAGCAGCCACCGGATGACGGGTGGGAAGTCGATCGCTATCGTCCGCGTCACCTTGGTGCCGCCGTCGACCGGCTCGGCGACGAAGCTCGCCTGGAACCGCGACACCCGATGGCTGAGCCTGTTGTGCGGCAACGGCGCGTACCTGACGTCGACCCGGTCGCCCGGGGTGAGCCGCATCTGGGACACGACTTTCGGCGCGGGGCCGGGGATCCCCGGCAGGGCTGACCGGAACCTGAACTCGGTGACGTCGCCGGTGCGGCGCACCCAGTCGATCGGCCCGATCTTGTCGTCGATCGTCGCATACCTTTCCGGGTCCATCACGAACTCGAGGAATTCCTCCGGCGTACAGCGGATGATCTCTTCCACGGTGACGTGAACCATGGAAAGAGAGTACTCTCTTTCCATGGCGAGAACCACCCCGGGCGTGACCCGCGAGCGCATACTCGAAGAAGCCGTCCGGCTGTTCGCGACCAGCGGGTACGACGCGACCTCGGTGGCCGACATCCAGGTCGCCTGCGGGCTGACCGCGGGATCCGGCGCTCTCTACAAGCACTTCCCCTCAAAGAGGGCCCTGCTGGAGACGGCCGTCCGGCGGAACCTCGAAACGATGGCGCAGAAGAACAGGGAAACGGTCGCGCAGGCTCCGTCCGACCCGCGCGAAGCCCTCCGCCTGATGGCGTCCACCGTGTGGAGCGTGATCGACGGCGACCGGGACCTGATCCGGATCATGCTCAGGGAGTTCACCGGGTTCCCCGAACTCTTCGAGCAGATGTGGCAGGGCGTGATCGCGAGCCTCTACCGCGAGTGCGCCCAGTGGATCAGCGTCCAGCGCGAACTCGGCACCGTCGAGGTCGCCGACCCGGAGGCCACCGCCACCGTGCTGATCTCGTCGCTGACCTACTACCCGCTCCTGAGAATCCTCATCGGGCACGCGCCGGGGGACCTCGACCCGGACCTCTTCCTGTCGACCTGGGTCGACCAGGCCACCCGCGCTCTCAACGTACGCGACGCCGACGATCTCGGGTCGCGCGTCCGGCCATAGGCGAGCCGGGGACCGTTACGTCCTGGGAGGGCGCGATGCGTTCGGGGATCGCGGCATCCCCCGGAGTCGCGACGAGACGGAAGCGCCCGATGGCGAGGGGCGCCAGGCTCGAAACGGGCGGCCAGCCGCGTTCCCCGGCGGTCCCGTAGGAGACTGGAGCGTGCGGCCCAGTTTCGCCAGGGCGCAGAGCGTGGAGATCGTCAAGCTGACGATCAGCTCGTTGGCCTGGCTGAGCGGCAGGGCGCGCAGGCGGAGGGCCCGCAGCGGCGGGTCCTGAAGTTCTTGGATGTCGGTCACCATCGTCTCCTTGCCTGTGGTGATGCCGTGGAGCAGCGGGCGGCTGTCTGGCGACGACGGGTTGCCGGCACGATCACGCCGCTACTCTCGCGAACGCGGACGGACGAGAGGCGGCGTCGCAGCCCTTCGTTGTTTGGGACTTTCTAGCTGTATCTACTTACAGATCCCTTTTGTCTGGCTTGCTGCGTCCTGTCTCTCCGCCAGCTGTCGATGACGGCCCCGACCGTAGGGGCTGAACGCGCGCTCAACCACGCATGAGCCGTCGGCGGCGGTGACGGCTGGGTCGGCGACCCGGACGGCAGACGGTGTTCCCCGCGAAGCTCCTCGTGGACCACGTGCGGGTCTACCAGAAGCCCCTCGCCTAGCGATCGCGATCCCAGGCCCAGGCACGGACCCGAGAACCGCTTCGGTCCGCGCCTGGGCCTGCTCGCGAGATCCTCAGGACGCCGGGGCCGACCGTACCCTCCGGCCACACCTCGAAGGTGTTCCACCCAGGACGTCCGCCCGCCAGCAGGACGAAGGGCGCGCACGGCTTCGCCGATCCGTGAAAGCATTCCGGCCCGTCGGGAAATCAGGGGTGACCGTGTTTCCGGATCGGATGGAGAGCAGTGCGTGACCCACTTACGGATGCCAGCGGGACGGCCGACATGAGCGTTCCCACCCATCTGGGCACCGACTTCGACCGGATCTTCGACGCCCACTTCGCCGAGATCCACCGCTACATCGCTCGCAGGCTCTCCGTCGACGCCGCCGACGATCTGGCGGCCGAGGTCTTCCTCGCCGCCGTCAAAGGAGGATACGACTCCTCGCGCGGCGAGGTCAGGCCCTGGCTGTACGGCATCGCCACCAATCTCGTCGCCAGGCACCGCCGGACCGAGGTCCGCAGGTGGAAGGCGCTCGGCCGGACGACCGAACGCGAGGCGGAGAGCCACGAGGACGCGACGCTCGCGCGTGTCACGGCCGGAGCGCTGACCGGCAGGCTCGCGGGGGCGCTCGCAGGTCTGAACCGCGGCGACAGGGACGTGGTGCTGCTGGTGGCGCTGGGCGGGCTGACCCACCAGGAGGTCGCCGCCGCCCTGGAGATCCCCTACGGCACGGTCGCGTCCCGTCTCAACCGGGCGCGCAAGCATCTCCGCAAGGCACTGGGCGACGTCAACCCGTTGAAGGAGGCGCACGATGGATGAGGTCACGCTGCTCGCCCAGGCGGTACCGGACGTGCCGCCGCCCTCGGCCGAGACCGTCGCCAGGGCCCGCGCGCGGATCGCCGCTCGCGAGGCTCCGGCCCAACGCCCTCGCGTGCGCCCGCACTGGGGCTGGACGGCGGGCGCCGCGGTCGCCACCACGGCGGTCGTCACGGCGGTCGTCATGATGGTGTCGAACCTGGCGGGTGTCCCTGAATCCGCGTCGCCGCCCGGGCCGCCTCCGGCGTTCCAGCAGGCGCCACGCGTTCACAAGGGCCTGGACCGCCTCGCGGCCGTGAGGATGCCGCGGTCGGCGACGAAGGCGTCCCTCCGGTTCCGTCCCACGAGCACGAAGATCGCGATTGTGATCTTCTGTGAGAAGCCCGGCTCGATCTTCTTCAGCAGCGAGGGAGGGAGCAGCGCCGGCGGGATCTGCGGTCCTGACGGGGCACCCAGCATGCTCGCGGACAAGGCGCACGAACCGGGCTGGCTCGGCCGCGAGCACGAGATCACCTTCTGGGTCTTCCCGCCCGACGCGCCCGTCGTGCGCGGGCGAAGCTCGTGCCCGGCCCGGGGATCGTGCGACGGCAAGGAGGTGCTGTCCACTCCTGGGGCGGCCGACCGGCTGGTCGGCAAGCTGGGGAAGCGCCCTGGAGCCTGGTCCGTCGCGGCGTACGACGTCCCCGCCGCGCACGCACTCCACGACACCGCCGGTCCGGAGGAAGGATGACGTTCCGGCACGGCAGGCGCACGCCCTACTCCGATCCACTCGCTCTCCCTCGACGACGCCTCCTTCGAGACCGTCCGGGCGAGGCGGTGGTCGAGGCTGCCGCGTGACGGCGCCGGGCCGGGCAGGCCGGCGATCGCGGTCCGGGCTCCGCTGCCGGTGCCCATGGAGGTGGGGGTGGGTGTTCGCATCCGGTGCCACGGGTCGCGTCGAAACCCCACACCGGGGTACGGCACGCACCGCGAGACCGGTGTCCCGTCCGGGATGATCACGTGCGGGACGGGCGCCGGTGGAGGGGTGACTGGTGGATATCGCTGCCGCCGACGGCGTTCGACTGGTAAGGGTGGAAGCATGATCTTCTTGAGGTGGACGGTCCGAGTCGCCGTACTCGCTCTCCTGGTCATCCCGATCACCGCTGTCATCGGCACCCCGCCGGCTGCGGCCGACGGGCGCAAGCGGTCGCAGGCCGAGGCCGGCGCGCTGGCCAGACGCATGCTGGCCCAGCTGAAAGTCGCCAGGCCGTTATCCATCCGTGGGTACAGCCACCGGCGGTTCCAGCCCCGATGGGCACACCACAAGGGCAGGTGTGACGCGCGCGAGGTGGTCCTGGCGCGTGACGGGCGGCGCGTGCGCAGGGACGCCTCCTGCCGGCCGGTCAAGGGGGTGTGGTACAGCCCGTACGACGGCAAGGTGCTGAAGAGCGAGAAGCACGTCGACGTCGACCACGTCGTGCCGCTGGCGTACGCCTGGCGCTCCGGCGCCAGCAGGTGGAGCCAGGCGCGGCGGCGCGCCTTCGCCAACGACCTCACCCGCCCCGAGCTGATCGTGGTCAGCCACTCCGCCAACATCGCCAAGAGCGGCCAGGGGCCGCAGAGCTGGCGTCCGCAGCGCCGCGCCTATTGGTGCCGGTACGCGAGCTCGTGGATCACCGTGAAGCATCATCACCGGCTCTTCGTGACCAGGAAGGAGAAGGTGGCCTTGCTCAACATGCTCCGGACCTGCCGAGGGTGATGGAGCCCAACCGGCCGGTCGCGTGGCGTCGCCGTTCGAGGTCGTGCGTGAACGCGATCGGACAGGTGCTCCGGGCAGGTCGGCGAACCACGGCGAGCGGCCCCCGGCCGAGCCGTACGATCGAGGGGTGATCGGACGCGCCGTCGCTCTCGTGACCGTGACCGTGACCGCGATGGCCTGGGGCGCCTTCGTCCTGTTCGCCACCCCGCGGCAGGAGCCTGGCCGCCCCGCCCCTCGACCGTCGCCGACCAGGAGCGAATCCTTCATGGCGGAGCTCGACGTCCCGTGGCGCGCGCTGATCGCGCAGGCGGCGGGTCTGCCCGAGCGGGACGTCGAGAGCCGCCTGCGGGCGCCCCTGACGGACCTGGAGGTGATCACGCCGAGCGACGTCTGGGCGGTGGGCAGCCGGACACCGGCCGACAGCCGCCGATGGCACGAAGAGACCACGGCCGTCCTCATGCGCTGGGACGGGAGGCGCTGGCGCCCGGTGGCCCCTCCGCCGGGCATGCGCTTCCCCGATCTGGTGGCCGCGTCGTCGAGCGACAACGTCTGGGTGATCGAGAACCATCGCGGCGTCCAGCGGTGGGATGGCCGCGCCTGGAGCGACATGGGGCGGCCGCGCGTCACCGACCCGGCCGTCCCGAAGGCGTACGTCCTCCAGCTGGAGAGCGTGGCCGTCACCAGCCCGCGCGAGGCGTGGGTGGCGGGGACCGCCTACCGCGACAGCGACCCTGACGCTGCGACGTTCCCCTTCCTGGCCCGCAGGACGGCTTCGGGCTGGTCGCAGATCGACTCGCCTGGCGGCATGGACATCGAGGAGATCGACGCCGTGTCACCGGAGGACGTGTGGGCGGTGGGCCACGTCGGCGGCAAGCTCGCCGTCGCCCACTGGGACGGCCGCCGCTGGCGCCTCGTGCCGAGCCCCACCGCTCCGGCGAAGAACGGCGACGTCCGCCTCAGAGCGGTGTCCCCGGCCGAGGTGTGGGTGACGGTCTCCTCCGTCGCCCGGGTCATGCGCTGGGACGGCCGGCGCTGGCACGTCCTGCCGCCGCCGACCGGGCGTGCCTGCCAGGTCGAGGGTGACGGGCGGGGGAGCGCGTGGATCCTCGCCAAGCAGTACACCAAGGTCCAGCCGCGCGTCTACGAGGTGTCCACGGTCCTGCTCCGGTACGACGGCCGAAGGTGGAGCGTCGAGAAGCCGCCCCGGAGCTTCTCCGAGTGCCGGGGGACGCTGGCCCGCGCCCCGGACACCGGCCGGTTGATCTGGGCCGCCGACTTCGCGGGGGAGTAGGGCGAGCCTCCCGCGGGCCGGTCGGTACGCCGGGACCCGGGCGCGGCCGGCGCGTGGCGTTCAGGGGCCGGTGACCTGTACCGGTTGCAGGTGCGGGCGTTTGGCGGTGCGGCCGTCGCCTGACGAGCGGCCCTGGAGCCGGCGGACGAGCCATGGTCCCAGGAAGGCGGCCGCCCAGGTCGCCTCGGTGCGGGCGCGCTGCCATGCCGGTACGGGTGGCAGCGGCGGGAGCGGATGGGTCCAGGACCCGTCGCTGCCGGGCAGTTCGAGAACCTCGGCGACGGCCGCGGCGATGCGCGCGTGTCCCAGGGGGCTGACGTGCAGGCGATCGGCGCTCCACAGCCGGGGGTCGGTGGTCACCGGGTGGGTGAAGGTGTCCACCAGAAGGGCGCCGTGGCGGTGCGCCGCCGCCCTGACACGTTCGTTGAAGTCCAGTACGCGGGGCCGCAGGTGCCGGGCGATCGGGACGACCCGGGCGACGTCGGGGAAGGTGAAGGTGACCACGCGTGCGCCGGAGGCGGCGAAAGCGTCCAGCATCGCCTCCAGCTCGGCGGTGACGGCGGGGGCGTCGAATCCCGGCCTGATCAGATCGTTCATGCCCGCCATGACCGTCACCAGGTCCGGCTCCATCGCGAGGGCCGCGTCCGTCTGTTCGGCGCGGATCTGCGCGGCGAGCCGCCCGCGGACCGCGAGGTTGGCGTAGCGGAACCGCGGCTCCTCGGCCGCCAGCTGTTCTGCCAGCCGGTCCGCCCAGCCTCGGTAGCCGGTCTTCTCGTCGCCGTCGTTCAGCCCCTCGGTCTGGCTGTCGCCGACCGCGACGTATCGCAGATGCCTCATCGGCCCACCTTCATCGTCGAACAAGCGATCATGTGCTGACGAAGCCGCTCGGGGCTTCACGTGGTGGCGGCGGAGCGCTGCTCCAGTACGGCCAAGGCCCACTCGCCCCAGTGGTGGTTCTCGCGTTCGAAGGCCAGGCCGCGCATCAGCGTCAGGTACGGGCCGACGCGTTCGGACCGCGACAGGTACTCCTCCTCGCTGCGGCCGTTCAGCAACCGGGCACGGAGCCGTTCGTATCGGGCGATCTTGGCTTGGGCCCAGACCATGCGTTCCTCGACGGCTGCGCGTACGGCCTCGGCGTCGCCGGCGTCCACGGCCTGGACCTTGATCATCAGCTCGTCGCGGATCGCGCCAGGGCGCGGCGGCACGGCGGTGAAGTCGCGCAGCACGCGGCGTCCGGCCTCGGTCAGCGAGAACAATCGCTTGTTGGGGCGACGCTCCTGCTGGATGACCCGTGCCTGGACCAGGCCTTCGGCTCGCATCTTGTCGAGCTCCTTGTACAGCTGCTGGGGTGTGGCCATCCAGAAGTTGGCCACCGACGCGTCGAAACCCTTGGCCAGGTCGTATCCGGACGCTTCGCCCTCCAGAAGCGCGGCCATCACCGCGTAGCGCAACGACATGCGACAACAGTATCGCCAAGTTGATTAGCCGTCTTGTTCCCTAGTCAAAAATGTGACTAGTCGCACGTGTCGTTCTCTGGACGGTGGTCGCACGTCGCAGCTACTGTCTCCCGCGTATAGTCAACAAGTTGAATAGGAGTGGACATGCATCCGTTCCGTCAGGCCGTCGAGGCCCACGACATGGCGGCGGTCGAGGCGCTTCTCGCCGAGAACGTCGTGTTCACCAGCCCGGTCGCCTACCAGCCGTATCAGGGCAAGGCCCTCACGGCGGCGATCGTGCGCGGGGCGGCGCGCGTGTTCGAGGACTTCCGTTACGTCAGGGAGATCGCCGGCGCGGACGGCCGTGACCACGCGTTCGTGTTCGAGGCGAAGGTGAACGGGCGGCAGGTCCATGGCTGCGACTTCCTGCACGTGGACGACGACGGGCTCATCGACGACCTCACGGTGATGGTGCGGCCGTTGTCGGGGGCGAACGCGCTGGCCGAGGCGATGGGCGCGCAGTTCGAGCAGATCAGGCAGGAGGCGCTGGGCGCCTGAACGCCTCAGGGGCGGGCGTCATCGAGTGGCGCGACACCGCACTGACCGCCGCCGCCCGGAGCGGCCCGGCGGCGGGCGACCGTGTCATGCTCAGGCGAGGTCCCTGGCGGTGAGAGCCGCCGCCAGCATGCGTGCCTCGGCCGGCACCATGAGGTCCAGGCCGGTCAGGGCGGTCACCCTGTGGAGCCGGTAGTCAAGCGTGTTGCGGTGGATGTGCAGGTCCTGGGCGGTCTGGCGGCGGTTGTGCCCTCGGTTGACGAAGGCACGAAGGGTGTCGATCAGGTACGGGTGAGCGTTCAGCGGGTCGAGCTTCGCGGCGAGTCTGACGAGCCCGCTGCCGGGCCGGGCCAGCTGGTATTCGACGAGCACGTCGTCGAAGCGGTAGACGCCGGTCGGACGGCCGAGACGCTGGACGATCTCCATGACCCTGCCTGCCTCGTCGGCGGCGTCCGGAAGGAGCGCCGGCTCAGCGGCCCTGGCGGCGGTCGCGAGGACAGGCCGGCCGATGGCCTCCGCGATCCTGGTCACCAGACCCGGAAGGTCGGGCGTTCCGGACAACAGCGCGACGCCTCCCGTGTGGTCCAGCGCGGTGAGCACCGGCGTCCCCGTACAGGCGTCCAGAGCCGACTGCAAGAGCCTCACCGTACGGCGAGCGGCCGGCGGAGCCTGAGGGAACCGCACCTCCACGACCTCGTACGCGGGCGCGATCGTGACCCTGGCCGCCTCCGCGAGCGTTTCGTGCGGTTGGCCCGACAGCAGCGCCCTGACCAGCGCCCGCCGTACCTTTCTGTCGTCGCGGCGGATGTCCTCGTGCGCCTGCAGATGCGCGATGGCGACCGCGGGCAGGGCCGCGCGCAGGCAGCCGAGCAGGTTCGCGCCCGCCTCGACCAGTTCGGCGGGCTCGGCCGTCACCGCCAGGGCCCGCCACCACTCCTGCGCGCCCACGAAGTAGGCGGTGATGACGGCCTCCAGCGGGACCCGCTCCTCAGCTCGCCGCGCCGACCAGGCGATGAGCTCGGTCAGCTCACCGGGATCCAGGACGTCGTCGTCCCGCAGCGCCCGCAGCAGGAGGCCGAGCACCGCCGCGACCGACCTGCTGACCTCCTCGCCCAGGATGTCGTCCGGCACGTCCTGGTAGTAGGGCACCTCGGACCTGCATCGGGCGACCACCGCCGCGGTGAGGTCCCGGACATGCGGAGCCATGCGGGCGTGCAGCTCGAGCATCCAGGGATCGTCACATCGCACAAACCCGTCCGTCAATGATTGCCGCGAGTGCGGAGAGACGGCGGCCTTCCACTCCTTCAAGATGCCGGTCAACGACAAGTGCGCCGGACGAAACACCCGGCTCGCATCGGCACCCCCGCCTCTCGATGACCGCCGTCAGGAGAACGCCCCGTGCTCTGGAGAAGACTGCTCGTCCCGCTGCTCGCCTCAGCCATCGTCCTGGCCGCCGCGCCGTCCACGGCGCACGCCGACACCGGCTTCCCCTCGGTCGGAGGGAACTGGGACGCCCCCGGCCCCTACGCCACCGCCGTCGACGTGGGCCCCGTCACCACGCTGTACTACCCGCGCGACATCGCGCAGAGCCCACGCCGCCACCCGGTCATCGTCTGGGGCAACGGCACGTTCGCCTTTCCCGTGGTCTACCGCCCGCTCCTGCTCCACTGGGCGAGCCACGGGTTCATCGTGGCCGCCGCGAACACCCCTGTGTCCAACCTCGGCGTCTCGATGCGAGCGGGCATCGACCTGCTCGCGCACCGCGACGCCGACCCGAACAGCGTCTTCCACGACCACGTGGACCTGGACCGCGTCGGCGCGTCCGGCCACTCGCAGGGCGGCGCGGCGGCCATCGTCGTCGGCGACGATCCCCGGGTGGACACCATCGTCCCGATCCAGCCCGGGCCGCTGGCCGACGTGGACCACGTGCACGGCCCCATGCTCGCTCTGGCAGGCCAGAACGACAGCATCGTCTGGCCGATCCTGGTGAAGGGCTTCTACGACGACGCCGACCACATCCCGGCGATCTACGGCGAGGTCAGGAACGCCGACCACTTCACCGTCGTGGGGGATCCCGGCCCGTTCGACGGCCCGACGACCGCGTGGTTCCGGTTCCAGCTCATGGACGATGAGGAGGCGCGCGGCGAGTTCTTCGGCTCTGGCTGCCGTATCTGCGCCGACACCGGAACGTGGTCGGACGTTCGCCGCAACCCTCTGGCGCTCCAGGTGCCGGGCCTCGCGCCGTGACGGCGCGGATCGGGAGAGCCCCGAGGCCCTGATCTTCGAGCGCCGACCTCCGGGTGCCTCGGCCCCATGTCCGCGAGGCGGATGGGGCCGAGACACCGGTTTCCTCTGGTGCCTTCGCGAAGGCAGGCCCCGATCGCGCGTTCCAAGGGAGGCGGCGTGCGCTGCACGACGCCGAATGCGGTTGATCGGGCTCTTTCGCGAGATCTACGTGACTTTCGCCGTGGGTTAACCGTGATGTCGCGAGCGCATTCGCCTGTAGGTCCATCCTGGACAGGGGGGAATGCATGATGGCAGTCACCGCCGTGGCCGCGGGGGTATCCGATGGATCGTGACAGCTCGGATCGCACCCGGACGGATCGGAGCAGCGGCACCGTACAGGAAAGGGCCGCGTACGGCGGCACGATGATCGCGCGCACAGGAGCCGCGCTCCTGCTGGTGCCCTGGATCTGGATCGCCTTGTCCGGGGAGTTGCGGGGCCTGCCGCCGGTGGCGTTCGCCGCCTACGTCTCGGTGCTCGTCCTGGCCGTCGCGTCGGCCGTCCTGGGCTGGGCGACGAAACCCGGCTCGCCGCCGGCAGGCCTCGTCGGCCGGTGGGACCGTGAGCGCATGCAGGTGGCGGTGATCGCTCAGTGGCTGCTGGCGATCTTCATCGCCGCCTCGCTCATCGCCTATGTCGTGCTCCCCGAGTGACCCGCCGAGGTCGCAGGCCGAGGAAACCACCCGCCTCCTAGCCGAAGATCCTGTCGCGCGCCGTGTCGAGAGCTGTCAGCACGGCTCCCTGAAGGATCGCGTTACCCGCCACCGTGCTCCCCAGCACCCTCGTCGGAGCCGGTGACAGCTCGCGAAGGCGCTCGCCCACCAGCCCTGCCAGTTCGTCGCCTCCGGCCCGCCCGATCGTGCCGCCGAGCACCACCAGCCCCGGGTCGAGGACCGTGACCATCGCGAACGCGCCCACGGTGATCAGCTTCGCCCACTCCTCGTGATCGAGTCCTCGTGGCACCGAAGCGTCCACGACGTCGCAGAACGTCGCCCCGTTCACGTCCAGGAGCCCGATCTCGCCCGCGCCGCCCGACACGCCTCGCCGCAGCCGGCCGTCCAGCACGACGGCCGCCCCGACGCCGTCGTCGAGCCACAGCAGCACGAAGTCGTCGCTCTCCCTGGCCGCGCCCGTGCGGTGCTCGGCGATGGCGGCCAGGTTCACCTCGTTCTCGAGGATCACAGGAACGCCCAGCCGGTGCCGTACCGACTTCAGGAAGCCCGGCCCCCACCCGGGCACGCCGTTGTCGGACACCAGGTCGCCGCGACGTGGATCGACCAGGCCCGGCGCACCGATCACCACTGTGTCCAGCGCGCGGCCTCCGGCGGCCGCGGCGACCGCGCTCTCCACGAGCGCGGCCAGGTCCACAGGCTCGGGGCGGGACTCTCCCGCCGTTCCCGGGATGTCGCGGACGGCGGTGCCGAGCGTGGTTCCCGTGATGTCGGCGACCTCCACGTTGACCGACACACGCCGCAGGTCCACGCCTGCCACGTGGGCGCGACCCGCCACGATCCCGTACAGGCGGGCCTTCGGCCCCCGGCGGTCCCCGCCGCACTCGCCGGTCGCCTCGATCAGCCCGCCGTCCATGAGCCGCTCGATCAGGTCGGAGACGGTCGGTCTCGACAGGCCGGTCAGCGCACGCAGTTGGGGGGCGGTCAGCGGGCCGCGTTCCAGCAGCAGGTCCAGGGCGAGCCGGTCGTTGATCGCGCGGGCCATGGCCGGGGTCGCAGTCTTCACCCTGGACATAATAATCAGGGAGCCTGCCTATTACATCTTTTCATCAGGAAGGCTTCCTGATAATTTCTCGGCCATGAGCCCCCATCGCGCCATCGCCGCCGTGTTCGCCGTCCACGGCGCCGTCGCGGGCAGCCTGGCCACCCGCATCCCCTGGATCCAGGATCACCTCGGCCTCGGCGCCGCGACGCTCGGACTGGCCCTGCTCTGCCCATCGATCGGCGCGTTCGTCGCCATGCCCATGGCCAGTCGCCTCAGCTACCGCCTCGGCGGCGCCACCACGACCAGGATCCTGCTCGCGCTGTGGTGCGTCGTGCTCGCGCTGCCCGCGCTCGCTCCCGCGCCCGCCGCGCTGTTCGCCGTCTTCCTCCTGTACGGCACGGCCGCGGGCATGTGCGACGTGGTCATGAACGCCCACGGCGTCGTCCTGGAACGGCACCTGCGACGCCCGATCATCTCCGGACTGCACGGCATGTGGTGCCTGGGCAGCCTCGCCGGCGGCGGTCTCGGCGTCCTGGCCGCCCATACGGAGACCGACGCCAGAGTGCACCTCGGCACGATGGCGCTGCTCCTGCTCGTCGTCGGCGTCATCGCGGGTCGCGGGCTGTACCGTGAGCGCTCGGACGGCGCCGAGCCCGCACCCCGCCGTTTCGCCCTCCCGCCGAAGGCGGTCCTGGCCATCGGCGTGGTCGGCTTCTGCGGAACCTTCGTCGAGGGTGCGAGCGCGAACTGGACCGCCGTCTACCTGACCGAGGTCGCGGCCGCGGGCCCCGGCATGGCCGCCGCCGGCTACACGATCTTCATGTTGTGCATGGCGGGCGCCCGGCTGGCCGGTGACCGGCTGGTCCACCGGTTCGGGCCGGTGGCGGTCGTCAGGGTGGGCGGCGCGCTGGCCGCCGTGGGCGGGGTCATGGTGGTCGTCGCCCGCACGCCGCTGCTGTGCGTCGCCGGGTTCGCGCTGATCGGGCTGGGTGTGGCGGCCATCGTGCCGCTCGTGTTCGCCGCCGCGGGCCACGCGGGTCCGACACCCGGCGAGGGGGTGGCCGGAGTCGCGACCATCACGTATCTGTCGGGCCTGACGGCTCCGGCGGTCACCGGCTGGGTCGCGGGCGGCATCTCCTATCCCGCGGCCTTCGCGTTGATCACCGCGGTGGCCGTCCTGATGGTCCTGCTGTCGGCGGTCATGCGGCCGCGCGTGCGTCCGACCCCCGCGGCGGAGCTCACCCCGACCGGAGTGTGACCTCTCACGACCCGTCCCTCTGTCCGGGTCGCCTCGCTGTCCAGGCTGTCCCGCTGCGCGGCCCGTCCCCGCCGTCCGGGTCGTCTGGCCGTCGGGTCGTCCCGCGTCAGTCCGAGCGCTGGGCGATGAGCAGGCCCAAGCCGTCCAGGATGCGTTGCAGGCCGAACTCGAGTGCCTGGTCGTGTCCGCCATGCCGGCTCGCCGAGGTCAGCGCGGCGGCGATGGCGGGGTAGCGCTCGGCGTGCGCCTGCATCAGCTCTCCAAGCGCGCCAGAGAACTGCGCCTCGGGGCCGCCCGCGGGGCCCGCCGCCTGTGCTTGCTGCGCGATCCCGCGCACGTGACCGGCCAGCAGGACCACGGCGTCGAGCCGCTCGGCGCCCGTGAGGCCGGAGCCGTCCAGCGCGCCGACGGCCAGCTCCATCCACGCGAGCTCCCTGGGCCCGGGGACCCTGGGGCCCACCATGGCGTCCAGTAGCCAGGGGTGTCGTTGGAAGACGGTGACGAGCCGGCGGGACCAGTCGGCGAGTCGCTCCCGCCAGCCGCTGCCCGGCCCGCTCAGGGGCGGGGCCTCACCGATCGCGGCCTCGACCATCAACGCCACCAGTTCGGCCTTGCCGGGCACGTACCGGTAGAGCGCCATCTTGGTGACATCGAGCAGCCCGGCGACCCGCTGCATCGACACGGCGGCCAGGCCCTCCGCGTCAGCGATCTCCGCGCCGGCCCGCGCGATGCGGTCCAGGCTCAGCGCCGGTTTGGGTCCGCGTGACGGCTTCGGATGCGGGCCCCACAGCAGCCGTGCGGCCGGACTCTGCTCGTCGCTCATCTCTCCACTCCTGTCCCCGCCCTCTTGCGACCCGCCAAAAACTGTGTCTATCGTACACACTTAATAATCAGTGTCCGGCAGACACAGTTTTTGGAGTGGTGCCCATGAGCAAGAACGTCCTCATTTCCGGCGCGAGCATCGCGGGACCGGCGCTGGCCTACTGGCTGGGGTGCTACGGGTTCCACCCCACCGTGGTCGAACTGGCGCCGGCCCTGCGCGAAGGCGGCCAGGCCGTCGACTTCCGCGGCGAGACCCACCTGACGGTTCTGGAGCGGATGGGCGTCCTCGCGGAGCTGCGCCGGCTCCAGACCGGCGGCAGCCCGATGCGCTTCGTCGACGAACACGGCCGCGAGCTGCTGCGCCTGCCTGACGAGGTCGCCGGCGGCGACGTCGAGGTACTGCGCGGCGACCTGGCCAGGGTGCTCTACGAGCGCAGCCTCCCGCACACCGAGTACATCTTCGGCGACTCGATCACCAGCCTCACCGAGACCGCCGAGGGCGTGCTGGTCCGCTTCCGGTACGGTCCGCCCCGGAAGTTCGACCTCGTGATCGGTGCGGACGGCCTGCACTCCAACGTGCGCAGGCTCGCCTTCGGTCCCGAGGAGGGATTCGTCCGCCACCTCGGCTACCACGCCGCCACCTGGCACCTGCCCAACTACCTGGACCTCGGGCCTGGCTTGGTCGGCTACAACACGCCTGGCCGCCTGGCCGGCGTCGGCGGCGACCACAGGGACGCGACGAAGGCCGGCGCCTTCTTCGTCTTCGCCGCACCCCGCATCACCTACGACCGCCACGACCAGGAACAGCAGAAGGCGCTGATCGCCGAGGCCTTCGCGGGCCTCGGCTGGGAGGTGCCGCGACTCCTCGAGTCCCTGCGGCAGGCCCCGGAGCTCTACTTCGACTCGATCAGCAGGGTGGACGTGGGCGCGTGGTCCAAGGGGCGGATCGGCCTGGTCGGCGACGCGGCCTGCGGCGCGACCATCGGCGGCATGGGCAGCGGGACCGGAGTGGTGGCCGCCTACGTGCTGGCCGGCGAACTCGCACTGGCCGAGGGCGACCACCGGACGGCCTTCACACGGTACGAGAAGACGTTGCGCGGCTACGCCGAGAGCTGCCAGAAGGGCGGCGCCCGCACGGGGAGGTTCCTCGCCCCCGGCACCGCGACCGGCCTTCGCCTTCGCAACGGCCTGCTGAACAGGCGGTCCGTCATGAACTGGATGCTCAAGGAAGGGCAGAAGGTCAGCACGGTCGCCCTGCCCGACTACCGAGCCGAGCTGAGCCGCCCCAGGCGGTGACCGTGGCCGCCCGTCCACCTGGGCAGGCCGTCCGGGGACGCGTTTCACCGACCGCGCAAACGCCTGCCCCCTCCGCCCTGCCCCGCACACAGCTGACCGCACCACCGCTCGACCTCGCCGTACAGGTCGCCGGCACGCCCGCGCCCGGACGGGCCTCCCGCTCGGGCCTCGGCAAGGGCGTGCGCGACGCCGGCCACGCCCGCGCCCCGGACGGGCCGCTTCGATCCCGCACCGCGGAACCACGAGGTGGCCGCGTCGGGGATGCCATGGGAGGGTCGCCTCCGGCGTGACCGGCGCCGCCCTCCCGTGGAGTAGAGGATCAGAGGGTCAGGGGATCAAGAGCAGTTTGCCCGTCGTGCGCCTGGCAGCCAGGTCCTCGTGTGCCTGCCGAGCCTCGGCCAGCGGGTAGCGGCGGGACACGGTCACCTTCAGCTCGCCCCTGCCGATCCACCCGAACACGTCGGCCGCCCGGCTCAGCAACTCGTCGCGTTCGGCGATGTGGTGCACGAGCGAAGGTCTGGCCAGGAACAACGATCCCCGCGAGGTGAGCGCCTGCGAGTCGAACGACGGCACGGGCCCGCTCGCCACGCCGTACACGGCCACCACGCCACGCGGGCGCGCCGAGGCGAGGCTGCCCTCGAAGGTCGCCTTGCCGATCCCGTCGTAGACGGCGTCCACACCAGGCGGTGCGAGCCGCTTCACCTGCTCGGCGAACCCCTCGTAGCCGATCACCTCGTCCGCGCCGGCCTCGCGGGCCGCCTTCTCCTTCTCCGGGGTGGACACCGTGCCGATCACACGGGCGCCGCGCAGCTTGGCGAGCTGGGTGAGCAGCAGGCCCATGCCGCCGGCCGCGGCGTGGATCAGCACGGTGTCGCCCTGCTTCACCTCGTGGGTGGTGTGCGTCAGGTAGTGGGCGGTCAGCCCCTGGAGCAACGAGGCCGCGGCGACCTCGAACGACACGTCCTCGGGAATCGGGACCAGCCGGTCGGCCGGCACCAGGGCCCGCTCCGCGTAACTCCCCAGCACGTTGACCCAGGCGACCCTGTCGCCCACGGCCACCCCTTCGACACCCGGACCGAGCGCGGTCACCGTGCCCGCGCCCTCCGACCCGATGGACGTCGGGAGCGGCACCGGGTACACCCCCGACCTGTGGTAGATGTCGACGAAGTTGACGCCGCTCGCGGCGACGTCGACGAGCACCTCTCCCCGGCCTGGCACGGGGTCCTGCAGCTCGCGGTGGTCAAGGACTTCTGGTCCGCCCTGGGCGGTGATGACAATGGCACGCATACTGCTGATGAACCCGTCAGATCCGGTAGGGATTCCCGGCTTCTGGGCCGCCCTTGACCTCGGTGGCCCCACGCGCGTGGTGGTTCCTGCACCCGATCGAAGGAGCCGTTGCGGTCGCTCCGGCCCGTGGATACGCATCGATCTCCTCCCGTGAGGTGCGGGGAGTCAGCTGAGCAGGTGCAGAACTCGTTCGGCCTGGCGTTCCAGGGTGCCTGCCGGATTGTGGGGTGTGGCCGGCCCATCGGGGCCGAGCATGAGGAACCACCCCAGCGCGAACAGGCGACGAAACTCCCGCACGCGCTCGGCTTCCTGCCGGGTCAGGTCGACGCAGGCAAGCAGCCGCTCTGCGTCCAGGACACCGTCGACGCGGGAGATGTGCTCGGCTACCTCGCCCAGTTCGAAGGCGCGATCACTGCGACCGGAGTCTTCCCAGTCGATGAGCCGCACCTGGTGCTCATCCCACAGGTAGTTGGCATGGTTTCCGTCAGCCAAGCCGAGGACGGGCGTCAGCGGGTTCGTGGTGAGTTCGTCCGGCGCGCAGGAGGCGAGCCAGGCGGCACCCGCGTGGACCGCCTGCCGTACGAGGGGGTCCTCGCCAAGGTCGGGTCGCTTGTCGGCCCAGGCGCGGACCTTGCTCACGGCCAGGGCGGGTCGCCAAGCGGCGGGCTCGACCGCCTCGACCACGTGAGCGGGAATCTCGTGGTGCAACCGGTTCAGAGCCGCGGCCATCGCGCGGATCTGCTCTTCGGTGACGTGCTCGCCACGCAGGACACGGCCGGGCAGCCGGGTCATCACGATCGCGGGGGGACATGTCTCGAACTCGGCTCGGACAGGCGTGGGCGCGAGGCCTGGCACGTGTTCGGCGAGGAGCGTCAGCGCCGCCCACTCTCGGTGGGGTTCTCCTCGATCCCACGACGTGTATCGCTTGGTCACGACGTCGTCGCCGAGTTCAAGGTCGTGCGTGCTGAAGCGGTCGCTCACCATTTCGGTCCCTCTGTCGAAGGGAAGATCTCCAGTCGGCTGCTTCGGAAACTCCCCCTCAGAACGACCACATACTATGCGCATTGACAGATGATAAGCAGATGATGATGATATTTGTATGCTTATCAATCAGGATGGCATCAGGGAGCTTGACCGCCGTGCCGTGATGGCCGGCGTCGCGGTGGTGGGAAAGGCGACGGGCGAGGACCTCGGGCGGCCGACCCCGTGCGCGGGCTGGACGCTGGCGGATCTGCTGGCCCACATGATCGCCCAGCATCGCGGGTTCGCCGCCGCGGCCAGAGGAGAGGGCGCGGACCTCGCGGCCTGGCGGGTCCCTTCGCCGGACGAGGACGTGCTGCAGGAGTACGGCCGGGCCGCGTTGCACGTGATCGACGCCTTCGCCCAGGACGGGGTGCTGGAGCGCGAGTTCGCCCTCCCGGAGTTCGGCTCCCACGCGGTGTTCCCCGGCGCGCGGGCCATCGGCTTCCACTTCATCGACTACCTGGTGCACGGATGGGACGTCGCCGTGACGTTGGGCATCGACTACGTGGTGGCGGACGATCTGGTGGAGGCCGCCTGGCCGATCGCTCAGGCGGTCCCTGACGACGAACGGCGGCTGGCGCCCGGATCCGCGTTCCGTCCAGGCGTGACCGCGCCGGAGGAGGCCACCCGCTTCGAGCGGATCCTCGCCATGCTCGGCCGTACCCCTGACGGGCGCGGTTGACGCGCCCTACGCGCGAGCGGGGCGGCCCTCCAGAAGGTGGACGATCTCGGCATGCCCGGTGCCGAGGGGCGTCTCCGAACGCAACTGGCCGCTGCTGTCGTGCACCTCGGCCACGACCCGTTCGCCGCCGCCTTCCGCATCCTCGCGGCGGACGGTGATCCGCGCCCCCTCGGAGGCGTACTGCCGCGCCCTGTCGCGCACGACCGCCTCGATGTCCTGGCCGGCGTACTCGCGGGCCAGTTCGATGGGACGCAGGCCCTGACCATCGGCGATCGTGGGATCGGCTCCGTGGTCGAGCAGCGTCCTGACCACGGCCGCCGCGCCGTACCGTGCGGCGTGCACGAGGGGGGTGCCTCCGGCGCCGTCGCGGATGTCAGGGCCGGCGCCCCTGTCGAGCAGCACCGACACGACGGCGAGATGGTCCTTCGCGGACGCCCAGTGCAGAGCGGCCATCCCGTGCCGGTCGCGATCCTCGAGCCTGTCGGGGTCGGCCCCTCCGTCGAGCAGCGCGACCACCGCGTCGAGGTGCCCCCAGCACGCGGCGGCGCACAGCGGCAGGCCTTCGCTCTCGGCGCCGCTCTCCCTGTCGGGATCGGCCCCGGCGGCCAGCAGCATGCGCACGATACCGGCTTCCCCTCGCACGGCTGCCCGGTAGAGGGCCGTGGCGCCCTCGTCGTCGGGCTGGTCGGGGGACGCGCCGCCGTCCAGCACCCGCCGGACCTCGTCGTCGCCCTCGAACGTCGCCGCCGTCACCAGTTCGCTCTCCGTCACCCGGCCCAGTGTGTACGGCGGCGCCGTCGACCTCCACCGATTTTCCGCCAGGCCTCTCCGCCGAGCGCCTTTGCCCGCACCCTTCGCGAGGGAAGCGCCCGCACCCCTTCGCGAGGGAAGCGCCCGCACCCCTTCGCGAGGGAAGCGCCCGCACCCCTTCACGAGGGAAACACGGGGCCGTGCCGAAACCCCGTGACGGGCGCGTGCGTTGACGTCCGGTCTGCGGAACCGGTCACGATCCAGAGATCCCGCGCGCCACGGCTCGGGGCCCGAGGTGCAGACCGGCGGTGGCTCCACCGGCCCGGCCCTCCCTCGGCGCCAGCGGTGGCCGGTCGTGCGGAGGGAGGGCATGTGGTGGTCGGTCGGCGCTGAAGGCCCGGCCCCGTGCGATGGCCGGCCGTGCTGAAGACCTCTGGCCGCGGGGTCGGTTGTGCTGGAGGTGAAGGCCTGCGTGGGGTTGGTTGGTTGCTGTGGGAGTGGAGCCCGCGTGGGGGATGTCACCGGGTGGAGTCGGGGGTGGAGGTAGAGGTGTGACGGCTGGAGGTCGGTGCGGGGGTGGTCAGCTGTGCTGGGGGACCGAGGCGAAGTGTTCCCGTAGGTGCGGCACGAGCTCGCCCGCCCGCTCGTCCACGAAGAACAGCCTGCCGCCCTCGATCTCCGCGACCTTCCTGACCCCCGGAATGGTGTCACGCAGCCATGCCGCCCACCGCAGCTCGAAGAACGCGTCGTCGGTGCCCCACACCACCAATGTGGGCACGGTGAGCGCGGCCAGCCCGGGTTCGATGGCGATGAGGTCCTTGGCGTCCAGCCCCGCCACGAACCGTTCGAAAGCGCGGCCGCGTTCGGGGTCGCCGAAGATCGGCCGGAGGAACCGGTCGACCAGTGCGGCGGGATCGTCGATGCGTTCGTAGCTCGTGCCGAAGGCGCTCTGCGCCACGAGCTCGGGCTGGTCGAGCAGTTGGGCGGTGAGCGGGGCGAGCTGTCCCTGCGCGGCGAGCTCGACCGTGGGCTTGAACGTCTCGGGCGGCAGATTGTCGTGCACGTCGCAGTTCGTCAGCGTGAACGTGCGCAGCCGTTCGGGATGCCTGACCGCGAAGACCTGCGCGATGGCGCCGCCGGTGTCGTTGGCGACGAGGTCGACCGTCCCGAGGTCGAGGTCCGCGCAGACCTCCTCGATCAGCTCGGCGAGCGCGGGGAGCGACAGGTCGTCTCTCGCCTCGCTCTGTCCGTGGAGGGGCAGGTCGAAGGCCACGCATCTGCGCTCGGCGCGGAGTTCGGCGATGACGTTGGCCCACAGGCTCGCGTTGGTGCCCAGGCCGTGCACGAACAGGGCGACCGGCCCGCGGCCTTCGTCGACGTAGGAGATTCCATGCGGCGTTCTCATCGTTCCTCCGATTGCATACCGACTGTCGGTCTAGAAAATAACCGACTGATAGTCGGTATGTCTAGAGTGTTCGCATGAACCTCAAGGCAGAGCGCGGCGCCGCCACCCGCGACAGGGTCCTGGCCATCGCCACCCGCCTGTTCGCCGAGCACGGCTACGACGGCACCTCGATCGAGATGGTCCTGCACGAATCGGCCCTGAGCAGAGGTGCGCTCTACCACCACTACGCGGGCAAGGACGCCCTGTTCGAGGCGGTCCTCGAGGCCGTGGAGGAGAGGGTCGGCCGCGAGATCGCCGAGGCGGTGACAAGGGCGGACGGCGCGGCCGGGGCGGCGACGGGGACAGCCGGCGCGGTCGGGGCGGGGGCGGGCGGCGCGGCCGAGGCGCTGCGCCTGGGCGTCCTGGCATGGGTCCGCCTGGCCGGCGACCCGGTGATCCAGAGGATCGTTCTCATCGACGCGCCCTCGGTGCTCGGCTGGGAGAAATGGCGCGAGGTCGAGGCCCGGCACGCCTTCGGCATGCTCAAGGGGGCGCTTCGGGCCACCGGGGCCGTTCCGGGCGACCATCTGGATCTGTACGCGCACATGCTGCTGGCGGCGGTCAACGAGATGGCATTGCTGGTGGCACGGACGGGGAAGACGGAGGAGGCGGAACGCGCGGTCGAGGACTTCCTCGCGCGCCTGCTGGCCGGACCTGCGCCGACCTGAACGAGGCATCCCCGTCGTTCACCGAGGAGGAGTCCCGCCTACCTGCCGACGGTCTCATGGAGCTGGAACATGGGCGGGCGACACCTGATACGAATCCCAGCGCGCGTCCACCGGGTCAGGCCCGGCCGCCGACCGGCTCGCCGCGCCCCGCGGGTGAACCTGCCCGAACAAGCGGGCTCGGCGTTCTGGAGGTGGCCACGTCATCAGCCGGACGAGGCCGGTGAGCGCGGTGAAGAGGAAGAGGTCGGGGGAAGCCGGCCGAAGACGCGGTTGGGGGAACGCCGGGTCACGGTCCGTGGCGTACGGCAGGCCGGGGTCGCGGAGACGTAGGCGACCGGGTCGTCCGGCCGAATTCTCGGCGACGCCCGGATGGCGATGCGGCAAACCCCCTTCAGCACCGGGATCGGGGGCTGTTAGCGTCCGGCCATGTCCGAACCTACGGCAACAGCAGACCTCGCCCCGGCGGTGGATCGGATTCCCGGATGGTTCTGGCCGACCGACCGGCGCCTGTTCGAGTGGTTCCTGTCGGCGGGCGATCAGGGAGACCTTCTCGAGCTCGGGACCTACCTGGGCAAGAGCGCGGTCCTGATCGGCGGGCATCTACGGCAAGGGGAAACGTTCACCGTCTGCGACCTGTTCGAGTCGGACGCGCCCGACGCCGACAACGACGCCGAGACCAGCAAGTCGTACTCCACGCTCACCCGGCGGAAGTTCGAGGACAACTACCTCAGCGTGCACGCCACTCTGCCGCGGATCGTGCACGGGCCGACCTCGGAGATCCTCGACCACGTCAAGCCCGGGTCCTGCAGGTTCGTCCATGTCGACGCGTCACACCTGTACGCGCACGTCAAGCAGGACGTGCTGGCGGCCAGGACGGTCCTGCGCGAGGACGGAGTCGTCGCGTTCGACGACTACCGGAGCGAGCACACGCCGGGCGTCGCCCTGGCGGTCTGGGAGGCCGTCTCCGCGCTGGGGCTGGAGCCGATCTGCGTCAGCACCCAGAAGCTCTACGCCACGTGGGGCGATCCCGCCCCTGTCCGGACGCGCATGCTCGCGTGGCTCGGCACCGTCCCCGACCTGTGGCACACCGTCGACGTGCTCGGCGAGCGTCAGCTCGTGCGCGTCAACCAGCGGAAGAAGCCGAAGCCCGCCGCGGGCGGCGGCGACCTGGCGGAACTGGAACGGCTGAGCGCCGAACTCCAGCGCACCTCGGCGGAGCTGAAGAAGACCGTGACCGAGTCCAGAACCGCCGTGCAGGCGCTACGGAAGGCGACGGGTGAGATCAGCCTGGCCGGGCCCGTCGTCCAGCGCGCCGTCCGGTGGACCCGCAAGCGGATCACCCGGCCTCGGTCGGCAGGCTGAGGGTCGTGGATCGGCGTCTTCCGCCCGGCCGTGAGCGGCGGGAAGGACGGCGCCGTCTAGGACCGGCGGTATCGGGTATCCAAGGACTTCTATCGCCGAACCAGGGGCTGATGGCGGAGCTGTCATGGGCGACAACCTCTTCCGCGCCGCGCTCGACGAGCTTGGCGCCGTGCTCGCGAAGCTGGACGAGCGGCAGGTCGACGCCGCGTGCCGGCTGATCGCCGACGCGACGACGGTCGGCGTCTACGGCTGCGGCAGGGAGGCGCTGCAGATCCAGGGCTTCGCGATGCGCCTCTTCCATCTCGGCCTGCCTGTGGCGGTGATCGGCGACATGACCATGCCGGCGCTGGGCCACGGCGACGTCTTCCTCGTCACCTCCGGCCCCGGCGAAACCGCCACGGTGCTGGCGCTGATGCGGACGGCGAAGGCGGCGGGCGCGACGAACCTGCTGCTGACGGCCGAGGCTGAGAGCAGCGCGGCCGAGCTCGCCGATCTGGCGATCGTGATCCCGGCGCAGACCATGGCCAGCGACCAGGGCGAAAGACGGACGTCCGTCCTGCCGATGGGCTCGGTCTACGAAGGCGCGCTGTTCGTGCTGTTCGAGGTGATGGTGCTGAAGCTCAGCACGTTGACGGGCGCCACGCGCGAGGCGATGCGCGCCAGGCACACCAACATGGAGTGAGCGAGCCGTCCCCCGCTCGTCAGGTCTCCCCGACGATGGCGCGCAGGGCGGCGACGTGCGCCTGGTAGGCGGCCCTGCCGGTCTTGGTGAGCGCGAGCCAGACCCGCTGCCTGGTGTCGCGCACGGCCTTGATCTGCTCCACATACCCGGCGTCCATCAGAACGCTGACGTGCTTGCTCAGCACCGAGTCGCTGACGCCGAGCCGCTCGCGGACCACGCCGAACTCGACCTTTTCGGCCGCCTCCAGCAGGGCGCAGATCCGCAGCCGGTTCGGCGCGTGGATCGTGGCGTCGAAGCCGTCCTCGGCCCTGTCGATCACCTTCATGCCGAGGTCCGCGCCCGCCGGTTGTGGACGATCCCGTATCCGATGATCCAGCCCATGGACAGGAGCGCCGCGGCCACCCAGACCCAGTTCCCCCTGTGGTCGAGTAGCTCGGCGGCGATCCAGAGCGCGGGCAGCGGCGCCGCCAGAACCAGTTGCCGGCGCAGCGTGAGCTCGCGAGGCGCGATCCCCGCCCTGTCGACCTGCCTGGAGTACAGGCGTTCGGTGAGCCACCAGCCGGCGCCGATGACAGCCAGCAGCGCGATCGTGACGAGAGGGGTGGTGTCCGCCAGCATCTGCGCCACCATGATGCCTGCCACCAGCAGGCTGATGACGGGGAAGAACCAGCCTTGGATCGGCGTGTTGCCCGCCGCGCGTGCCTGTCTGGCCGCGTCCAGTGCCGCGGCGGCCTCAAGGGGAGAGGGGCGGTCGACGTTCTCGTTTGTTTCCATACTGGAAAGGGTCGACCAGACTTTCCGTGTTGTCAACACTTGACTTTCCTCTATGGAAACAGTGCGCTCCGGCCCCGTCTGACAGACAGGGACGAGCCGACCGGCTCGGCCCGCTGTTCGTCCTCACGCACCACCTCGGTGACGCGCCCGGCGACGCGGCGGTCACCTTCCTGTCCTGCGGCCTCGACGAGGCGGTCAGTACCGCCCTCGAGGTCGCAGGGGGCAGGGGGGAGGGATCACGACGACGGCCGCCGGCGTGGTTCGCAGCGCGTCGGTGAGCTCGTCGACGAGCAGCGATGACAGGTGGTTCGTGGGTTCGTCGAGGATCAGCAGGTCGGGCCGCTCGGCCAGGCACAGCGCCAGATGCAGACGGCGCTGCTGCCCCTGGGACATCCGCCCCACCGGCGTGCGGAGCGCCTCACGGTCCAGCAGTCCCGTGCTCCCGAGCGGGAGAAGGTCGGTCTCGGCCACCTCACCCTGTGTGACGAGCTTCGCGGTGTGCCTGCGGTACACCTCGTGCGCGTGCAGATCGACCGGCCACGGGGGCACTTCCTGCGACAGGTAGGCGATGGCGGTGCCGGCGGAGCGGCGTACCGCCCCGGTCGACGGGGTGATGTGGCCGGCCAGGACGCCGAGCAGCGTCGACTTGCCGGCGCCGTTCGGGCCGGTGACGAGGATCCGGTCGCCGCCGTCCAGGTCCCATGAGATCAGCGCGCGCAGCCGTCCCTCGACCGTCACCTCGTCGCACCGCAGGATCGGCATGCCACGGCGCGTCCGCAGCTGTGGCCACCGCAACGACTGCGGCGGCTGCGGCACGCTCACCCGGTGCGCCTCCAGGACCTCTTGCCTGCGCCTCAGGCCTTGGACGACCCCTGGGGCGTGCGACTGGCGCTGGTGCTTTCCCGTGCCCTTGTCCGGCCGCCACCCTGTGGTGAGCCGGTTGCGAGCCTCCTGCACAGCCTGGGTCAGCCTGGCGTGCTCCGCCTGCTGGGCCTCGTATTCCTGTATCCACCGCTCCCGTTCCCGTCGGCGGCCCTCCTGCCAGCCGCCGTACCCTCCGGCGAACACGCGAGCACGGCCGTCCTCGCTCGGGTCCAGGTCGAGGAACTCCTCGGCCACCTCGCGCAGCAGGGCACGGTCGTGGGAGACGATCGCCAAACCGCCTGCCCGTGATCGCAGGTGGGAGGTCAGGAAGTCCAGACCGTCGGCGTCCAGATGGTTGGTCGGCTCGTCCAGCAGGAGGACGTCGTGGCTCCCGCCGAGCACGCATGCCAGGCGCACGCGATAACGCTCGCCGACGGACAACGTGGCGAGCTTCCTGTCACGGTCCGTGCACGCGTCGAGCCCTTCGAGGGCGATGTCGACCCGACGTTCCGCGTCCCACGCATCGAGGCGCGTCGCGGCGTCGAGGGCGGTCGCGTAGAGATCATCTGCACCCTCGTCGCCCCTTTCCAGACCCGCGGCGGCAAGGTCCAGCGCGCGCAGAGCCAGGTGCGGCAGGCGCACCGACTCGGCGACCAGGGTGCCGACGCTCTCTCCCGCATGGGCACGGAGCGACTGATGGACCACCCCCGATGTGCCCACGCGTTCGACGGCGCCGTCGTCGGGCGCGAGGTCGCCGGCCAGGACGCGCAGCAGCGTCGTCTTGCCCCGGCCGTTCTCACCCACGACGGCCGTCCGCGACCGGTGCGAGACCGTCACGGTGACGTCGGACAGCACAGGTCGCCCGCCGAGGACGACCCGTATCTCGCGGGCGCGGACGTGAGCGCTGGTCCCGGCCGGCAGGCGACCGGTCGTACTCAGTTCAGAGAGAAGTTCTTGCGTCGACCGGCTGGACGCAGGCCGACCGCGTGAGGGTGATGCCTTCACAGTGTGCTCCACAGTTCGCTCCGGAACCGGGCAGCACGAAGAAGCCGCCCGGTACGACTACCGGGACGGCGGACACACGAGAAGAGAGCTCAGTGCCGCGCCGTCAGGCGCGACGGCGGAGCTTCAGGGAGCCAACACCTCGATACATGCGCCTCATGCTACACACCCTCACGACCTGCCCTCCCGTCCGTCGACAAGGTGCTCGACGAGCCGGCCGAGCGGCTCCCACGAGGGCCCTCGCCGAGAACGCAGGCCGCGGCAGGCGGCGCTGGGCGGTTAGGCCGGACGGATCAGGGCAGGATTCGCATTATGGCAGGTCGGGGATGGCTCTCTCGGTGGCCGGTGCTCCGGCAACTCAAGGGAGAGGACGGCAGGAGCGATGCCGTGCGCTCGGCGCGGACCGACGCTCTGAGGCCGCGCACCGAGGAGGCGGACACGGTCGCCCGCTCGATCTGCCCGTACTGCGCGGTGGGCTGCGGCCAGCTCGTCTACGTCAAGGACGGCCGCGTCAGCCAGATCGAGGGCGACCCCGACTCGCCCATCTCGCGCGGGCGGCTGTGCCCCAAGGGCTCGGCCAGCAAGCAGCTCGTCACCCATCCGGGCCGCCAGACCCACGTGCTGTACCGCAGGCCGTACGGCACGCAGTGGGAGCGGCTGGATCTCGGCACCGCGATGGAGATGATCGCCGAGCGGGTGCTGAGGACGCGACGGGAGACCTGGCAGCAGACCTCTGAGGGCAAGGTCGTGCGCCGCACGCTGGGCATCGCCGGTCTGGGCGGGGCGACGCTCGACAACGAAGAGAACTACCTGATGAAGAAGCTCTACACCGCCCTCGGCGCGATCCAGGTGGAGAACCAGGCGCGCATTTGACACTCCTCCACCGTCCCCGGTCTGGGGACCAGCTTCGGGCGTGGCGGCGCGACCACCTTCCAGCAGGACCTGGCGGGTGCGGACTGCATCGTCATCCAGGGCTCCAACATGGCCGAATGCCACCCTGTGGGCTTCCAGTGGGTGGTGGAGGCCAAGGCACGGGGGGCGAAGGTCTTCCACGTGGATCCGCGCTTCACCCGGACCAGCGCGCTGGCCGACCGCCACCTGCCGATCCGCGCGGGTAGCGACATCGTGCTGCTCGGCGCCCTGATCAACCACGTCCTCGGCAACGAGCTCGACTTCCGCGAGTACGTGCTGGCCTACACCAACGCCGCCACCCTCGTGTCCGAGGACTTCCAGGACACCGAGGATCTCGACGGGCTGTTCTCCGGCTTCGATCCCGAGACGCGCTCGTACGACCCGGCGAGCTGGTCGTACGAGGGCACGGGCGAGCACGCGCCGGGCGAGACCCTGGAGGGCGGACTGCACCACGCGAGGGCCGCGGGGGCCGACCGCTACGGCTCCAGCGGCGCCGCCGCGCACCCCAGCCCGCCGACGGACCCGACGCTGCGCCACCCGCGCTGCGTCTACCGGGTCCTGAAGCGGCATTTCGCCCGTTACACCCCGGAGATGGTGGAGCAGCTGTGCGGCATCTCGCCGGAGGACTTCGCCGAACTCGCCGACGCGATCACCGCCAACTCCGGCAGGGAACGCACCACGGCATGGGTGTACTCCGTCGGCTGGACGCAGCACACGGTCGGCGCGCAGTACATCAGGACCGCGGCCATCCTCCAACTGCTGCTGGGGAACGTGGGCCGTCCCGGCGGCGGCATCCTGGCGCTGCGGGGACACGCGAGCATCCAGGGCTCGACCGACATCCCGACGCTGTTCAACATCCTGCCGGGCTACCTGGCCATGCCCCACGCCCACCGGCACGAAGCTCTGGACGACTACCTGGAGCGCGAGGGCGGCGACACCGGCTTCTGGGGCAACCGGCGCTCCTACATGGTGAGCCTGCTCAAGGCCTGGTGGGGAGAGGCGGCCACCGAGGAGAACGACTTCTGCTTCGACCACCTGCCGCGCCTGACCGGCGACCACAGCCACTACACCACCGTGATGGGCCAGATCGACGGGACGGTGAAGGGCTTCTTCGTGGTGGGGGAGAACCCCGCGGTCGGCTCCTCCGGCGGCCGCGCCCAGCGGCTCGGCCTGGCCAACCTCGACTGGCTGGTGGTGCGCGACCTGACGTTGGTGGAGACGGCCACGTTCTGGAAGGACGGTCCGGAACTCGAGACCGGCGAGATGCGCACCGAGGACATCGGCACCGAGGTGTTCTTCCTCCCGGCCGCGAGCCACGTGGAGAAGGAGGGCACCTTCACCAACACGCAGCGGCTCCTGCAGTGGAGGGAGAAGGCGCTCGACCCGCCCGGCGACTGCCGCAGCGACCTGTGGTTCTACTACCACCTCGGCAGACTCGTCAGGGAGCGGCTGACCGGGGACGAGATCGACCGGCCGGTGCGCGAGCTGACGTGGGACTACCCCGAGGTCGGCGAGCACAGGGACCCCTCGGCGGCGGCCGTGCTGCGGGAGATCAACGGCGTCGGCCCCGACGGCAGGGCGCTGTCGTCCTTCAGCCAGCTCAGGCCCGACGGGTCGACCGCGTGCGGCTGCTGGATCTACTGCGGCGTCTACGCCGACGAGGTCAACCAGGCCGCCCGGCGCAGGCCGGGCCGGGAACAGACGCCCGTGGCACCCGAATGGGGCTGGGCCTGGCCGGCCAACCGGCGGATCCTCTACAACCGCGCCTCCGCCGATCCGCAAGGCCGCCCGTGGAGCGAGCGCAAGGCGTACGTGTGGTGGGACGCGGAGCGCGGCGAGTGGACCGGGCACGACGTGCCCGACTTCGAGCGGAACAAGCCGCCTGACTACGTGCCGCCCGAGGGCGCCAGGGCCGAGGCCGCGCTGGCCGGGACCGACCCGTTCGTCATGCAGTCCGACGGGAAAGGCTGGCTGTACGTGCCGGCGGGCCTGGCCGACGGACCGCTGCCCACCCACTACGAGCCGCACGAGTCGCCGGTCGCCAACCCGCTGTACGGCCAGCGGGCCAACCCCGCGCGCCGGATCTACGCGCGTCCGGAAAGCCCCTACAACCCGCCGGAGTCGCCCCGCTATCCGTACGTGCTGACCACCTACCGGCTCACCGAGCACCACACGGCGGGCGCCATGAGCCGGCCGCTGGCCTACCTCGCCGAGCTGCAGCCCGCGCTGTTCTGTGAGGTGTCCCCGCAGCTCGCCGCCGAGCTCGGGCTGGTCAACGGCGACTGGGCCACGATCGTGACCAGCCGTACCGTGATCGAGGCCAGGGTGCTGGTCACCGGCCGGGTCCGGCCGCTGCGGATCCAGGGCAGGACTGTCCACCAGATCGGCATGCCCTACCACTGGGGGTGGGGCGGCGGCGGCCTGGTGACCGGCGACGTCACCAACGACCTGCTGCCGCTGGTGCTCGACCCGAACGTCTACATCCAGGAGGGCAAGGCCGTGACCTGCGACGTGCTGCCCGGAAGGCGCCCGAGGGGCCGGGCGATGCTCGACCTGCTGGAGGTCTACCGCGATGGTGGCTGAGCGGATGGGGTTCTTCACCGACACGAGCGTCTGTATCGGCTGCAAGGCCTGCGAGGTGGCCTGCAAGGAGTGGAACCAGCTGCCCGACGACGGGTTCGTGTTCGAGGCGACCTCCTACGACAACACCGGGCGGCTCGGGGCGAGCACCTGGCGCCACGTGGCCTTCATCGAGCAGTCGCGCCCCGTGCGGACGAACGGCGGCGGGGACGACAGCGGCGTGGACGACGGCGGCGTGGACCGCTGGCTGATGTCGTCGGACGTGTGCAAGCACTGCACCCACGCCGCCTGCCTGGACGTGTGCCCGACCGGCGCGCTGTTCAGGACCGAGTTCGGCACGGTGGTGGTGCAGGAGGACATCTGCAACGGCTGCGGCTACTGCGTGCCTGCCTGCCCGTTCGGCGTGATCGACCGCAGGGAGGACGACGGGCGGGCCTGGAAGTGCACGATGTGCTACGACCGGCAGCGCGGGGGCCTCGAACCGGCGTGCGCCAAGGCGTGCCCGACTGACTCGATCCAGTTCGGCCCGCTCGACGAGCTCCGGGAGCGGGCCGAGGGCAGGCTGGAGCGGCTGCACGCCGAGGGACGCACCGAGGCCCGGCTGTACGGCGAGAGCCCCGACGACGGGGTGGGCGGCGCGGGGGCGTTCTTCCTGCTGCTGGACGAGCCGGAGGTGTACGGCCTGCCGCCGGATCCCGTGGTGACCACCCGCGACCTGCCGTCCATGTGGCGCTGGGCGGGGGCTGCGGCGCTGTCCTTGGCAGGGGTGGTGGCAGTGGCCTTCGCGGCGTCCCCCAACGGGGGCCGACGGTGACGCGGGAGCGGGCGATGGTGCAGGAGGCCGAGTTCCGGTCGTACTACGGCCGGCCGGTGATCAAGCCTCCGATCTGGCATGAACCACACATGCCCACCTATCTCTACCTGGGCGGTCTGTCCGGTGCCTCGTCGGTGATGGCCGTGATGGCGGGGTTCACCGGGCACCACCGGCTCGCGCGCACCGCCCGGCTCGCGGCGGCACTCGGGGCGATCACCGGTTCCGGCCTCCTGGCGGCCGAGCTGGGCAGGCCCGAACGGTTCCTCAACATGTTGCGTGTGTTCAAGCCGACCTCGCCGATGAGCGTGGGCTCCTGGATCCTGGCCGCCCAGGGAGGGCTGTCGGCGGTCGCCGCCTCGTCCGAGTTGACGGGGGTCCTGCCCCTCGTGGGCGACGCCGCGGCCCTCGCCACGGGAGTGACGGGTCCGCTGACCGCCACCTACACCGCCGTCCTGGTCGCCGACACCGCCGTGCCCGCCTGGCACGAGGCGTACAGGGAGCTGCCGTTCCTGTTCGCCGGGAGCGCGCTGGCCGGCGCGGGGGCGCTGGGCATGCTGGCGGCGCCCCGCGCGGAGCAGCGGCCCGCCCGTGCGGTGGCGATGCTCGGGGCCGTCATGGAGACCGCCGCGGCCGCGGTGATGGAGCGCAGGCTGGGGCCGGCGGGCGAGCCGTACCGGCTGGGGAGGGCGGGCCGCCTGATGCGCTCGGCCCGCGCGCTGACGGTCTGCGGCGGGCTGTTCGCCGCGGCCGCCGGGCGCGGCCGTACGCTCAGCGTGCTGTCCGGCCTCGCCCTTACGGCCGGCGCCCTGTGCACCCGCTTCGGCATCCTGGAAGCGGGTAGGGCATCGGCAGCCGACCCGAAGTACACGGTCGTGCCCCAGAGGCGGCGCCTCGACGACGGAGCCGCCGATGGACGGTGACGGCGTGTGCCGCCGCGGTCACCGCCCCGCCGCGGGGTAGGTTCTTGCTTGGAGGCGTGAGGGCGCCTGGTGGCCCCCGCGGTCTTCAAAACCGACGAGGCCGAGGTCCTCGGCCTGGCGGGTTCGATTCCCGTCCGCCTCCGTTCTATTTTCGAAGAGTGGACCCACGAAGGCACGTGCCGCGCACCGACGCCGTGCTCGCCGATCCGCGGCTGGTCGCGGAGGGCGGGCGGCTGGGCTGGTCGGTCGTCAAGGACGCGGTGGTGCGGGCCCAGCAGCGGGCCCGGCTCGGCGAGATCGCCCCCGAGCAGGTCGCGGACGCGGCCCTCGCGGCGCTTCCCGCGCAGGCCGCCAGCCTGCGCGCGGTGATCAACGCGACCGGCGTGCTGATCCACACCAACCTCGGCAGGGCGCCGCTGTCGCCCGCCGCGGTCGAGGCGATGGCGGCCGCGGCCGGTGCCGCCGACGTGGAGTTCGACCTGGAGACCGGGGCCAGGGCCCGCCGCGGGCGGGGCGCGATGGAGGCTCTCGCGCGCGCCGTCCCTGCCGCCGAGGACGTGCACGTCGTCAACAACAACGCCGCCGCGCTCGTCCTGGTGGCCACCGTGCTCGCCGCAGGGCGGGAGATCGTGATCAGCCGCGGCGAGCTGGTGGAGATCGGCGACGGATTCCGCATTCCCGACCTGCTCGTCTCCACAGGGGCGCGGCTGCGCGAGGTCGGCACCACCAACCGCACCTCGTGCGGCGACTACGCGGCGGCCGTGGGGCCGGAGACCGGATGCGTGCTCAAGGTGCACCCGTCGAACTTCCGTGTCGAAGGTTTCACCGGCGCCGCCGAGGTGGCGGAGCTGACCGGGCTGGGCGTGCCCGTCGTGGCCGACATCGGTTCGGGCCTGCTCGCCCGCGAGCCGCTGCTGCCCGCCGAGCCCGACGCGACGACCGTGCTCCAGGCGGGGGCGGATCTCGTGACCGCCAGCGGCGACAAGCTGCTGGGCGGACCGCAGGCGGGGCTCCTGCTCGGCCGCCGTGACCTGGTCGAACGGTGCAGGCGGCACCCGCTGGCCCGTGCGCTGCGGGTCGACAAGCTGACGCTGGCGGCGCTGGAGGCGACACTCCGCGGCCCCGCCGTCCCGGTCCGCCAGGCGCTGCACGCCGATCCCGCGGCGCTCGCCGACCGGGCGGAGGCGCTCGCCGACAAGCTGGCCGGCGCGGGGATCGAGGCGCGAGCCGTGCCGAGCAGGGCCGCCGTCGGGGGCGGGGGAGCGCCGGGCGTCACGCTGGCGAGCGCCGCCGTGAGCCTGCCCGAGTGGTTCGCTGTACCGCTGCGAACCGGCGATCCCCCCGTCGTCGGCCGGATCGCGGGCGGGAGACTGCTGCTCGACCTCCGTACCGTCGCCGGCGACCGTGACGGCGATGTGGCCCGCGCGATCCTCGAGGTGAGCGGCTGATGGACGTCGTCGCCACGGCGGGTCACGTCGACCACGGCAAGTCCACGCTCGTGCGGGCGCTCACCGGGATGGAGCCCGACCGGCTGGAGGAGGAGCGGCGGCGGGGGCTGACGATCGAGCTCGGCTACGCCTGGACGACCCTCCCCTCGGGGCGGCGCCTCGCCTTCGTGGACGTGCCGGGCCACGAGCGGTTTCTCGGCACGATGCTGGCCGGGGTGGGCCCGGTGCCGGCCGTCATGTTCGTGGTGGCCGCCGACGAGGGCTGGATGCCGCAGTCCGAGGAGCACCTGGTGGCACTCGAGGCCCTCGGCGTACGGCACTGCCTGCTCGCGGTGACACGCGCCGACCTCGCCGACCCGGCCCCGGCGATCGAGCAGGCACGGACCCGCATGGCCGCCGCCGGCCTCGGTGGCGCGGGCCTGGACGCGGGCGGTGCGGCGGGCTTGGATGGCGCTGGTCTGGACGGGGCCGGTGGGGTGGCGGGGCCGGGTCGCGTCGAGGCGGTGGGGGTGAGCGGACGCACCGGCCAGGGGCTCGGCGAGCTGCGGGAGGCCCTGGAGCGGCTGGTCGCCGGGCTGCCCGCGCCCGATCCAGGGGCGCCGGTCCGGCTGTGGATCGACCGCGTGTTCACCGTGACGGGCAGTGGCACGGTCGTGACCGGGACCCTGGCCGGGGGCACGATCTCGGTGGGCGACGAGCTGGCGCTCGGCGGCGAGCCGGTGCGGGTCCGGGCGCTGGAGTCCCTCAAGGAGCCGCTCGCCTCGGTGACCGGCCTCGCCAGGGTGGCGGTGAACCTGAAGGGCCGCGGCCTCCCCGAGCGAGGCGGGGCGCTGGTCACACCCGGCCGATGGACGTTCACCGACCTGGTCGACGTCCGGATCTCACCTGTCGGAGCCCTCGTGGGTCCCGGCCGCGGACAGGGTGAGCGGCACCTGCCCAGGCGGCTCACCGCGCACATCGGGTCGGCGGCGGTGGCGTGCGAGGTGCGGCCGCTCGGCGGGCACGTCGTGCGGCTGCGCCTGGCCGTCCCGCTCCCGCTCCACCTCGGGGACGTGCTGCTGTTGCGCGACCCGGGCCGCGACAGGGCCGAGGTTCGGGTGCTGGCGGGGGCGAGCGTGCTCGACGTGCGGCCGCCGGAGCTCGGCCGCCGGGGGGCGGCGCGGGCGCGCGCGGCGCGGCTGGAGTCGGCCACGCCCGACGCGACCTCCGTCCTGCGCACCCATCGGCTGCTGCGCGCCGCCGACCTGATCGCGATGGCCGGGGCTACAGGAGGGCACCCGGTCTGCGGCGACTGGTACGCCGACCCCGAGCACTGGGCGCGGCTGGCCAGGCGGCTGGCCGAGGTGGCCCGGCGGTACGCGGTGGAGCATCCGCTGGAGCCCGGCATGCCGGTCGAGGCGGCCAGGCACGAGCTCGGCCTGCCCGACCGGCGGCTGGTCGTCGCGCTGGTGCGCCCGCCGCTCACGGTCGCCGAGGGTCGCGTCCTCGCCGAGCCTTCCGGGCGGACTTCCGGCCTGCCCGTGCCGGTGGCCCGGGCCGTCGCGCGGCTGAGGGCCGAGCTGTCGGCGCACCCCTACCAGGCGCCGGAGACGTCGCGGCTGGCCCAGCTGGGGCTGGGCACAAGGGAACTGGCGGCGGCGGTACGGGCGGGGAGCCTGCTGCGCGTGACCGAAGGTGTGGTGCTGCTGCCCGGCGCGGACAGCGGGGCGGCGGAGCTGCTGAGGCGGCTGCCGCAGCCTTTCACGGTCAGCCAGGCCAGGCGCGCCCTCGACACCAGCCGAAGGGTCGCGGTGCCGCTGCTGGAACACCTCGACCGGAGCGGGATCACCGAACGGGTGGACGAGATCCACCGCCGCTGCCGATGACCGAAGGGGGCGGCGCCGCAGCGGCTCGAGCAGGCCGTGACGCCGGTCGAGGCCACGCCGCTACGCGGACGCGGGCCCGCGATCGCGCATCCTGAGGGCGACGCCGTTTGAACGATTCGTGTGCCCTTGCCAGGGAATATTACGGTTGTCACGCGACCGCGTGGCAGGGGACTCACGTCTTCCAAGGAGGATGTCATGATCATCCTCGGTGTGATACTGGTGGTGCTCGGGTGGCTGCTCGGCATCTCGATCCTGTACACGATCGGCGCCATTCTCCTTGTCATCGGCCTCGTGCTGCTGTTGCTGGGCGCGGTCGGACGTCCGGTCGGCGGCCGGCGGTACTGGTTCTGAGCAGGGCGCGATCCCCGGACGGCCCGCGCGGCGGGCGCCGGCGTCGAGGGGGGTGCCGAGAGGCGGGTGGCGAAGGCGCCTCTAGGTGGCGTCCATCATGCGGTTCGCCCAGGCCCAGGCGGTGATCTCGACCCGGTTGCGCACCCGGAGCTTGGTCTGGATGCCGGAGATGTGGCCCTTGACCGTGCTCAGGGAAATGAACAACTCGGCGGCGATCTCCTGGTTGGTGCGGCCTCTGGCGACGGCCATGACGACTTCGGCCTCCCGTTCGGACAACGGACTGGCGGGCTCGCGGGCGGCCGGAGCGCCGGCGGACCTCAAGTGACGCAGCAGGCGCAGGGTGACCGAGGGCGAGATCAGGGCGTCCCCGGCGTTGGCGGCCCGCACGGCCTCGACGAGCAGGCCAGGGCCCGCGTCCTTCAGGACGAAGCCGACCGCGCCGCCGTGCAGCGCGCCGTAGACGTACTCGTCGAGGTCGAAGGTCGTGACCACGATCACGCGGAGCGGGGAGGAGACACCGGGGCCGGCCAGAGCGCGGGTGACGTCGATGCCGTCGAGGCGAGGCATCCGGATGTCCACGAGGCACACGTCCGGCCGTAGCCTGCGCGCCAGAGTGACCGCATCGGCGCCGTCCGCGGCCTCGCCCACCACCTCGATGTCGGGCTGGTCCTCGAGGATGACCCGGAGGCTGGCGCGGACCATCGCCTGGTCGTCGGCGAGCAGCACCCTGATGGTCATCGGCGCTCCCACGCGGGGACGGGCAGGGTGGCGAGCACCGACCAGCCGGCCCCGTGGCGCGGGCCCGCGGACAGCGTGCCTCCCAGGGCCTCGAGGCGTTCGCGCATCCCCACCAGGCCGTACCCGGCCCGGCGGTGGTGCAGGGCCGGTGCCGGCGGGGCGTCGTCGACGACCTCGACGACGACCGCGTCGCCGTCCCTGGAGACGTCGACCATGACGGAGCGCGCGTGAGGGGCGTGCCGGGAGATGTTGGTCAGCGACTCCTGAACGACCCGGTAGACGGTGCTGCTCACTTCGGGCGGCCACCCCGACGTGTCCTCGTCGCCGGGCAGCCGCAGGCGTACGGCCGGCCCCTCGAAGCGGGTGACCAGGTCGCTGAGCCGTTCGGCGCCGAGCGTGGCAAGGGCCGCGTCGTCGGCGTCGCGCAGCAGGCCGACGAGGCGGCGCATGGCGGCCAGCGCGTCGGAGCCTGCTGCCTCGATGCCCGCCAGGGAGTCGTCCAGCCGCTCCGCCTGCTTGCGGGCCAGGAGCCTGGCGGCCTGGGACTGGAGCACGATGCCGGTGACGTGGTGCGCGACGACGTCGTGCAGCTCCCTGGCCAGTTGCAGGCGCTCGTCGCGGCGTACCCTCTCGGCGGCGGCACGGCGGCGGGCGGCGAGCAGCCGCAGGCACAGCCCGGCCGAAAGGCCGGCGAGCAGGACTGCGCCACTCAGCGCGGTCACCGGGGGGAGGCCGGCCGAGGACGTGTCGGACGTGAGCGGGCCGCCGATGACCACCGCGAGCCCTCCGGCGGCGAGGGCGCAGGCCGGCGGGGCGGGAAGCGCTCTGGTGGTGGAGCCGACGAGCACGGACAGGCCCAGCGCCATGGCCGGGCCTGGCTCGGCCGGCAGATGGGCGAACAGGCCGGCCACGACGGCCGCCCCCGCGACGGCCAGGCCGGCGACGGCGGCCCAGGCCCGGTCGCGCCTGCGGACCAGCGCGATCACGCACACCACCGCGCCGGCGGCGCAGCCGAATTGCCAGTAGCCGGGACCCCAGCTTTCCGCGATCCGGGACGCCTGGAAGGCGAGCGCCGCCGCGAACACGGCGCCGAGCACGACATCGGCCGGCCACCCCCGAAGATGCATGCGGCTCAGGCTAGGAGATCGCCTCCTGCCGGCAGAACCGGCCGAAAGTACGGTCTCGGTCGGTACCGCCGGCCGTGATGACACCGTGCGGGCGGCAGGGGACGACTGGGGTCAATCCTGCGACGCGCGGTGGCGGGACCTGGCCTTCGCCACTGTCGCCACCGTCATGATCACCATGAGCACCGCGAACAGCGCCGCCGATCCGGCCACCACGGGATTGACGAAGCCGGGCACCAGGTCGGGGCCGCACGTGGTGTCGTGCAGGGGCCACATGCTGTGCGATCCGCCGTCCGGGCCGCGGTGGCCGTAGCCGTACAGGTCGGGCCGGGCCAGCCCGCACCGGTCGTCGGGGTCGGTCCACGCCCCGAAGGTGGTCGTCCTGAGGCCGTAGCCGTAGGCGGCGATCGCCGCGCACGCCGACGCGGCGGTGAGCAGCCATCCCGCCCGCAGCGCCCTCGTCCTGTCTCGCACCGCCGTCCGGCCGGCGCGGCGGGACAGGCCGAGGGCGGCCGGCACGACCAGCGCCAAGGCGGCCAGCGCGGGCACGGGCCAGGCGAGCATCAGGAGGAGGAGCGCGATGAGCAGGATGACGTTCATGGGAGCGCCACCATATCTCAGTATATAAGAGTTGACTTATATAAGCCGTGCCTGGCATAGTCTCCCGCATGCACGCCTTCGACGTTCTCGGTGACCCCGTACGTCGCCGCATCCTGGAGCTGCTGGTCGACGGGGAGCAGACCTCAGGTTCGCTCACCACCGCCATTCAGGCGGAGTTCGGCATCTCCCAGCCGGCCGTCTCCCAGCACCTGCGCGTGCTGCGCGACTCCGGGTTCGCCAGCGTGCGCGCCGAGGGCGTGCGGCGGCTGTACGTCGTCAACGCCGCACCCCTGCAGGAGATCGACATCTGGCTGGAACAGTTCCGCCGCTTCTGGAACCACCACCTCGACGCCCTGGCGACCGAGCTCGCCAGGGGCAAGCGCGAACGCCGTAAGGCCACCGAAGAGAAGAGAGCGAAATGATCGACATCCTGGCCCAGATCAACGCCACGAGCCGCGGCGTCAGGCGCGACGACGAGAGCGTGACCGTCGTCATGGGGCGCACCTACCAGGCGTCGGTGGAGGACGTCTGGGACGCGCTCACCGACCCCGACCGCATCAAGCGCTGGCTCATGCCCATCAGCGGCGACCTGCGCGTCGGGGGGAGGTTCCAGCTCGAAGGCAACGCCGGCGGCGAGATCCTCGAGTGCGACCCGCCGCACCGCTTCAGGGCCACCTTCGGGGACGCGAGCAGCCTCGTGGAGGTGAGGCTGCGCGCGGACGGCGACGAGCGCACCGACTTCGAGTTCGAGCACACCGTCCCGATCGCGATGGCGGTCAGCGGCGCGGGAGCCTTCTACGTCGGCCCCGGCTGGGACGGCGCCGTGCTGGGCCTGGATCTGTTCCTGCGCGGCGAAACGGCCGCAGACCCGGTCGAGGCGGCCAACTCCGAGGAGGCGCAGCGCTACTCCAAGGAGTCGGTGCTGGCCTGGACGTCGGTGATCGAGAAGTCGGGCACCGCCACCGCCGAGGAGATCGCGGCGGGCAGGCAGGTCGCGCTGGACCAGTTCGCCCCCGGCCTCGACCAGCCGCTGTGATCCTGCGGGCCGGGTGGGCGCGGTGAGGCTGAGAGGGACGGCCGAACCGTTTCCACGCGCCAGGCGGCGCGGCACCGGAAGGCGCCCCGGCCGAGTCCGTGCCCTTCCTTTACCAGGACCACGGATCTCCCAGGTGGACCGTTGCGTCCGGCCGGGCACGTCTTCCAGTGAAGCGACCTTCGGTGGGGGATGACATGAAGGCAACCGACCTGGGATTGCCCGATGGGATCCGCGCGTGCCTGTTCGATCTGGACGGCGTGCTCACCCAGACGGCGAAGGTGCACGCCGCCGCGTGGAAGGAGATGTTCGACGTCTACCTGCGGGAGCGAGCCAGGTCGTACGGCGAGCCGTACGTCCCGTTCGATCCGGTCGGCGACTACGACACCTACGTGGACGGCAAGCCCCGTGCCGACGGCACACGGTCCTTCCTCGCCTCACGCGGCATCGTCCTGCCGGAGGGCAAGCCCGACGATCGGCCCGGCGCGGAGACCGTGGAGGGGCTGAGCAACCGCAAGAACGAGATCGTGCTGCGGCGGATGCGGGACGACGGCGTGCAGGCCTACGACGGTTCGGTGCGCTACGTCCGGACGGCACGGGACGCGGGGTTGCGTCGCGCCGTTGTCTCCTCCAGCGCGAACTGCCGCGACGTGCTCGTCGCGGCCGGCATCGAGGATCTGTTCGAGGTGCGCGTCGACGGCCTCACCGCGCAGCGGGACCGGCTGGCGGGCAAGCCCGAGCCCGACATGTACCTCGCCGCAGCGCGAGCCCTCGCGATGGCTCCCGGCGAGTGCGCGGTGTTCGAGGACGCCCTGGCCGGAGTGGCGGCGGGGCGCGCCGGCGGCTTCGGGTTCGTGGTCGGCGTCGACCGGGTGGGACAGGCCGCCGAGCTCACGGCGCACGGAGCCGACGTCGTGGTGACGGATCTGGCCGAGCTCCAGGGCCAGTCGTGATCAGCCATCCGGCCTTCCCCAGCGAGCCGTGGTGCCTGCGCGCCACCCACCTCGACCTCGCCGTTCTGGCCGAGTACGAGTCGCTCTTCGCCCTGTCCAACGGCCACATCGGCTGGCGGGGGAACCTTGAGGAGGGGGAGCCGCACGGCCTTCCCGGCTCCTATCTGAACGGCGTCTACGAGCTGCGGCCCCTGCCGTACGCGGAGGCGGGCTACGGCTACCCGCAGTCCGGCCAGACACTCATCAACGTGACGAACGGCAAGCTGATCCGCCTGCTCGTCGACGACGAGCCTTTCGACCTCCGCTACGGCGAACTGCACTCCCACGAGCTCCTGCTCGATCTGCGCGACGGGGTGCTCCGCCGCCACGCCGAATGGGCCTCTCCCGCCGACGACGTGGTGCGCGTCTCCACGACCAGGCTCGTGTCCTTCACGCAGCGCTCCGTCGCGGCGATCTGCTACGAGGTGGAGTCGCTGGCCGGACCCGTACGCCTGGTGGTGCAGTCGGAGCTGGTCGCGAACGAGCCGCTTCCGTCTCCCGACGGCGATCCCCGGGTCGCCGCCGCGCTGGAGGCCCCGCTGGTGCCGCTGGAGCACGCGGCGAAGGAGGCCCGCGCGGGACTCGTGCACCGTACCCGGCGCAGCAGCCTGTGTGTCGCCGTCGGGATGAACCATGTCGTCGAAGGGCCCGACGGCGTCCATGTGAGCGCCGAGAGCCTGCCCAATCTCGGGCGGGTCACGATCACGGCGTCTCTCCAGCCGGGGCAGCGGCTACGGGTGATCAAGTTCGTGGGCTACGGATGGTCGGGGTCCCGCTCGCAGCCCGCGGTGCGCGACCAGGCGGCCGCCGCCCTCACCGGCGCGGTCCAGACGGGATGGGACGGCCTGCTGGCGGAGCAGCGCGCCTACCTGGACACGTTCTGGGAGCACGCGGATGTGCAGGTCGAGGGCGACAGCGAGATCCAGCAGGCGGTGCGCTTCGCGCTGTTCCACGTGCTGCAGGCGGGCGCCAGGGCCGAGGGCAGGGCGATCCCGGCCAAAGGCCTGACCGGGCCCGGATACGACGGCCACAGCTTCTGGGACACCGAGTCGTATGTGCTGCCCCTGCTCACGCAGGTCGTGCCGGCCGCCGCCGCGCACGCCCTGCGCTGGCGGCACTCCACGCTGCCCCTGGCGATGGAGCGGGCGAGCCAGCTGAACCTGAGAGGGGCGGCCTTCCCGTGGCGGACGATCGCGGGCGAGGAGTGCTCAGGCTACTGGCCTGCCGGCACCGCCGCCTTCCACGTCAACGCCGACATCGCCGACGCGGTCATCCGCTACGTCGACTCCACCGGTGACGAGGCCTTCGAGCGGGGGGTCGGGCTGGACCTGCTGACGCAGACCGCTCGGCTGTGGCGTTCCCTGGGGCACCACGACGCGCAGGGCCGCTTCCACATCGACGGGGTCACCGGTCCCGACGAGTACAGCGCCATCGCCGACGACAACGTCTACACCAACCTGATGGCCCAGCAGAACCTGCACGCCGCCGCCGAGGCCGCGCGCCGCCATCCGGAACGCGCCAGAGAGCTGGGCATCGACGCCGAGGAGATGGCCGGGTGGCGGGACGCGGCGGAGACGATGCACATCCCGTACGACGCGGCGCTCGGCGTCCACCCACAGGCGGCAGGGTTCACCGGGCACGAGGTGTGGGACTTCGACGCCACCACCGACGAGCAGTATCCGCTGCTGCTGCACTTTCCCTACTTCGACCTGTATCGCAAGCAGGTGGTCAAGCAGGCGGACCTCGTGCTGGCCATGTTCAGGCGTGGCGACGCCTTCACCGCCGAGGAGAAGGTCCGCAACTTCGCCTACTACGAACGGCTCACCGTCCGTGACTCCTCGCTGTCGGCCAGTGCTCAGGCGGTCCTGGCCGCGGAGGTGGGGCACCTGCGGCTGGCCTACGACTACGTGGCGGAGGCCGCTCTCATGGACCTCGACGATCTGGAGCACAACACCGGCGATGGACTCCACATCGCCTCGCTGGCCGGGAGCTGGATCGCTCTGGTCAACGGCCTGGCAGGGATGCGCAGGAGGGACGGCAGGCTGGCGTTCGCACCCAGGCTGCCCGACGGGCTGACCCGGCTCGGCTTCACGATCGTCATGAGAGGGAGCAGGCTGGGGGTGCGGGTGGACGAGGGCACCGCCACCTACACGCTGATCGACGGCGAGCCGTTCGCGGTCACGCACCACGGCAAGCCGGTCACTCTCGCCCGCGGTAAGCCGATCACGTGCCCGATCCCGGCCGCTCCGCCGGAATCCCCCGCGCCGCGCCAGCCACGCGGGCGCGAGCCGTCCCGCAGGCGCCTGAGACCGGCGCAGGATGGTCCTTCGCCGGCAGTGGGGCCCGGATCCGCGGGCGCGTGAGCAGGTCTGGCGCGAGTACCCGGAACGGGGCTGACGAGCCAGCCCGAAAAGCGGACAATGGGAGCAAATGACCGCAAAGAACTCTCGATGACCGCTCGGATGGTGAGGGATACGCCAATGGTTGACATCGATGTTCCGGTCTGGGCCGCCCGTCTGCGGAGCTTGCGCCGCGGCCGGCTGTGGAGCCGCAGGGAACTGGGGAAGCGGATGGTCGACGCGGCGGACGAGACGTCGCGCGACCGGCTGCCCGCACAGGAGACGCTCGCCTGGATGATCCAGCTCTGGGAGGCCGGAGAGGGCCGGCCCGACGAGCGGTATGCGGAGCTGCTCTGCCGGGCCTTCGGCGTGGACGAGAAGGAACTGTTCGTCGGAGAAGCCACCGGCACCACCCTGTGGCACCACCTGACGGGCATCCCGCTGATGCCGGGGATGTTCACGGCCGACGAGGAGGAGCGCACCGGCCGGGCGATCGAGCAGCCCCAGCGGGCCGACGAGGGAACGGTCGGCTACTTCAGGGCGATCCTGGACGCCTACACCCGTACCGACCTGCGGCCGGCCGACCTGATCAACGTCCTGCGGCCGGTCTTCGCGGGGATCGAGGAGTTCCACCGCGACAGCAGTGCGCCTGTCAGGCGCGCCTTCCTCCTGCTCGCCGCGGAGAACGCGGAGCTGATCAGCCGCATGCACCACGAGGCAGGCGACCCTGACGGGGCGCTTACCTGGTCGGATGAGGCCATACACGACGCTCGCGAAGCGGCGGACACGCTGCTCGAGGCCTACACGCTCGCCCAGCGCGGCGGTCTTTCCGACGTCGGCGGCAGTCCCGGGCAGCTCGTCGCCCTGGCCGTCGCGGCCCGCGAACGAGCCGACCTCCCTCCGCACATGGACGCGCTGTCCCGGCACCACGAAGCGCAGGGTCATGCCCTCGCCGGAGATCTGGACATGTGCCATCGACGGCTGGAGGAGTCAGCCCAGTCGCTCGCGGAACCGGGCGACGACACGCCCTACCGGTTCGACTGTTCCCCCGAGGCCCACAACACGCTGTGCGTCGGGTGTCTCGTCGATCTGGGCCGGGCCAGGGGCGCGATCGAACTGCTGGAGGCGGGACCGCCGAAGGCGCCGATGACGTACGCCAGCGCCTACGCCCTGGCTCGCATGGCCCACGCCTTCGCCGACGCCCACGAGCGCGAGCGGTCGGTCGAGACGGCCCGCCAGGCTCTCGCCGTGGCCAGGCAGACCGGTGCCCTGCGAGCCCTCAGAGAGCTCGCGAAGGTTCAGATCCCTCCTCAGGCGGCCAGACGCAGACGCATCCTGGTCTAGGAGCCGTTCCCTGATCCGGCGCGGAGCCGGACGACCAGGGCGAACGCTTCCTCAGCCGAGGTCGAAGCCCTTGGCGCGGACGAAGGCGCCGAAACCCGTACGCTGCGGCCGCGAATACTGCCGAGCCTTGTCCTCTGACCAGCCGTACGAGGGGTCGTGCCCGTACTCGGCCGGCATCCGCTGCGTCTCGTACGGTTGGGCCGCCGCTCTCCGCTTGTCGTAGTCCCCGATCCGCGCCTCGAGGTCGCCGTCATCGAAGCGGTCGACGTGCACCGTGACCGAGAGCGGCAGCCGGGGGCTGATCACGGCTTCACCCGCCGGACGCCCGAGCGCCAGGCCCGCGACGGGAAAGACGTGGTCCGGCAGGCCCAGAAGGTCGCTGACCTCCTCGGCCCGATCGCGGACCGAGCTGACCGGACAGCACCCGAGCCCCACGGCCTCCGCCGCCGTGACGAAGGCCGCCAACGCGATCGCCGCGTCGACGGCGGCGTTGAAGAACGCGTCGAGGTGGTCGTTGGGGAAGGGGCGAGCGCGCATGCCGTGGATCTGCCGCTGGCGGCGGTTGTTGCCGCAGATCATGACGAACGCCGGCGCCGCGGCGATCCACGGTTGCTCCCGCAGCAGCTCGTCGAGCGCGGCGCGGACGGCCTCGTCCTCGATGACGATGATGTCGCGCTGCTGGAGGTCGCTCTTGCTCGGCGCCGACAGCGCCACCGCGCACAGCAGCCGCACGAGCCCCGGATCCACCGGGCGATCGGCGAAGTCACGGCACGACGCCCGCCCCGCCAGCGGCGCCAGCACGTCGGCCGCCGACCGGTCCGGCACGTCGGGCACCTCGCCGAACCGCGCGTGAAGATCGTCACGAAGCCCCATCGTGCTCCTCTCAGGCTTGAATCCGGACGTGCGCGAGGACAGCGATCTTGCTTGTGGCAGTCATCCAACGACACCACGAGGACCTGCGACAGGGCCAATTGCGGGACGACTGATCGGGCCAACCTCCATGCGTCCGCACGCCGCAGGGGGACCGCCCTGCCCGCGGCACGTCGGGAAGGCCATGGTTTCACCCCGGGCCTCTGGCCTGCGGGGGGAGGGAGGATGCTGGAATGTCGTCCGTTCTGCTGGGATCCGCAGGCCATCGCCGAGGCCTGCGGGCAGGGTGCGAACGACAGCTGAGGGGCTACGGGTCGGTGCCCGCCTGGACCAACGGAACGAAGCAGGCGGGCAGCAGCAGACGCTGCCGTTCCAGGCGGCCGTGCCTCTTGACGAACAGGGTGACCATGTCGGCCTCGTGCGTGCGGATCGGCATCACCAGCCTGCCCCCCTCGGCCAGCTGCGCGGCCAGCGGGGCAGGCACCCGGCGCGCCGACGCGGAGACGACGACGGCGTCGAAGGGGGCGTGCTCCGCCAGGCCCACGCTGCCGTCGCCCACCACGACCTCGGTGTTGCGCAGGCCCGCCGACTCGAGGTTGGCCCTGGCGCGCGCCGCCAGGTCCGCATGGCGCTCGACGGAGTACACCTGCCTGGCCAGCCGCGCCAGCAGAGCCGTCTGGTAGCCGTATCCCGTCCCGACCTCCAGGACCTCGTCCGTCTCCGACAGCCGGAGGGCGTCGATCATCCGGGCGATCAATGTCGGCTGCGAGGTCGGCTGCTGGTGCCCGATAGGGATCGGCTCGTCCCGCTCGGCCCGCGCGGCGAACTCCGGCGGCACGAACCCCTTGCGCGGGGTGGCGCGCACGGCGTCCAGCAGGCGCGGGTCGCATACCCCTGCGTCCTGGACGGCCTGCACCAGCGTCCTGGTCACCGAGCGTAGGTCCCGACCAGGGTGCCGGCCGCCAGAGTGTTCGCGTCGAGCTGCCTGTTGAGCTCCTCGAAGTCGAACCCGTCCGCCAGGCGCGTTTGGGCCGACAGGGCGTAGACGCGGAAGAAGTAGCGGTGCCGGCTGCCCGGAGGCGGATGCGGCCCGCCGTACCCCTGCTCGCCGAAGTCGTTGCGCCCCACGGCGTACTGTTTCAGGTCGGCGCCGACGTCCAGCCACGTGGTCTCCGGTGGAATGCCGGCGACCAGCCAGTGGATGAAGGTGCCGCTCGGGGCGTCGGGGTCGTCGCACACCAGCGCCAGCTCGGCCGTGTCCTCAGGCACGCCCGACCACTGGAGCTGGGGAGAGACGTCGCCGGCCGCGCGGGAGTGGTCGCGCGGGATCTCCCCGTAATCCTTGAACGCGGTGCTCCGTATTGTCATCCCAGCCATGCCCACCTGCTGCCCAGCGGGCCCGAAAGCTATCCCGGCCGTCCAGCCCCGGCTTTCCGGCCCCAGCTGTCGGACCCGGCCTGGCTCGGCGTGCGCGGTCCCGGGGCGCTCCGATAGCTTTCGGTTATCGAAGTGGCAGGTCGGCGAGCGGGGGCAGGAAGGGTGTCGGACGCGGAGCGGCCCAGCGCGATCGGGCAGGCGCTGCTGGCGATCAGCGACCAGTGGACGTTGCTGATCCTGCAGCGGGCCTTCCTCCTGCACACCCGGCGCTTCGCGGACTGGCGTGACCAGCTGGGCATGTCGGAGTCAGTGCTGGCCAACCGGCTGAAGGAGCTGGTGGCGGGCGAGCTCCTCCGGCCGGAGCCCTACCGCGAGGCGGGCCGCGCGCGCACCGAGTACCTGCTGACCGAGCGGGCCATCGAGCTGTGGCCGATGCTCGTCGAGATCTGGTCGTGGGAGCGCCGGTGGGTGCCGCGGCGCCACAGCCTGCCCGAGTTGGTGCACGAAACCTGCGGTAGCCGTACCGACGTCGAGCTGGGCTGCGCGAGCTGCGGCCGGGCGCCGGTGACCGCCCGTGACACCGAGACCGTGCGGGCCGCGGCGACCTTCGCCCAGGTGACGGTGCCGCGCCACCACCGCAGGACGGTCCGCGGCGAGGCCGAGCGTGACCCGCTGTCGTACTTGCCCGACACGTTCGAGCTGCTGGGCGATCGCTGGAGCACGGTGATCCTCGCGGCGGCCTTCCTCGGCATGCGGCGCTTCGCCGATTTCCAGTCGGAGCTGGGGGTCGCTCCTTCGGTGTTGTCGAACCGGCTGCGCCGCTTCACGGAGCTGGGCGTGCTCGCCGTGGAGGAGCCGGGGGCGCGGCCCAGGTACCGGCTGACCGGCAAGGGCCTCGACTTCTTCGGGATCTTCGCCTTCGTCGTCGAGTGGGCGCAGGCGTGGTACACCGGCCCGCCGAACACGGACCTGCGCGTCACCCATCGTGCCTGCGGGCAGCCGTTCAGGCCCTGTCTGCGGTGCCGGTCGTGCGGGCGGGCGATCAGCCGTACCGAGGTGCACTTCGTCGTGCCCGAGGTCCTGCCGGAACGGCGGCTGCCGCTCGCCGGGACCGCGTGACGCCGGCGCCTGCCCGCGGCCTTGCGGGACAGCCGGGCCCACGGGCCTCGGCCGGGCGCGTCCGCCGGGCGATCGGAGGCGGGGGAGAGCCGGTGAGGCTCAGCCCGCGGTGACGGCGAACATCGCCACCGTCGTGCAGCTGCCCCCGATGTTGAGGGTCAGCGCCGTGCGCGCGCCCGGCACCTGGCACTCGCCCGCGCTGCCGCAGACCTGGCGGGCGGCGTCGTGCAGCATGCGCACGCCGGTGGCGCCGACGGGATGGCCGAGCCCGATGAGGCCGCCCGACGGGTTGACAGGGAGGGAACCGTCGAAGGCGATCGTCCCCGACTCGACGGCCCTCCACGACTCGCCGGGCGGGGTGAGGCCGAGGTGGTCGAGCGCGACGTACTCGGTGACGGTGAAACAGTCGTGCGTCTCGATGAGGTCGACGTCCTCGGGACCGCGCAGCCCTGCCCGCTCGTAGGTGTCCAGCGCGGCCCTCCGCAGGTGCGGGAAGAGGTAGGGGCCCGGCGTGGCGAGCTTGTCCTTCAGCAGCATCGGCCCGGTCCTGTGTCCCCAGCCGGAGATGACGGGGCCGGGCCTGCCGTACCGGTCGGAGGCGAGGACGACCGCCGCGGCGCCGTCGGTGATCCGCCCGCAGTCGTACTTGCGCAACCGCCCCTCCACCACGGGGTTGAGGGTGTCGTCCGGCCCGAAACAGCCGTCGGGGAAGGTCCACGACCGGGCCTGGGCGAGCGGGTTGCGCAGGGCGTTGCCATGGTTGATCTCGGCGATCCTGGCGAGATGCTCGTGAGACAGGCCGTGGCGCGCGTCCACCTCGTCGGCGATCTCGGCGAACAGCGCGGGCCACGGGAAGCCGGCCGCCTGCGCCTCCCGCCCTGCCCAGGCCGCGCACCCCAGGTGCTGGGCCGCCTCCTTGGCGCCGACGTTGCGCATCAGCTCCACGCCCACGACCAGCGCCACGTCGTACCGCCCCGCCTCCAGATCGGCCATGGCGGCCAGGACCGCCATCGACCCGGACGCGCACGCGGCCTCGTGCCGGGACGTGGGCAGCATCGCCCACGCAGGATCGAGGGAGGCGACCATGCCGCCCAGGTGGGCCTGCCCGGCGAACAGCTCGCCCGCCAGGTTTCCGACGTGCGCGACCTGCACGTCCTCCGCCGGTACGGCCGCCGCCTCCAGCGCTCCGAGCGACGCCTCGCGCAGCATCTCGAACAGGCCCAGCCCCTCGGCGGCCCAGGAGCGGGCGAAATCGGTCTGGTAGCCGCCCAGGACGCGGATCACAGCTTCAGCTCCCTCTTGAGGATCTTGCCGACCGGATTCCTCGGCAACGCCTCGACGATCTCCAGCCGCTCGGGCAGCTTGTAGGAGGCGATGCCCTTGTCCCTGAGGAAGGCGACGACCGACTCCAGGTCGATCTCGTCCCTCGGGACCACGACCGCGCAGACCTTCTCGCCGAGCACGTCGTCGGGATATCCGGCGACGGCCACCTCGGCGACGGACGGGTGCCCGGCGAGCAGGGACTCCAGCTCGGCGGGGGCGATGTTCATGCCCCCGCGGATGATGATGTCCTTGGCGCGGTCGACGTAGCGCAGGTATCGCCCCTGCTCGCCGGCGATCTCGAACAGGTCGCCGGTCCTGAGGTAGCCGTCCTCGTCGAACGGGTCCGCGGTGGCCGTGCCCGGCAGGTAGCCCGCGAAGACGGTGGGGCCGCTCAGCCGCAGCTCGCCGGGGACGCCGGGCTCGGTGATCTCCGCTCCGTCCGGGGTGACCAGCCTGGTGCGCACCCGGTCGAGCAGCGCGGGCGCGCCCGGCGCACCGGGGCGAGGGAAGAAGCGGGCGCGGTCCTCGGGGTCGGGCATGTGGGCGGGGTCCGACAGCAGGCAGACGCCCTCGTTGGAGCCGAAGAAGTTGATGATCGCGATGCCGTGTTCCTCCTGCCAGCCACGCACCATCGGCGGCGGCAGCGGCGCCGAGCCCGAGCCGATGCGGGTGAGGGATCCGGCGAGCCCGACCTTCCGGTGCAGGAGCATGGTGAGCAGCGCGGGCGGGGCCAGGGTGTAGGTGACGTTCTCCTCGGCGATCTGGGCGAGGTAGGCGGGCAGGTCGAAGGGATGGTGCTGGACGAGCACCGCGCCGACCCGCAGCCACGGCAGGAACACGCCGCCGATCCCGGCCATGTTGACCATCGGGAACGGGTTGAGGATCACGTCCGAGGCGGTGAGCGCGGGCGCCGCCGTGCAGACCGCCTCGACCGCGAGCCAGTCGTAGTGGCAGCGCGGCACGCCCTTCGGGGTGGCCTCGGTGCCGGAGGTCCAGCAGATCGTCACCCGCTCGGCGGGGTCGGCCTCGCGCTCGGGTGCCGCCGCGCCCCGGACGCCCTCCAGATCGCCGGGCCACGACAGCGTTGGGGTGCCCTCGGGCGCCCTGGACTCCCTGCCGGTGATCAGCAGCCGGGCGCCGGACAGGGGCAGTAACTGGGCCAGCTCGTACTCGCGGTACTGCACGGGAAGGGGCGTGACGGTCGCGCCGAGCCGGACGATCGCGAGGAAGCTCACCGCCAGCTCGACGCTGTTGGGCAGGTGGACGGCCACCACGTCGCCGGGACCGATGCCCCGCGCGTGCAGCACGCCCGCGACCCGCTCCACCTCCGCGCCGAGCTGTCCCCACGTCAGCCGCTTGGCCGGGCCGTCGAGCAGGTCCGCCTTGTTCAGCGGGTCCACGATCGCCGTTGCGCCTGGCCGGGTCGCGACGTGTGTCCTGAGGAGCTTGCCAATCGTGTCACCGGTCCACCAGCCCTCGGCGGTGTAGCGGGCGATCCGGTCCGTGGAATGCGTCATCGCGACTCCCATGGGGTGTGATGGCCGCAACACTACGAAAGCAGAAGTCAGCCCGTCAATGTCCGGATATTGACACCTGACTTCGCCTATCGTAGCTTCCAGCCATGGTCGAAAGTGTCGTGATCGTGGACGAGTCGGGCGAGCCGAACCCGTACCTCCTGGGCGTCTACGCGCCGGTCCAGGACGAGATCACCGCCGACGAGCTGACGGTGATCGGGCGGATCCCCGCTGACCTCAACGGCGTCTACCTCCGCAACGGGCCCAACGCGCGCTTCCCGATGAAGGGGCGCTACCACTGGTTCGACGGCGACGGCATGGTCCACGCCGTGCACTTCGAGAACGGCCGGGCCCGCTACCGCAACCGCTGGGTGCGCACCCGCGCCTTCGAGGCCGAGTCCGCCGCCGGGCGTTCGCTCTGGACCGGTGTCATGGAGAACCCGAAGGACAACCCGTTCGGCAACGCCCGCGGCCTGCCCTTCAAGGACACGGCCAACACCGACGTGATCTTCCACCGCGGCAGGGTGCTGGCCTCCTGGTACCTGTGCGGGACGCCGTACGGCCTGGATCCGCTCTCGTTGGAGACGCTCGGTGCCGACACCCTCCTCGACACGCTCAACGGCGACTTCATGGCCCACCCCAAGGTGGACGAGCGCACCGGCGAGCTGTTCTGGTTCGACTACGGCCCGCGCCCGCCGTACCTGCGCTACGGCGTGGTCGGCCCCGGCGGCACGGTCGAGCACTGCGTGGAGCTCGACCTGCCGGGGGCCCGGCTGCCGCACGACATGGCGATCACCCGGAACCACGCGATCCTCATGGACCTGCCGCTCTACCAGGACCTCGACGCCGCCCGGCAGGGGCGCTACAAGCTGACCTTCAACAGGGAACTGCCCTCCCGCTTCGGCGTGATCCCGCGGCGCGGTCAGGCGCACGAGATCCGCTGGTTCGAGGCCAAGCCCTGCTACATCTACCACGTCGTCAACGCCTGGGAAGAGGACGACGCGATCGTCATGGACGTCTGCCGGGTCTCGCGCCCGGCGCCCGCGGGGAACGGCTCGCCGCTCTCGCGGATGATCTCCTATCTCAAGCTCGACGCGCGGATGTACCGCTACCGCTTCGACCTGCGGACGGGAAGCACCTCCGAGGGATACGTGGACGCCGACCACAACACCGAGTTCCCCTCGATCGACGCGCGCTCGACCGGATACCCCACGCGGTACGCCTACAACGTCTCCGTGGCCGACGCCGCGACCAACCTGTTCGACGGCCTCGTCCGCTACGACAACGTCACCGGCGCCAAGGAGACCTACTTCTACGGCCCAGGCCGCTACGGCAGCGAGGCCCCCTTCGCCCCGCGCGACGGCTCGACCGGCGAGGACGACGGCTACCTGGTCAGCTTCGTCACCGACGAGCGGGAGGGCCGCTCGGAGGTGCAGATCCTGGACGCCTCCAGGATCTCCGACGGGCCGCTCGCCCGCGTGCTGCTGCCCCAGCGGGTGCCGCTCGGCTTCCACGCCACCTGGGTGCGGTCGGAGCAGCTGCGATGAGCGTCTACGTCTACGACTGCGTCCGCACCCCGCGCGGCAAGGCCCGCCCCGGCGGCGGCCTGGCCGACGTCACGCCGCTGGCCATGCTCGAAGGACTGCTGTCCGCCCTGCGCGAGCGCACCGGGGTCGGCGCCGCCGACGACCTGATCGTCGGCTGCGCCACCCAGCACGCCGAGCAGGGCGGCAACCTCGCCCGCACCGCCGCGCTGACCTCCGGCTTCGACACGCCCGGCATGACCGTCAACCGCTACTGCACCTCCGGGATCGACGCCGTGCGCACCGCGGCCGCGCTCGTCGCCTCCGGTGCGAGCCGTACCGTCGTCGCGGGCGGGGTGGAGTCCGTCTCGCGCGTGCCGATGTTCTCCGACCGCGGCCCGCTGTGGTCGCTCCCCGTCGGCTCCATCCACATGGGCGTCGCGGCCGACGCGGTCGCCACCCTCGAGGGCTTCTCGCGCGAGGAGCTCGACCGGTACGGCCTGCGGACCCAGACGCTCGCCGCCTCGGCGTGGGCCGCCGGCCGTTACGACCGCTCCCTCGTCCCGCTGAACGCCCTCGACCGCGACGAGCACGTCAGGCCCGGCCTGACGATCGATTCCTTCGCCGGAATGGAGCCCGCCTTCGCCGGCACCCCCGAACAGGACGCGGTCGTCCTCGAGCACCGGCCCGAGCTCGGCGAGGTCCGCCACCCGCACACCAGAGGCACCTCGCCCAGCCTGTGCGACGCTGCGGGCCTGGTGCTCGTCGGCACCGGCCTCGACCTGGACCCTCTCGCCCGCATCGCAGGCACCGCCACCGCTGTCGGCGACCCGGTCACCATGCTCACCGCCGGACAGCTCGCTGTCGAACGGGTCCTGGCCGATGCCGGGCTGTCCGCCGACGACGTCGAGGTCTTCGAGTTCGCCGAGGCGTTCGCCGCGCTCTGCCTGAAGTTCCAGCGTGACCTCGGGGTCGGCGACGACCGGTTCAACGTCAACGGCGGCACCATCGCCATGGGCCATGCCTTCGGCGCCACCGGCGCCCTCCTCATCGCCGCCTGCGTCGACGAACTCCACCGCAGGGGCGCCCGCTACGGCGTGGCCGCGGTCAGCGGCGCCGCCGGCTCCGGATCGGCCGTCCTCCTGGAGCGCGTATGAGCCCTTCGCCGTCGTCTCACCCCGCGCCCGTGCCGTCCCCCGCCCCCATGGTGTCGCCCGCGCCGTCGTTGTGCGTGTCTCTCGGGTTGTGGCAGGACCGGCCCGCGGAGGAGGCCCTGCTGACGGCCGGGGCCGCGGACGAGCTGGGCTACCCGTCGCTGTGGATCGGGGAGATGGCCACCTACGACGCCTTCGCGCTGGCCACCGCCGTCGGCCTGGCCACCACGCGGATCCGGCTCACCGTCGGGCCGCTGGCGGTCGCCGTACGGGATCCGATGATGATCGCCATGGGGGTGGCCTCGGTGGCCGGGCTGACCGGGCGGCAGGTCGACGTCGCCGTCGGCACCTCCAGCCCGCTCGTCGTGGAGGGATGGCACGGGCGGTTACGGGCCCGCTCCGCGACGGCGCTGCGGGAGACGGTCGAGGCACTGCGGCCGCTGCTGGACGGCGAGCGCTCCGACTTCGCGGGCTCGTCCGTGGCGAGCAGCGGTTACCGGCTCCGGCTGCCTGCCCCGCGGTCGCGGCTGTCCGTCGCGGCCTTCGGGCCTGCGGCCGTCCGGACCGCGGCCATGGCCGACGGCATGGTGCTCAACCTGGTCACGCCCGCCTCGGCCGAGCGGCTGATCGCCCAGGTGCGTGCCGTGAACCCGGCCACGTCCGTGACCGCCTGGGTCACCGCCGCCGTGAACCCCGACCGCGAGGCCGTCGACCGGATCCGCAGGGCCGTCGTCGGATACCTGCCCGCTCCCGGCTACGGCGAGATGTTCGCCGAGGCGGGATTCGCCGACGTCGTCGCGTTCGCGCGCGCCCGGCCCCATCCCCGGGAGCTGCTGGCCGCCGTGCCCGATGAGCTGGTCGCCGCGGTCGCGTTGCTCGGCGACGCGGACGCGGTCGGCGCGCGGCTGTCCGCGTACGCGGCGGCCGGGGTGGACGAGGTCGCCCTGGTGCCGGTGAGCACGGGCCGCGACCCCGGCGGGGCGGCCACGCTCAAGGCGCTGAGCACGGCCGCGGCCGGCTGATCGGGCCGGGCGCGGCCGCCTCCGCGGAACCGGCCCGGCCTCCGGCGATCCGGCCCGGCCTTTACGGGCCGGCCCGGCGCCGGCGTCAGAGGTGGTCGAGGAGCTCGGGCAGGCGGGAGATCAACCCGGTCGCACCGGCGTCGACGAGCTGTTGCTCGGGGGTCAGCGCCGTGTATCCGAGCACGTCCATGCCCGCCGCACGGGCGGCCCGGACCCCGTTGGGGCTGTCCTCGACCACCAGGCAGTCGTGGACGGCGACGCCGCGCGCCGCCGCCGCGTGCAGGAAGACGTCCGGCGCGGGCTTGCCCACGCCGCCGACGTCCTGCGCGCTGAAGACGGCCCCCGGGGGAAGGAGGTCGCGCAGCCCCGCCCTGTCGAGGGTGAGGTCGATCCAGGCGTGGTCCGACGAGGAGGCCAGGCAGTACGGGATGCCGCGCAGGCGCAGCTCCGCGAGCACCTCGGCCGCGCCCGGCATGGCGGCCACGCCCTCCCGGAAGGCGGCGAAGACGCGCTCGTGGCAACGGGCGGTGAAGTCCTCCGGCAGGCTTCCCCCGTAGCGGTCGGCGATCACCTGGTGGACGTTGCGGCCCGCGTTCCCCAGGAAGTGGTGCAAGGACTCCTCCAGGGTCGTCGGGTACCCCAGCTCGGTGAGATAGCCGGACATCACCCGGTGTGCCGTGGGTTCGCTGTCGACCAGCACGCCGTCGTTGTCGAAGATCACCAACTTAGACGACATTGCGGTAATGGGTGGTGAGGCGCCCTTCGTCGTCGAGGACGTGGAAGGCGAGCGCGGGCGGCTGGTCGAGGTGGACGTGGTCGCGGGGATGGGCGTGGGGCTCCCAGGGCAGCCGGAGGGTGGACACCACACCCGGCGCCACCAGCAGGGGCCGACCGGCGAAGGTGGTCGCCGCCGCCGTATGCGCGTGCCCGGAAAGGAAAGCCACGATGTTGTCGTGGCGGTCGGCGAGCGCTGCCAGCCGTTCGGCGCCGAACTGGCGGATGCCGTCGATGAAGGGGTCCTGCAGCAGGGCCGGCGGGTGATGGAACCCGATCAGCACCGGGACCGTCCTCGGGGTGCCGGCCAGCAGGCGCTCCAGCCAGGTGAGGGTCTCCTCCTCCAGGAAACCCTCGGCCTTGCCCGGCACCGAGGAGTCGCAGAGCGCGACGACGGCGTCGCCGACGCGGCGTGACTGGTCGATCGGCGCGGCCGACGCGGGCCGCCGGAGCAGGTGCTCGCGGAACGCGGCGCGGTCGTCGTGGTTGCCCGGGCACACCAGGACCGGGTGCCGCGAGGTGAACAGCTCCCGGGCGCGTTCGTACTCGGCGGGCAGGCCGTGGTCGGCGACGTCCCCGGTGATCAGGACCGCGTCAAGGTCGTAGGGGAGGTCTTCGAGGTAGCGCATGACGGCCGCGGTGCGTTCGACGCTGCGCTCACCGTCGTCGATGTGGGTGTCGCTGAGGTGCGCGATCACTGTCAAGACGGGCATTCCTTCCAGGCGGTGTCCTCGCCCGGCACGTCGGTGCCCATGGCGTCCCGGGCTGTCGAGCCCAGAGCCTAAGCGGCGACCGGACTACAGATAAGATCCAGTCTTGTGCCACTTTCTTGGGCCAGTTCGGGGATCGACCTGTATCTCCGTGTCGAGGCGGGCGGCGGACGGCGCGCCGGCCTGGAATCCGCCCTGCGCAAGGCCATCCGAGAGGGACGCCTGCCCGCGGGGACCCGGATGCCCTCCACCCGAGGGCTGGCCCGCGAACTCGGCCTCTCCCGCGGCACCGTCACCACCGCCTACGACCAACTGGTCGAGGAGGGCTACCTGATCACCCGCCCCGGGTCCGCCACCACGGTGGCCGAGCTGCCGGCGCGCGCCCCGGCCGCCCCGCCGCTCGCACCCGCGCCACCACCGCCCCTCCACGACCTGCGCCCCGGCCTGCCTGACATCAGCGCCTTTCCCACTCGCGCCTGGCTCGCCTCCACCCGCCGGATCCTCACCGGCGCCCCGCCGGAGATCTTCGCGTCCGGCGACCCCCAGGGCGGCATCGAGCTACGGCGTGCGCTCGCCGACCACCTCGGCCGCACGCGCGGCGTCATCGCCTCGCCCGACCACATCGTGATCACCTCCGGCCACTACCAGAGCGTGACCTTGCTCGGCGCCGTGCTGGCCGCGCGCCACGCCACGACGGCGGCCGTCGAGGACCCCGGCCACAACCACTTCAGGAAAGTCGTCCAGCGCGCCGGGCTCACCACCGTCCCCCTGCCGGTCGACGCCCACGGCGCCCGCGTCGACGCGCTGGTGCCGGGCACCGCGGCGGTGTTCCTCACCCCGGCCCACCACTACCCGACCGGCGTCCCGCTCCACTCCAGCCGCCGCCAGGCGCTCTACGCGTGGGCCCGCGACACCGGTGGCCTTCTGGTCGAGGACGACTACGACGGCGAGTTCCGCTACGACCGCCAGCCCGTCGGCGCGCTCCAAGGACTGGCGCCCGACCACACCGTCTACTGCGGCACCGCCTCCAAGACCCTCGGGCCCGCGCTCCGGCTGGCCTGGATGGTGCTGCCACCGGCCCTCCTGCAGGAGGTCGTGCTGGCCAAGCAGGAAGCCGACCAGTACACCGAGACCCTCAACCAGCTGGTGCTGGCCGACCTGATCGCCACCTACGCGTACGACCGCCACATCCGCGCCGCCCGCCTGCGCTACGCCCGCCGCCGCGCGCTCCTGCTCGACCGCGTCGCCGCGATCCCGGGACTCGCCGCCCACGGCGTTCCTGCGGGGCTCCACACTCTCGTCACCATCCCGGACGACGGCCCGAGCGAGCGGGAACTCCTGGACCACTGCGCCGCCCGCGGACTCGCGCTCCGCGGCCTCACCGAGCTCCACCACGACGCCGCCGACTCCCCGCAAGGTCTGCTGATCGGCTTCGCGGCACCGTCCGAACGCGCCTATCCTGCCGCCCTCGACGCCCTGTCCGCGGCCCTGTCCTCCGTCCGATTCCCGTAGCGTTCCGGCGCGAAGTGGCCGCCTCTACAGGTATTGCCCGGCGCCGGCGCTGTCCGACGTGGACACCCGTACCAACACCACGTTGGCCAGGTTGACGACCACGCCGTTCGTCTCGGTCTCGTGGTCGTAGCCCGCCTGGGTCAACACCAGGCTGCGCCGTTCGTCCAGGGCGCTGGCGATCGCCTCCACCGCCTGCCGCTCTCCGTCGAAATCTCCGGTGACCATGGAGATGTCCTCGCCGCTGAGCGAGTGCAGTCGGATGATCAGTACGTTGTCAGGCACGATCGGCTCCTTTCGCCAGAGCCGGCTTCCGGCAGGACGGCAACGATACGCACTTGGCTCGAATCTACTCCGATAAATGATATTCGACGATAATTTGGACTTATATTGAAATATTGGCTTTATCTTTCCTGAAGCACGCGCGGTATCTCACCTGCGCGCCACCGCATGGCGCGCGTCTTCATGCCCGGCCTTCACGAGGTCCCTGCCGAGCAGGGTAAGAGTGTGCAAAGGGCTGCCGGGATCGGCGTGAAGGGTGATCAGTTGCTGGCCTGGCGCGCTGTTGACGTTGAAAGTCTCGTACGTGACGGTCAGGTCTCCGGCCACGCGGTGGCGCAGGAGTATGACCTTGTGCGGTACGCGGGACACGTCGTGGCCGGCCCACAACCGGCGGAAGTCGGCGCTCCTGAGGGACAGCTCGCCGACCAGGTCGGCCAGGTGGGGGTCGTCCAGGTCCGCCCCCGCCTCGGCGCGCACGTGCCCGACATGGGCGCGGGCGACCTGCTCCCACTCGCGGAAGAACTCGTGCGCCCCCGGATCCAGGAAGATCATGCGCAGCAGGTTGCCTGCGTGGTCCAGCCCCTCGTGGAGGGCGGTGGCCGTCGGGTTCGCCGCCAGCACGTCCAGCCGCCGGTTCGTCACCAGGGCCGGCGTGTACGGCCAGCTGTTCATCATGCGCAGCAGGTCCGGGCTGACCTGCTCCGGCAGGCTGGTCGTTGCCCGGCGACGTGGTCTGGGATGGGCGAGTTCGTGCAGGTGCTCTTCGGCGTCGAGGTCAAGGGCGAGTGCCTGGACCAGTCCCTCGAGCACCCGTTCGGACGGGTGGCGTTCGCGTCCCTGTTCGAGACGGACGTAGTAGTCCGTGCTGACCCCGGCGAACATCGCCACCTCTTCGCGGCGCAGTCCAGGGGTTCGGCGGGGACCGGCGTGCGGCAGCCCCACCTGCTCGGGGGTGGTGACCTCGCGCCGAGCGCGAAGGAACTCACCCAGAGAGTTGTCGCTGACCATTTCATTCACCGAATGTGTTGTTCATCACTTTTCGGTGGCAACCAGGCGGCTGTGTGGCGTATTCCTGGTTCGCGATAAACGCTTCGGCATTTCCCGTCCATGGGGGTGAGGGGGAGGGCCGCCCCTGGGAGCGGGACTCCTCCCATGCCTTTCCGCATCCCTCCTAGCGTGATGTCCGCAGGCGCCGTGTCGGTGCACGCGATACCGATGTCGGCGTTCCGTCAGCCCGGGCCCATCGCCCAGGGCGCGACCGACAGGACATGGAGTGATCTGTCATGATCAAGTTCAGGAACGCTCTAGCGGTTGGAACGATGACGGCCTTCGCCCTTGTGGCGCCCGCGGCCGCGGTGGCCCCGTCCGCCGGCGCGGACACCGTTGCCGGAACGTCGTCCATCGTGTCCGCTGTCACCGTCCAGCTGGATGGCGGCGGTGGCAGCGCCAACGGGGCCGCCACCGGGGCCGCCAACGGGGCCGCCAACGGAGGGGGCGGCGCCAGGAGACGCTGAGCGGCGGGGGCGGCGGAAACACCTCCGCCGCCTGCCCTGCCCGCCTGGCGGCCGGGGGGCGACGTCCTCCGCTCAGACGAAGCGCTTGACGAAGGCCAGGGCGGTGTCGCAGACCTCGCGCCAGCCGCTGTCGATGGTCAGCGAGTGCCCGCGCCCCGCCATCTCCGTGATCTCGGTGACCGCGTGCTCGTTGCGCGCCTGCTTCTTGTAGGAGGCGTTGGTGATGGCCCACGGGACCGTGTGGTCCTTCTCGCCCGAGATGAGGAGCAGCGGGCCGCGTCCTGGACCGGTGCTGTCGACCTTGGTCTCGCTCCACGGGTTGAAGTTGGCCACCGCGGCCTGGAACAGCGGAGCGCCCGGGGCGGGGACCGAGAAGGTCGCGTACAGCTGCTCGGCCTCCTCCTCGGTGACGGCGTTGGCGAAGGCGTAGCGGAACTGGTCGTAGGTGAGCGGGACGGCACGGTGGATGTTGGCCGGGTTCGTCAGCACCGGCGCGGCGGCACGCAGGGAGGACACCGGCAGCGGCAGCACGCCCTGGAAAGGGGCTGGGTCGATCGCTACCGAGGCGCAGGACAGGCCGCGACCGGCGAGGATCTGGGTGAGCAGGCCGCCGAAGGAGTGGCCGATGACGGCGGGCCTGCGCTCCAGCTTGGAGATCAGCCCTTCGAAGTGGTCGGCGATCTGCCCGACGGTCTTGTGGGCGAACACCTCAGGGTGGGCCCTGGCCTCGGCCACCGTCTCGGGGTCGTCGGGCCAGCCGGGCGTCACCGGGGCGAAACCCGCCTCGGAGAAGACGGCGGCCCAGCGGTCCCAGCTGCTGGGCAGCAGCCACAGGCCGTGGACGAAGACGACAGGGATCCTGCCGGAGGCGTTGGCGTGCTCGATCTGCTGATTGTCATGCTCGGCGGACATGGTGGGGGCTCCTTGCGACGGGTGGCCCCAGCCAACCCGAGCGCGCGCCTCGCGGCATCGCGTGAATGAGCCAACTAGCGGCCCGCCGCGGCGCGGATCATGTCCGCCACGGCGGCGGGCAGGGACAGCGGTACGGCGTGCGAGCCGTCCAGGTGGTGTTCGACGGCCGCCATGCGCTGGGCCATGAAGTGCTGGGCGCGGGGGTTCAGCGCCCGGTCGGCGTGGGCGATGGCGTACCAGGTGGGCAGCGACGCCCAGGAGGGCCGCCCCGACCTGCCCTCCAGCGCGCCGCGGGCGATCGGGCGCTGTGCGGCCGACATGACGGCGGTCACGTGGGGCGGCAGGTCGGCGGCCAGCACCTCGCGGAAGCGATCGTCGCGGACGTACAGCTCGCCTTCCGCGCGGACCGTCGCGGCCGCGATCGGCATGGGGGCGAAGCGGTGCACCAGGTCCCTGACGCTTTCCCCTGAGTCCAGGCCGAAGGCCGCCACGAAGCCCAGGGCGACGACGTTGCCGGCGTCCACGTTGGTGATGACCGCGCCGCCGTAGCAGTGGCCCACCAGGACGACGGGCCCGTCGATCGCGCGTACCACGCCTGAGATGTGCGCGGCGTCCCCGGCCAGGTCGCGCAGCGGGTTGGCCGGGGCACGCACGGTGAACCCGGCCGCCTGAAGCTCGCCGATGACCGCGGCCCAGCTCGACGCGTCGGTGAAAGCGCCGTGCACGAGCACGATCGTCGGCCGGATGGGTTCGCTCATGTCGCCTCCCGGGAGATACCGCCTCCAGCGAACCCGACTGCCGGGCCATGGGCATCGCACGAACGTCCCACATCCGGTCGTCAGTCCTCGGGGTGGCTCATGGCGATGTGGGTGAGCTGCACCCGTGAGTTGACGGCCAGCTTGCGGTAGACGGAGGTGAGGTGGGTGTTGATCGTGTGGGGGGAGACGACGAGCCGGCCGGCGGCGGAGCGGTTGGTGTGACCCGCGGCGATGAGGCGGGCGACCTTCTTCTCTGTGGCGGTAAGCGCCTGCCAACCCTGCACCGGCCGTACCGTGCGGGTCGAGCCCGTCTCCAGGTGGGCGCGGACGCGGGCCGCCTCGCCGTGGGCGCCGAGGTCGGTGAACGTGTCGTGGGCCTCGTTCAGCGGGCTGAGCGCCTCGCCACCGCGCCCGCGCGCCATCAGCGCCAGCCCCAGGTCGGCGGCGATGTCGGCACGGACGAGCGGGCGGGGGCTTGACCGTGCCAGCTCGTGCGCGCCCGCCAGCAGGTCGAGGTCGTCGCCGACGAGCCCGGCGACCTGTGCGGCGATGGCGTGAACTGTCGGGACACCGGGGTTGAGCGCGGCGTGGGCGTCCGCCTGGGCGGCCAGGCTCCCTGCCAGGTCCTGGTCCCCGTCGCGCAGCGCCAGCCGTACCGCGGGGGCGATCCACGTGCGCAGCAGCCGCCAGCGGGTGAACGGTCCCTCGACGTCGCGCAGCCTGCTCGCGGTCCGGCCGATGATCGCCTCGGCGAAGGCGACGGCCGCCTGGTTGCCCCGATCCGGCTTGTCGGCGAGTGCCTGGCGGGCCGCCTCCAGACATACCCCGGCCTCGTCGGGCTCGCCGCGCAGGCACGCGATCCAGCAGCGGATCACGTGCGCGTTCACCTGGTGGACGGACTCGCCGACGTTCCGCTCCAGGTGTTGCATGGTCAGCAGTTCGGCCTCGGCGTCGTCCAGCCTGCCCAGGCCCAGATGATGGTTGGCCTGCGCCCATCGGAGCATCCCTGGACGGGGAGCCTCCTGCTCCGCCTCCAGTACGGCCAGCAGCCGCTCGGCGGCGGCATAGTCGTCGAGATGCTGGTGGGCGATGACCTCTTCGGCGGTGTAGGCCTCGTCGACCAGCCGCAGGGCGGTGAAGTGGGACAGGGCGGCGCCGCCGCGACCGGCGTTGAGCTCGATCTCGCCGAGCGCGAGCAGGCTCGTCACACGCGCCTGGCGGTCGCCTGTCTCGACGGTCTGGGCCAGCGCGGCACAGCCCGCCTCGCGTGCGGGTTCAAGGTCGGGATCCCGCGACATCGCCAGCGCGCGCAGGGCCGCCAGCCGCGCCTGGACGTGTGGGCCGCCACCGCCCGCGTCAAGGCCGCTCTCGGCGCGGTGCCGCAGCTCCTGGGCCAGGCTCAGGTTCCACAGCGGGTCGCCCAGCGCGGCCTGCAGCCGCCCGAAGACGTCCAACGACGGTCGGAGGGCCAGCAGTTCTTGACCGGTCCGCACGGCTTGCCGGTTGCGGCCGGCCCTGGTCAGATGGACGATGGCCTGCTCGCCCACCTCGAAACGCAGCGGAGAGGCGACGGGCGCCAGCTCGAGAGCGCGGATCGCCAGGTCGGCGGCCAGCGCGGGGGCGATCGGCAGCACGTCGTGGGCGGCCCTGCCCAGCAACGCGATCGCCTGCTCGTCCCCTGGCACGGCGCCGATGAGGATGTGCGGGGCGGCGTCCATGGGGCTGCGGCCCGTGGTGACCAGGTGCGCGGCCGCTTCGCGGTGCAGCGCCTTGCGGGCGGAGGGCGGCACGTCGGCATAGATGGCCTGGCGGAGCAGGTCGTGGCGGAACGACAGGTGATCACCGTCGTCTTCCAGCAGGCCGCCGCGGACCGCCGACTCCAGGTCGGCCAGCAGGGTGACGGGTGGTCGGCCGAGGAGCGCGGCGGCGTCGGCGAGGGTGAACCTCCGGCCCAGGACCGCTCCAGTCTGCAGGAAGCGCAGCGTGGAGGTGGGGAGCGAGCCGAGCCTGCCGCGCACGCCGGGGACCAGCCGGGAGGCTGGATCGGCGGAGGCCACCCCCGCGAGCATCTCCACCGCCAGGAACGGGTTGCCGCCCGCGCCCTCCAGCAGCTCCTTGACCCGGTCGTCGGCCTCCTCTCCCAGCGTGTCGCGGGCCAGCTGGTCCATCGCCGTCCCCGACAGCGGGCCCAGCCGCACGGTCCGCGCCGGCAGGTCGCGCGCCGCCGCGAGGGCGATCTCCTCCGCCGCGCCACCGTGGTCGTCACGGCTGGTCAGCAGCCACAGCACCGGCGAGGTCCGCAGCCTGACGGGAAGCAGCCCGAGCGCGAACCGGCTGAGCGGGTCGGCCCAGTGCACGTCGTCCAGCGCGATCAGGACCGGTTCGTCCACGGCTCTCGCCTCGATCGCTCCCGCGAGCTGCTCCACCAGCCAGATGCGCTGGTCATGACGGTGAGACAGCCGGGCGAAGGCGTCGCAGGACATCAGCGGGCGCTCGCCGTGACGCAGGCAGGCCACCAGCGACGCGAGGGGCGCGATCTGGTCGAGCTCGTCGGCGCGGCCGAGACCGACCGAGAATCCCGCCGCCCTCGCACGCGTGATCGCCTCGTCGAGCAGCGCCGTCTTGCCGATCCCCGGCTCGCCGCGCAGCACCCCCAGCGCGCTCGTCCCCGCCTGCCGTACCCCCTCCACCAGGCCGTCCAACCGCCCGATCTCGATCTCGCGTCCACGCAACCCCTGACGGCTGAGCACCTCAGCCACCGCTCTCATCCCCACAGCCGGTAAGGATGCCCCACCCCAGGTGCTCATCGAATCCCGGAAACACCGTAGTAATTCGACCAATCGTGAACTTCGATACCTTTATCCCCATGATCCTGCACGACAGGCAGGCCGAGCGTGTGGAGCTCGAACGCCTGGTCAACGGCGCGCGAGACGGCCTGAGCGGGGCTCTGGTGCTCCGTGGTGCGGCCGGAATCGGGAAGACCGCCCTGCTGGATCACACGGTCGAGGCGGCGGCGGACCTGCAGATCACCGTCGTGGCCGGAGTCGAGGCGGAGCAGGAGCTGGGTTTCGCGGCGCTGCACCGCCTGCTGCTGCCGTTCCTGGGCGAGCTCGGCGGGTTGCCCGCTCCGCAGCGCCACGCGCTGGAGACCGCCTTCGGGATGCTCGCCGCACCCGCGCCGGACCGGTTCCTGGTGGGGCTGGCGGCTCTGACGTTGCTGGCAGGAGCCGCGGCCGAACGCCCGCTGCTCGCCGTGTGCGACGACGCCCAGTGGGTGGACCGCGAATCCCTGGAGGTTCTCGCCTTCGTCGGGCGCAGGCTCCATGCCGAAAGGATCGTCCTGCTGTTCGGCGTGCGCGACGACGACACCGTCCTCGCGTCGCTGTCCGGCCTGGCGGAGCTGCACGTCGGCGGGCTGCCCGAGCGCGACGCCCTGGCCCTGCTCACCGCGACGATCGACGGCGACCTCGACCGCGTCGTCGCCGCCCGGATCGTCGCCGAGACCGGGGGCAACCCGCTGGCCGTCCGCGAGTTCGCGCGCGGCGTCACCGCAGGCGACCAGCTGCCCTTCGGCGGGCCGCGGCAGCTGAGCCACAGGCTGGAGGCCAGGTTCCTGAGCCAGGTCAGGGACCTGGGCTCGCTCACCCAGACGGTCCTGCTCGTCGCCGCCGCCGACGCGACCGGAGACCAGCACCTGGTACGGCAGGCCGTGACGTTGCTGGTGCCGGGCTCGGAAGACGCGGTGGACGCCGCCGTGGAGGAGGCGGAGCGCAGCGAACACCTGTACGGCGGGCTGCGCTTCCGTCACCCGTTGATCCGCTCCGCCGTGTACGGCGGCGCCACCCGCGCGCAACGCCGCCGCGTGCACGCCGCCCTCGCCGCGGTCACCGACCCGGCGACCGATGCCGACCAGCGGGCCTGGCATCTGGCCTCGGCGGCGGAAGGCCCCGACGAACGGGTCGCCGCCGAGCTGGAGGCCAGTGCCGTACGCGCCCGCGAACGCGGCGGCTGCCTGGCCCAGGCCGCCCTGCTGCACCGGGCCGCCGAGCTCACGGCGATCGGGCCGCGCCGCAACGCCCGGCTGCTGGCCGCCTGCGGAGCGGCGCTCACGGCGGGCGCTCCGCACCGGGCCGAGGAACTCCTGGACTGTCTCACCGCGGACCTGGGCGTGCCGGCCCTCGACGCGCAGGCCATGCGGCTTCGCGGGCTGCTCAGCGTCATGCTCGGCAGGGACGGCGCGGTCGGGCTGCTGCTCGACGCGGCGCGGATCCTCACGAAGATCGACGTGGAGGCGGCCAGGGACACGCTGCTGGAGGCGCTGGACGCCTCGATCGTCGTGGCGGGGAGCGAGGAGGGCGCGAGCACGCTCCGCGTCGCGCAGGCCGCGCTCGAACTGCCGCGCGTGTCGTCGGAGCCGGCGGTGGCCGACCGGCTCCTCGCCGCGCAGGCCACGCAGGTCGCCGTCGGCTACGTTCCGGCGGTCCCGAGGCTGAGTGAGGCGCTCGCCGCCATGCGGGCCGATGCCGCCGAGGACGGCGACGCGGCCCGCTGGTCGCTGCTCTGCATGATCACCGCGTTGGACCTGTGGGACGGCGTCGCGCTCGGCGCGTGCGCGCAGGACTACGCGGCGTCGGCACGCAGGAACGGGGCGCTGCGGGCGCTGCTGAGCGCCCTTCACGGGCTCGCGACGTGGGAGCTGCCACGCGGGCACTTCGCCGCGGCGGAAGCCCACTTCGAGGAGTACGTGGAGGTCGCCAAGGCGATCGGGACCTTTCCGCACTTCGCCCGGCCTCGCCATGTCATGCTGCACGCCCTGCGGGGCGAGGAGGCGGAGACGATGGCCGCCGTCGCCGAACAGATCGGCCCTGGCGGTGATCGCCGAGGCGGGCTCTCCGTGCAGCTCGCCCGTACCGCGCTGACCGTGCTGCACCTGGGGTACGGCCGCTACGCCGAAGCGCAGGCCGCCGGTGATGTGATCTACGAGGAGAACCCGCCGCACTACGGCTCGCTCGTGCTGCCTGACCTCGTGGAGGCGGCCGTGCGCAACAACGACGTCGCCATGGCGGAGCGGGCGCTCGCCCGGCTGGCCGAGCGCGCCACCGCGAGCGGCACGCCCTGGGCGCTGGGGTTGCTGGCTCGCAGCAGGGCGCTCCTGGCCGACGACGAGGCGCTGTATCTGGAGGCGATCGAGCGGCTGGGATCCGCGTCGCTGACCACGGAGCTGGCGCGGGCGCGGCTGCTGTACGGGGAATGGCTGCGACGAAGGCGCCGCAGGTCGGACGCCTGTGACCAGTTGAGAATCGCCTACGACCTGTTCGCGACCATGGGAGCGACGGCCTTCGCCGAACGTACCCGGCTGGAGCTCAGGGCCGGCGGCGAGCGCGCCCGCGCACGCGCGGTCTCCTCCAGTCACGACCTCACACCGCAGGAGATCCGTATCGCCCGGCTCGCCGCAGGCGGCGCCACCAACCAGGAGATCGCCACAGCCTTGTTCATCAGCGCGAACACGGTGGAGTACCACCTGCGCAAGGTGTTCAGGAAGCTCGCGATCCGCTCGCGCAGGCAGCTGGGCAGGGCGCTGCCCGACTAGGGGCTGCGAGGTCGTGGTCAGTCTTCGGGCTGTGACTGTTCAGCTCGTCTGGCGGGTGAGCATCAGGATCGGCGGACGTCGTGCCCAGCGCCTCGGCCTTCTCCGGACAGCCGATATCTCTGGTTCTTCTGGACCGATGCCCTCTGGCCGCGACCAGCCTGAGGGCATCGGCCCAGTTGCGCGGGTGGGCGGTGTGTCAGGTGGTGATGGTGGCGACGGGTTCGAGGCCGTAGGTTCGGGCGTAGCCGTTCTCGGTGCCGACGAGGAGGTCGACGACCTCGAAGTAACGGTCCCAGAACGGGGTTTCGCGCAGTGCGTCGATGAGGAGCTGGTAGGCGTGGTGGTCTTCGGCTTCCCACACCCAGACGTCGGTGACGCGCGCGGAGTAGAACTCCGTGTCGTAGAAGCATGACCGGACGCCGGTGGTCTTGGCCTCGATGGCCGGCAGGACCTGGGTGGTGAAGGCGTCCACGCGTTCCTGGACGGTCAGGGCGAGCCACTCGGGTGTGGTCTTGACCAGCATGAACGCCGTGACCGGTGGTTCGGTCTTTTCAGCGGGCATCAGGGTGCCTCCAAAGTGGCAGGTGGCCTTGGTTCGCCGGGCTCCATGTGTTCCGGCGCTGGGTGCTGGACTTCAGGAGAGGACGGCAGGCTTGAGGGTCTGGGCGCACCACTGCTCGAAGCTGGTGGGGGAGGTGGTGTCCGGGGTGCGGGCGATGCCGGCGTCGAGGCCCTCGTCCTTGGCCCGCTTCATGTCGACCATGCCCTGGACGAATGCCTCGTTGAGGCCGTGGCCGACGAGGGTGGTGTACAGCTCGTCGAGCGGCTGGCGTTCGTAGCGGACGGGGCGGCCGAGCTGTTCGGTCATGATGCGGGCCAGGTCGTTGGGGGACAGGTCCTGCGGCCCGAGGACCGGGACGCTGTCGGTGCCGGTCCACGAGCGGTCCAGCAGCAGGCCGGCGGCGACGGCCGCGATGTCGGCGACGGCGACGAAGGGGGCCTTGCGGTCGGCGTCGACGGAGTCGGTGAAGACGCCCTTCTCGCGGATAGAGTCGGACTCCTCCAGGAGGTTCTCGAAGAAGGACGGGTTGGCCAGGGCCCGATAGGCGACGCCGGTGTCGGCGATGAGGTCGTCCATGGCGAGGGAGGCGGTGACGAGGCCGGCCCGGTCGGCGAGCGGGGTGCCGCGGCCGAGCGCGGAGACGCCGACGACATGGCCGACACCGTGGGCGGCGAGCGCCTTGACGGCGGGGCGGGTGAAACCGCTGTAGGCGTCATGCGGGGTCAGGGAGGCGTCCGGGGGGACGAGCCAGAGGACGGCGTCCGCGCCCTCGAAGGCCCGGTCCAGTACCTCGGCTTCTGCGTGCGAGCCGGTGACCACCTCGACGCGTCCGCGTGCCGCGTCCGGAAGCCGGGCGGGATCGCGCACGATCACGCGCAGTTCCTCGCCCGCGGCGGGGGCGGACTCCAGGAGCCGGGAGAGCAGGTGACGGCCGATGTTCCCGGTGGGAGCAGTAATGACGATCATGAAAACCTCGTAGGTCGTGCTGGTTCGGTACGCCCCTCATCCTGCTGAGGATCTCCGTGCTGCCACAATGGGAATTTCAGCACGGAATCATTGACTGAAATGGAATAATGCTGGTGAGCAGCCCGGATCCGGTCATCGACGCCAACCTCGCCATCGCGCTGGATGCTCTGCTGGCCGAGCACAGCGTGACCCGCGCCGCCGCACGTCTGCAGACCTCGCCCGCCGCCATGAGCCGCACCCTCGCCCGTCTGCGCCGCATCCTCCAGGACCCCCTCCTGGTCCGGGCCGGACAGACCATGGTTCCCACCCCACGCGCCCTGGCCCTGCGCGAGGAAGCCGCCACAGTGGTGCGCAGCCTCGGAGCCCTGCTCAGCCCTGGCGCGAGCGTCGACCCCGCCAGCCTCCGCAGCACCTTCACTCTCCAAGCCGCCGACCTGGTCGGCGCGGCACTGGCCCCCGGACTGCTGCGACTGGCCCAGCGGGAGGCGCCGGGGGTCTCGTTCCGGATCCGGGCCGAAGAACTGGAGGCCGGACCCGCCCTGCGCGACGGCCGGATCGACCTGGAGATCGGATCCATCGACCACGTGGACCCCGAAACCCAGGTCGAAGAACTGGTCAGCCTCCGAATGGTGGCGGCCGTCCGGCCCGGCCATCCGCTCACCGAAGGGCCGCTGACCCCAGCCCGGCTCGCTGCCGCCCAACACGTCGCGGTCAGCCGCCGCGGCCGGTTCACCGGCCCCCTCGACACCGCTCTGGCCGAGCAGGACCTCCACCGGCGGGTCAGCGTCGTCCTCCCCAGCCACCTGGCCGCGATGACCCTCGCCACCCGCAGCGACATCGTCTGCCTCGTACCCGCCGCACCCCCCGGCGCCGCCCCCTCGCCCCTCACCCACGACGCCGGCGCCCTCGGACTGCACCTCCTCGACATCCCCCTGGAACTGCCACCACTGACCATCGGCATGGCCTGGCACCCCCGACACACGGCCGACGGAGCCCACCGCTGGCTCCGGGACGCCGTCCGCCGGACTCTCTGCACACCGACAGCGGCTTCTGAGATCACCGTGGCGGACGCGAGCGATCCCGAGTAGTACGACAGATCGGGAGGTTCGGGCTGTACTCGAAGCGGCTTCGGGATCAGTTCGAGGGGGTGCTCTGGCGGTTCCAGGCCCGTGGCCGTGTCGTCCGATCCAGTCACGCATATTCATCAAATGTCGGGCAAAGTCTGACTGGCACCCGGGGCATTGTGCGCGACCCGCTTTAAAGATCTGGGCACGTTTACCGCCTTGGTGAGCGCGGTTCTGCTACTCTGCGCCGCTTTTCCGCTCAGGACGGGTTTTCGGTGAAAGCCCTACCGTATAGGGCGACCTTGACATGGGATTGAGGCGGAGGTTACCTGAAGTATGCCTAGATCGCCGCAGGCCGGCGATGGCTCTGCGGTGCCAAAGGCCGGAAAAGATCGAATGAGATCTCTGACCGGGGGACGCCTATGGCAACGTACGAGTATCACTGCCCCGATTGCGGGCGGTTCGATGTGCATCTACCGATAGGGACTGCCACGCCGGTATGCGACTGCCCCGCGTGCCATGGCCCGTCCCGTCGAGTCTTCTCCTCGCCCTATCTCAGCCGGGTGCCCGCGGCGGTGGCTGCCGGACTCGCCCGTGAGGAGCGGAGCCAGGAAGCGCCTGAAGTGGTCACCGACCTGCCACCCAGGCGGCGCCGTCGGCGGCCGCACCCGGCGCTGGCACGCCTGCCCCGGCCCTGACCAACAGAATCTCTGACCAACAAACAGTGCGGCCACGTGCGGGCGAACCGGTCACGCACGCGGCTCCGCCGGTCCGGACGCGGCGACAGTCACGCGGACCGCCCGGCGTGAGTGATGCCGCCACACCACAACACCAGGAGGTGCGTCGCTCATGGGAGCGGTCGGACTTCTTTACGTCGGCGCAGTGCTCTTCATCAACGGAATGATGCTTCTGAAGATGGTCGAACCACGCGCGGCGGCCATCTTGAACCTCTTCGTCGGGGCCTTGCAGGTGATCACGCCGACCGTGCTGATCATCACCAATCCAGGGAACCCGGCCCAGATCCTCGGTGCGTCAGGCATCTACCTCTTCGGTTTCACCTACCTGTACGTCGGGATCAACCTGCTGGGCGGTTTCGACTCCACGGGAGTCGGCTACTTCTCCTTGTTCGTGGCCGTCATGGCGCTCGGATACTCGTACGCGAACTTCCGGCTCCTGGGCGACCCCGCGTTCGGCGTCATCTGGCTCTACTGGGCCTATCTGTGGTTCCTGTTCTTCGTGCTCCTGGGTTTGAAGCATGAGCAGATCACCAGGTACACAGGCTGGGTCACGGCGATCCAGGGGTGGATCACGGCGGCGATCCCCGCCTTCATGGTCCTGACCGGGTACTGGCAGAACACGAACCTCATCGCCCTCGTCCTCGCGGTGTTCGGCCTGGTGGTCTTCATCGGGCTGTGGCCATTGACACGAGGGAGCAAACCCGCCGCAGCGGCACCGAGCTCGAGCGACGAGGCGCTGGGCGGGACGCATCGCCCCCGCTGGACTTGAACAGGAGCGGCCCGCGAATCCGGAGGAGGTGGTCGGCGCCTACATGCCTGACGGCACATTTTCACAAGAAAGGCATTCATCATGCCAAACGTCGTCTTCAGCATCGATCAATCGATGTCTATGCGCGACCAGAAGATACCCGGGCATAACCGATGGCACCCAGATATTCCAGTAGCCGACATGGTTCGCCCAGGGGATGAGTTCCGAGTCGAATGCAGGGAATGGACCGACGCGCAGATCGGTAACAACGATTCCGCGAACGACGTACGCGACGTCGATCTGAGCGTCGCCCACGTCCTGAGCGGACCGATCGGGGTGGACGGAGCCGAACCCGGCGACCTCCTGGTGGTCGACATTCTCGACCTCGGCGCGGTCCCGCAGCAGGTCGGGGACGCGCCAGGACAGGGATGGGGATACACCGGCGTGTTCGCCAAGGCGAACGGCGGCGGATTCCTGACCGACTACTTCCCTGACGCGTACAAGGCGATCTGGGACTTCCATGGCCAGGTGGCCACATCTCGCCACCTGCCTGGCGTCCGGTACACCGGTATCACCCACCCAGGGCTGTTCGGCACCGCGCCGTCAGCCGAGCTGCTCGCGGCGTGGAATCGCCGGGAGCAGGCTCTCATCGACACCGATCCGCAACGGGTCCCGCCGCTCGGCCTGCCGCCGTTGACTGAGAACGTCATCGCCGGTACGGCAAGCGGCGAGGTGGCGCAGCGGGTCGGGAGCGAGGGCGCCCGCACGGTTCCCGCGCGGGAGAACGGCGGCAACCACGACATCAAGAACTTCACTCGAGGAGCCAGGGTCTTCTACCCGGTTCACGTCAAGGACGCGAAGCTTTCCGGAGGTGACCTGCACTTCAGCCAGGGCGACGGCGAGATCACCTTCTGCGGCGCGATCGAGATGGGCGGATACATCGACTTCCACGTCGACCTCATCAAGGGCGGCATGGAGAAGTACGGCATCTCCACCAACCCGGTCTTCATGCCAGGAAACGTCGAGCCCCGCTACTCCGAGTTCCTCTCGTTCATCGGGATCTCGGTGGACCACGACACCGACACCAACTACTACCTCGACGCCACGGTGGCCTACCGCAGGGCCTGCCTCAACGCCGTCGAGTACCTCAAGAGGTGGGGCTACAGCGGAGAACAGGCCTACCTGCTCCTCGGCTCGGCCCCGATCGAAGGGCGCGTCAGCGGGATCGTCGACATCCCCAACGCCTGCTGCTCGCTCTACCTCCCCACGGCGATCTTCGACTTCGACGTACGGCCGAACCCCGAAGGACCGGTCAGGAAGGAGCGCGGGCAGTGTGCCGTGACGAGCTGACGGTCACAGCGTGATCCAGGCGCCGGCGGCGCATGAGGACGAGAGCGGCCACCGCGCATCGGCTGATTGGGGACGAACGCCGATCGCGCGGTGGCCGCGATCGCGCCCGCGTCGGTTAATATTTTGCCCTTTTTATCCCCAAGAGCCTTTCGCCGCGCGAGCGTGCGGCCGGCAGGGCCGGGGCGCCTTCCGCAGCAGGCTGGAGGCCGTTTTCCAAGGTCTCGCCGCGAGCTGTTCGACGGTTGTCAATGGTCAACTCGGCTCATTGAGTAGAAAAATACGCAAAAATACGGTTATCCTCACGTGTAGCCGCAAACCCTGACATGTCCACCGAAAGCGGAGCAAATCCCGAACGGGTGTGCGCGCCTGCCACTTCGAAGGGTTGATCAATGAACAACGACGCCGTGTGGGTCCGAAGCGTGACGGGCATCCAGATGCACCACACCACAGACCTCCAGGACGCCAGCCGATTCCTCGGCAACGCGGTGATGGCCCTGCGGGCCGCGCACGTACGAACCGGCGACGACAGGTACTCCGACCTCGCCGCCCAGCTCAAGACCATGGTGGCCGAAACACGGACGCTGGAGACCCAGGCCAGGGACCGCATGCACGGGCTGCACTCGGCCGACCCCGAGCAGTTCGTCCGCTGCCGCGAAGGCGAAGAGCCGTGGCCCGACGAGATCCAGGCGGGATTCGTTCCGCGCCACACCTGCAACGACCGGTGCCTGTACCACGACCACGACGTCCTCAACGCCATCATGCAGTGCATCTGCGGGCGTCCCCCGTGCCGCGCGTGCGCCATCGCCGGTACGCCATGAGGCGCACCGGCCGTCGGCGCACGACGGTCGCTGCTCCTCTGCTGGCTCGAGTGTCCGAACACGGCACCTTCCTTCGCGGAGCCGTGACAGAGGCGGCGGTCAGCTCCTGACGAAGGCGAGCAGGTCGGCGTCGAAGGCGTCCTTGAACGCGCCGACGAGGCCGTGCGGGGCCCCGGAGTAGACCTTGAGGGTCGCGTCCTTGACCAACTCGGCGGACTTCAGCGCCGAATCGGCGATGGGGACGATCTGGTCGTCGTCGCCGTGAGCGATGAGGGTGGGCACGTCGATGCGCTTGAGATCCTCGGTGAAGTCGGTCTCGGAGAACTGCTTGATGCAGTCCAGCGCGGGCTTGAGCCCCGCCTGCATGCTCATCAGCCAGAAGGCGTCACGCGTGCCCTGCGAGACGGCCGAGCCCGGCCGGTTGGCGCCGTAGAAGCTCTCGCTCAGATCCCGGTAGAACTGGGAACGGTCGGCGGCGACGCCGGCACGGATACCGTCGAACACCTCGATCGGCAGTCCCTCGGGGTTGGCGTCGGTCCTGAGCATCAGCGGCGGGACGGCGCCGAGCAGCACGGCCTTGGCGACACGGGAGGTGCCGTGCCTGCCGATGTAGCGGGCCACCTCGCCGCCGCCGGTGGAGTGGCCCACCAGGACGACGTCGCGCAGGTCAAGCGTCTCCAGCAACTGGGCGAGATCGTCGGCGTAGGTGTCCATGTCGTTGCCGTCCCAGGTCTGGGCGGAACGGCCGTGCCCGCGGCGGTCGTGGGCGATCGCGCGGAAGCCCTCGCCGGCGAGCAGGTTGAGCTGGTCGTCCCATGCATCGGCGTTGAGCGGCCAGCCGTGGCTGAACACGACGGGGCGGCCGCTGCCCCAGTCCTTGTAGAAGATCTCGGTACCGTCGGTGGTGGTGAAATATGTCATGGTCATTCCCCTTGGATGGCTGTGGTCTCCACCCAACTCGGTGGGGGACGCGCTGACATCGCGCGAATGAGCCAATTCCGCCCGCGCATCTCGACGACCCCCGGCGCGCGGCAACGTCGCCCGCGTCTTCGGGCGGGTGCGGTGGGCGGATCCGTCGACGCCAAGCCGTATCCGGTCGCCCCTCAACCTTTGACAAAGCATCAGCACCCGCAGATTGGCGTGCACATCGCGGTGGAATGATGCCGAATGCACCTTTTGGGCAGCCGACATCCAGGAGGCCGTCCGGCACGTCCAGGCCACCACCGCGGTCCGGTAGCGGCGACGCGGTCTCACACCAAGGTCCGCACGCGAACGAGCTCCCGCCCGAGTCCCGCGTCCCGCCCGCCCGCCCGCGGTACCGGCGGAATGGCGGCCTCCGGCGACGTCGGCGCTGCCTGCGGCCTGATCACGATCCGACCGATCACGGAGGGCTCGACGTGCGCGAGTGGAACGCGATATTCCGGGGCGGGCCGCGGGTGTTCCTGGCCGCGTGCCTGCTGCTGGCGTGCGGGGCCTGCTCCTCGGGGCGCGGTCCCGAGCAGTGGGACCGCGGGGGGCTGGTGGACGGGCAGGTCGGCATGCTGCGGCTGGTCCACGTGCACATCCTGGCCCCGTCCATGGACAAGCAGAAGGCGGGCGACGACCTCGGCCTCTACCTGACGCTGGTCAACAACGGCGACAGGGAGCAGGTGCTCGACGGAGCCAGCACGGTGCACGCCGACAAGGTCGTCTACCGGGAGGGGGCCGCGCCCGCTGATCAGGCCATCCACGTGGCGGTCCCGCCCCGCGGCACGATCAGTCTCCAGCAGGGACACGACAGGCCGCACCTCGAGCTGGTCGGCATTCACCGCCCGATGGGGGCCACCCCCGTCGACGTCACCTTCCGTTCCCCGACCGCGGGCACACTGACGCTCCGCATCCCCGTCCTCCCGCTGTCGCGGGGAGCGGGCAACCCATCTCCTTCACGGTGACGACCCGGATTGGGGGCGTTGTGAGCACGAGATACGGAGTCCACTCCGAGGTGGGCACGCTTCGACAGGTGATCGTGCACCGGCCCGATCTCAGCCTGAAGCGGCTCACGCCGACGAACAAGGACGACCTGCTGTACGACGACGTGCTGTGGGTCGGCCGCGCCCAGATCGAGCACGACGCGTTCGTGGAGATGATGCGTGGCCGCGGCATCGAGGTGTTCTACCACCAGAAGTTGCTCGCGGAGGCGCTGGAGGCCGCCCCCGACGCCAAGAGGCACATCGTGGAGCGCATGGTCACCCACCTGACCGTGGGGCCGGTGCTGGTCGACGAGGTCCGTGACGAACTGGCCTCCTGGAGCGGGGACAAGCTGGCCGAGCATCTGATCGGCGGGCTGACCAAGGAGGAGTTCCTGGCCGACGTCCAGGCAGGCAGGGAAGGCTTCGACGTCCGCTCGCTGGTGACCGCGATGGCCGCCACGGGGTCGTTCATCCTGCCGCCGCTGCCGAACTCGCTGTACCAGCGCGACCCGTCGGCCTGGCTGTACGGCGGGGTGTCGCTCAACCCGCTCTACTACCACGCCCGCCGACTGGAGACGGTCAACCAGAGCATCGTCTACCACTTCCATCCGATGTTCGCCGATGAAGGCTTCGCCTACTGGTATCCGCCGATGGGTGACGACGGCGGGTTCGACGAGGAGGACTTCGGCCGTGCTTCGCTGGAGGGCGGCGACATGATGCCCATCGGCAAGGGCACGGTGGCCATCGGGGTGAGCGAGCGCACCAGCCCGATCATGGTCGAGCATCTGGCGCTGGAGTTGTTCGCCGCCGGGGCGGCGACCAGGGTACTGGCGGTCGGCATTCCGCCGCATCGCTCCTACATGCATCTCGACACCGTGTTCACGCTGCTGGATGTCGACAAGGCCACCGGCTATCCGCCGGTGGTGGAGAACGCGGCGGTGTACTCGCTGCGGCCGGGCGACAAGGAAGGGACGCTCGACGTGCACAGGGAGCCGAACCTGGCCGCGGCCTTCGAGGACGCCCTGGGGATCGGCAAGCTCGACATCATCCCGACCGGCGGGGACGACTACCAGCGCGCCAGGGAGCAGTGGGACAGCGGCAGCAACTTCGTCGCTCTGGAGCCGGGGGTCGTGGTCGGCTACCACAAGAACGAGTTCACCAACAGGAAGCTGCGCGAGCATGGCGTGGACGTCATCGAGATCGAGGGATTCGAGCTGGGCAAGGGCCGCGGTGGAGGGCACTGCATGACCTGCCCCATCCTGCGCGACCCGATCTGACCCGGTCGTCGCCCTTTGCCTCGCCCGCCTCGACCAGTGATGGGAGGGGCCGGGCGGTCGTGCTCAGGTGAAGTAGCGCAGCCAGACGTAGATCCACGCCATGAACGTGCTCAGTACGGTCACCACGATCCCGTACTTGGTGAACTGCCAGAAGCCGATGCTGTGGCCGGTTCGCGAGGCGATGCCGATGGCGACGACGTTGGCGCTGGCCGCCACCGCGGTGCCGTTGCCGCCGAAGTCCGCCCCGAGGGCGAAGGCCCACCACAGCGCCTGGCCGGTCCGCGGATCCGGGGTCGTCGCGACCACGCCCTCCACGACGGGCGCCATGGTGGCGACGTAGGGGATGTTGTCGAAGAAGGCGCCCAGCACGCTGGAGCCGAACAGCAGCGCCGTCGCCGCGAGGAAGTAGTCATCGCCGAACGCGGCCACCGTCCACGCGCCGACCGTGGAGATGACGCCGGTGTGCACCAGTCCGGCGACCATGACGAACAGACCCATGAAGAAGACCAGAGTCGGCCACTCGACCTCGTGCAGGATCTCCGAGACGTCGGCGCGGGAGACCAGGAGCATGACACCCGCACCCACCATGGCGACGATCGAGGGCTCGACGTGCAGCACGGCGTGCAGGCCGAAGCCGGCGACGACGCAGGCGAGCACGGCCATGCACCGCGCCAGCAGCCGGGGGTCGGTGATGGCGCGCCGTTCCTGCAATGCCGTCACGGCGGCGACGTGTTCGGGCTCGTACCGGAACGAGCCGCGGAACAGGACCCGCGTGAACAGCACGAACACCGCGAAGATGACCACCACCACCGGAGCCATGTGCGCGAGGAAGTCGTTGAAGGTCAGCCCTGCGCGGCTGCCGATGATGATGTTGGGCGGGTCGCCGATGAGTGTCGCCGCCCCGCCGATGTTGGAGGCGAGGACCTCGGCGATCAGGTACGGCTGCGCGGGGATGCGCAGCCGGTTGCACACCACCACGGTGACGGGCGCGACGAGCATGATCGTGGTGACGTTGTCCAGGAACGGCGAGGCGATGGCGGTGATGACCATCAACATCACCATGAGCCGGTACGGCTCGCCCTTCGACCTCTTGGCCGCCCAGATGGCGAGATAGTCGAAGACTCCCGTCTGCTTGACCACACCGACGATGATCATCATGCCCAGCAGGAGGAAGATGACGTTCCAGTCGATGCCCTCGTGCTCGGAGAAGAACACCCGGGCGCCGGGTACCAGGCCGAGCACGGCCATGGCGCCCGCGGCGACGAGCACGACCCTGACCTTGTTCGCCTTCTCCGTGGCGATGAAGTAGAACGCCACCACGAAGATCGACAGCGAGATGACGGCGCTCATCGATCACGTCCGGGCGGACCGGCCCGCACCGCTGCGCCCCCATGACCCGAGAAGCTCATGAAGGCGGGCGGCGGCGGGAGCGAGCGGTACACGAAACGACCTCCGGACATGGGCGCGCTGCTGTGTCGCAGGCAGGAGAACGGCGTCGGCGGCACGCGGCCGGTCAGCCGGCCGGGTCGGCGAGCGCGAGGTGGGTGAGCAGGCGTTCCAGGGTGATGGCGCCGAACAGCGTGCCGTCCTCGTCGACGACCGCGACGAGAGGGTTGCGCATCCGCGCCATGAGCGCGGCCACCTCCAGCAGCGTGGCGTCGAGAGGCACCGTGACGGGCCTGGCCGTCTGGCGCGGCAGGCAGTCGCCCACTCTCAGGTCGCCGAGCTCCTGCCAGAACAGGTCCGCGTGGGCCTCGTCGATCGTCTGCGCGAGCACGGGGTCCTCCTGGTAGGCGCCGGGCACGGCGAGCCGGAGCACCTGGGTTCCCGGCAGTACCGTCCACGGGCGCGCCCGGTCGTCCACGACCACCAGACCGGGCAGCCTGCCCAGCGCCATCACCCGAACCGCCTTGGCGACGGGATCGTCGACGGTCACCGTCGGCAGGCTCACGGCGATATCGCGTGCTCGCATGGCACCATCCCGCTGGACGACCGGGTGAGGGGCCGTCTCCGACGTGGTCATGAGGTCCTCCCCCGGAACCGGCGTCCGCGCAGGGCGCTGAGCTCGATCGGGGACACGGGGTTGATCACGACGTCCGGGTCGATCATGGTGTCCACCCTCCCTGCCTGGACGCCTGCCGGGCGCGGGCCGCGAATCCCTCCGCCCAGCGCGCCAGGTCCTTCCTGAGGCGTATCTCCACCCGGGAGAAGTCGATCAAGGTGATCTCCGCTCCCCAGGCGCCGGTGCGGTCGCTGATGGCTGCCGACAGCTCGCGTCGCTCGTCGCCTGAGAGCTCGGACAGATCCAGCAGGTCGTGTTCGCCGACGTACCGGCGGATCTCGGTCTCGGCGATGGTGATCAAGGCAGAGTTCGGCGGATCCTGGCTCAGCGCGTAGGCGACCGGATCGCGGACGGAGGCCAGTGCGGCACAGTTGACGGTCACCGCGACGCCGTCCCTGGTGACGGCCTCGAGCCAGAGCAGGTCGAGGTACGCCGAACCCGCAGGCACAGGGACCACGCGATGGACGCCCGGGATCACGACGGCGAGCCCCGCGTCCTTCACGGCCACCACGCGGCCGAACCTGAACACCACCAGGAGCCGCCCCGCCGGAACGCCCCGCAGGACCATGACCGCGAACGCGGCCAGCATCAGCCCGGCGGTGACGGCCCACACGGCCGGTTCCTGGGACAGAGCGGTCGCCGGCAAGCCGGCGGCGATCGACGCCATCACTGCTCCTCGCGCGTGCGGTGCCTGGAGCCCCAGTCTCACCAGCGCGTCCGGCCTCCCACCATCGGGTCCAGCACCCATATACGCAGGGGTACAACGTGTATGAGGGAGGCGGCGCGATGGGAGGCGGCCCTCATGGACAACCGCACTCACATTGGCGAGTCTGGGCAGATGAGCGACCTCGCCGACCGGCGAAGCGACGGGCGGCCCGCGACGAGCGCGCGCCCGCCCGCGCAGTCACTGTTCTGGCGGCTCTTCCTGATCAACGGGCTGGTGTTCACCGTCGGCACGCTCGTGCTGGCGCTCTCGCCCGCCACGGTGTCCTCGCCCATCCTGCTGACCGAGGTGCCCGTCCTGACCGTCGGGCTGGCGCTCATCCTCACCGCCACCGCGCTTCTGCTGCGCACCAGCCTGGCTCCGCTGAACGCGCTCACCGCGGTGATGCAGCGTGTCGACCTCCTGCGAACGGGCGACCGTATCACCGACGGCGGGAACGGTGACCTCACCCACCTCATCGAGACCTTCAACGCGATGCTGGATCGGCTCGAGTCCGAGCGCAACGCCAGCAGCGCCCACGCGCTGGCCGCGCAGGAGGGTGAGCGCGCGCGCATCGCCCGCGAGCTGCACGACGAGATCGGCCAGAGTCTCACGGTGGTGCTCCTGGGGCTGAAACACACTGTCGACCGGGCGCCCGACGAGCTCCACCAGGAACTGCAAGGTATCCAGGAGACGGTCCGCTCCAGCCTCGACGAGGTGCGCAGGGTCGCCCGCAGGCTGCGCCCCGGCGTGCTGGAGGACCTCGGACTTCAGAGCGCGCTGAGCGCCCTGAGCAGCGACTTCACTCAGGTCAGCGGCGTCCCCGTGGCTCGTACGGTCGACCAGGACCTGCCGGCGCTGAGCGGGGACGTCGAGCTGGTCCTCTACCGGATCGCGCAGGAGAGCCTCACCAACGTGGCCAGGCACGCCCACGCCGGCCACGTGCGACTCACGGTGAGCGCCGCCTCTGGCGACCTGACCCTGCGCATCACCGACGACGGCAAGGGAGGCGTGATCGAGGACGGGGCCGGCATCCGCGGCATGCGCGAACGAGCGCTGTTGATCGGCGCGCGCCTGACCATCACCTCCCCGCCCGGCGGCGGCACGGACGTGCGCCTGGTCGTATCCGACCCGGGGAAGCGGAGCTGAGCACGGTGAACACGCCCCCGACACGGATCCTGCTGGCCGACGACCACGCCCTCGTCCGCCACGGGCTACGGCTGATCCTCGACGCCGAACCCGATCTCACGGTCGTCGCCGAGGCGGCCGACGGGGCCGAGGCCGTCGAGGCGGCCGACCCCGGCCAGGTCGACCTGGCCATCCTCGACATCGCGATGCCGCGGATGACCGGGATCCAGGCCGCCCGCGAGATCGCCAGGCGAGCCCCGCGCATCCGGATCCTGATCCTTTCCATGTACGACAACGAGCAGTACTTCTTCGAGTCGCTCAAGGCGGGAGCCTCGGGCTACGTCCTCAAGTCGGTCGCCGACCGCGACCTGCTGGAGGCGTGCAGGGCGGCGATGCGCGGCGAGCCGTTCCTCTACCCGGGCGCGGTCACCGCGCTCATCCGCGAGTATCTGCAACGCGACCGGCTCGGCGAGCGGCAACCGGACAGCCTGCTGACGCAGCGGGAAGAGGAGATCGTCAAGTTGATCGCCGAGGGCAACTCGGCTAAGGAGATCGCCGACACGCTCGTCATCAGCGTGAAGACGGTCGACCGTCACCGCGCGAACATCCTGCAGAAGCTCGGCATGCGGGACCGGCTGGAGCTGACCCGTTACGCCATCCGCACCGGCCTCGTCGAACCCTGAGCCACGGCCGGTGAGCCCGCCCTGCAGCGCGATCGTCGAGGTCCCGCGCCCATGGCCGGCACCGGCCGGTCGCCGTGCCCCGGGGGCGTCGACGGCCGTACCTGCGGGGGCTCCCTCGGCCGGATCAGGCGAGCGTCTCCACGTACGCGGCGGCCTCCTCCATGAGAGCGCGCCAGGTGTCCTCGTCGAGCTCGGGTATCTCCACCCACTCCCGCATGCGCCTGGTGCCCATCTCCACCGCGTGCGCGGTGCCGACGGCCACGAGAGCGGCGGCCCGCTCCTGCGGCAGCTTGACCACCAGCCGTTCGCGCATGGAGATGAAGGCGAACGTCCTGCCGTTGATCTTCAGGCCGTCGTTGCGCAGCATGCGCCCGATGCTCACCTCAGGCCTGGTCAGATGCTCGGCGACGAGGTCCGCGTACAGTGCCTTTCCCTCGGTCATCCGAGGCCCCTTCCTCCATCCGGAAACGCCGGCCCTCAGAGTCGCACACGGCACCGACAGTTCCTCGCCCTCCGCCTGGCCGGCGGACCACCGCGCCGAACATCGCCAAGCCGACCGGCGAGATTCGGCCGCCGGATCTCCCGGCGGCCGCGACGCGCCCCGCTCGACGTCCGGGCGAGCAGGACGCGCGGGCGCCGGTCAGAGCCGCATCATGCCGTGGAAGCCCGGAGGGCGCTCTCGCGCCTGCCTCTTGCCGCCTCCGCGCAGGGGATCGCCTGCTGGTCGAGAACGCTCGCCTCGATCCGGGTCGGGCTGCTGGAGGTCAGGTGGGACCGCCCCTTCTCGTTACGGCCAGCGCGGGTCGGTGCCGGTACACCATCTGACGCCGGGGATCGGCTCGTAGTCGCCGCCGTAGGACACCGAAGTCGCCGGGATCCAGCCCCATCCGTTGTACTCGTGCTCCGTGGTGTCCCCCTGCGTGTACAGCCAGATGTCGTTCCTGCCGCCGCCGAGCTGGTCGTTCTCGTCTCCCTTGCGCTGGCAGACCACCCAGTTGTTCCCGGGGAAGAGGTAGCCGGTCGTGTCCCCGTTTCTCGCGGGCAACTCCCTGACCCGGGTCTGCACCCAGGTGGGGCAGACACTGGTCGAGTAGGTCCTGCCGTTCGGGATGGTGACGGTGGGGCCACCCCAGCAGCTCGCGCTCCGGGCAGCGGCAGGGGTCGTTGCGACGGCTCCGAGGGCGGCCACCAGGCCGATGACGGTGAGCGGTACGCGCAGGGCGTTGCTTCCTTTGAAGATCACGTCGTGAAACGCCAGGAGAGGCGTGTTGGGCCGGCGTTGGGGCGCGGTTGGCCCACGAGGGCGCGTTTCTCGTGAAGCGGCGGGCGGAGGCCGGAGAAACCGGCGCTCTGGTCTCAGGTGGGACCCAAGGCGATCCGGATCCTCGAAGAGGAGCTCGCGGCCAGGGGTCTCGCCTTCGCCGGTTCATGAAGCCCGGACACCGTGCCAAGGCCGTGACCTGGATCAGTCGAGGACTTTGATCTTCTTCATGGTCGGCTGGGAGATCACCCTGGCCACACCGGGTATGCCGATGATCTTCCCGGTCTGGAACGCCTCGTAGGCGGCGTAGTCGGCGACGAGGACGCGCAGGTGGTAGTCGGGGGTGGCGAACAGGCGGCGGAACTCGACGACCTCGTCGTAGGCGGCGATCGTCCTCTCCAGCTCCTCCAAGGTCTTCAGGTCGCTCACACTGACCTCGATGGAGACGATGACCTCCAGCCCGCCGCCGAGGGCCTCGTGGTCGACGGTCGCCCGGTAGCCGGTGATGATCCCCGCCTCCTCCAGACGCTTCACCCGGCGCAGGCACGGCGGCGGGGTGAGCCCCACGCGCCTGGCGAGTTCGACGTTGGTCAACCGGCCGTCCTGCTGCAGATGAAACAAAATTTCCTTGTCGAGGGCATCAAGCGCATGTTCATTGCTCACCTGGCGATTCTAGCGTCAGAATTGGAAACCAAATAAGGACAATTCCGGCCTAGAATTACTCCGACTCAACCCGCGCCCCGACTCCGAGCGGCCAGCCGGAACGTGGCATCGTCCGATGAGAGGGTGAAGCTCGTGACGAACCGTGCCGCGCAGGTCGAGGCCTGGCTGGACGAACGCGCAGAGGAGATGGCGCAGCTCCTCGAACGTCTTGTGGCCGTCGACTCCGAGAACCCGCCAGGGCGCGCGCTCCGCCGCTGCGCGCAGGTCCTGCGCGAGGCGATGGACCGCCTCGGCCTGTCTCCGGAGATCATCGACATCGTCGACGCACCTGGTGAGCTCGACGACCCGTGCGTCGTCCGCGGCACCGCAGGCGACGGTGACAAGCTCGTCTACTTCCACGGTCACTTCGACGTGGTGCCCGCCCAGAACCGCGGGCAGTTCACGGCCGTTCGCCGCGACGGAAAGATCATCGGCAGGGGCGCGGCGGACATGAAGGGCGGGATCGTCAGCATGCTCTACGGAGCCGCCGCCGCCCACCAGCTCGGACTGCTCGGCGACGGACGGATCGTCGTGCACCTGGTGTGCGACGAGGAGACCGGCAGCGTCGTCGGCGCGGGGCACCTGCGCGCCGCACAGCTGATCGATCCGGCCGCGCTGGCCATGGTCACCGCGGAACCCAGCGGTGGCGGCATCTGGAACGCCGCCCGCGGCGCCGTCTCCGTCCGTGTCGACATCCGGGGCCGCGAGGCCCACGTCGGCCAGGCGAACCTCGGCGCGAACGCCTTCCAACACATGCTGCACATCGCCCGCCCCGTCGAGCGGTACGCCGCCGAGATGGCGGAGCGGCACACCGGGTTCCCGATGGCCGCCGACGACGCCCGCGGCACCATGGTCGTCGTCGGCGGACTGTCCGGCGGCGGCTCCAACTTCAACGTCGTGCCAGGCTCGGCCTTCTTCACCGTCGACGGCCGCTACAACCCAGAAGAGGATCTCGAGGGCGAGCTCAAGCGCCTGACCGGCCTCATCGAGGACGCCGCCCGCGAGATCGGCGCCGACGTGTCGGTCCAGACGACGCAGCTGCAGCCGTCCGCCGGCACCGAGCAGGACCACCCGGCGGCCGTCGCGCTCGCCCGCGTCGTCGGCGACGTCCACGGCGCGCCGGCCCGGTTCGAGATGTGCGCAGGCATTCTCGAGATCCGCTGGTACGCACAGCTCGGCATCCCCTCCTTCGGGTACGGCGCGGGCCGCCTGGACGTCTCACACGGCCCCGACGAGTACGTCGACGAGGCCGCCATGCGCCGCTGCGCCGCCGTGTACGCCCTCTACGCGAGCGACATGCTGTCGTGACCCATGTGGTCGGCGCGGCCGTACCGCCCACCCGGTGAGGACGGCCGTCCACGAACCGAATCCTTCCGGTCATGGCCGGGTCGCCGATCCGCACCGCTCCTTCCTTGACCTTCACATGGATGTGACCCCTTAGCGTCCCAGTGTCGCTGATGTCGCAAGAGAGGAGACAGCAGTGTCCGAACCATTGATCATCGGGGCGGGCGCGGTGATCGGACAGGCTGTGACCCGCCGGTTCGGCCGAGAGGGGCTGCCGATCGCCCTGATCGCGCGTCACATCCGGAGGTTGCGCGCTGCCGTCGAGGCGATCTCGCCCAGCGGCGTGGACGTTGTCATGGTGGCGGCCGACAGCGCCGACGAGGCCGAGTCGCATGCCGCAGACGACATGGCCGAGCACGACCGGCGGCCGCACACGGAGCCGCCCCAGCAGCGGGAGCGGGAGGCTCTGCACGCGGGCGGGCCCCGATGACCGGCCCCGACGCCACAGGCGTCCTCACCGCCTTGCTCCATGCCTGGCAGCGGGCCTTCAACGCATACCACCCGACCGAGATCGTCCTGCTGTTCAGCCAGGACGCGCTCTTCCAGGGCATCAGTCCACGGCTGCGACGCGGCCGAGAGGAAATCTTCGAGTACTACGACAGGATCGCCCACGGCACGACCGCGGAAGCCAAGCTGTTGTCCGCCGCCCTGCTGGGCCAGGCGATCTTGCACGGGTTCGCGGAGGTGACCTTCACCGCGCCCACCGATGACATCCACCGGATACGCCTGTCCATCGTGGCCGAACAGGCAGAGGAGGCCTGGCTCATCCACCAGTACCACGCCGCCACCCACCATGACTCAGGGTCATCACCGCCTGGCGACACGGGTTCGCCCGCGAAGGTTCAGTGACGACCGGACCGCGATCATCGTCCCTGGAACCCAGGGATCCCGCCCACCCCGGCAGCGCGGACGACCACGTCGAAAGCTTGGTCCCCCAGATGGCGGACCAGCCGTACTGGGCCTGCCGGGTGGCCGAGCTGGGCATCGGCGCGGCACACGACGGTCCGACTCCGAGCGCCGAGTCCCTGTCGGGCGCGCTCAGGACGGCCCTGACCCCCGAGACCCGCGCACGAGCGGCCGCCGTGGCCGGCACGATCCGCGTCGACGGAGCCACGGTGGCCGCGACGCTGCTGGTCGACGCGATCAGCCGCACGGGCGTCGACGTCGGCCGCGTCGCCCCGGCCGTACGGATGCCGTCCGGCCGCGATCGTCCGGCCGCGATCGTCCGGCCGCGAGCAGGAGCGGCGTTCGATCACGCCGAAATAGGCTGGGAGTATGATCGCCGACTTCTGGTTCGACCCGTCGTGCCCCTACACGTGGAACGCCTCCCGCTGGCTGCTCGAGGTGACCCAGGTCCGCCCGGTCACCGTGCGGTGGCAGATCCTCAGCCTGTCCGCCCTCAACGAGCACCTCGACGAGGATCCGGAAGGCGACACCGAGGGCTACCTGTGGTTTCCTGCCAGGGTCTGCGCGGCCGTCGAGAGTCGGTACGGCAAGGCCGCGCTCGGTGAGTTCTACAGCGCGTACGGCAGGCGGGAGGACTGGGACTTCGCCGCAGCTCTGAAGGAGGCGGGGCTGGCTCCCGAGCTGGCCGAGGTGGTGACCGGCGAAGACTACGACGACGAGTTGCGCGCTTCGACCGCTCGGGGCGTCGCGCTGGTGGGGGGCCGCGTCGGCACGCCGATCGTCGCGGTGGGCGGTATCGCGTTCTTCGGGCCGGTGATCTCGCAGGTGCCTCGTGGCGAGCGGGCCGGCTTGTTGTGGGACGGGCTGCTGGCGGTGGCCGGCACGCCGGGGTTCCACGAGGTGAAAGGACCACCCGCTCCCGAGATCGTGAACTGAACCGTCACACCGCGACCTCATCGGGGGCGAACGCCTGCACGGGGGGCTCGTCCTCGTCGAACACGATGACCTGCCGTACGGCCTTGCCGTCGGCGAGCTGGTCCATCGCCTCGTTCACCGCGGAGAGCCCGATCCTGGACGTCACCAGCGCGTCGACAGGCAGCCTGCCTTCGCGCCACATCTGGGCGAAGACGGGGATGTCACGGGCGGGGACCGCTGAACCGAGATAGCTCCCGACGATGGTTCGTCCTTCCGCCACGAGCGCGAGCGGCGAGATCGACGATCGGGCGTCGGGCGCCGGAAGGCCCACGGTGATCGTGCGGCCACCGGGAGCGGTCGCGGTGACCGCGCTCTCGAAGGCGCGAGCGTTCCCGGCGGCTTCGATGACGACCGGCGCCTTGATCTTGAGCTCGGTGACCTCGGCGGGGGTGTAGGCGGCGTGGGCGCCCAGCTCCCGCGCGGTGACGAGCTTGTCCGGGTTGCCGTCGACGCCGATGACCGTGACGCCCTTCAGGGCAAGGGCGGTGATGAGCGCGGCCATGCCGACTCCGCCGAGCCCGACGACCATCACCGTCTGGCCTGCGGCGGGTTCGCCGACGTTGATCACCGCGCCGCCGCCGGTGAGCACGGCGCAGCCGAGGACCGCGGCGACCTCGGGAGGGACATCGTCGCCCACCGGGACGACCGAGTGCCGGTCCACGACCGCGTGGGTGGCGAAGGCCGAGACCCCGAGATGGTGCAGGACCCTGACACCGTCGCGGCGCAGGCGAACGCCGCCGGTCAGCAGCGTTCCCTCGTTGTTGCTGGCGCTCCCTCGGACGCAGGGCGTCACACCGTCGGTGGCGCAGCCGTCGCACGTGCCGCAACGGGGTAGGAAGGCCATGACGACCCGCTGCCCGACCGCGATGTCATCGACACCGACGCCGACCTGCTGCACCACGCCGGCCGCCTCGTGTCCCAGGAGCATGGGCAGGGGCCGCACCCTGTTCCCGTCGACGACCGACAGGTCGGAGTGGCACACACCGGCGGCCTCGACCCTGATGAGGAGCTCGCCCGGGCCGGGCGGGTCCAGTTCGAGCTCGCAGATCGACAGCGGGCGGGATTCGGCGTACGGGCGTGCCCGGCCGATCTCATCGAGGACGGCTCCGCGGATTCTCATCACATCACCTCTCTGGATCCCAGGTTGTCTTCGCGATCGGTTCGGCGGGCGGGTACCGGTACGGCCGGAGCCGCGGCCGGACGTCGGGCGACCGGCCGCCCCACAGGGCACCGGCCGATCCGCCGCTCACGCCGTGGCGGCCCGGTGATTGGCGAGCAGGACACCGGCGCCGCCGAGGACGAGCCCGGTGACGGCGAGCGGATGCAGCGACTGGCCGATGAGGACCCAGGCCAGCACCGCCGTCACCGAGGGCGTCAGGAAGAACACCGTACTCACCCGGCTTGCTGACGAGCGGAGCAGCATCTTGTTGAGCAGGATGAACGCCGCGATGGAGTTGACCAGCACCATCCAGGCCACGGACGCGCCGAAAGCCGCCCAGTCCGACACCCGTGGGGTCTCGACCGCCAGGCAGACCAGCCCGACCGCGGGGGCGCTGACGAGAAGCTGCACCGCGGTCCCGGTACGCACGTCCATGCCGGGGACGAACCGCTTCTGGTAGAGGGTGCCGGCGCTCAACCCGAGCAACCCGACCAGGCACAGCACCACACCCCAGGCGGACAGGCTCACCCGGTCGGCCACCGCGAGGACGACACCGGTCGCGCCGAGGGCGAAGCCGAGCCCCTGCCGCCGGGTGACCGTCTCGCCGAGCAGCCGCATGGCCAGCACGATGACGACGGGGCTGAGCCCCTGGACGAGGGAGACGACCGCGGCGGGAAAGCCCATGCCGAGCGCGGTGTAGAAGCTGCCGAACTGCACGGCCTGGATCAGCAGGCCGGAGACGGCGATGTGCGCCGCCGCCCGGCCGCGCGGCCAGGGCGCGCGGGTGATCAGGGCGTAGCCGGCGAGCAGTACCCCGGCCAGGGCGAAGCGCGCGAACATCAGCAGCAGCGGGGGAGCGGCCGCGACCCCGGGGATCCCGGCGATGAAGGCGCTGCTCCACAGCACGACGAACACGGCGGGCGCGACCGGCGTCAGCCGCTCTTTCGCGCCCCTCCTGCCCGTCGGGCCGCGGCCCGACGGGCGAGCCGTCGCCGGCGGTGGCCCAGGCGCCCCAGAGGGCCCAGACGGCCCAGGCTGCCCAGGTGGCCCAGGCTGCCCCGCCGGTCCGGGACGCTCAGAGAGCCCAGGTGGCGCACCGGACGGCGGCCCGGGTGAAGGTCCGGACAGGCCCGGGGTGACCGGCGTCAAGGAGTCGTCCTTCCATGAGACCCACCCGTGAGGACACACGCGGCGGCTGAGGGTTGGCTGGCCGGCGCCTGGCATCCAGGCACGTCGAAGCAGACGTGTGGCGCGGTGGCACAGCGACAGATGGTTCAGGAGGCGCGCAGGGCCGACCGGCGCAACTCCCACAGGTCCTTGTCCGAGGTGCAGACCCCGGCGGCGCCGTGGCGGAGCGCCTCGACCACGTCCGCCTCACCCTGGACGAACCCTGCGGCCAGGTACGGCACCCCCAGGTCCCTGGCCTGCTGCTCCACGTAGCGCAGCACGACCGCGGGCATGAGCTGGACCAGGTCAGGACGGGATCGGGTGATGGCCTGGATGCTCCGGTGCAGGTTGGAGCGGTCGGTCACGAACACCTTCTGCATGGCGAGCAGGCCGAGGCTGCCGGCCCGCTCGATGATCGCCGCCCGGGTGGAGCAGATCCCGATCGCCCCGATCCCCTTGAGGTAGGTCAGGGCGCCGGGGTCGTGGCCCAGACCGGGGGTCGAGTCCATGTTGACGAACACGATCTTGCCCGCGGCGAGGGTCCGCTGGACGGTCGCCTCCAGATCGCCGAGCGGGACCGAGGCGAGGATGCCGAGCGGCGTGGAGGTGGAGGTGAACCTGTCCGCCATCTCCACGCCGACCAGCGACGCCATCACGGGGTGTTCCGCGAGCGAGGTCAGCAGGCGCCGGTCAACAGGACGTTTCGGACGAGAGTTCACCGGTCCACCTTATGCGTCAGCCCTGCTCGGATGTGTCGGCCTGGAATCGGCTGGGCAGCCCCAGCTTCCCCGGGTTCATGATTCCCTCGGGGTCGAGGGCCTGCTTGAGCGCCAACAGGGTGCCGAAGCCGCTGCCCAGCGAGCGTTCGACGTACGGCGAGCGCAGCAGTCCGACGCCGTGGTGGTGGCTGATCGCGGCGCCGTGCCGGATGAGCACGTCGTTGGCGGCGTCCCATGCGGCCTGGTACCACTCGCGACGGCGAGCCCGTTCCACGTCGCCGCGCAGGGAGAAGTACAGGCAGGCGCCGTCGGTGTAGGCGTGGGACTGGTGCGCGGAGGCGCGCAGCGTGCCGGGGACCGCCTCGATGGCCGTCACCACCTCGTCGTAGATCACCGGCAGCGACGACCACGGCGCGGCGATCTCGCAGGTGTCGGCGACGAAGCCGGGGCCCTTGGCGAAGCCGTCGCCGGACTTGCCCACGATCATCCGCTCGTCCAGCCAGCGGGCGAGGATCGCGTCGCCGTCGAGCGTCACCGCCGCCCGCTCCGCGCAGACCTTCTCGACCACCGCCATGGTCGCATCCACCAGCGCGGGGTCTCCCTCGTCGGCGATGAGCAGCAGGTTGGTGTCCCGCTCGCCGAAGTGGGTGCCGCTCTCGTGGGCGTCGTACAGGCGCAGCACCGCCGGGGTGGCGCCCCGCTGGAGGATCTCCCTGCAGGCGTCGAGCCCCGCGGCGAACGTGTCGAAGCCGTACGCGAGCCCCACCGCGTAGTCGGGCAGCCGGTGGGTGCGCAGCCGCAGCCTGGTGATCACGCCGAGCGTGCCCTCGGAGCCGATGAACAGCTGGCGCAGGTCCGGGCCGACGGCGGCCCGTGGGTAGGTGCCGTAGGTGGCGGTGCTCCCGTCGGGCAGCACCACGTCCAGCCCGACGACCATGTCCTCGATCTTCCCGTACCGGGTGGACAGCTGGCCGGCCCCCCGGCAGGCGGCCCAGCCGCCGACGGTCGAGATGGCGAAGGCGGACGGCCAGTGCCCGGTGGTGGCGCCGTACGTCTCCTGCAGCTCCCTTTCGAAAAGGTCGCCGAACATGCCGGCCTGCACCTCGACGATCATCGACTCGTCGTCGAAGGAGATGATCCGATTGAGCCGGCAGACGTCCAGCACGACCCCGCCGAACACCGGCAGGGCGGCGCCTAGGACGTTGCTGCGGCCGGCCGAGACCGTCAGCGGGATGCCGTGCGCGTGGCAGAGCCTGACGACCGCGGCCACCTGCTCCTCGTCCGCCGCCTCGACGATCACGGCGTCGGGGGTGGCGGGGTGGCCGTCCGTCTCGCCGATGGACGTGCCCGCCCACCAGTCGCGGGTGCGCACGATCACCTCGTCCCGCTCGGTGTGCACGGCGGCGGCGATCGCGCGCAGTTCGGCGACGACCGTCCCCGGAACCTCGACCACGGCGGTCTGCAGGCTGGCCCTCCCCGCGCCGGGCGGGCAGTCGGCGGCCCAGCGCGGAGGGGTGGGCGCGCCGACGACGTAGTCGCCCCGGTTGAACGGATGGGTGATGGTCTGCCTGCTGATCATGTAAGTGCCTCCATCAGTACGTTCTTCTCGCGGTCGATGTCAGAGAGGTACTCGTCGACCTGCCTGGCGACCTCCTCGTCGGACAGCCCGAGCTCCCTCTGGAGCAGCAGGCCGACCTCAGGGGCCGCCTTGACCGACAGGTCACGGGCGAACACCCGCATGCGGGTGCGGCGCGACAGCACGTCGTCGACGGTCCGCGCCAGCTCGCACCTGGCCGCGTAGACCACCTCGGCCCGCAGGTGGGCGGTGCCCTCGACGATCGGCTCGGCCAGCGAGGGGTCTTCGCTGAGGAGGTCGGTGACGAAGCGGGCCTCGGTTCCGTACCGCTGTCCCAGGTGGGCGCCGAGCCCTCCGGTGGCCGAGGTGGCCTCCGCGTCAAAGCCGGCGCCTCCCAGCAGGGGCAGGCGTGCCGTACGGCATCGGGCCCTGCGGCCGAGCACCTTCAGGGCCGCGTCGACGACCAGCTCGCCCATGTGACGGCTGGTGGTGAGCTTTCCGCCGGTGACGGTGACGAGCCCGTGCGCGTCGGTCGAGATGCGATGGTCGCGGCTCATGTCGAGCGTGGCCCCCTCCTTGCCGCCGACAAGGGGACGGAGCCCGGCGATCGAGCCGACCACGTCGTCGGGGCCGAGACCGGCGTCGAAGGCGGTGTTGGCCCCGTCGAGGAGGTACTGCATCTCCTCCCTGGTGCACAGCACGTCCTCCAGAGAGCCGTCGTAGTCGGTGTCGGTCGTCCCGACCACGACCACGTCCCCCCAGCGGGTGCAGGTCGCGCGGCGGGCCCGGCCGGGGATGGGCACGGTCACGGTGCCGTCGACGGGCAGCCGGGTCCACGGCACCACGATGTGCACCCCCTTGGCGGGACGGATCCGGGGCCGGTGGCCGGGATCCGACAGGGCGTCGAGCGTGTCCGACCAGACGCCGGTGGCGTTGATCACGACGCCCGCCCGCACGTCGATCTCCCTGCCGTCGACCTCGACGGTCGCGCCGCGCACCTTGCCGCCCTCGCGCACGAGGCCTCGGCAGGCGGCGCCGTTGAGGACGGTGGCCCCGAAGTGCGCCGCGGTACGGGCGATCGTCAGGGTCAGGCGCGCGTCGTCGGTGCGGCTGTCGTAGTAGAGCAGCCCGCCCTTGAGCTGCTCGGCGCGCAGCCGGGGGGCGCGGGCGAGGACTTCGGGAACGCTGAGCCGCTGGTGCAGCCTGCCGATGCGCCAGCCTCCCGCGAGGTCGTACGTCCACAGCAGGCCCTCGAAGGCCTTGGCGATGCGCGCGTCGAAGACGCCGTCCTGGGCGAGCACGGGGAAGACGAACGGCAGCCGCTGCACCAGGTGTGGCGCGTTGTGACGGAACCGCTGCCGCTCCAGCAGCGAACGCCGGACCAGTGGCAGGTTCCCCTGCTCGATGTACCGCAGGCCGCCGTGCACCATCTTCGACGACTTCGACGACGTGCCTGACGCGAAGTCGTCTCGTTCCACCAGCGCCACGGTCAGGCCGCGGGTGACGGCGTCGAGCGCGGTGTAGCAGCCGGTGATGCCACCGCCGACGACCAGCACGTCCACGGGCCGGGAGGCGAGCCGTTCGATCTGCTCCCTGCGGTCGAGTGCGAGCGCGGTACGGCGGATGGCGCTCTTCGCCTCTGACCTCGCCTTGCGTTCGGGAAGCCGGATCACGACGTTGATTCCTCCTGTGCGTCGGGTTTGGGCCCTCGCGAGCCCGGTCCTGGTGGCCGGGCGCCGGGCCCGGCGGTGATGATGTGGCGGGCCAGCAGGTCGCGCCATGCGGCGCGGGCCTCCAGGCGCTCGGCCTCGGAAAGGGTGGGTTCGAACACGGGGGCCGCCTGGAGTCCGGCGACGGCCGCCGAAACACTCGGCCACAGACCGGCCCGTACGCCACCGAGGTAGGCGACTCCGCGGAGGCTGGCGGTCTCGTGGCCGAGGGCACGCCGTACCGGCCGGCCGATCAGATCCGCCTGGGCGGACATCAGCACGTCGCTGCTGGCCAGCCCGCCTCCGCAGAACAGGTCGGTGACCTGCCTGCCCATGACCTCCTCCACGCCTTCCAGCAGGTCGCACACCGAGTGCGCGAAGCCGTCGAGGACGCCGCGGGCCAGTTCCGCCCGGGTCGTGGACAGGCTGAGCCCGGCGAGCACCCCGGTGGCCTCCGGCGACCAGGCCGGTGTCCGCAGTCCCGCCAGGGCGGGCAGGAACATCACCCGGCTCGGGCCGGTGTGCTCGCGGGCGAGTGCGGCCAGCTGAGCCGGCGAGTCGAACAGCCCGATCTCCTCGCACAGCCACCGCATCGCCGACCCGGTCGTCGAGGCGTAGCCCTCCAAGCTGAACACGGACGTGCCCCGCGATCGCCAGCCGACGAGCGTGAGCACTCCTGGCACCTGGCGCCGGTGGACGGGCGGCCGGTCGCCCGCGACGGCGTCGAGGAACGTGCCGGTCCCGTGGACGGTCGTGGCCTGGCCCGGCCGGTGAGCACCGAGCGCGATCATCGCCGCGTGCTGGTCACCCATGACGGACAGGATGGGCAGCCGCACGCCGAGAACGGCCGGGTCGGTGGCGCCGAAGTCGCCGTCGTCGTCGACGATCTCCGGCAGCACGTCGCGCGGGCAGCCGAGAAATTCGACCCACGGCTCGTGCCAGTCGCCCGTCCGCAGATCGTAGGCGCCCGCGGCCACGGCGTTCGTGGCCGACATGACATGCCGGGCACCACCGGTGAGCTTCCAGACCAGCCAGGTGTCGACCGAGCCGAAGGCCAGCCTGCCCTCGTCGCGAGCCCTGCGGGCGGCCGCGTTGCCGGCGACCTCCTCAGCCGCCCAGAGCAGCGGCGCCCGGGAGCCGACCGGCCGGCCGGTGTGCTCCACCAGGCGCGCGTCCCACTCCGGCTCCCACTCCCGCAGCCGGGCGGCGTACCGGCGGTCCTGCCACACCACGGCCTGGCTCAGGGGGCATCCGGTCACCGTGTCCCACAGCAGCACCGTCGCGCGCTGGGTGGAGATCGACACTCCGGTGATCTCCACCCGGTGCGCGGCCGCCCAGTCCAGCGCCTGACGGCAGACCTCGACGGTGTTCGCCCAGATCTCCGTAGCGTCCTGCTCGACCCGCAGATGGTCGGGCGAGCGGACGGACAGGGGCAGGTACGCGGGTGGTGCGGCGCCGCCGTCGTCGAGGACGACGGCGGCCCGGGTGCCCGTGGTGCCCTCATCGATGCTGAGTACGCCTCGGCGGCGTTCCCTTGTCATCCGCGAAGGTCCTTTCATCGTGTCCGAGCCGGACACCGTTCAGGCCGACACCATCGTGCGCCGCTGGAGGCTGATCGCCTCTTCCTCCAGGTTCACCGCGGCGCGGGTCGGGTCCCACTTGATCGCCATGCAGGTGAGCAGGCCCACCAGCGGCACCACCGACAGGACCATCAGGCTGCTGCCCACTCCGATACCCGCCTGGAGCTGCGGGAACAGGTACAGGCCCGCAACCGATCCGAGGCTGCCGAGCATGCCGGTCACGCCGGTGCCCAGCGTGCGGATGTCGCTGCGGTACGACAGCGCCGCGATCGACTTGCCGTTGGGGCCAGGGCCGGCGGAGTGGAAGAAGATGAACAGCACCGGCAGCAGCGCGGCCAGCCCGATGGGCAGCTGCTTGAACGTCGCGCCCATCACCAGCAGGGCGACGAACACCATGGCGTAGCCGGCCATCGAACTGACCCGCAGGCCCAGCCGGCGGCCCGCGTAGGCCGACAGGCAGCCGCCGACGATGCCGACCGCGTTGAAGGCCATGGAACCGACCGTCGCCTTCTCGAACTCCCTGCCGAACAACTCGAGACTGATCACCGGCAGGTACCAGCCCACGGCGAAGTACTGCATGGCCTGGGTGAGGGAGATGACGGTCGACAGCACGGTCCTGGGCAGGTAGGGCTTGCGGAACAGGACGCCCGCGTCGCGCAACCCGACCTGGTGGGTGGCGCCCTGTGCGAGCCCGGCCTCCTGCGGCCCTTCCTGCGCGGCGAAGCCGTACATCCTGCGCAGGTTCGCCGCGGACTCCCGCAGCCTGCCCTTGGCGGCCAGCCAGGTGGGGCTCTCGACGAGGAAGACCAGTTGCAGGACGAACAGCGCGAGCGCGAAGGCGGCCGAGGAGCCGACGGACCAGCGCCAGATGTCGGCGCCGACGTCGAACTTGTAGAACAGCAGGGTCAGCAGCAGGTTGGTGGTCGTCGCGGTGTACCAGACGCCCTGCCAGAAGTTGAGCCTGCCCTTGAGGGAGGCGGGGGTGTACTCGGCGAGCAGCGCCATCGCCACGGCGAAGTCGATGCCGTAGGCGATGCCCACCAGGGCCCGCCCGGCGAAGACGGTCTGGAAGTCCGAGCCGGCCGCGGTCAGCAGCGCGCCGACCGCGAAGACGACCTTCGTCATCAGCAGCGGCCTGACCCGGCCGATCCGCGCGGCGAGCCAGCCGCCGAAGGGATTGGACAGGATGGCGATCGCCGGAGCCATCGCGGTGAGCACGCCGACCTGCGTGGGTGACAGGTCCAGCTGCTTCACCATGGGGGACAGGCCGGCTCCCAGCGCCGCGTTGGAGTAGGCGTCAAGGAACAGGCCCGCCAGGGCGAGGAACCAGATCCAGTTCGCCCTGCCGTTCAGGCTCTTGAGGGTGTCGATGAGGTTGGCCGCGTCGCCGGCGTCGCGGATGACCGCTGTTCTCGTGTGAGCGGAGCCTTCGTTCATGCCCAGCCGCCTTTCGGGGGGTGAATCCCTGCCAGCGGTCCAGAACGACAAAAAGCACAGACGAAGACCACTGACAGGAATGTCTTCGTCTGTGCCTGTCGGTTGCCGGGACGTTATTAGCGAACTGTCCGATTTGTCAAGTGTCGCGGGCTGGTTGTGAGCTGCCGCGGCATCCGCCCTAAAGTCACCTGGCATGGCCTATGTCGTGCAAGCTGTGTGGACCGCCCGCGCCGGTGAGGAGAACGCCGTCGCGGACATCATCCGGATCATCACCCCGTTGTCGCGCCAGGAACCGGGCAACCTCGGCTACCAGGCTCACGTCTGCGTCGACGACCCCCGAAGGTTCATGATCTACGAGCGGTACGTCGACGCCGCGGCCTTCGAGGCGCACCGCGCCTCCGCCCACTTCCAGAAATATGTCGTCGGCGACTGCCTGGCCCGGCTCGCCTCCCGGGAGGTCGTCGCCTACGAGCCACTCGACCCCTGACCCGCCCGCCGGTGGACGGTGTCACTCCCAGGGAGCGGCGCTCACTGCCTGAAACGCCAAAGAAAGGTATGCGTCTGTCCCTTCATTGGAAATCAGCGCGATGGGCGGAATGGGGAACGGGCCCGGCAGGTTGCAGCACAACGTAGCCGGATTTATCACATGATTCCGGGAAGCAAGTCCAGGGTGTAACCGATTCGACGTGGAGTGATCGCAATGATCGTGTTGAAGAACGTTCTCGCGTTCGGGGCAGCGGCGGCTTTCATCTTCGTGGGGCCGGCGACCCTGCCTCCCGAGATCACCGGCGCCGACACCGTGGCCGCGGCACACTACACCGCATCCACCGCCGATCCCGGCCCTGGGAACGGTATCGGCCTGGGCGGCACCAACGCGGGCGGTGGCGGCAGCAACAGGAACAATTAATGAAATTTGTGAAATGCCATGAAAACAAGATGAAGGGGCGCCGGAAGTCATTCTTCTGGCGCCCCTTCATCGTTGCTGAAGACCTGTCGAGGCCGTCCAGGTCGAGCCCTGGCTTGCCGAGCGTCCATCGGCTTGCCTCAAGCGAGACCGCCTCTTAAAAATCTTGCATGTCAATGTCCGTTATCATGAAAGAGGCCCATCCGAAACGCAGAACCACGGCCCAGGAAGCGAGTCCCCCTCATGTCCGACTTCCCTCCGGCGGACGAAGACTCCCGCAGCTTCACCTTCCCCGGCGACCACACCGGCACCGTCCCGTCGCTGCACCTGCTCGCCCTGACGGGCGCCCCCGACACCTCGTACGAGACGATCCGCCCGCAGTTGCGCGACACCGACACCCTGGCCTTCTGGCCGATGGTCGTGAACGGTGCCGACGTGGTCGCGGTCGGGATGAACGAGAAGGCCTTCCCGCTCGACCGCGAGAACGTCACCTGGCTCGCCCACCTGCTGGGCCTCGCGGACGACGCCCCGCACCAGTTCGTGGTGTCGATCGACCGCGACCTCGCCAACCCGGACTTCCTGAGCGTCGAGGTCGGCCTCGGCTGGGTCGAGCTCCGGCTGTACCAGGAGCGTGTGTACACCGGCGTCCGCGTGATCATCCCCGCCGACCACTGTGACGAGGTGCGCGAGGCGCTGACCGCGCTGACCGCGCTGCTCCCGCAGGCCCCGCACACCCTGGTCGGGCAGTCGGCCCGATGAGCGAGCTTCCGCAGCTCGTCGAGCGCGCCGCTCCGGCATCCCCGCGCCTCGGTCCGCGACGCGATCGCCACGGGAGTGCTCCGCTGATCCTCGCGGTCGTCGCGGACGGCTAGATCGCTCGCGCGTCGAGGCTCGCGAAGAACTTCTGGATGTCGGCCACCAGCGGATCGGGGGCCGCCATCGCCAGCATGTGGCTGGGGTGCTCGTGGTCTTCCCAGTGCACGATGTCGTTGGCGCGTTCGGCGATCCGGCGGAAGGCCGAAGGGCCGCCGTGGGAGACGCCTGTCGGCACCACGTTCTGGTCGATCGGCATGCCCGCCGCGCCCTCGTAGTAGGTCCACGACGACGACCCGCCGGTGCCCGTCAGCCAGTACAGGCTCGCGTTGGTGAGCACCAGGTCGCGGTCGATGGGCTCCTGCGGCGCCGACCCGTCGGGCCAGCCGTCGAACTCCTTGAACCTCTCCACCAGGTAGGCCAGCTGGGCGACCGGCGAATCAGCCCAGCCGTAGCTGAGCGTCTGCGGCCGGGCGGCGAGGTAGGGCGCGTAGCCGCTTCCTCCCGCGCTGCTCAGCATGTCGGCCAGCCATTCCACGCTGGCCCGCTCCTCCTCCGACAGCCCCTCGAGGTCGGCCGGGTCGCCGGTCGGCATGCCGAGGCCGCCGGTGATGTGCACTCCGACCACGTGTTCCGGGGCCAGCGCGCCGAGCTGCGGTGAGACCAGCGCGCCTGCGTCGTTGCCGTGGACTCCGTAGCGCTGGTAGCCCAGCCGGCTCATCAGTTCCGCCCACGTGCGGGCGACCCGCTCGATGTTCCAGGGCCGCTCGTCGGCGGGCTCGGGAAACGGGGAGAACCCGAACCCGGGCAGCGAGGGGGCGACCACGTGGAAGGTCCGCGACAGCGGGCCGAGCAGATGGGTGAACTCGGCGATCGAGTTCGGCCAGCTGTGCGTGATGATCAGCGGGAGCGCGTCGGGGTCGGCGGACCGAACGTGGAAGAAGTGCACGCTCTGTCCGTCGATGTCGGTGGTGAACTGCGGGAACCTGTTCAGTCGCGCTTCCTGGGCGCGCCAGTCGTAGTCGTCCGCCCAGTACCGCACCAGCTCCTTGAGGTACGAGACGGGGACCCCGCGGCTCCACTCGGCGCCCGGCAGGCGGCTGGGCCAGCGGGTGCGGGCCAGCCGGTCGCGCAGGTCGTCCAGGTCGGCCTCAGGGGTCTCGATGCGGAAGGGCCGGATGTCAGTCACGTCGTGCGTCATGAAACCCACGCTAGACAGTAATGCGGAAAGGTTCTTTCCTCATTTGCCCGGCTGGTTCGTGATCTCGATTACCCAGCTGATCAGGGACGGCCGTAAGGGCTTCGAGCCGAGACGGCCGGCCATGCGTCGCGGGTGTCAGCGGTGCTCGGGGTCGCGGATCAGAAGGCGGTCAGCTCGCCGTACCTCCGCAGGATCGTGGCGAGGTCGCCTGGCTTGTCGCGGAGCGTGCCGTCCAGGAAGGCGACCGTGGTCTCCACGGTGACGCGCGGGCCGCCGGCGCGCCCGAAAGAGCCGACGAGCGCGGGCAGGGGCGGCAGGTACAGCGGGGAGTCGGTGAAGGTGAGGTGCGCCGAGCCGGGGACGGTGAGCCGGTAGCTCGGCGCCGTGCTCAACTGGAGCACCTGCGTGAGGCGGGAGAGGTAGTCCGCCTCCTCGCCCGGCGCGATCTCGTGGGTGAGCGCGAGCACGGGCTGGTCGAACGGGCGCGGAGCGGGGTCGCGGGGGAAACCGTCCAGGACGATGACGGCGGCGAAACGCGAGTCCTGGCGCGCGGCCTGCAGGGCGGCGGCGCCGCCGAGAGAGTGGCCGGTCGCCGCGGCCCGCCGGGTGTCCAGCCGTCCGGTCAGCGGGCCCTGGATCTCGCCGCGGTGCAGCCGGCCCAGCTGGGTGAGGGCGAAGCTGAGGTCGGCGGCCCTGACCGCCGTCCACCCGGCGGCCCGCCTCGTGTCCTCCGCGTCGTCGCCGGTCGCCTTGACCCGGGTGCGGACCGTCCGGCCGTCGGCCAGGGTGACGACGGCCGAGTCGTAGGGGTGGTCGATGGCCGCGACGACGTACCCGCGGCTGGCCAGTTCCTCGGCCCAGGCGGTGTTCTGGGTGCGTACGCCGCCCAGCCCGGGGGAGAACAGCACGATGGGGAACCGTCCGCCCTTGTCGGCCACCGGGGCGTCGGGCGTCGAGCGCGCGTACGCGCGCACCGCCTCGTCCAGCATGAAGCCGGGCACACCGAGGTAGTCCGCCGTGCCGTGGGCGACGAGCCGCGCCTCCTGCTCGGTGCGGCCGAGGTATCGCGCGGGCCGGGCTCCCTCGGGATTGCCGCGCGCGGGATACCAGAGCTGCACCACGACGGTGCGCCGGTCGTCGGGCTGGGCCGTGGCGGTCTCGTCGCGATCGGGATCGGTCCACTGGACGACGGTGGTGCCGACCCCGTACGCCCCCGACGGTTCGGGGAACACGGGCAGGGGGAGCGCCCACGCCGCCCCCGCACCGGCGACGATCAGGGCCAGGCAGGCCGCCGACCCCGGCAGTGCCACCCACCACCGGGCCCGCCACCCGGGCCGCTCGGCACGCCGTCTGAGCACAGGGAGCGCAGCCAACGCGAGCGCCATGGCCCCGCCGGCGAGGACGGGGAGAAGCTGCCAGCGGATCCCGAGCACCGCCAGGACCGCCGCGGACAGCGCGAGCGCCCCGCCGGCGACCGTTCTGACGGGCCGGCGCGCGCCGGGCGGCAGCCAGCGGGCCAGCACCAGCATGACGGCGGCCACCAGGGCCAGGAGCTCCACGAGCGACAGCCCGAGTATCGTCACATCCATGTGATCATTCTTGGCGCGCCGCCCCTGCCTGGCATCGGCTCGAAGGTCCAGACCCGCGTGCCACCCTGGTATGACCTCCGAACGGCGGGTGCGATCAGGGTCGCATGGGGTCAGGTGACACGTCCCGTGGTCGGCGTCAGGGCACGCGCCAGTACTGTCGCTTGTCCCTGTCGCGCACGACGACGCCGATTCTGGTCAGTTCCTTGCGCAACTCCCTGGCGTCGTCGCCCTTGTCCCCCTTCAGCGCCTGGGCGCGGGCGGCGAAGACGGCGTCGGCGCCGTCGGGGAGGCCGGAGGCGCCGGGCACCCAGAGCCGGTAGGCGTCGTCGTGCGGGTCCGTCTCCGCCCAGCCGTACCCGTGCTTGGTGAAGGCTCTGGACAGGCGTTTCGCGCTCAGGTCGGTCTCCTCCCTCGCGGCCTCCCGGCCGTGATGTCCGAGCAGAACGAGCTGCTTGCCGTCCTTGAACGCCAGGGCGATCTCACCCCCGTCGACGACCTGGGTCTCGTCCCTGGTGGAGAGCGTCACCTGCGCGTCGGAGACGGCGACGGTCAGGGATTCGTGCAGGGCGGTGAGACCCAGCAGCAGGCCCGCGACGGCGCCCACGGCGACGGCGCCGATGGTGAGCCCCGGCTCGGGGAACGAGCTGAGCAGCTTGGCCGGGCCCTGGAACGGCGCCCACGGCAGGGTCACGAGCCATCGCGCCAGCAGCTTCACCAGCCAGCCGACCAGGGCGCAGCCCGCGACGCAGACCAGCATCACGAGCAGGGCGGAGTCGGCGACGACGGTGGCCTCAGGATGTCTACCGGCTTTCACGTCATTCGAACATACCGTCACCGAAGGCCGGCCGGCGGGCGCGCGCCTCGACGGCGACCAAAGTCGGAAGACCGTCGACTTTGGGAGGGGGTGGTCAGGATCAGGCGACGCACACACGCGCGGGTCCGGGCGAGCCGCCGGGGTCCCGGCGGGTCAGTGCGAGCGTTCGGTCCCGACGAGGAGGACGCGGGAGCGCGCGTCCAGCGCGCGTCCAGCGCGAGTGCGGCGCGCGTGTCGGCGTCCATGGACAGCAGCCCCGCCGCGCCCGCCGCCCCGCACGGCGAGAGCCGTACTCCCTGGCCGGCCAGGGAACGTGCGGCGTCCTCGGCCTGCTCGTCGGTGATGGTCACGAACGCGTCGGCCAGGCGTGCGAGCAGCCGCCAGGCCAGCAGGGACGGCTCGCGGCAGTCGAGCCGCCCCAGCGTCGTCCGCCCGCCGCCGACCCTGGAAGGCCGGCCCTCCATCGCGCTGACCATCAGGCAGGGGGCGGCCTCCGGTTCCACGACGACGATCCTGGTCTCCTCGCCCCAGCGGTCGCGCACGTAGCCGGCGGCGGCGCCGGCCAGCCCGCCCACGCCCGCCTGGACGAACACGTGGGTGGGTGCCGTGCCGATCTCGGCGAACAACGTGGTGTAGCCGCGCATGATGTCGAGCGGGACGTCGGTGTAGCCCTCCCACGAGCTGTCGGCCACCAGCCGCCACCCGTGGGTCCGTGCCGCCCGCGCCGCCTCCGCCATGCTCTGCTCGTAGTCGCCGGCGCTGCGCCGTACCCGCGCGCCGAACGAGCGCAGCCGCCGCGCGAACGGCTCGGGGACGTCCTCGCTGAGGTAGACGACGGGGTCGCCGCCGAACTCGCGCACCGCCGCCGTCATGGCCAGGCCGTGGTTGCCCGCGCTGGCGCACACGAACGGGGTGGCGGCGGCGACCTCGCGCAGCCGCCCGTCGCCGGGGTGCGGGCCGTACAGCCGTTCGGCCTCGGCGGACACCAGCCGCGCCACCGCGTGCCCCTGCCCGTGCCGCGGACGTGACCGCCCGCGGCACGAGTCCGCCGAGAACGGCCACAAGGACTCCGGCCGGGCACTCACCCGGCCACGATCGCCGGGCGGGCCAGTTCGCGGTAGCGGCCGGAGTGGAAGACCAGTGGGTCCCCTCCGGCGCGCTGGTAGCGTTCCACCTCGCCGACGAAGATGTGATGGTCACCGCCGCCGAAGGTCGAGACCGTACGGCAGGCGAAGCCGGCCAGGGCGCCGGCCAGCATCGGCAACGGGTGGTCGAGCAGCTCCACCCCGGCGAACTTGTCCGGCGCGGGCGTGGCGAAGCGCCTGGACAACTCGCCCTGCCCCGCGGCCAGCACGTTGACCGCGAAGCGCCCTGCCCGCAGGAACAGCGGCGCGCTGGGGGCCCGGTCCGACAGGCACCAGAGCACCAGCGGAGGGTCGAGCGAGACCGAGGTGAAGGAGTTGACCGTCACCCCGGCCCGCTCGCCGTCGGCCACCGTGGTGACGACCGCCACCCCGGTGGCGAACTGCCCGAAGGCGTCACGCAGCGACCTCATGCCGCGACCCGGTCGAGATAGGCCTGGGCCAGGGCGCCGTCCATGAACCATTCGGCGTAGTCGGCCGGGTCGTCGAAGCCGTTGACGAAGCGGGAGGCGATGTCCTGGAACCGGCCGGCCGCGCCCAGAAGCGCCAGATGGTGCGGTTCGGCCGGGGCGAGCAGGGCGTTGGTCCAGCTCGTGACATGGCGGGCCTGTGCCCAGAACCGGTCGAAGGTCTGCTGCATCCACACGGCGTCGAACGGCCGGCCGCCGCGCTCCAGGATCGCCTGGAGGTAGACCGCCGCGCACTTGGCGGCGTTGTTGCTGCCCTGCCCGGTGATGGGGTCGTTGAGCACCACCACGTCGGCGACGCCCAGCACGGGCGCGCCCGAGGGCAGGACGGCGACGGGGTGACGCACCGTGGGAGCGAAGCGGCCGGTCAGCACGGCGTTGGCGTCGGTGAGCTCGATACCGGCGCAGCGTTCGGCCTCCCAGGGGAGGAAGTCGGCCAGGATCCTGCGGGCCTGATCCAGATGCGCGCCGGGGCCGTCCAGGCCGCCCCAGCAGTCCATCGGGCCGCCCGGCGTACCCTCGAACACCATGATCTCGCAGGGGCCGGTGTGGGTCAGCGCGGGGAAGACGAAGTACTCGCCGAGGCCGGGCAGGAGGTTGAAGCAGACGGCCGAGTGTTCCGGGCGCGGCCGCAGTCCGTTGACGTAGAGGAGCGCGAGCGCGCGCTGCGGGCTGCCGTACGGCGAGCGGGCCGCGTCCCGCTGGAAGAGCGAGGCGACCTGTCCCTTGCCTGCCGCGACCAGGACCAGGTCGTACCGGGCGGCGTAGCGCTCGAGATCCTCGGCCGTCGCGTCGTGGATGACGACCTTGCCGCCGAGTCGTTCGACCTCGGCCAGCCAGGCCGGCATCTTCATCCGCTGGTCGACCGAGACCGCGGGGGTGTGCAGCCGGGCGGACCAGCCGATCGCCTTGCCGCCCTCGGGGCCGGGCACCGACAGTTCGATGCCCTCGATGGGCGGGCAGGCACCGGCCCACCAGTCCAGGCCGAGGGCGCGTTCGTGCGCCTGGGCGGTGCCGAACATGGCCTGGCCGGACATCACCCGGCCGTCCCTGAGGGACTCGGCGGTGCGGTTGGACACGACGGTGACGTCGTAGCCGTTCTGGAGGAGGCCGATGGCCAGGTGCAGTCCGGCCTGACCGGCGCCGACGACGAGAATGCTGCGCATGGTGGGTGTTCCTTCTGTCAGATGGTGGTGTTCGATCGGCGCCTGATTCGAAGGTATGGCAGGCCCGCCGGCCGAGCCATCCGCTGAGCGCGGATGTCATCCACCTGGCGCGAACCGCAGCGTCTCCGAAGGGCTCTGGCCGAATCGGCGGCGGTACAGCGCGGCGAACCGCCCCTGGTGCAGGAAGCCCCAGCGGGCCGCCACCGTCGTGACCGTGACCCGTGCGGGGTCCCCGGCCGCGAGTTCCTCGTGCACGCGCGTCAGCCGTACCTGCCTGAGGTAGGCCATCGGGGTGAGCCCGAGATGCGCGCGGAAACCCTCCTGGAGCGAGCGGCCGCTGACCGCCACGGCCCTGGCGACGTCGTCCGTGGTGAGCGGGAGATGGGCGTGTCCCTCGATGAACTCCATGGCCCGGCGCACCACCTTCGGCAGCGCGGGCGGGCGGGGCGCGCTCAGCCGCTCCAGGTAGTTGGACGGCTGCATGGTGAGCAGCGAGGTGATCAGCGCGTTCTCCAGATGCGCGACGGCCAGCGGCTGGACGGCCAGCCCGTCGTCGTGCTCGGCCTCCCGGACGATCAGGTCGACCATGCCTCGCCAGGCCCTGGCCCAGCCCGCGGCCATGTCCACACCGAGATCGAAGATGATCGGCCGGTCGAGCGGCTCGCCCAGCATCTGCTCCAGCGAGCGCTCCATCGCGGTGCGCTCGAACTTGACCAGCAGCTGGGGGCAGCCCGCCGCCCAGCGCATGTCGAGGTGGCGCTCTGGTGAGGGCAGCGCGGCCGTGGACGGCGTGGAGACGATCTCCTTGTCGCCACCCCTGATCAGGCTGCGGCCGGCGAGGGGGAGCATGAAGAGGAAGAACGTGCCCAGGTCGCCCGGCTCGATGCGGACATCGGACCCGTAGTCGAGGTAGCTGACGCGGACCGATCCGAACTGGACGGAGTTGAACCGGGCCGACAGCGGGACGTCGTCTCCTGCCAGGTCCAGCCGGTGCGGGCAGAACACCTTGGCCACCTCGTCGCGGACCTCGTCGAGGTCGGTGCTGGCGAAGATCGGTCGGTTGCTGAGAAGCACAGCAGATGATCCCCGGTCCGTGCCCCGGCGTTCCAGGTAAAACGACGCACACCGACCGGCTTCATCAGGGCCGCGCGCCTCAAGAAGGGAGCCTGCTCTTCGCTTGATCGCCATCTCGTGTCAATGGTCCGGATCTCTACCTTTGTCACGCTGTCGGCCATGTCTCATGGCCTCTCACGACGTTCCCTCCTCGCCCTCGGCGCTGGAGTGGTCGCAGGTTCGCTCCTGCCCCCCTCTGTTCACCGCGCGCTGGCGATGCCCGTCCCCCAGGGCGGACTGTCCGCCATCAAGCACGTGGTCTTCCTCATGCAGGAGAACCGCTCCTTCGACCACTACTACGGCGGCCTGCGAGGCGTGCGCGGCTTCGGCGACCGCAACGCCGTACGGCTGAAGACCGGCAAGCCGGTCTTCGAGCAGCCCAACGGGGCGGGCAGCGTGCTGCCGTTCCCCGTCCGTGAGGCCGCCGACCTGGTCGGCAAGGACCTGCAGTGGATCAACGCACTCGCCCACGGCTGGAACGACGGCCAGCGGGCCGCGGCCCAGGGCTGGCACGACGGCTGGATCCCGGCCAAGAGCCCCGCCACCATGACCTTCTACCGCCGCGAGGACATCCCGCTCCAGTACGAGCTGGCCGACACCTTCACCATCTGCGACAACTACCACTGCTCCGTGCTGTCGTCGACGAGCCCGAACCGCAACTACCACGTCTCCGGCCACACCGGCTACGAGCCAGGCACCACCAAGCGCGCCATCGACAACGCCGCCTACTCCGAGGACACCCACAAGGGCTACACCTGGGCGAACGCCGGCGAGATCCTGCAGGCGGCGGGACGCTCGTGGAAGGTCTACCACGAGTGGGACAACTACCAGGACAACAACCTGGAGTTCTTCGCCCGCTTCCGGCAGATCGCCCGCAAGGCGCTGCGGGGCGACTACAAGAGCATGGATTCCTTCTACTCCGCGGTGCTCGGCGCGCCGGAGGCCGAACGGCAGCGACTGCTCGCCCGCCTGGACGAGGGCGTGGCCACGCTGGACGCCGAGGAGCGCGTCCTGTTCGACCGGGCGCTGCGCCGCGTGCCCGCCGAGCAGCTCGCGGCCGCCTTCCGTGCCGACGTCGAGGCCGGCACGCTGCCCGAGGTCAGCTACATCGTCCCCTCGGCCGCCGACTCCGAGCACCCCAGCGCCTCCTCGCCGATCCAGAGCGCCCGCATCACCTACGACATCCTCGACGCCATCGCCTCCCACCCGGAGACCTGGCAGTCGACCGCGGTGTTCATCACCTACGACGAGAACGACGGCTTCTTCGACCACGTGCCACCGCCGCTGCCGCCCGCCGAGCAGACCGACGACTGGTACGACGGCAAGCCCATCGGCCTGGGCATCCGCGTGCCGATGACGATCGTCTCCCCGTGGACCGCGGGCGGCTATGTCGCCTCTCAGATCTTCGACCACAGCTCCACCTGCCGCTTCCTGGAGACGTGGCTGGGCGTGCGCTTCCCCGACATCACCCCCTGGCGCCGCACGGTCGCCGGCGACCTCACCTCCGCCTTCGACTTCACCGGTACGGCACAGCCGCCCGCCCCGGCCCAGCCCGCCCAGGTGCCCGCCTTCAGCGGCCGGTGGAAGCCCACGCCCCCCGCGCAGCAGGCCATGCCGGAGCAGGAACCGGGCACCAAGCCCGCGCGAGCTCTGCCGTACCAGCCGAACGCCTGGGTCCGCGCGCTCGGGAAGGAACTGGAGCTGACGCTCGGCAACGCCGGCGGGGAGAGCATGCACATGACGCTCTACCCGTACCGGGGCGAGTTCGCGCTCCCGCTCCACCTGGACGTGCTGGGGGTGACCACCCGGCGGGTGCCCGTGGACGGCGCCTATGACCTCGTGCTGACCGGGCCGAACGGGTTCCGGCGGGAGTTCGCCGGTTCCCTTGCGGGCGCGGCGGGCCGGGTCGAGGTGCGCTCGGTGATCGACATCGACCCGCGCAAGGTGCGCGTCGAGATCGCCAACCTGGGCGACGCGAAGGTCAAACTGGACGTGCGGGCACTCGCCTACGGGGACAAGGAGCAGGCCGTACCGCTCGGGCCCGGGCAGTACAAGCAGGTGGTGTGGCCGGTGGAGGACGCCCAGGGGTGGTACGACCTGGAGATCACCTGTGCGGACGATCCGTCGTTCCGCCGCCGCCTGATGGGCCACGTCGAGAACGGCAGGCCGAGCATCACCGGCTAGCCGAGCCTGCGGCGTGAAGAGAGCGGCGGCCCCGGTCATGGGGCCGCCGCATCGGCGTTTTCGCCGAGCTCAGGCGGCGGCTCCGCCCACGCGCCGCGCGGCGAAGATCTCCTTTCATATCCTCGTCCAGCCGGTGGCGTCATGGTCCGCCGCGAACGGCCGCTCATCCGTACCCGCCGGAGGCGGCGTCCGACTCCACCGGCCGTGAAAGCGGAACGCCTCATCGGTTGAGTGAGAGATGTGACTGCCAATTCGACGGTCCCGGATCTCGCCGATCCGCGGGGGACGGTCAGCGACGAGGTCCTGGTGGAGCTCTCGCGCCGGACACCCGAGCGGTTCGGCGAGATCTACGACCGGTATGTGAGCGACATCCACGCCTACCTGGGCAGGCGGCTCGGCCCGCAGGCCGCTGACGACCTCACGGCCGAGGTGTTCCTGGCCGCGTTCAGGAAGCGTGAGACGTTCGATCCCCGGCGTGGCGCGGTCCGTCCCTGGCTGTACGGCTTCGCCGGCAACGTCATCGCGCTGCACCGGCGTGCCGAGCTCCGGCGGCTGGCGGCGCTGCAGCGCAGCGCGGGCGGGGACGACGCCTGGGAGCACAGCCACGAGGACGGCGTGCTCACCCGCGTGGACGCCGTGAGCGCACAGGGGCGGCTCGCGGCCGAGCTGCTCGCGCTGTCCGACGGAGACAGGGACGTGCTGCTGCTGAGCGCGCTGGGCGAGCTGAGCCATGAAGAGGTGGCCAAGGCGCTGGACATCTCGTACGGCACCGTCGGATCCCGCCTGTCCCGGGTGCGAAGGAAGCTCCGTGCCGCCCTGGGCGGCGTCAACCCCTTGCGTGGAGGCTCTGATGAATGACTACCAGGCGGTGCGGGAACTGCTGCCCGCGCCGCCCCTGTCGCCCGAGGTCGAGCGGGCCGGACGCGAGCGGCTGGCCGGCGCGTTCGCCCAGGAGCGGGTACGGCGGGGCCGCAGAGCAGCCAGGTGGGGCGCGTTCGGGCTCGTCCTGGCCGGGGCCGCCGCGGCGGCCATCGCGATCGCGCCGACGACGCCCCCGAAAGCGCCCGCCACCTCTGGCACGGTCGCTCACGCGGACGGCAAGCGGTTCCTGCTGGTCGCGGCGGAGTCGGTGGCTGCCATGCCCGACGAGGGCGCGTGGTGGGGCCGTACGGAGGTCAACGGCCGGCAGTTCCGCGAGCCTGGCGGCCGGTACGTCCTGCGCGAGAGCGAGTCGGTCGAGACCTGGATCCCCGCGGACCCTGAAGGGCGCACCTGGTACCGCCAGACGCCTCAGGGAACCAAGCCCGCGACGCCCCAGGACGAGGCGGCCTGGCGCGCCGACGGCTCGCCGACGTCATGGACGTACGACAAGCCCTCGCAAACGGGACGCGCCGGTGTCGTCCGGGCGGAGCCCGGCGAGCAGTGGACCTGGTCGACCGAGGACTGGGACTTCCGGATCCTCACAGCGGGCAAGCCGCTGACCAAGATGAGTGAGGTGCCCGACACCCCCGAGGGGCTCAGGGCGTTCTTCGACGCCGACGACCGTACGACCATCGACACCGCGGCGCGGCTGCTGTTCTTCGCGCCGGTGACGAGTGAGACCAGGGCCGCCGCCTACCGGCTGCTCGCCTCAGCGCCCGGCGTCACCACCGTCGGGCAGGTAAGCGACGCGCTGGGCCGTGCAGGGCAGGCGATCGAGTACGAGTCCGGCGAGTTCGCCCCGCCGGACTACGCGGGGGCGACCAGGACCCGGCTGGTGATCGACCCCGTCTCCGGCAGACCACTTTCCATCGAAACCCGCGCCGTCGCAGACGGCCTGCTCCTGATGTACACCGCGATCCAGGACAGCCGCTGGGCGGACGACAACCCATTGAAGGAGAACGAATGAGATCCACCCTGACCCTTACCGTCGCCGCTGGGCTGATCTTCGCCGGCGCGGGCGCCGCCCCGGCGTCCGCCGACGCGCCGAAGGGGGCGTACTGGCGGGTCGAGACGGTCTTCACCAGGACTCATCCCCACGCGGTCGGCAGTGGCTACCACCTGACCGAGCGCAGCGTCAGCGTCGACTGGCTGTCGCCCGAGGGCAAGAGCTGGGGCGGATACAGGGAGCTGGGGGCCAGGCCCGCGACCGAGAAGGACGAGGCGGCCTGGCGCGCCGACGGATCGCCGACCGCATGGGCTTACCGCACGGAGGGCATGAAGATCCGTCTGTCCACCGAACCGGGCAAGGGCTTCGTCGGGACGGACAAGAAGCGGCCTGACGGGTTCCGCCTGGGCGAGAAGTACGTGACCTTCCAGCAGCTCCAGTCGTTGCCCACTGACGTCGAGGCGCTCAGGAAGTACCTCGTCGCGGACGTCAACGCCTGGATCGACAAGTCCGCGGAAGAGGCCAAGACCACCGCCCCGAAGGCGACGAAGAACGACTGGCTGGTCAACCTCGACCGATACGTCGCCGGGATGGCCACCGAACTCCTGTACGTGAACCCCGCGCCCGACAAGGTCAGGGCGGCCGCCTACCAGGTACTCAAGACCACCAAGGGCGTCAGCGACCTCGGCCGGGCGAAGGACCCGCTGGGCCGCCCCGGCCAGAAGCTGGCGCTGCCGGTTCCCTCCAACAAGGACTCGGTGCTCAAGCAGCAACTCCTCGTGGACACCGAGGCCATGACGCTGCTGGCCGAGTACACCGACCTCAAGGACGGCGGCAAGGCGGTGCTCGGCAAGTCCGGCGTCAAGACGTTCGAGGCCGGGTGGACGAACGACAAGCCTGCGGTTCCCGACGCGCGCTGATCGGTTGCCGCGGTCCTGACGCCCACGTCAGGGCCGCGGCCGCTGCGGTCGCTCCACGTGTCAGGCGTCGAATCGGCGGCGTGAGGACTCGATGTGCGCGAGGTACCGGTGGGTCCAGTCACACATTCCATGGACCGTCTCTCGTAGGGCTCGGCCCGGCTCGGTGAGGGTGTACTCCACCCGCGGCGGCACGGTCGGATGCACTGTCCGCTCGACCAGGCCGTTGCGCTCCAGCATGCGCACGTTCTGGGTGAGCATCTTGTGGCTGATGCCCTCGACCTCGTTCCGCAACTCGCCGAAGCGCAGGGTGCCCTCTCCCAGAGCCTCGATGATCAGGAGCGCCCACTTGTTGGCGACGTCCGAGAAGATCTCCCGCGCCAAGGAGTCCGCGCGCGTCAGATCCGCTTCTTCGGGTGAGCCCCTGAACTTCTTGGTCACCATAAGGTTCCTCAGTCACTGAAAAGTGCGTTCTTCCATGTCAGCGGACACTCTCCTACAGTTCCCGAGTTACCACAAGAGACCACGAGGCGGTCGTGGTCCGGTGGAGGCGAGCCCACGGGCTCTGACGACAAGGAGAAGGGCAACATGGCCATCACACTGGTGAACCCCGGCGGATTGCCGGAAATCGACGCCTACCGGCAGGTGTCGATCGCGTCTGGGTCGAAGCTGGTCTTCATCGCGGGGCAGGTCGCCTGGGATGCCGATGGAGTCACGGTCGGCGAGGGCGACCTCGCCGCTCAGGTCGAACAGTGCTACCTCAACATCGGCACCGCCCTGGCCGGGGTCGGTGCCTCCTTCGACGACGTGGCGAAGCTGACCGTCTACGTGGCCGACTGGACTCCCGACAAGATGCCCCTGTTCCTGGAGGGCGTCGCCCGGGCGGCCGCGAAGCTCGGGGTCACTCCGGTACCGCCGGGCACGCTGCTGGGCGTTGCGGCACTGGCCGTACCCGGCCATCTGGTCGAGGTCGAGGCCACCGCGGTCATCGACTGACCCTCGAGCTCGTTCTTGCCTCGACGTCTCCCACCGTGAGCGGGTTCCGCCGGTCCGGCCGAACCGATCAGAGGCCTTCCGTTCGGCCTTCGTCACCCGCTGCGGCGCTCTGCCTGGGCGCTCAGGCACGAACGCGAGGGGGCCGCCTTGAGTGACTCGACTCCACGTCACAGGCGTCGGCCGATCGTGAGGACGGCCGACCAGTGGCGGGTGAGTCGTCCGTCAGGGCGTGCGGCGAGGAGGCGGCGTACCTCCTGGTAGAGGTGCTCCCGCTTGGCGGGCTTCATGGCGATATGGCCGGAGAACGTGTCGAGCAGAGCGATGTATTCGTCCGCCGTGTAGCGCAGGGCCCACACGTAGCGCCGGGTTCCGACCACCGCGAACTGTCCGGAGGCGTCGAACTCGGCGGCGGTGGGGTCGGGCTGGTCCTCGGGCGCCGGCCACGGGCCGGGATGGCCTTCGCCGATGTCCTCGTAGACCTTCGTGTGCTTTGGCCGAGGCGAAGACGGCGTCACAGCTCGTCGCGGTACCAGGCCTCGGCCTCGGCGTTCAGCGCGTTCTCGTCCGGCTTCGGCGGTCGCGCCTGACCGAGCCAGCGGAGCAGACACCCCGCGAGCTGGGCCACGTTCTCCGGCTGCGCGGATCCATGGACGGTGAAGTACGTGACGATCGGGCCGGTGAGGGGATCGTCCACGTCACAGTGGGCGCACACCAGAAGTTCACTGGTGCCGCGAACCTGGTTGCCCGACGCGTTCGTCCAGGTGTGGGGGAGGCGCAGGACGGCGAGGACGTCGCCGGTACGGCATCGCGGGCACGCCCGGCCGCGGCTCATGCCTGACCGATCGCGCCGGCGCCGAGCAGGGCCTTGACATCGCCGTGAAACGACGGTTGCGGTGTGACCTGGAAGGGCTGGAGGTTCAACAGCACGCTCTTGGCGCCGTGGCGGTGGACGAGCACGTGCACGGGTGCTCGGCCGGGATGGGCGGTCAGGATGTGCTTCAACTCCTGGACGAGCCGCACGTTCAGCTGGGCTTCCTGGATCGAGATCACCACAGGCGGCCCGGTGTGCGCCTGGGAGACGTCGAGGAGGGTGATCTCCTCACCGTAGACGCTCATCGTCTCGTCACGTACGTTGATCCGTCCTCGCATGGATATCACGCGGTCCTGAGCAAGCGCTTCGCCGTACAGGGTGTAGGTCTTGGGGAAGATCAGGCACTCCACGGCGGCGTCGTGGTCTTCGAGGGTGACGATCGCCCACGGGCTGCCCTGCTTGGTGACCTTGCGTTGCAAGCCGGCGATGATGCCGCTGACCCGGGCCGGGCCTTCCTGCCGCCCGGAGGCGAGCAGGTCGGCGATGGTGGTGTCGCGGTTGGCGGCCAGGGCGGGTTCGGCGCCGTCGAGTGGGTGGCTGGAGACGTACAGGCCGAGCATCTCGCGTTCGAAGGCCAGGAGGCCGGCCTTGTCCCACTCGCCCTCGGGGATCGCGATCGAGAAGGCGGTGCTCTGGCCCGGCTCCCCGAACAGCGAGTCCTGGCCGTGGGCCTCGTTTCGCTTGACGTCGGCGATCGCGTCGACGGCCTGCTCGTGGACCGCTACCAGGGCCTTACGGTGATGGCCCAGGCTGTCGAAGGCGCCGGCCTTGGCGAGTGACTCGATGACGCGCTTGTTGCAGACGACGGAGGGCACCTTGGCCAGGAAGTCGTTGAAGTCGGCGTAAGGGCCCTTGGCCTCCCGGGTGGTGACGATGGCGTCCACGACGCCGGCGCCGACGTTGCGGACGGCTCCCAGGCCGAAGCGGATGTCGGAGCCGACGGCGGCGAAGTCCAGTCGGCTGGCGTTGACGTCGGGAGGCAACACCCTGATGCCCACGCGTCGGCAGTCGGCCAGGTAGACGGCCATCTTGTCCTTGTCGTCGCCGACCGAGGTGAGCAGCGCGGCCAGGTACTCCTGCGGGTGGTTGGCCTTGAGGTAGGCGGTCCAGTAGGAGATCAGGCCGTACCCGGCGGTGTGCGACTTGTTGAAGCCGTAGCCGCTGAAGGGGACCAGGACGTCCCAGACCGCCTTGATGGCCTCCTCGGAGAAGCCGTGTCCGCGCATGCCCGCCGAGAACCTGTCCCATTCGGCGTCCAGGACCTCCTTCTTCTTCTTGCCCATGGCTCGGCGCAGCATGTCCGCGGCGCCGAGGGAGTATCCGGCGAGCTGCTGGGCGATGGCCATCACCTGCTCCTGGAAGACCACCAGATGGAAGGTGTCGCCCAGGATGGGCTCCAGAGCCTGCTCCAGCTCGGGGTGGATCGGCTCGACCGGCTGCCTGCCGGTCTTGCGCAGCGCGTAGTTGGTGTGGGCGTTCATCTCCATCGGGCCTGGCCGGTACAGCGCGTTCACCGCGGCGATGTCGGTGAACGTGGTGGGCTGCATGAGTCTCAGCAGGACCCGCATGCCGGCGCTGTCCAGTTGGAAGACCCCGAGCGTGTCACCGCGCGCCAGCAGTTCGTACGTTGTCGCGTCGTCGAGCGGGGTCTCCAGGATGTCGAGGTCGACGCCCTTGTTGGCGCGGACGTTCGCGATCGCGTCACCGATGACGGTGAGGTTGCGCAGGCCGAGGAAGTCCATCTTCAGCAGGCCCATGTCCTCGGCCTGCGTGAACGGGAAGCCGGTGATGACCGGTCCGTCGGCCTTGGGCTTGACCAGCGGGACCACGTCGACCAGAGGCTCGCTGGACAGGATCACGCCCGCGGCGTGGATGCCGGTACCCCGGGTGAGGCCCTCGAGGCCGGCCGCGGTATCGATCACCCGCTTGACGTCGGCATCCTGCTGGTAGAGCTGGCGCAGTTCGGCCGCCTCGCCGTGGCGGGCGTGGCGGGAGTCGTGGATCGCGGCCAGCGGGATCTCCTTTCCGCCGTCCGCCGCGGGGAAGCTCTTGGTGATGCGGTCGCCCAGGGCGTACGGCAGGCCCAGCACCCGGCAGGAGTCCTTGATGGCGGCCTTGGCCTTGATGGTGCCGAAGGTGACGATCTGGCAGACATGGTCCTCGCCGTACTTGCGGGTGACGTAGTCGATCACCTCGTCGCGCCGCCGGTCGTCGAAGTCGAGATCGACGTCCGGCATGGAGATGCGTTCGGGGTTGAGGAACCGCTCGAAGATCAGCTTGTGCTCGATCGGGTCGAGCTGGGTGATGCCCGTGCAGTACGCGACGATCGAGCCGGTGGCGGATCCCCGGCCGGGACCCAGGCCGATGCCGTTGTCGCGGGCGTAGCGGCAGATGTCGGCGACCACCAGGAAGTAGCCGGGAAAGCCCATGGCGTCGATGACCGACAGCTCGTAGTCGATGCGGTCGAGCACCTCCTGCTGCGGGTCGCCGCCGTAGCGGCGGCCTGCCCCCTCCAGGGTCTCCTTGCGCAGCCAGCTCGACTCGCTCTCGCCCTCGGGCACGGGGAAGCGCGGCGTCAGGTCCCGATGGGCGAACACCTCGCCGTAGTCGCCGACCCGCTCGGCGATCAGAAGCGTGTTGTCGCACGCGCCTGGCACCTCGCCGTCCCACAGGGCGCGCATCTCCTCGGCCGGTTTGATGAAGTAGCCGGTACCGCTGAAGCGGAAGCGGTCTTCGTCGGCGAGCCGCTTGCCGGTGCCGACGCACAGCAGCGCGTCATGCGCCCCGGCCTGGCTCTCGGTGACGTAGTGGGAGTCGTTGGTGGCCAGGGGCGGCAGGCCGAGCTCCCCGCCCAGCTTGAGCAGTTGCTCGCGGACCCGGCGCTCGATCGCGAGGCCGTGGTCCATCAGCTCCAGGAAGTAGTTGTCCTTGCCGAAGATGTCGCGATAGCGCGCGGCGGCCTCGACGGCCTGGGCGTACTGGCCGAGCCGCAGCCTGGTCTGCACCTCCCCGGACGGGCAGCCGGTCGTGGCGATGATCCCGTCGCCGTGTTCGGCGAGCAGCTCATCATCCATGCGCGGATATTTCTGGACGTGCCCTTCGAGCCAGGCCCTGGACTGCAGGCGGAAGAGGTTGCGCAGGCCCTGGGCGTTCGCCGCCCACATCGTCATGTGCGTGTACAGGCCGCGGCCGGAGACGTCCCCGCCCTCGCCGGTGTCGTCGTCGGACCGGCGCAACGAGAGGTTGTCGCTGTAGAACACCGGCTTGCGATGGTGCCGCGAGGCGGGAGCGACGTAGCTCTCGATGCCGATGATCGGCTTGATGCCCGTCTTGCGCGCCGTCTGGTAGAACTCGTACGCCCCATGCACGTTGCCGTGGTCGCTCATCGCCACGGCCGGCATGCCCAGCCGTGCCACCTCGTCCATCAGCAGGCCGACCTTGGCCGCCCCGTCGAGCATGCTGTACTCGGTGTGCACGTGGAGATGCACGAAGGATCCCACCGGAACCACGCCCCTCGGTTGTAGGCTCAGCCGCGAACCCGAGCATTCGACCCGAGAGCAGGCGCGGTTGTCCAACAATCGACACGCCGACGACCCACAACCAACGGTGGTTCACACGGCCGACCTGGATCTCGCTACGGTCCGCGCCTTCGTCGCCGTCACCGAGGACCGCTACTTCAGCGAGGCCGCCGCCACGCTGGGCATCACGCAGCAGGCCGTCTCCAAGCGGATAGCGAAGCTGGAGTCCGACCTCGGCGTGCGGTTGTTCTCCCGTACGCGCACAGGGGCCGAGCTCACGAAGGACGGCGGGGCGTTCCTCCACCACGCGCGCGCCCTTGTCGGCATCGCCGACCAGGCGCTCGAGATGTTGCAGGCCCGACGCCGGTCACTGCGCGTCGACGTACTGGACACCCGGCTGGCGTCCCTCGACGTGATCCGGGCATTCCACCAGACCGCCGAGGATGTGGAGATCGACATCGTCACCTCCAACGGGCTCAGATCCGCCCGCGGCGCGCTCGCCCACGGATCCATCGACGCCGCCTTCGCCCGGGTCAGCGGGACACTGGAGGACGATCTGGTGTCCATGCCGGCCTACCTGGAGCAGGCGCACCTGCTGGTGGGGCGCGACCACCCCCTGGCGGGCCTGCCACAGGTGAAGACGGCACAGCTGTCCGGGATGACCGTGTGGATGCCCGGCAACGCCGCCGGCAGCGAGTGGGCCGAGTTCTGGGACCTCTTCGGCGCCGCCTTCGACATCCGGATCGACACCTCCGGCCCCGACTTCGGCTGGGAGTACTTCGTGGAGGAGGTCGGCGCAGGCGAACGCATCGGCCTCGCGGGCGAGTGGTGCCGCCTGCCCAGCCATCCGCGTACTGTTCAGATCCCGGTCATCGACCCCGCGCCCATGTACCCGTGTTCGCTGCTTTGGCACCGGCAGAACCATCACCCGGTGCTGGCCCCGCTCACCCGCTTCATCGAGAGTCGCTTCCGGCCTTACGACCCGCGACACCAATGGCTGCCGGCCCCCGACCGCGCCACCTTCACCATGGACCTGGACGGGGGTTTCTCGCCTCCTACCTGATGGACGTGCAGTTGACTCGGGAGGGCCGCACCGTATGCCGTGCGGGCGGCCTGGACACCGCGCGGCTATTCGCGGGGCAGCGTGCGGGCGAAGTGGGCCGCTGCGGCGTCCGCCGCCGTCGTGACCTGCGGTTCCTGGTCATAGAAGGCGAACTGGTCGCCCTCGGTCCAGACGAACTCCTTGGGACCGGCCAGCGCCGCGTGGAAGCGCCGCGCCCCGTCCGGGATGGCGGCGTTCTCGCTGTGGACGAGCAGGACGGGCTGGGTGAGGCGGGAGGCAAGGGAGATCGAGTCGTAGCCGAGCCAGCCCGGCCATGCCATCACCGCGAAGCGGTTGGGCCACTGCGGGAGCCCGCCGCGGTCGGGGTTGAGGTAGAAGTCGATGTCGAACGGCATGGCGGCGCGAGGGTCGGAGCCGCTGACGACAGGCACGTACTCGACCTCGCCCGTCGCCTCGTACTTCGCGCGTGCCCGTGCGGCATCGGCGAGCTTGCCCGCGACGCCCTCCTCCCCGCCGTACACCTCCCGGCAGATCTCGGGGTCGTGCAGCCAGGGCGCGACGAGCGCCAGCGACCGGACGCGGGGGTCGTCGACGGCGTTCCCGCTCATGTACATCGCGGCCGCGCAGACGCCGAGGGCGCCGAGACGGCCGGCGTCCACTGCAGGATGTTCGGCGAGGAAGGTAACCGCGTGGTTGATGTCGCGGACCTTCCGTTCCGGCACCTCGTAGTCGCGAGGCTCGCCCTCGGACTCGCCGTAGCCGGTGAAGTCGAAGGACAGGGCGGCGAACCCGCGGTCGGCGAGCCGTTCGGCGTACCGGTCGGCCATCAGTTCCTTGACGCTCGTCCAGGTGCCCGCCACCACGATGCCCGGCACCGGGCCGGCGCCGCTGGGCAGAAACAGGTTCCCGGTCAGCGCCACGTCGCCGGCGGAGAACTTCACCTTCTGCACGGTGGTCATGAACGTTCGCTCCTTCGATCAGTTCGCATAGGTCAGTTCGGCTTTGGTGATGGACGAGCCGTCGACGGTGAAGGCGTAGTAGGCATCGAAGCCTCCCTGGCCGCCGGGGGCGAAGCGCACCAGGAGGCGCTGGTGACCGGGCCGGTTCTCGGCGACCCTGATGACGGTCAGGCTTCCGCCGATGACCTCGGCCCGGGCCCAGTCGCGGATCGCGGCGCGGCCCTTGAAACGCCGCCCGACGTCAATGAGCTCCGCGTCGGCGGCGAACGCTCCAGCCAGCGCGTCGAGGTTGCGGCCGTTGACCGCGCTGACGTAGGTGTTCACCGGCGCGAGCAGCCCGCCCGTCCCTTCCTGCGGGGTGTCCGCGCAGGCGGCAGGCGTCTTCGCGGGGTCCTCGGCGGACAGCTCCCGCGCGACGGCCTTGATGTTCTCCTGCACGATGGTCGGAAGGTCCGCGACCGGCGGATAGCCGGGGTAGGCGCGGTCCAGCTCGGCGATGATCGACTTCTGCTCGCCGGGGCCGACCGTCCTGCCCTCGGGCGAGTCCGGGGCGACGGTCGGCCGGACCAGACCGCGGAACACCTGGAGATACCGGCGCTGCTCGTCGATCAAGGCGCGGGCCGGGCCTGCGGTACCGTGTCCCGGGTACATCGTCCCGGCCCCGGGGAAGCGCCTGCCGAGCTGATCGAGGATCTGGAGCCAGCCGCAGCTGGTCCCCTCGATCAGCGCGGGCGTGACCTTACCGGTCGCCAGGTCACCGGAGAAGAGATCGCCGGTGTCGGGACGGTAGTAGACGTCCGCGGTGTCGGACTCGCCGTGGGCGAACGTGGCGGTCTCGAAGCGGAGGCCGCCGGCCTGCAACGGTGCGCCGTCCTCGAAGGTCCGGTCGGCGTAGGTGAGCTTGGCGGGGAAGTCCGCGTTCGCCGAACGGGCCAGCGGGTAGAAGCCCCGATCGTCCTCCCGCATCGTCTTGTCGGTCGCCTTGGACGCGTAGATGGGGGCCTGGGGGAACGCTTCGTGGAAGGCGGCCGCCCCGCCCACATGGTCGGGATGGGAGTGGGTGAGCAGGATGGCGGCGACCGGCTCGCCGGTCTTCTTGATCTCCGCCACCGCTCTCCTGGCATCGGTCGGCGTGCGCAGGGTGTCGATGAGGACCAGGCCCTCCGGTGCCTGGATCCAGTAGGTGTTGACCGAACCCGGGTTGGACGAGGCGAAGCGTCCCGGCTCCGCCTCCCGCGCGGGCGGCGCCGCGGGCCTGTCGTCGTTCGAACAGCCCGCCACCGACGCGATCGCGCATGCGGCGGCGGAGCTTGCGGCGAGAAGGCGCCGCAATCTCTGGTTCATCTGGAGCCTTCGTGAAGTCGGGATGCGAGGGGGTTCAGCGGAAGTCGTCCGCGTGGGCCTGTGCCCACTGCTCGAAGGTGCGGGGCTCGCGGCCGGTGACCTCGCGGACGGTCGGGCGGACGATCGACTCGTCGAGCGAGCCGTTCACGTAGAAGTCGAAGAACGCGTCCACGTACTCGACGGGCATGGTGGCGAGCAGGTCGGTGCGCGCCTCCTCGTTCGTCAGGCCCACGAACTCCAGATCGCGGCCGAGGACCTTGGCCAGCACGGCGACCTGGTCGACAGGCGGCATCGCGACCGGACCGGTCGGCCGGAGGATCTCGCCCCGGTACTCGTCCGACAGCAGCGCGCGGGCGGCGACGGCCCCGATGTCGTACGGGTCGACGCTCGCCGTGCGGACGTCCGGGAACGGGACCCGCACCCGATCGCCGGACCGGAGCTGCGGCAGCCAGCGCAGGGCATTGGACGTGAACGCGCTCGGCCGCAGGAACGTCCACGGCAGCCCGGACTCCCGCACGGCGGACTCGGACGCGGCCATGAAACGGGTCACCGCGTTGGTCATGTCGCCGCTCCCGGCCGAGCCGCCGGACAGCAGCACGACCTGTTCCACTCCCGCACGCCGGGCCTCGGCCACCAGGCCCGGCATGTCCTCGTACCCGGGGAGCAGGAACACCGCGCGGGCCCCGCCCAGCGCTCCGGTCATGCTCTCCGGCCGGTTGAGGTCGCCTGTCACCGCCTCGACGCCGTCCGGCAGCGGTACGGTGCCCGGCTTCCGCACCAGCGCCCGGACGGGTTCACCGGCCGCGGCCAGGGCCCGGACCACTTCGGAGCCGACGTTGCCCGTCGCACCCGTAACCAAGATCATTTCATTGTCCTTCACAGGGCGTGTACTAGGGGAGGGGCCTTCACAGGGCGTTCACCAGGGGAGGGGACGGCCGTCGCGGAAGAACCCGCCGGTCGGGCCGTCGTCGGGCAGCGTGGCCGCCCAGACGACACCGTCCGCGCCCTCGGAGACGGGACGGCCGCCCGGGCCTCCCATGTCCGTCGCGACCCAGCCCGGGCAGATCGCGTTCACGAGGACGCCGTCACCGCGAAGCTCCGCCGCCAGCATGCGGGTCAGGGCGTTGAGGGCCACCTTGGTGGTGCCGTACGCCGGGGTGCCGCCGCCCATGTTGGTCAGCGAGGCCGCCTCGCTGGACACGTTGACGATCCGGGGGTGTGCGCTCTCGCGCAGGAGCGGCAGCAGCACCTGGATCAGCCGCCAGGGACCGTACAGGTTCGTCTCGGCGGCCTCGCGGACGACGTTCAGGTCGGCGGACGCGCCGCCCTGCCAGGTGTCGTAGGTGATGGCGGCATTGTTGACCAGAACGTCCAGCCGCCCGTACCGCTCGGCGACGGCGGCCGCCGCCCCCGCGATGTCCTCCTCGGAGGTGACGTCGAGCCGTAGCGGGACGACGTCACCTCCGAGTTCCTTGGCCGCGGTCTCGGCCGCCTCCGGCGATCGGGCGGTGAGGAGGACGGTGTGGCCGAGTGTCGCCAGCTCGTGGCAGACCTCCCGGCCGATCCCCCGGTTGCCGCCGGTCACGAGGGCGATCATCCGTTGCCCGCCGCCAGGGACATCAGGTTCCGGTTGCCGTCGGCCCAGGTGGTGGTCATCACCACAGCGCTGATCTTCCACGCGCCGTCCGACCGGGCCAGGTCGAAGCGGTAGGTGCCGCCCAGCGTCCACAGCGGTGAGCCGAACGGATTGGCGAGGCGGTGCGTGGCCTGGAACGACGCCGTGCAGAGCGCGGTGGCGCCGTCGACGGTCACCAGGTGGTTCGTGATCAGGTGCTGCGTGGCGTCGAACGCGCCGAGCAGGCCCGACCATGCCTCGACGATCTGCGCCGGCGTCAGCACGGCGGGCTCGCCGCCGTTCAGGCTGGTGTAGTCCAGGGTCACCGAGTCCGCGAACACCTCACCCAGGCGGTCCCATTCGCGCTGGTCGGCGTGCCATGCCATGCGGGTGCAGGTCTCGATGATCGCCAGGCGATCCTCCGTGGTGCTCATGCCGCAATCGTGGCGTCGACCTTTCCCGCACGTCCAATATCTGCTGTAATAGCCGACGGTTATGGATGCTCATCTGCGTGACATGAGGTATTTCGTGGCCGTGGCGGAGGAGCTCAGCTTCACCCGCGCGGCCGAGCGCCTGTTCATCTCACAGCCGGCGCTCAGCAAGCAGATACGCCAGCTCGAAGAGCTGATGCGGGTGAGGCTGTTCGACCGCGACCGGCGCACGGTGCGGCTCACCGCGCCGGGCGAGGCGCTGCTGCCGGCCGCCCGCGAACTGCTCCAGCGGTGGGACGAGGCCCAGCGGGCCGTCGGCGACGCCGCCGCCGCCGAAGCCTCACGGCTGACCGTGGGCATGTCGACCAGTGTCGGACGCGGCCTCTTGGGAACGCTGCGGGAACGGTTCACCGAACGCCGTCCGGGCTGCGACCTGCGGCTGCGCCAGGTCAACTGGACCGACCCCACGGCGGGCCTGGCCGAGGGCGAGGTCGACGTGGCGTTCGTCTGGCTGCCGTTCCCCGGTCAGGACGATCTCAACGTCCGGGTCGTGGCCCGAGAGCCGCGCTGGGTTGCGTTCCGGCACGACCACTGGCTGGCCGAACGGGACGAGGTCGACTTCGCCGAGCTCCTGGACGAGAATTTCCTGGCGCTCCCCGAAAGCGCCGGTCCGCTGCGCGACCACTGGCTCGCGACGGACGAGCGGGGCGGGCGGCCGCCGGTGGTCTGCACGACCGTGACGAACGCCGAGGAGACCTTCGCGGCGCTTGAGAGCGGCGACACCATCGTCCTGCTCGCCGCCGGCAACGCCGAGATCTACCGGCGGCCGGGGATCATGACCATCCCGGTCACGGGTCTGTCCCCGAGCGTGCTCGCCCTCGCGTGGCGTCCCGGCGATCATCGCAGCGTCATCCGCGACCTGGTCGAGGCCCTGTCGCCCGAGCCGCAGCGCCCCCGGACGTGATCCCCCGTACGCTCGCCGCCGATCACTCACGCCGGCCTCGCTCGGCGCCGACGATGAGCAGGGCACCCTTCCCCGCATCGTGGCCTCCGGGATGGGCTTCCGCGTGTAACCGTCAGGGCCGCTCACGTGGTGCCTTGTCATTGGGGGAGGATCGAGAGGCCGGACTGGGAGACGATGGCCTGGAGCGCGGCCACATGGTTCCGGTAGGCCTCGCGGCCCTCGTGCGTCAGGCTGAACCACGTTCTCGGGCGCTTGCCCACATGCCCCTTGCGGATCTTCACATACCCGGCCGCCTCCAGCGCGCCGGCGTGCTTGGACAGCACGGAGTCGCTGATGTCCAGGGTGTCGCGGACGAAGGCGAACTCGGCCTCGTTCGCGGCGGCGAGCAGCGAGACGATCTGCAGTCTGGTCGGAGCGTGGATGACCGGATCGAGCTGCCGGGTCATCGGTCGCTCGTCTCCGCCCGGCGAGCGGTCCTCTCGGACATCCACCGGGTCAGGACAGGTGCGGTGAGCGCCACGATCGCGACCATGATGACGCCCATGAACGTTCGGGGGTAGGCGAAGCCCAGGGCGCCGAGGCCGAGTGTCATCGCGACGCTCACGAGGGCGGTGGCGACGATCCAGCCGGCGAGACCTGCCCATGCCCATGGATCCACCACGGAGGGGTGGGGGCGCAGGGATTGGTCCCGCAGATCGGTGACGAACCTGAAGATGGCGACCACGAGACCGATCGAGAGCACTGGTACGCCGATCCACAGCGCCCACGGCGGTGTGACCTCGGTGAAGAGCTGCAGGCCCGCGACGAAGACCCAGACCGCCACCAGATACCACGACGGGAACATCGGCGGCGCGGATCGCAGCGCTCTGCGCTGCGTCTGCTGAATCTGGGCCAGCGACTGCGCGGCGTCTTCGGGGGTGATGTGCATGGCGGCCTCCATTTGCTTTCCAGTTCGGAAACTACTTTCTACTTTCCAAACCGTCAAGTACTTTCCCTGATGTGCCACCACGGCGCGGGGATCGCGGCATGCCGTCCCTTGTGCACGGCCGCTGGGCGGCCGGTGGTCATTCATCGGGTTCAGCCAGGACGCCGGGGAAGCCGGCCATGAGTCGATCTTGAGTGCGTTTTCGCAGGTGGAGCCCGCTGTCAGTGGTCGATCGTGATCGGAGGGCAGACTGTCGCGGCGGGTGGTTTCCAGGCGGGCGTGGCCGCGGATCTCGGCGTCACTTCCGAGTCCCCCGGGTCGAGCGTGGACTGACGATCAGTGCGTCGCGTTGTGCGGAGCTCAGGCGGTCCGGCCTCGGGGTGATGGCGTACTCGCCGCTCCCGAGCCGCTCCACGGCGAGCGGGTCGGCGAGGATCGGACGGCGGCTGATCGCGTCCAGGGCGTCGACCGCCCGCTGGACGGGCCAGTCCAGTGCCGTAGCGAGGTCGTCCACGGTGAGTGGCCGAGCGGCGTACACCAGCGCGGCCAGCACCGTCAGCGCGTCGCGCACGACGGCGTCGGTGAGACCGCTGTCGTTCATCTGCTCGCTGATCCAGGAGAAGAACTGGGCCATCTGGCCCAGCCGGGTGCCGGCGGGCGTGCCGGCGCCGAAGATCTCGATCCCATGCCGCGCGGCCGCCGCGACCTCGGCGTGTGCCCCGGTGTCGGCTTGGAACGCCCGGAGCCAGACGTCGTCGTCGATGACGTACCGCTCGCGGCGGCCGGAATCCTGTGTGCGCCTGACCAGCTCGATCTCCTCGAGGTAGCCGATGGCCTTGGACACCGACGCCGGGCTGACCCGTAGCCGGCGTACGAGCTCGGCGGACGTCAGGCTCCCGGAGTCGGAGGTGAGCAGGCAGACGAACACGCGAGCGGGCATCCGGGGAAGGCCGGTCCCGACCAGCAGCGTCGCGAACTGCTCCACGAAACCGCGCACGAACTCGGCGGGCCGCCCGTCGGCGGGCGGCTCGGCGGCCTGAACCGGTCTGCGGCGGCGGGCGCGCTGCCCGGCGGCCTGCTGGGCGCGGTCGGCGAGGTAGCCGCCTGGCGCGCTGTTGCGTGCCACTTCGCGGCTGATCGTGGACGTGGGCCTGCCCAGCCGCCTGGCGATCTCGGCGTATCCCAGCCCTTCGACCATCCAGATCGCGATCTGCCGGCGGTCGTCGTGGGTCAGCCTGCCTCCGGGCATCTGCTCGCCCTCCTGTCGGTTCGGTCCACGGGTGCGTTCACCAACAGTACATTGCAACGGGCTGTCGATATGGATTGCATTTATCAACAATGCTGTTGCAACGATTGGCATGAAAGCCCAGCATTTCAAGCGCATCCTTGAGGCTTTTCGTTGACGACACTTGAAATGCAACGTAGCCTTTTCTCGCTTGGAAAGAATCGTGGCGAGACGAGGAACCCCTTATGGCAAGAGCGTTGGATGTGACCCGGATACGAGCTCGCGTCGCCGAGCTGCTCGCGGAGTACGGGATCCCGAGCGCCGCGATCGGCGTCCTGCGCGACGGAGAGATCACCGACTTCGCCGTCGGCGTCAAGAGCATCTCCACGCGGGAAGCCGCGACGACTGGCACCGTCTACCAGTGCGGCTCCGTATCCAAGACATGGACCGCCCTCGCCTTCATGCAGCTCGTCAACGAGGGGAAAGTCGCCCTGGACGAGCCGGTGCGGACCTACCTCCCTGATTTCCGGGTCGCCGACCCTGACGTCAGCGCCAAGGTCACGCCCCGCCATCTCCTCAACCACACCAACGGCATCGAGGAGAGCTACGGCGATCCGGGCGAGGACGACGACGTCTACGAGCGCATGGTCGAGAACATCGCCGGCGCACGTCAGGTTCACCCCTTGGGCCACACTCACGGTTACAGCGCGGCCCTGGGCTACGCGATCCTCGCCCGCATCATGGAGGTGATCGACGGCAAGCGGTGGGACGACATCATGAAGGATCGTCTGTTCGACCCCTTGGGACTGACCTCGACGAGCAGCCGGCGTGAGCACGTGGACCAGGATCGGGCCGCGACCGGATACCTGATCCGATCCCTCGAAGAGGGCCCCATCCCATCACCGCTGGGCCACCTGCCGCGTTCCTTCGGCCCCGGAGGCAACGTCAACACGACAGCCCGGGAATTGCTCACGATGGCGTACGTCTTCCTCAACGAAGGAATGGCGCCGAACGGGACCAGAATCGTCTCACCCGGCATCATCCGCGAGATGACGGAGTCGCGGGTCCCCATTCCTGACCCGTACATGTTCGGGCCGGAATGGGCACTCGGCCTCATCGTGTGCGACTGGCACGGCCAGACCGTCTACGCCCACGACGGCAGCGCGGTCAGCCAGAGCGCCCGCCTGCGGATCCTGCCGGAATCGAACATCGCCGTCTCGATGCTGGCGAACGCCGGGCCGCGCGACAGCTTCTACCGGAAGGTGTTCAACGAAATCCTGGCCGACCTCGGCGCGGTCACGATCCCCGACCTGCCGGAGCCCGACCCGGCCCTGGCCCTCGATCTGTCCAGGTACGAAGGCTCCTACGAGCGTCCCGGCACCCGCTACGAAGTGGCTGCCGAGCGCGGGAGGCTCCACCTCACATTCACCCTGAACCCCATGGAGGCGCAACTCCTCAACAAACCAGAGCAGCTCGACTACGAACTGCTCCCGATCAGCGAGACCCACTTCTTGATGCCTTCGGACGATCCGCTCGAAGACCCTCAGACCGTCGCGATCTACGACTTCAAGAATGGTGTCGCACAGTATCTCCACATCAATTGCCGAGTAAATCCAAGAGTCAATGAGGAGGATGCCACGATGCACGTCATGGCGGTTTCCACGATTTCCGACAACGACGGTTTCTGGGATTCCCTGAAGAACGCATACGGCCGGCTTCCCAGGGGGGCCAGATGGACGCTGGCGGTGGCGAGCACCGACGGGACCAAGGCGGTGAACGTCATCATTCATGACTCGATCGACGGCGTCAGGAGCTTCTTCGAGGATCAGGCCGGCGCCTACGCCACGACGGAATACTTCGAGGCCGACGCGGCCAACGCGGTCGGCCTGCCCACGAAGTAGCGCCGTCCGCCCAAGCCGCGCCGGCGGCGACCTCGCCACGGTGCTCCAGCCACGACAGGTCAACGACGGTCCGACGCGCAGCTTCAAGATGGACCCATGGCCGGTTTTCCCCGTGTCTCGGCTGGACCCGATCCATCTGTCGGCGCGGAGAGGGTGAGCGCCGTCTGAAGGGCGGCGGAGATGACCAGGTGGGACTGGTTCCCGGCGCGGATCGCGACCTCGATCGTGCGGCCCTTGCCGGGCAGCGGGATCAGCGCGACGCCGGGGCGCGGCGCCCCCTGCTCGATACGCACCACGTCCGGCGGGCTGTGGCTCGAACGCGGGCCGGGCTTGGGACCGCTGGCCTCCTGGGTCCCATGACCGGCTATGGCTTCTCGATCCGTCCGCCGGCCCGCCAGCGGCTGTAGGTGGTGGTGAACTCGGACTTGTAGATGCCGCTGTTCCCGGTGGGGACGCACCAGGCAAGCAGGAACCGCCTCGGCCGGCCGTCGGAGTCGATGGAGAGGCTGTAGGTCAGGTACGAACGCGGGCTCGTCTCCGTGACGTCTCCGCCCATCCAGGAGTTGAGGAGGTCCCGGAGGAGCCCGCTCGTCTTGTCGATGGCCAGGGTTCCCGCGTAGGTGTGTCCCCGCCGTTTCAACCGCGTGGAGTTGGCCACGACCTCGCGGATGATCGACGGTCCGGCGGTGCCCGCGATCATCAGCGCGGTCCACTCGGGGTCGGCCGGTCGCAGGTTCGACAGCTGCTCGCCGCCCGGGTAGAGGCTGGCGCCGGATAGGACGACGTAGCGGGCCCTCGACTCCTCGCCGGCCACCACGCGCATGTCGAGGTCGTCCACGTGGGCGTTGTTCACCGTACGGCCGGTCGCCCTCGCGGCGGCATTGCTCTGGGTGAAGCCGCCCTCGTACGAGAAGTTCGCCGCCGGGGTGGCATCCAGCGCGAGGTCGAGGGCGGCGGCGAGCTCGGCGGTCGTCCGCGGCGGCTCAGGTCGCGCCGGAGCGGACGGCGACGACGATGAGGTGGAGGCGGATGACGATGCACGGGCGGGCGACGGGGTGGCGGGCGACGGGGTGAAGGATTGGCCCGGAGACCTCGGCGGGCTGGACGACGGGCCGGAGGACATCGCGGTGGCGCCGGAGGCGGAGCGCGCGGATGGCTCGGCCCCCTCCGGCAGGAACCGGAGGGCGGCGGCGGCCCCCACACCCAGGACGACCACGGCCGCGACGTACGCCATCGCGGTGCGGCGACCGCGGCCGCGGCTCGGCCAGGGGGCCTCCTCCACGGGAAGCACCCACGTGCGGTCCAGGCGGGCCGTCAGCTCGTCGACCCCGCCGATCCGCCACGCCTGCGACACGGCTGCGAGGACCTCCTGCGTGGAGGGCCGGGATAACGGATCCTTGGCCAGCGCCCTGTCGACCAGATCACGCAGAGGTTCCGGAACCGCCGAGGTGTCCACCGGGTCGTTGAGGACCCTGAGTGCCAGGACCTCGGGGCGGCCCGTGCCGTAGGGAGGCCGGCCCGTCGCCGCGTACGCGGCGAGCATCCCCCAGCCGTAGACGTCGGCGGGCAGCCCGGCCGGCGTGCTGCGATATTCCTCCGGGCTCACCCACCCGGGGGTCCCGATCAGGGTCCCCGACCGGGTCACCGACGTCCCGTCGAGCGCTCGGGCGATCCCGAAGTCCACGAGTTTGGGGCCGCTCCGCGAAAGGATCACGTTGGAGGGCTTGATGTCGCGGTGGACGACGCCCACGGCGTGAACGGAGACCAGCGCCTCCGCCAGTCCCGCCACCAGGCCGAACCACTGGTCCGCCACGAGGGCGCCGTTCGCCTGGACGTGGTCCTCGAGCGTCGGCCCTGGCACGTATTCGGCGGCCAGCCACGGGCGCGCCGCGTTCGCGTCGGACCCGAGGATCCGCGCGGTGCACACGCCCCGCACCCGCCCGAGAACGGAGATCTCACGCGCGAACCTCGCCCGGAACTCCGGATCCCCTGCCAGGGCGGCGTGGACCAGCTTGAGGGCGACCTGAACGCCATCGGGGCCGAGCCCGGCGTACACCACCCCCATGCCGCCCGCTCCCAGCCGGCCCACGATGCGGTACGGACCGATCTGCCGGGGATCATCGTTATCGATCGGGATCACTCGGAAGTTTTTATCCCATACTCGCGGCCGGTGCGAACAGGTGGCCGGCGACGACAACCGGACGAATGATCGGCTGACGGGCACGTCTGGTCGTAACCCGGCTGCCCCGACCGGTGCGATCTTGCGAGTCGCGGCACAGCCCCGAATGATGGTCCCCAACACATCGGACAAAGGCGGCATGGTGGACTTCACGCTCAGCTATCAACCCACTCCCGACGAGGTGTCGCGAGCTCTCTACCAAGGCGTGAGACGCCAGCTCAAGCGCGTGTATCTGGCGCTGCCTGCGGTCCTGGCGGCGTCGGGTCTGGTCTGCATCGTGGTCGGCGGGGTCAGCATCGGGATCGGGATGCTGGCAGGAGCCGTCGTCTTCCCCTTCGTCCTCAGCCTGTCGATCCGCCGGATCGCGAAACGACAGCTCACCTATCTCTGCGTGCCGACGACGCTGCAGGTGACCGACGACGGCTACGAGACTCGAACCGACCAGTCCACGGTCACGGCGCGGTGGTCCCTGTTCGGACGGATCGAGTCCACTCCCGAGTTCTGGCTGCTCTTCGTGAACAACCAGTGCACGGGCTTCCTCCCCAGACGCGCCTTCACCGGCGAGCAACAGGCCGAACTCGACGATCTCTTCGCGAAGAGGACGAGAATCGGTTCGTGACGGCACGCGGGCGCGCGGACCTTGTCGGTGGTCCGCGCGCCGTAACAGCGGTTGAGGGGCCGTCCCGGCGGGGCCGAGGACCTTCCTGATCGGTGACGGCCCGCGGCCCCTGGTTCACGGCGCGCGAACGGCCGCCGGCCGGACGTGACCGCGCCACCGGCCTGTCGGGACGGCAGGTCTAGTTCAGCCGGGTGATACGGCCCAGTGCCGGTGGCTGCAGGGGGCTGCCGGCACGGATGTGGGACTCGAAGGCCTCGATGTCGCGGACCTTCTCCACCCGCTCCGTGCCCTCGGTCAGCACGCTGAAGCCGTCTCCGCCGGTCGCGATGAAGGAGTTGGCCGTCAGGCGGTACTTGCCGGCCGGATCGATGACGGTGCCGTTGAGCTTGATGCTCCCCGGGTCGACCTTGTCGCACGCGGGCCTGGCGTTGTCGTAGGTGTAGGTGAACCCCGTGGAGATGCCGAGGACCCGGGCGGTGCCCTGGCCGCACCACTGCTGCTCCAGCAGCCGCTCCACCTGGGCTCCGGTCAGGGTCATGGTGACCAGCATGTTGCCGAACGGCTGCACGCGCAGCGCCTGGCCGTGTGTGACCAGGTTGGGCATGTTGTTGCCGATCGGGGATACCCACATGTCGCCCGCGATGCCGCCGCCGTACGGGGGCTGGATCGCGATCTGGGCGCCGCCGGTCTCCGGCGAGGAGGTGGCGGCCAGGCGGCCGTCGGCCAGGGCGTGGCCCATCGTGGACTCGCCGGCGGCGTTCCTGACGGTGGTGAGATCGCGGTGGAGCAGGCCGACGGGCCGGTCCAGCAGGCGCTGGGCGTGCTCATCGGACTTGCGGCGCAGCGCGGCGATCTGCCCGTCCGGCTTGACGTCGTGCGTGACGGCGATGTTCTCGGCTTTCGCCGCGACCGGGTTGCCCGTGGAACGGTCGACGGTGAGGTTGATCCTGGTGAGCTCGCGCGTGTGTCCGGAGGTCTGGGTGACGGGGATGCCGTTGATCACGCAGTTGTAGGGGTTGTGGGTGTGCCCGGAGATCACCGCGTCGACCTCGGGGTCGAACCTCTGCACGATGTCCTTGATCGGCCCTGCGAGGTTGTTGCACTGGTTGGGCAGACCGCCACCTGTCTGCCCGCCGCCCTGGTGGATCAGGACGACGATGGTGCGCACGCCCTTGGCCTTGAGTTCGGTCGTGTAGGCGTTGACCGCCTCCGCCTCGTCACGGGCCTCCAACGGCACGGTGGGTCCAGGGGCCTCCTTCAGCGTGTTCTTGTAGGAAACCCCGATGATTCCGACCTTGACACCCTTCAGCTCCTTGACGAGGTAGGGAGCGAAAGCGGGCTTGCCAGTCGTGGTGTCGACGATGTTGGCGCCCAGGTAGGGGAAGGCCGCCCCCTTGAAGCCGGGGACGCCGCAGCCGTCGATGGGGTGGCAGCCGCCGTTCTCGATTCTGCGCAGCTCGGTCAGGCCCTCGTCGAACTCGTGGTTGCCGACGCTGGAGGCGTCGAGGCGCATCATGTTCAGCGCCTGGATGCCGGGTTCGTCGTGTAACGCGGTGGCGTTCAGCGTGGTGGAGGAGATGTTGTCGCCCGCGGCGAGCCGCAGGGTGCCGTCGGGGTTGTCCCGCTGGAGCCGGTCGAAGTGGGCGGCGAGGTACTCGGCGCCGCCGGCCGCGACGGGACCGTCCGGTGTCATGGCGAAGCTCGAGGGCAGCGCGGAGTGGAAGTCGTTGATGCCGAGCAGCTGGATGTCGACCGTGTCGGCGTGGGCGGGCAGCAGGGCCGTACCGCCCAGCACCAGCGCGGCGAGCAGGTTGCGCATGTGCGTCCCTTCGGGGGGTTTCGTCGGGGGTGAGCGTAGGCAGGAGGTCCTCGAAAAGTAAAGACTCCCGATTGAATGAAAGATCGAGGTGAATTATTCACATCTCGTCGCGGCGAGCCCCAGACCGAGAGGTGAACTCTTGACATGGCTGAGGTGAATAGGGGAAATTTCCTCACATGGTCGAGTCCGCAGAGAATAATTCACCCACTGCCACGGGCATCCTGGCCCGGATCCGCGGGCTCGAGCCCACGCTGACCGCCGCGCACCGGCGCATCGCCGAGACGATCCTCGCCGAGCCCGCCGCCGTCGCCGCCTCCACCATCACCGAGTTGGCTGAACGCTGCGCCACCTCGCTGACCACGATCACCCGCTTCTGCCGCGAGCTGGGCCTGACCGGCTATCCCGAGCTCAGGCTGGCGCTCGCGACCGAGCTCGGCCGTACCAACGCCAGCACGCGTGACACCGCGCTCATCGCCTTCTCACCCGATGACCCCATGAGCACGGTGCTGCGCAGCCTGCTGGCCAGCGACATACGCGCCATGGAGGAGACCGCGGCGCAGCTCGACGCGGCGGCCGTGGACCGGGCGGTCTCAGCCCTGGTGCGGGCCAGGTTCATCGACTTCTTCGCCGTCTCCGGCAGCGCCGGCGTCGCCATGGACCTGCACCTCAGGCTGCACGCCATCGGCAGACCGTGCGTCCTGTGGGCCGACGTCCACAGCGCGGTCTGCAGCGCCAGCGCGCGCGACCACCGTGACGTGGCGATCGGCATCTCCCACTCGGGCACCACCTCCGAGGTCGTCGAGCCGCTGGCCATCGCCAGAAAGCGCGGCGCCACCACCATCGCGGTGACGAACTTTCCGCGTAGCCCGCTCGCCGAGGCCGCCGACATCGTGCTGACCACCGCCGCGCAGGACACCCCCTTCCGCGCCGGCGGATTGGCCGCTCGCCACACCCAGATGCTCGTCCTGGACTGCCTCTACATCGGCGTCGTCCAGCGCACTCATGAGACCAGCAACCAGCTGCTGACCGCCGCCACGGAGGCGGTCGCCAAGCACCGCCTGCCCCAACGCTGACCAGGGAGTCCCCCCATGCGTCTGGCCCCCCTCGCGGCCGCCGTCCTCCTGTCCGTCGCCGCCTGCGCTCCCAGCTCGCCCTCGACCACATCCCCTGCTCAGGCCAAGGTCACCCTGTCTGTCTGGGGATGGGGGCCCGAGGAGAACTACGACAAGATGTTCGCCGAGTACGAGAAGCTCAACCCTGGCGTCGACGTCGATGCCCGCTCCTTCACCACTGCCACCGAATACGACACCATCCTCGCCACAGGACTGGCCGGCGACAGCGGCCCCGACCTGGCCTGGCTGCGCGCCGGGGCCAAGCTGCAACCGCTCGTCGAGGCGGGCAGGCTGCTGCCGCTCGAGACGGCCGACGTCCCTGGCCTCAAGGACTACGACGACGGCGTGCTGCGCGCCGCCAAGGGCGACAAGGACGGCAAGGTCTACGGCGTCCCGTTCGCCGTACAGACCCTCCAAGTGATCTACAACAAGAAACTCTTCGCGGACAACGGCATCACCCCGCCCCAGACCTGGGCCGACATGATCGCGGCCGCCGAGAAGCTGAAGGCCGCGAACATCGTCCCGTTCGCCTTCGGGGGTAAGGACGACTGGATGCTGCCCGTCGTGGCCAGCATCTTCGGCACCGCCCACTGGGGCGGCGACGCCTTCCTCGACGCCGTCAAGGCCAAGAAGAAGAAGTTCACCGACCCGGCGTTCGTCGAGGGCATCGACCAGCTCAACAAGCTCAAGCCGTACTTCCCCGACGACGTGGCAGGAGTCTCCTACACCGACGCTCAGATCTTGTTCTCCTCGGGCAGGGCGGCCATGTTCCCCGGCGGCCTGTGGGAGCTGAACTTCTTCGGCGAGAACGCCAAAGACATCGAGCTCGGCGTCTTCACCCCACCCGCGCCGAAGGGTCAGGGCCTCATGCCGGGATTCACCGACGGTTCGTACGGCATCAGCGCCAAGACCAAGCACAAGGCCGAGGCACTGAAGTTCGCCGCATGGCTCGCCTCCAAGGACTACGGCAGGCTCTACACCGAGACCCTGCGCACCTTCTCCGCCGTCCCAGGCGTCAAGCCGACGGACGCCCTGCTCAACGAGGTCGCCACCACCTTCGACCAGCACGGCGCCACGTACTTCATGAACGAGTTCTCCTACGGCAACCCCTCCTCGCAGACCGTCTTCTCCAAGTCACTGCAGGAGATGCTGCTCGACCGCATCACGGCCCAGGAGGCGGCCGCGCAGCTCGACAAGAGCGTGTCCACATGGCTCTAGGTCAGCGGCGGGGATCGTGGTACCTGTTCCTGATCCCCGCGTTCCTGCTCTACTCCGTCTTCGTCATCTACCCGCTGTTCACCGGACTGACCTACAGCGTGTTCTCCTGGAAGGGCACGCTGCGCGACACCTTCGTCGGCATGGCCAACTACGCGGGGCTGCTCACAGAGTCCTTCCGCGATCAGCTCCTGCCCGCGCTCGGCCACAACTTCCTGTTGTTCGCCGGGACCATGCTCGTGCAGAACACGCTGGGCTTGGCCTTCGCGCTGGCCCTGTCCCGGGTACGGCGGGGCAAGCGCGCGCTGCAGACCATGTTCGCCCTGCCGTACCTGGTCAACCCGCTCGTGATCGGCTACCTCTGGACGCTGCTGCTGAGCCCGACCTTCGGGCCCGTCAACGAGCTGCTGCGCCCGGCAGGCCTGGCCATGCCGTGGCTCGGCGACCCGGCCACGGCGCTGCCGACCGTCATCCTGATCACCACCTGGCAATGGGTCGGCTTCCCGATGCTGCTGTTCAGCGCCGCGCTCGGCGGCATCCCCCAGGAGTACGGCGAGGCGGCCAGGACCGACGGGGCGACCTCGTGGCAGGTGTTCCGGCGCATCACGTTGCCGCTGCTGCGCCCGGCGATGGCCACCATCACGATTCTGAGCTTCATCGGCAGCATGAACACCTTCGCCCTGATCTACGCCCTCGGCGGCTCCAACGGTGCTCCCGCCGGCGCGACCGACGTGCTGGGCCTGCTGTTCTACCGCGCGGCGTTCGCCTCGGGCGACGTCAACGCCCTGGGCACCTCCTCGGCGCTGGCGGTCTTCATGTTCGCATTCGTCTTCGGTTCGACCCTCCTGCTCGAACGCGTCCTGAGGAGGAAAGCATGAGCAGGGCCCACGCGTTGTGGATCAGGCTCCTGCTGTGGGGCTACGCCGTCTTCTCCATGGCGCCCCTGGTCGTGATGGTGCTGAGCTCCTTCCGCCCTACCAGCGAGATCTTCGACGACCCGCTCGGCCTGCCCGGCGCGCCGGGTTTCGGCAACTACGTCAAAGCGTGGACCGAGGCCTCCTTCTCCACCTACGTCGTCAACTCGGTGGTCGTCGTGGTCTGCGCGGTGCTGCTCGGCGCCGTGGTGTCGCTGCTGGCGGCCTACCCGCTCGGGCGCGGGCGCTTCGGCGGACGCGGCTTCTTCACCGCGTACTTCATCTCCGGCATGACCCTGCCCGCGCACCTCGGGGTGCTGCCGCTGTTCTATTTGATGGAGAGCCTGGGACTGGTCGACTCGCTGCTGGGTCTGATCCTCGTCTACGCGGCCGGTTCGATCCCGTTCAACGTGTTCGTGCTCACCGCGTTCTTCCGGCAGCTGCCGCACGAGCTCGACGAGGCCGCCTCACTGGACGGCGCAGGGCCGCTGGCCACGTTCTGGCACGTGATGCTGCCCCTGGTACGGCCGGCTGTCGCGACCGTGGTCGTCTTCCAGTTCGTGCCGTTATGGAATGACTTCTTCTACCCGCTGGTCCTGATGCGCGACGAGAGCAAGCTGACCCTGCCCGTCGGGCTCACCCACTTCTTCGGCGAGTTCCAGAACGACTGGGGGACGCTCTTCGCCGGGCTGGTGATGACGACGCTCCCCCTGGTCGTGCTGTTCGTCCTCGCCACGCGCCAGATCGTCGCCGGCCTCACCGCCGGCATGAACCGTTGAGGAGCACCCTATGGATCTTGTGACAGCCTTCGCCGGTGAGGCACGCAGACGCTCGGACGAGCTGGTGGCGACCCAGCTGCCAGCCATCAGGCAGGCGGGAGCGCTGATCGCCGAGGCGGTGCGGGCCGGAGGGGTGATCCACGCCTACGGCACCGGCCATTCCGAGGCGGCGGCGCTGGAGGTGGCGGGCCGGGCCGGTGGGCTCATCCCGACCAACCGGCTGGCCTTGCGCGACCCGGTCGTGCTGGGCGGGGCCGCTCCCGGTGATTTCGACCCCTTGGCCGAGCGGGACCCGAGCACCGCGCACGCGGTGCTCGCCCTCCACGCGATCGAGCCCGCCGACGTCTTCGTGATCGCCTCCAACTCCGGCGGCAACGGCTCGACCGTGGAGATGGCCAGGCTGGTCAAGCAGCGCTCGCTGCCGCTCATCGCGATAACGTCCATGGCGCACACCAGCGACATCATCTCGCGCCATCCGTCGGGCGAACGGCTGTTCGAACTGGCCGACGTCGTGATCGACAACCTCGCGCCGTACGGCGACGCCGTGCTGGACACCGAGCACGGCCCGGTGTGCGGCATCTCCTCGATCACCTCCGCGCTGGCCGTCCAGCTGATGGTGGCCGAGGCGATCGGCCTGCTCATCGCGGCCGGAACGATCCCGCCCACCTACCTGTCCGCCAACATCCCGGGTGGCGACGCTCGCAACAACGCGCTCCAGGAGCGGTACGCCGGCCGGATCAGGACCGGTGCGCTGTGACCCTGACGATCGCGGCCTTCTGGCCGCCGCCTCCGCACGAGACCACCGTGGCGCGCTACCGCGAGATCGCCGACGCGGGCATCGACCTGGTCATCACCGGCAACTACCTCAACGACGCGGCCATCCTCCGGCACGCGCTGGCCTGCGCCGACGAGACCGGCGTCGGGATGCTCGTCGCCTCCGACCCGCGCGTCGAGGTGCTCATGCGGGACCTGGACGTGGGTGAGGAGCAGACCCGGGCGCTGATCGGCAAGGTGATCGACGACTATCAGGGGTATCGCTCGTTCCGTGGCGTCAGTCTCATGGACGAGCCGTCGCCCGACCGCTTCCCGCACCTCGCCGTGGGCGTCTCCGCCGTACGATCGCTCGGCCACCTGGCCTACGTCAACCTCTTCCCCAGCCATGTCACCGGGTCCTACGACTCCTACGTGGGCGACTTCGTCTCGGCCGTCCGACCGTCCCTGCTCTCCTTCGACCGCTACCCCTTCCTGTCCTCCGGCGAGGACGAAGGCTACTTCGCCGACCTGGCGGTGATCCGAGACCATGCCGCCCGCGCGGGCCTGCCCGCGTGGATGTACGTCCAGACGCTCGCCTACGACGGGCACCGCACGCCCACCGCCGCCGAGATCGCCTGGCAGGTCAACACGGCGCTGGCCTACGGCTACACCGGCATCCAGTACTTCACCTATTGGACGCCGGATCCGGCGCGAGGCGAGGGTTTCCAGCCCGCCCTGATCGACGGCGGGCTGCCCACCGAGCGCTACGACATCGTGCGTGACCTCAACGTTCGCTGGCTGCGCCCGGTGGGGGACGAACTGGCCCGGCTGGAGTGGATCTCGGCCGGCCACAGCGGACCGCCGCCCGCGGGCGCGCGCCCGCTGGAGGACGGGGTGGTCGTGTCGGGTCAGGTCGTCGTGGGCAGGTACGGCGAGAAGCATCTCCTCGTATGCAACGCCGGCTACGACGCGGCCACCGACGTGATCCTCGCCGGCCCGGTCACCGCCTTCGATCCCGCCACCGGCTCGTACCGGTCCAGCGCCGCCACATTCACGCTCGCCCCCGGCGCCGCGCGCCTGCTGCGCATGGCCTCCTGATGCTCTTCGCCGGTGTCGACGCGGGCGGCACCGCCACCCGCATCGCCGTGCACACCGCCTCCGGCACCAGGATCGGATACGGCACCGCCGGCGGTGGCAACCCCACCGCCCACGGGAGCGCCGCGGCGGCCGCGGCCGTCACGGCGGCCCTGCGGCAGGCGATCCACGGCCTCGACCCCGCCTCGGTGACCGCGTCCGTGGCCGGCGTGGCGGGCGCGGACGACGGATTCGACGCGGCGCTCGATCGGATCTGGGCCGAGCACGGCCTGCTCCACCGTCCCCAGCTGGTCAGCGACGTGGAGGTCGCCTACGCCGCGGGCACGGATGCGCCGACGGGCACGCTGCTGCTGGCAGGGACCGGAGCCGCTGCGGCCCGGTTCACCGGTCGCGAACTCGACGCCGTCGCCGACGGGCTCGGGTGGCTGCTGGGCGACGAAGGAGGCGGCTTCTGGATCGGACGGGCCGGGGTGATGGCCGCCGTGCGCGCCCTCGACGCGGGCGAGCGGCTCGGACCGCTCGCGGATCTCGTCGCGCGGCACTTCGGTGCGGACGGCACGCCGAGGCGGCGGGCCGAGCGCATCGTCAGGCTCGCCCAGGCCACAAGGATGACGCTGGCCGCCGCCGCCCCGCTGGTGGGCGAGGCGGCCACGCTGGGCGATCCGCTCGCCTCGCGGATCGTCCACGAGGCCGCGGAGCGCCTGGTGGCCTCGGTTGCCCGAGTACACCGCACCGGGCCGATCGTTCTGGCGGGCAGCGTTCTGACCAGCGATGGCCCGGTCCGCGAGGCCGTACTGGCCCAGCTGGCCGCCGAGGGACCGGCCCAGGTGGATGGCCTCGTCACCGCACGGGACGGGGCCGGAGCGGCGAGCTGGCTGGCCGCGCTCGGCCGGCTGGGGGAGGGCGGGGCGGCGAGCGTACACCCACGGTTCACCGGACGGTGATGCCTGACCCTCCGGGATGCGGGCGCTACACGCCCTTGCCGAACTCCGCCTTGACGGCCTCGAACATGATGTCCCAGGTCTTCCACTCGGTGTTGGTGTGGAGGGCCATGGTGTGCTCCCCGTCGGGGGTGCCCACCACGCAGAGGTAGGACCCCCACAGGCTGCCGCCCACGCCGCGCAGCGTGGTGCCGCCGGTCACCTGCCTGTCCAACTCGAAGACGCCAAGGCCGTAGCGCGTGTGGGGCATCCAGTGACCACCCTCGGTGGAGATCGTCGTCCACATCTCGCGGTGCTGTTCCGGCGGCAGCAGGCTGCCGCCGGCCATCGCGCCGACGAAACGGATCATGTCGCCGGTGGTGGAGACGACGTCGCCGGCCGACCAGCCGCCCGAGGTGTTGAACACGGTGACGTCCATGGGGTCCAGGCCCGGGTCCTCCATCATCGACTGCCAGTTCTCCGGGGTGACCTTCGCCGGGTCCGCGCCGTCCTTGAGGAACAACACCGAGTAGAACCTCGGGTGCGGGTCGGGGTAGTCCGTCTCGTCCGGGCGGCGCACGTGGGTGCCGGTCAGGCCGAGCGGCTTGATGACCGTACGGTCGACCTCGTCGGCGTAGCTGTTGCCGGTGACCTCCTCGATGATCGCACCGGCGACGTGGAAGCCGCCGTTGGAGTAGGCGAAGGCGGCGCCCGGCTCGGAGACCGGCGGCTGGGACACCGCGATGTTCAGCAGGTCGTCCTTCGTCCACACGTCGAGGCGATGCCGGGCGAACCCGGCACGGGTGGCGTAGCGGTACGAGACCTCCGGGGCCAGGCCGGTCACGAACAGGCCGCTGCTGTTGCTGAGCAGGTGCCTGATGGTGATCTTGCTACCGTCGTAGCCGTTGACGTTCAGCACGCCGGGCAGCCACGTGTCCACCGTGTCGTCGATGCTCAGCCTGCCCTCGGCCTCCAGCTGCAGCATCGCGGCGGCGGTGAAGGCCTTGCCGGAGCTTCCGGTGTGCACGTGCTCGCCGGGCCTGCGCTTGCCGCCGGTCGTGATGTCGGCCACGCCGGCCGTACCGAACCAGGTCTTATCCGCATGCCGGATCTCGGCGACGATGCCCGGCACGCCGTGCTCGTCCACCGCTCGGTCGAGCACCTGCTGAATCTCGGTGTACGTCATATCGGTCGTCCTTGCCTCGAGAACATTTGCGACATGGCAAAAATTACGTTGCATACACGGATTCGTCAATCAAGTTTGCGTGAAGCAACAAGTATTATCCCAGGTCAGATGGTATGTTTCGTTGCATGAGCGCTGTCCGCTAATGCAATAGCCATGTTGCATTAAGCTGTTCTCCACCCCGACAGATCGAGCGAGGACGCCGATGCCTGGAGAAAGGCTCACCCAGCAGGACCGCCGGCAGATCGCCGCGGGGCTGCGCGACGGGCTGACCTACGCCGCGATAGCCCGCGGCCTCGGGCGGCCGACCTCGACCGTCACCCGCGAGGTCATGCGCAACGGCGGGCCAGGTGGCTATCACGCCGATCAGGCCCACAGGGCCGGCACCCGGCACGCACGCCGGCGCGACACCGCTCCGCCGACTCCGGCGCCTGCGGGTGCCGGCCTCGGCGGGCGCGATCCGCGCATCGTCGAGGAGGTGGCCGCGCACCTCACGGAACTGCTCATGCAGACAGGCGTGCCACAGATGATGGCCAAGGTGCTCGCCACGCTGTTCACCACCGACAGCGGCAGCCTCACCTCCGCGGAACTCGTGCAACGCCTGCACGTCAGCCCCGCCTCCATCTCCAAGGCCGTCGGCTACCTGGAGGACATCAAGATCATCAAACGCGAACGCGACCCCCGCCGCCGCGCTGAGCGCTACGTCATCGATGACGACCTATGGGTCCAGGCCTTGCTGGCCAGCGCGCGCACCAACACCAGGATCGCCGACGCCTCCGCGCGCGGCGCCCAAGCCCTCGGCGCCACCACGCCCGCCGGCGCCCGGCTGGAGAACATGAGCCGGTTCCTCTCCCGCGTCAGCGACGACCTGGTCCGCTCGGCCGAGCACTGGCGCCAGGTCTACTCCACCCGCCCGGCGACGGAGACCGGCGTCGACCCCACGGCCACCTGAGGGATCGCGTGCCACCCAGCCGTGCCCGGACCTTCCGCAGGCAGTGTGAGGACGCAGGTCGCAGGCGGTGCTTTCGCACAGTCGTGAAACAGCCCCGCGCTATCATTTCCGGATGACACGTGATGACCGTGGTGTGACCCCTCAGGGAGAGGACTTCTCGGCCTGGTACAACGAGCTCGTCACCAAGGCGCAGCTCGTGGACCGTGGCCCAGCGAAGGGCACCATGGTCATCCGACCGTACGGCTACCGCCTGTGGGAGCTGCTCCAGAGCGAGCTCGACCGTCGCATCAAGGACACCGGCCACGACAACGCCTACTTCCCGCTGCTGATCCCCGAGAGCTACCTGAGCCGCGAGGCGGAGCACGTCGAAGGTTTCTCGCCCGAACTCGCCGTCGTCACGCACGCCGGCGGCAAGGAACTGGAGGAGCCGCTGATCGTCCGCCCCACCTCCGAGACGGTGGTCGGCGAGATGATGGCGAAGTGGATCTCCTCGCACCGCGACCTGCCGCTTCTGCTCAACCAGTGGGCGAACGTGGTGCGCTGGGAGCTGCGCCCCCGCATGTTCCTGCGGACAACGGAGTTCCTGTGGCAGGAAGGCCACACGGCGCACGCCGATGAGGCCGATGCGATGCGCGAGACCATGCTGGCCCTCGACATGTACACCGAGGTCGCCCGCGACATCGCGGCCATCCCTGTCGTGCCCGGTGAGAAGACGCCGGGCGAGCGGTTCGCGGGCGCGAAGGGGACCTTCACCATCGAAGGCATGATGCGCGACGGCAAGGCGCTGCAGGCCGGCACGTCCCACTACATGGGCACGAACTTCGCCAAGGCCTTCGACATCCGCTACACCTCCGCGGCCGGCCGCCTGGAGCTGTGCCACACCACGTCGTGGGGGATGTCGACCCGCATGATCGGCGGGGTCATCATGACCCACGGCGACGACAAGGGGCTGGTACTGCCGCCGAGGCTCGCCCCGTACCAGGTGGTCATCGTGCCGATCGGGCGCGGAGAGCAGGGCGCACGCACGTCGGAGGCCGCGCGCGAACTGGCCGGGCGTCTGCGGTCCGCGGGCGTGCGCGCCCACGTCGACGATCGGGACCAGCTCTCGCCGGGCTTCCGCTTCAACGACTGGGAGCTGCGCGGGGTCCCCATCAGGCTCGAACTCGGCCCCCGCGAGCTCGAGACGGGCAGCGCGCTCATGGCGAGGCGGCTCGGCGAGGAAGGCAAGCAGGCGATCACGCTCGCTGACGCGCCGCGACTGCTGCCGGGCATCCTGGACGACTTCCAGGATTTCCTCCTGCGGCGCGCCACGGAGTTCCGCGACGCGCACACGACGGTGACCGACTCGTGGGACGCTTTCGCGACCGCGGTGGCCTCGGGTTGGGCGCTCGCCTCGCATTGCGGTGATCCGGCCTGCGAGGCCGACATCAAGGCCAAGACCGCGGCGACGCCGCGCTGCGTGCCGCTCGACGGCCCTCCCGCGACCAGCACGTGCGTGCACTGTGATGGCGGCGCCGCCTACGGCAAGCGCGTCATCTTCGGCCGTGCCTACTGAAGTGCCCGCCGGCCGCTGAAGGGGGTCGCGGACGTACATGGCCGCCGGCCCCCTCGCGGTTCGCTGATCACCCCGGCCAGGCCGCCGTGCGGCCTGTGGCTGAACGCGCAGGTCAAGCCCGGCTCCTGGCGGCACGCAGCACCATGACGGCGGGGACCCAGAGGAGGATGAACCCCGACGGTTCGAAAGCGAGGGCGCCGACGGTGCACCAGCCGCCGAGCAGCCATGCCACGAACGCCGGAGGGATCACGGCACGGCGGCCGAGCCAGGCGATCAGGAGGCCCAGCACGAGCAGCGGCAGGAAGAAGGACCCGATCGTCAGCCAGAAGGCGCCGAGGGACGGCATCGGGTCGGCCAGGCCCTCGGCGGGGAACCACAGCCCGCCCGAGAACCAGGCGGGGAGGTGCCGGACGTTGAAGGCCATGGTCACGACGAGGTGCAGCATGCTGAGGAGGACGGTGATCCGGCCCGCGAGGATGACCGTGCGGTGCTGGGAGGTGACGGCGCCATCCATGTGTACTCCTTGGGGAAAGTGTTTCGGAACAGGTGCGGACGGCATCCGCCGCACGATGACCGGCAGCTCGCTCGCGACCGCCCCGCCCGGTCGCTGAAGCCCGCCGTCACTCAGGAGATCCGGCAGCCGACCTGCCGGAGAATCGCCAGGAAGTAGCCCCTGACAGAGTCCGCGCCCTCGGTGTCGGCATAGGCGCCGAGATGGTGGAGGACCGCACCGCTGAGCATCTCCTGCACGACGTTCAGATCCCTGTCGCGCGGGAGTCGCCCGTGCTCGCGAGATCGTCTCAAGGTGGCGTGCTCGGCGACCGCGCGCCGCCCTCCGTGGGAGTCCCGGTACGCTCGCAGCAACTCCGGATAGTCGTCCACCGCCCCGTACAGGCGGCGAAGCATGCGGCGGTTGCGGGGGTCGCTCAGGTAGGTCGCCCAGTGGTCGAGCATGTGGTCGAGGTCGGGCCATTCCAGAGCGTCCGGAGCGTGGTCTTGGTGCACCGACTCGATCGCCTGGATCAGCAGGGCGGTCTTGTCGGGGAACCTGCGGTAGACGGTGGCCCGTGTCACGCCGGCACGCTGGGCGACCTGCTCGATGCTGGTCTCGCTGGCGCCGCGCTCGATCAGGAGGTCGAGCGCGGCGCCGAGGATCGCCACGTCGACCTCCTGGCTGCGCGGCCGCCCGGGCAGTCGCGGGGGGTGCGCGGTGCCGGTCACGTTCCGACACTCGCCGTGCCTGAGCGGAGGGCATCCATCACCTGCCGACGGGCCGCCATGACCGCGCGTGGATGATTCCAGCCGATCGCGGCGACGGGAGTGCCGTCGAGCTCGGCGACGGCGGCGAATCGCATGGCGCCCGGCCGCCCCTCGATCGGGCGAATACGCGACCCCGGCGCGATGGTGCCGTGGATCTGGATCTTCACGTCGTACTGGTCGCTCCAGAAATAGGGGAGCGGCGTGTACGGCGAGCCCGTCCCCGTGATGTCGGCCGCGACGGCGATCGCCTGCTGGGTGGCATTGGTGCGGCTTTCCAGGCGGATGCTCCTTCCGAGGGCCTGGTGATGCCAGCGGGCCACGTCCCCCACGGCGTAGATCCCGGGCGCCGCTCGGCAACGCGAGTCGCACTCGACACCGTCCGACAGGGACAGGCCGCTGCCGTCCAGCCACCCGGTGGCGGGGGTGGATCCGATCGCCAAGACGACCAGGTCGGCGGGAACGCGCTCGCCGTCCGCTCGCTCGACGGCGCTGACGCGGCCGGCCGTACCGATCAAGGAGGCGACTCCGACGCCGGTCCGCACGCGGACCCCGCGCCTGCGGTGGAGTGCGGCCACGCGGGCGCCGAGCTCGTCGCCGAGCCGGCCGGCCATGACCACTGGCGCGGGATCGATGAGGGTGACCGGCAATCCCATGCCACGTGCTGTGGCGGCGATCTCGCACCCGAGCACGCCCGCCCCGATGACGGCGACGCGTCGTGCCGACCGCAGGCCCCGCCGCAGGTCACCGGCCTCGTCCAGGGTGCGCAGGGTGTGCACGCCTGCCATGTCACGCTGGAAGGAGAGCCGGCGCGGGGTCAGCCCGGTGGCCACGACGAGGACGTCGTAGGAGAGGGTGCGCCCGTCGTCGAGGTCGACGGTGCGGGCCTCGGCGTCGAGCCGTTCCGCGCGGCGCCCGAGGACGAACTGCACGTCGGTGGGCGTCCTCACCTCTGCCCACTGACATGGATGACCCCGGCAGGGCAGAGCATGGCGGCCTCGTGGACCACCTCGTGCCCACCGACTCGCCTGCCTTGATGAGCCGCCCGCCCACCTCCACGTCCGCCAGGGCACTGCGCACCGTGAAGGGGAGGCCCGGCGCCCAGCAGCATGAAGCCGATGTTGGTCAGCTCCTCCTGCGTGAGATCGCCGCCGGTGAGCCCGCTGAGCAGATCGTCGCCGGGCTTGGCGCGCTTGGCCGCCACCAGCGCCTGTACCAGGTCCACGGGCGGCCCCTCCCGTTCCATGACGTCCAGGGACGTGCTGGTGATCTCGTTGATCCGCGGGCTGAGCGCGCGCATGCGGCGGACCGTGAACCGGCCGGTGAGGAGGTGCCGGTAGCGCGTGTGTTCAGGCGGATCCGTCGAGACGAAGAACCCCGGCGGGGCCGGTCGTGGCTCCTCCGTGACGCTGGGGCGAGGGATCGGGGTATGTGTCAGCTCCGCCCGGGAGCTGAAGCGCGGATCGGACAGGACGGCCCGGACCAGCTCATGGCCGGTCACCAGCCATCCGACGTGCCCGTCCGGGTACGCCAGTCGGCTGACACCCCCTTCCACCCGGTGGCGAGCCAGCTCGGCGGGCGGGTCGAAGGGAGTGGGGCGGGACAGAGGGAACGACGCGGCTTCGGTCGGGGAATCCGTCATGGGGCTCCTCAGCTGGATGGCGCCGGCTCCGGGCTGGAGTGCCGCAGGGTGGGCGGGCTTCGGCGCAGCGTTCGCGGCGCCGGTCCATGGGGTAGGCCGGTCGGGGCGTGCGAGAGATAAGATACAGCACTGATCTGTATTTGAACTACCGTCGGAGGACTATTTAAATGCAGAGCAGATCTGTATTGTAATTGTGCCAACGGCGGCCCTGCCACCGACGATCTCCGCGCTTGATGAGGCCGCCACTGCCGGGATCAGGCAGGTCAGTCCACACATGAGAGACGGGAAGCGACCATGGGTGCCTACGTACTCGGGTTCCACGACATCGACAAGACGCAGCTCGGCCTGGTCGGCGGGAAGGGCGCCAACCTCGGCGAGCTGTCCGCGATCCACGGAGTCCGCGTGCCCTACGGATTCTGCGTCACCACCGACGCCTACCGGGATGTCGTCGAGCATGATGCGGCTGTCAGCGCGCTCATCGACGAGTTGTCCGGGCTGCGGGCCGATGACCGGGCGCGGATCGCCACCGCCGGCGCACGCCTGCGCACCGCCATCGAAGGCCTGACCGTGCCTGAGGAGATCCGGCGCGACATCGTCCGGCACCTCCACGAGGCAGGCGGTGATCACGTGCCGTGCGCGGTGCGCTCCAGCGCCACCGCCGAGGACCTGCCGTCCAGTTCCTTCGCCGGACAGCAGGACACCTACCTCAACATCCAAGGCGCGACGGCGGTCATCGACAGCGTACGGCGATGCTGGGCATCGCTGTTCACCGACCGCGCGGTGGCCTATCGCATCCAGAACGGCTTCGACCACCGTGCGGTCCGCCTGTCGGTGGTCGTCCAGCAGATGGTCTTCCCGGACGCGGCGGGCATCATGTTCACCGCCGACCCGGTCTCCTCCAACCGGACGGTGATCTCCATCGACGCGGGATTCGGCCTGGGAGAGGCCTTCGTCTCCGGACTGGTCAACGCCGACAACTACCGGGTCAGGGCGGGGCGGATCATCGACAAGAAGATCGCCACGCAGACCAAGGAACTTCGCGCCTCGCCGTCCGGCGGCACCCATGAGCTGCCGATCGAGCCCGCACGGCAGCACGCCCAGAAACTCGGCGACGAGCAGATCCTCCAGCTCGAAGAGCTGGGGCGGCGGATCGAGACGCATTTCGGCAAGCCGCAGGACATCGAGTGGGCGCTGTACGACGGCATGTTCCACGTGCTGCAGAGCCGCCCCATCACCACGCTCTACCCCGTGCCACCCGCGCACGACGGCAAGAACCACGTGTACATCTCCTACGGACACCGGCAGATGATGACCGACGCCTTCGCGCCTCTGGGGCTGTCGTTCTTCACCCTGCTCCACGACAAGCTCGGCCGTACGGCGGGCGTCGTGGCCGGCGACCGCTTCTACAAGGACGTCTCGGCCGAGCTCACCTCGTCCTGGGCCAGGCCCGCCACCCTCAAGAGCCTCGACCAGGTCGACGTCCTGATGGCCAACGCCCTGCGCACCGTCCTGAAGCGGAAGGACTTCGTCGCCTCGCTGGCCCACGGCAGGACCTCGATGCTGGACTTCGGCGAGGGCGGCCCCCTGCCGATCGCCCGCCAGTACCTCAAGCTCTCCCGCGCGGACGACCCACATGTGGTGCCCGACCTCATCGAGCACACCGAGGCGACGGTCGACCTGCTCAGGCGCGACATCGCAGGGAAGACAGGCGACGAGCTGTTCGCGCGCATCATCGACGACCACGCCGTGCTGGCCGAACTCACCTTCGACCCGCGCAGCGTGGCAGCGGCCTTCCTCGGCATCCAGTCGGTGAACTGGGTCAACAAGCACATGGAGGCCTGGCTGGGAGAGAAGAACGCCGCCGACGCCATCGCCCAGTCCGCCGACCACAACGTCGTGGCCGCCATGGGGCTCGACCTGCTGGACGTCGCCGACGTGGTCCGCCGGCACCCTGACGTCATGCGCTATCTGGAGACGGCCGACCGCGCCACCTTCTTCGCCGGCCTCGCGGAACTCGAGGGAGGCGATGCCGTACGGGACGCCATCCAGGGCTACCTGCGCACCTACGGCATGCACTGCGCCGGCGACATCGACATCACCAGGACGCGCTGGAGCGAGGACCCGACGCTGCTCGTCCCTCTTCTCCTCAGCAACATCAAGAACTTCCCGCCGGGGGAGCGCCGCCGGAAGGCGGAGCAGGGACGCGCCGAGGCCGAACGCACCATGAACGACCTCCTCGAGCGTCTCAGGAAACTGCCCGGCGGCGCGGGCAAGGCCAAGAAGGCGGCCAGGAAGATGAGCCTGATCCGCCACTTCATCGGCTACCGCGAATACTCCAAGCACTCCCTCCTCCTGCGGTACGAGATCTACAAGCGGGCGCTCATGGAGGAGGCCGCCAAGCTGGTGGAGCGGGGGGTCATCAAGAAGCCCGAGGACGTGTACTTCCTGTCCATCGACGAGTTCAGGGCGGTGGTCAACACCGGCGAGCTGGATGAGGCGCTCATCGCCCAGCGCAGGGAGGCGCACGAGACGTACCAGAAGCTCACGCCGCCACGCGTGATCACCTCCGAGGGCGAGGTCGTCTCCGGCGCATACGACGCGGGCAGCCTGCCGCGCGGGGCGCTGGCGGGGATCGCCGTCTCGTCCGGCGTCGTGGAGGGCAGGGCGCGGGTCATCCGCAGCATGGCCGAGGCGGACGTGGAGGAGGGCGACATCCTCGTCACCGTCTTCACCGACCCGAGCTGGTCTCCGCTGTTCGTGTCGGTCAAGGGCGTCGTCATGGAGGTCGGAGGGGTGATGACGCACGGCGCCGTCGTGGCCCGCGAGTACGGTCTTCCCGCCGTCGTCGGAGTGGAGGCGGCCACCAGGCTCATCAAGGATGGGCAGCTCATCCGGGTCAACGGCACCGACGGATACGTCGAGCCGCTGCCGAATCCCTGACCGCTCCACGACCGCCCCTGGGAGGTGGGCCGCAGGTTCAGCGTGGAGCCCAGGAGGCGGGCTGTCCGTGACCAGGGGCAAGAGTGGCAATCGGGACGTCAGGGGCCTCTGTGGGGAGTATCTTGCGACCGAGAGGAGTATCACTATCGGCGATTGGCAAGATTCATGCCGTTACGCCCTCGGCTGTTGTCACGTCTCAACGGCGGTCGCCCGCCGCCCGGAGTCCGGACAGGCGGCGACGCCCCGGCATGAGGACCGGTAGGAGTGGTGTCGTGGACGACCCTGCGCAGGATGGGCACGCGGGCCCGGTGCCGAACCGTCCACCCCACAGGACGCCGCCTCATGGCGTGGATCCCCGGGTGGCGGCCCTGATTCGTGGCGTGGTGGTGTGCTGCGGGCTGGGAGCCGTGCTGGCCGCGCTGTTGACGCCGATCGGCCGGCTGGTGGGTGTCCCGGCGCTGCGGAGCCTGGCCACAGGGCAGGCCGCGATGAAGGCGAACACCGTCGTGTCGCTGCTGGCGCTCGGTGCGGCGCTGCTCCTCCTGGCCGCGCCTGGCGACGGGCGCCGAGGCGGCCGGCACTGGCGCCGCTGGGGCGCGTGGGCGGGGGCGGGCCTGGCCGCCCTGCTCGGCGCGTTCACGCTGGTCGAATACATGGCGGGCATCGACCTCGGCATCGACAGGATGGTGGCGGTCGGCCCGCCCGGCACGGCGGCCGATCCCGCGGCGCCACTCGGGGTGCCGGTCTGGCGGATGGCCCCCAGCACCGCCCTGGCGCTCCTTCTGGCCGGTGCGGCCCAACTCCTGCTGGCCGGGCGGCGGCTCGTCGCGGCCGGCCAGGCGATCGCGCTCGTGATCGTCGTGATCGGGATGCTGGGACTGTGCGGGCAGGTGTATCAGGTGCCGGCGTTGGTGCGCTTCGCCGGCTACACCGGGATGGCGGCGCACACGGCGCTGGCGTTGATACTGCTCGGACTTGGAACGTTCCTGCAGCGCAACGATGCCGGGATGGCCGCGCTGGTGTGCGGCGGCGGCAGCGCCGCCCTGCTGGGCCGCTGGCTGCTCGGCGCCACGCTGGTCGTGCCGCCGACGCTGGGCTGGATGCAGCTGCTGGGTCAGCGCGCCGGCTATTACGACAGCCGACTGGGTACCGCACTGCTGGTCATGGCCAACGTCAGCGCGTTCCTCGTGATCGGGCTGGCCGTACTGGCGGTGGCAGCCCGCATCGAACGCGAGCGCACCCATGCCCAACTCTCGGTGCGTGAGCTCAGATGGTGGCGCGTCCTGATGGACCACACACCGGCCGCCATCTACCTCAAGGACTTGAGCGGCCGCTATCTGGCGGTGAACGCCACCTTCGCGCGCATCTTCGGCCTGCGCCCTGAACAGGTGCGCGGCCTGACCGCTCACGATCTGCTCCCAGGACCTACCGCCGACCAGCTGCGCGCCAACGACCGGCGCGCCCAGGACGCGGGACACGCCATCCAGGTCGACGCTCAGGTCACCCTGCCCGGCGGCGTTCGCGACCATCTGAGTGTGCTGGTGCCGCTGCTCGACCATGCCGGCCGCGTGGAAGGCGTGTGCGGGATCGCCACCGACGTCACCGACCGAGCCCATGCCCAGCGTGAACACGACCGGCTCCAGCAGCGCTTCGCCGACCTGCTCGAGTCCGCCCCCGACGCCATGGTGATCGTCGACGGTCGCGGCGTCATCCAGCTGGTCAACGCTCAGACCGAGGCCCTCTTCGAGTACGGCAGGACCGAGCTGATCGGCGCGGCCGTGGAGATGCTCATACCCGAGGAGTCACGCCAGGCTCATCGCGCGCACCGCGCCGCCTACACCGCCGACCCCAAGGTGCGGCCCATGGGAGCCGGCCGCCGCCTGGTCGGCCGGCGTCAGGACGCCAGCACCTTCCCCGTGGAGATCAGCCTGGCACCCCTGCACATCGAGGACGGCATGCTGATCTGCGCGGTGATCCGTGACGTCAGCCAGCGCGATCGCCAGGAGCGGCAACGCGCCGAGCTGGCAGCCATCGTGCAGACCAGCCAGGACGCCGTCCTGGCCCTGACCCCCGCCGGTGTCATCACCTTCGCCAACCCCGCCGGCGCCCGCCTGTACCGGTACCCGCTGCCGGACCTGCTCGGCTGGCACCTGACCCGGCTGATCCCACCCGGTCACGCGGAAGACGTGCACACCGCCCTGGCTCGCCTACGCCAGGGACATCCGGCCAGCGTGGAGACACTCGCCGCGTGCCGTGACGGAGAATGCGTGGACATCGAGCTGACCCTGTGGCCCGTCCACGACGCCGGCGGGCACCTGGTCAGCATCACCGCCGCGGCCCGCGACATCACCGCCCGCAAGCTCGCCGACCTGGAACTGCGCCGCCTGTACGAGCAGCACCGTCATGTAGCCTCCACCCTGCGCCGCAGCCTCATGACCCTGCCGCCCGACCTGCCCGACCTCCCGTGTGCCCGCCGGTACCTGCCTGCCATCGAGGGCGCAGGCATCGGCGGCGACTGGTTCGACCTCATCGCCCTGGCAGACGGCCGGATCGGCGTTCTCATCGCCGATGTCATGGGCCGCGGGGTCGAGGCCGCCGCGGTCATGGGACACCTGCGCCCGGCCGCACACGCCCTCGCCAAGACCGGGATGCCTCCTGGCGACCTCCTGCACGCGCTCGACGACCTCGTCTGCGACCTGCCCGACCAGCTCGTCACCTGCTGCTACCTCATCCTCGACCCCGCCGCTCACGAGATGTGCGTCGGTCTGGCCGGACACCTGCCTCCCCTTCTGGCGCGGCCTGACGCCCCGGTGAGCACGCTGCCCCTGGTCGTCGGCCTTCCCCTCGGCGTCGGCGACTCCGAGCCCTACACCCACACCCGCCTGTACCTGCCCCACGACGCCACCCTCGCCCTGTACACCGACGGGCTCATCGAGACCCCCGGCACCGACCTCGACGCCCGCCTGACGCTGCTGCGGACCGAACTGCGGGCCGCCCTCGCCACGACCGGGAGCCTCGAAGCGGCCGCTGACCACGTCCTGGCCCGCCTCCTGCCCGACCCGGCCAATCCCGCTGACGACGTCACCCTTCTACTCGTGCAACCACCCGCCCCGCCGCGCACCCTCGGCGCCGCCCGCTGAGGGGGAGGTCGTGCCGTAGCGGGGGACGGCGCCGCAGATGCTCACCGGGTGCTCGGCTCCGGCGCTGACCGACGAGGCAGAAACGCTGCCCGCCCTTGAGCTCGCCGCCCTCGGAGACCCGCCACCAGAAGCCAATCGGACGTTTGAAACGTCTGTTTGCGGCGCTGGTAAGATCGCCTACGTGGGAGTCCCTGAGGATTTGCTGGCCGCCGCCAAGCAGTGCCTGTCCGAGCGCGGGTACGCACGCACAACGGTCCGAGACATCGTCGCCGTCTCCGGCAGCAACCTCGCCGCGATCAACTACCACTTCCGCTCCAAAGACGCCCTGCTCGCCCAAGCGATGATCGAGACGACCGGGGTTGCGGTAGCAGAGGTCCTCAAGGCGTTCCCAGACGACTCCCAGGAGTGGTTCGAGACGTTCTGGGCGCAACTGATCGAGTCCTTCCGAGCCAACCCGATGGTGTGGCGAGCCAACGTCGAGACCCTGGCGCAGGCGCCCCATCTCCCCGACATACGAGCCCGCCTGGCTGAGGGGCAGGCGCTTGCCCAGCGCGAGTTGGGCAGGCGCCTGCCGCATCAGGACGAGGCGGGTGCGCAGGTGTTGCTGACGCTGCTCATCGGTCTGCTGGTCCGATGGCAGATCGATCCGGACAACGCCCCGACGGCCCACGACCTGGCAGCCGGTATCCGGTCGGTGGCTGACGCGGCCGCCGGCTAACGCATGACGTGCCGTCCGGAGCGGTCCGGGCGAGGTTGTGGCCGGCCCGCGCGCCGTACCGAACGCAACATGACCGGCGCGAGGAGCGCCATCAGGGACAGGCCCACAGCGGCGGCGATCATGGCGTAGTGCTGGCCATGGGTGAAGGCCCCGCGGGCCGCGGCGGCCAGGGTGATCCCAGCCGGTTCGGGCAGGTGCCGCGCCGCCTCAAGGGCGCCGCCGAGGGTGTCCAGCGCCGATTCGGGAGCGCCGGCGTCGGCGAGGTGTCCCCGGTAGACGGCGGTGCCGATACTGCCGAGCAGGGAGATGCCGAGCGCGCCGCCGAACTCGGTGGCCACCTGCGACAGCCCTGCCACCGAGCCCGCCCGCTCCGGCGGGGCGGTGGCGATGATCAGGTCGGAGGAGACGGTCAGCACGAGGGTGACGCCGCCGGCCATCAGCATGATTCCGGCGATCAGCAGGCCCGTCTGGCCGGTCACGTCCAGCTGGGACAGCAACGCGAACCCACCGGCGCCGACGAGGAGCCCGGCGCAGACCACCAGCCCGGGACGGACCCTCCGCACCAGGACGGGAGCCAGGCCCGCGGCGAGCATCGCCATGCCGGCCGAGGGCAGCGCGTACAGGCCGGCGATGAGCGGCCGGGCGCCCATGACCATCTGCAGGTACTGGGTGGTAAAGAGGCTGGAGCCGACCATGGCGAAGACGCCGAGGGTGTTGGTGCTGATGGCGGCGGTGAACGCGCGGCTGCTGAACAGGCGCACGTCCAGCATCGGTTCGGCCGTCGAGCGCTGGCGGCGCACGAAGACGACACCCAGCGCCAGGCCGGTCGCGATGGCCAGCACCGGCAGCCATCCGATGCCGTCCTGGGCGATGTGCTGGACGCCGTAGATCGTAGGCAGGATCGCCGCCAGCGACAGGCCCGCGCTGAGCAGGTCGAACCGGCTCGGGTGCGGGTCACGCGACTCGGGCAGCAGCAGCGGCGCCAGGATCAGCAGCAGCGCCATCACCGGCAGGTTGACCAGGAACACCGAGCCCCACCAGAAGTGCTCCAGCAGCGCGCCGCCCATCAGCGGCCCCAGCATGGCGCCGCCGGCGAACGCGCCGGTCCAGATGGAGATGGCGATCCGGCGCTGGCCGTCGTCGTGGAACATGTTGCGGATCAGTGACAGTGTCGAGGGCATCAGCGTGGCTCCACCCACCCCGAGCAGTGCTCGGGTGACGATGAGCAGGTCTGCGCTGGGCGAGAAGGCGGCGACTGCGGAGGCGGCGCCGAATGCCGCAGCCCCGGCCATCAGCAGCCGTCGTCGTCCGACCCGGTCGCCCAGCGTGCCCATCGGCAGCAGCAGCCCGGCGAGCATGAACGGGTAGATGTCGATGATCCACAGCAGCTGGGAGCCGCTCGGCGCCAGGCTGGCGCTGATGAACGGCAGCGCGTAGGACAGCACGTGCAGGTCGACGGAGATCAGGAGCACGGGCAGGACCAGGACGGCCAGCCCGATCCACTGCTTGCGTCCGGCTTTCATGAGCGGCCTTTCTCACGGAGGGGAGCACCGGCGTGGTGCAGGTGGTGGAGCGCCTCGCCGTGCGAGGCCGCGAAACCGACCTCGTGGTACGGCAGGCCGAGCCGGCGGCAGTAGGCCCGCACGATGGGTTGCGCCAGGCGCAGGTTGGGGGTGGGCATGCTGGGAAACAGGTGGTGTTCGATCTGGTAGTTGAGCCCGCCCATGGCGATGTCGATGAACCGGCCGCCGCGCACGTTTCGGGTGGTGAGCACCTGCTTGCGCAGGAAGTCCACGGAGGCCTGCCCGGTCAGCGTCGGCATGCCCTTGTGGCCGGGGGCGAAGACGCAGCCCATGTAGACCCCGAACAGCCCCTGGTGCACGGCGAAGAAGACCAGCGCCTTGCCCGGTGACAGCACCCAGGCCAGCGCGCCCAGGTAGAGGGCGATATGGGCGAGCAGCAGCGAACCTTCCGGTGCGCGGTGCTTCATCCAGGGTTGCCGCAGCGCGCGCAGACCGCCCAGGTGCAGGTTGAGCCCCTCCAGCAGGAGCAGCGGATAGAACAGGAACGCCTGCCGGCCGCCGATGAGCCGGGCCAGGCCGCGGCTGTCGCGTGCCTGCTCCTGTGACCACACCAGGACGTCGGGCACGACGTCCGGATCGAGGTCCTCGTGGTTGGGGTTGGCGTGGTGGCGGGTGTGCTTGTTCATCCACCAGCCGTAGCCGAGGCCGATCCCGAGGTTGCCGCCGAGGCGCCCGAGGATCTCGCTCGGCGTTCGGCTGGTGAAGATCTGCCGGTGCGCCAGATCGTGCAGCACGAGGGCGACCTGGGCGAAGACGATCGCGAAGAAGGCGGCCAGCGGCACCTGAAGCCAGGAGTCGCCGAGCCGGAAGAACGCCGCCATACCCGCCAGGTAAAGACCTGCCACTGCACTGAGCCGTACCAGGTAGTGGAGGGGGCGGCGGTCGAGGAGGCCGGCCTGCCTGATGCGTCTGGATAGGTGGCTGAAGTCGCTCGCGGCCGTGGCCGTTGCGGTTGCGTGTGCCATGCCGCCGACCATACACACGTTTGGGACAGTCGTCCAAAACATATGTTTGTGACAAATGTTTGGATAGGGTGGCGGCATGAAAGAACGAGACAAGCTGATCGAGGGCGCCAAACGCTGCCTGCAGGAACGCGGCTACGCGCACACCACGGCGCGCGACATCGCCCAGACCTCCGGCGCCAACCTGGCCTCCATCGGCTACCACTTCGGATCGAAGGACGCGCTGCTGGTCGAGGCCATGCTCGAGGCGACCGCCGACTGGGCCGACAAACTTCGCCAAGCTCTGGCCGACGACGCGCCACGCGAGGGGCAGGAGACCCTGTGGCGGCGGGCGATCGAACTGCTCGACCTGCACCGCCCCGTTTTCGTGGCCAACATCGAGGCCTTCGCCCAGGCCGAGCGCCGGCCACGGCTGCGACAAGCGCTGGCCGACGCCCAGGAGACCGCCCGGCTGGAACTGGCCCACTGGCTCGCCGAGGCGACATTGCCTCCCACGAAGCAGCGGGCAGTCGGTGCCTTCTATCTGACCCTGCTGACGGGGTTGATCCTGCAGCACCTCATCGATCCGGAACGGGCTCCCACCGCTGAAATGCTGACCGAGGCGCTGCCTGCCGTCCGGGTGCGTGGCGCCGGGTGACGGCGATGCCTCCGCTCACTCTGCGTCAGGCCCTGCTGATCGTGGATGCCGTGAACGGGCTGTACGTCACCGACCGGCTGGCCAAGACGCAACAGCTGGCGCAGGAAGTGGCGGCCGTGATCGCGTTGGGCACGCCAGAGATATGGGCGGCTGACGGGCGGGCCCTGCTGTGCATGATCGACGCGTGGACGACGTGTCAACGTCTGGCCGTCATCGATGCCGCCGAGCGATTCTGGTCATGTTCCGAGGGCGGCTATGAGGAGGGCCTGCGGGCGGCAGGGCTGTTGCCCGAGCCATGAGTTCGATGGCAATCGCGCGCACCGGCCTCGCGGATGTGCGCGCGCACGGCGGTGCCCTCGATATGGACGTGATCGGCGGCGTCACCAACGCCGAACCACGCGAGGACCAGATGCCGATCGTTCGACGTGGACTGAGCCCAGGTCCGACCTCAAGAAAGCGTATGGATCGGCACCTTGCCCGTCAGAGTCGCGTTGAGTTCGTCGAATTCGCCCACGGTGTCGGCCGATAGTGGGGATGCCGTCTACAGGAGGAATCGTGGCAGCGCGTACTCAGCAGCGCAGTATCCCGCCCGACAAGCATCATCTCGGGCGGGGTATGGAGCAGTTCCACCACCCGCGCCCGGTGTACGTCGGGGGCAGGCCGACGCCACAGAGGGAGCGGTTGCTCGGCGGGTTGACCGGCCGGGTGTTGGAGATCGGCGCGGGTGACGGCGTGAAGCTCACTTGCTATCCGACGGCCGTGCAGGAGATCGTCCTGGTCGAGGGCGACCCTTTTCTCCGGGCGGCCGCTCAACTGACCGCCGGTGAGGTGGAAATCCCTGTGCGGGTCATCGATGGCGGGCTCACCAGGCTGCCGGTCCCCGACTCTTCCTGCCACGCCGTCGTGACGTCCCTGGTCCTCTGCTGCTCCCCGTCGGCGACGGAGACCTTGCACGAGGTGCGCCGCGTCCTGCGGCCGGGCGGTGAGCTGCGTTTCTACGAGCACCAGCGATCCGGCAACCACATGATCGCGATGTGCGAGAGCCTGGTCTCCCCGCTGTGGTCACGCGCGCTCGGCGGTTGCCATCCCGCCCGCGACACGCTGGCGGCGCTCCAGCACGCGGGCTTCACCGTCGACGGTGTGGAGCGGTTCGCGTTCCATCACATGCGTCACGTCCTGGGTACGGCCCGGCCGCGCTGACGCGAGTGCCGAGCCAGGACCGTCCTGGCCCTCACCCACCCGAGCCCGCGCGACCCGTGGAGACGGCCGCCTGGCCGTTTTGACGTTTTCCCTACGCGTTCCCTACGCGTGAGGCGGTGGGCCGAGACCTAGCCTTGATCTCGGAAGGGACACCGCCATGGACACCACCATCCTGTTAGGCGTCGTCGCGTTCGTCGTCGTCGTGCTCATGCTCACCGGCTTCAGAGTCGTCAACCAGGTGGAGCGTGGCATCGTCTTCCGGCTCGGCCGGGCGCAGCGGCGAATCAGGCAGCCGGGGTTGCGGCTGCTCGTCCCGTTCATCGACCAGATGAAGAAGGTCAACGTCCAGATCGTCACCATGCCCATCCCCACCCAGGAGGGCATCACCCGCGACAACGTCTCCGTTCGGGTGGACGCGGTCGTGTACTTCAGGGTGCAGGACCCGATGCGGGCGGCGATCGAGGTGCAGGACTACGTGTTCGCCATCGAGCAGGTCGCGCAGACCTCGCTGCGGTCGATCATCGGCAAGAGCGAGCTGGACGACCTGCTCACCAATCGCGAGGAGCTGCACAAGGGCCTCGCCCTGATGATCGACAGCCCGGCGCTCGGCTGGGGCATCCACATCGACCGGGTGGAGATCAAGGACGTGCAGCTGCCCGAGACGATGAAGCGGTCGATCGCCCGCCAGGCGGAGGCCGAGCGAGAGCGCCGCGCCCGCGTCATCGTGGCCGACGGCGAGCTGCTGGCCGCCCAGAAGCTCGCCGACGCCTCCGGCATCATGGCCGAGGCACCTGCCGCGATGCAGCTGCGGCTGCTTCAGACCGTGGTGGAGGTCGCCGCGGAGAAGAACTCCACGCTCATCATGCCGCTGCCGGTGGAGTTGCTGCGCTTCTTCGACCGCGCCACGCAGGCCGCCACGAACCCCGAGCCCGTGCAAGCCGCGCCGGCCGTGCAAGCCGCGCCGGCCGTGCAAGCCGCGCCGGCCGTGCAAGCCGCGCCGGCCGTGCAAGCCGCGCCGCCCGTGCAAGCCGCGCCCCCCGTGCAAGCCGCGCCGCCCGAGCGCCAGGCCGAACTCGGCGAGGGCAAGCTCGCCGAACTGTCGCCGACGAGCCCGGACGAGGAGCCCACCAGGGCGCTGCGCCCGCCGGCGGCAGCGGCACCAACGACCGACTGACGAGCAGCGTCGACACCGCGGCCACCAGCGCGCCGCCCGAGCAGGCCGGCACGGAGAGGCCGGGAGTGCGTTCACTCCTGGCGGACGTCGGCCTGCGGTGGTTCCACGGCAGGGAACAGGATCGCGCTCATCAGGTGAGGGGCGCGACCTGATGCGGGCTTGTTGCCCCACCTGGCCGCGAGGACTGCGCGCATTTCCTCGATCATGTCCTCGAGTTCGTCGCGGCTGAGCCAGAGCACCATCTGCCGATAGCCGACCAGGTCGGCGGTCGGGTCGGCTCCGTCCTGGTCGAGGTAGGCGTTGAACTCGGCATGCAACGCGGCCATGGCCGCGGTGAACCCTCGGCGGTGCTCTTCCAGGGACATCGACGCGGCCGCGTCGGCGTCGATCATCGTCCGGTCCCGGCGCAACCGGTAGTGGCGCTCGACGGCGCCGTGCACGCGCTCCTCCCCGGCCACCTCCAGAACCCCCGCCTCAGCCAGCAGGCCGACGTGCCGGTACACGGTGGTCTTCGGAACGTCGGGCAGGTGAGCGCACAGGTCGGAGGTGGTGCGGGTGGGCTCGCCGGACATGGCGTGCACGATGCGCAGCCGTACCGGGTGGAGGAGTAGTTCAAGGGTGTCCACTCCCAAACGTTCCCACATCTGATACCGTTCCCAAAATTGGGAAAGGGGCATTGGAATGACCATGAACACTACGGCGGCTCGGCTTACCGACGAGGCGATCGTTCCGCTGCGCACGCTCGATCCGACCGGGCCACTGGACGACCTCGCGTGGCTGGACGAGGCGATCGGCGATGCGCGGGTCGTGGCGATCGGTGAGAGCGCGCACTACAACCGCGAGTTCTATGAGCTGCGGCACCGCCTGCTGCGCTACCTGGTCGAACGGCACGGATTCAGTGCGTACGCGATGGAGACCGGTTTCGTCGAAGGGCGGCAGGCCGACGCCTGGATCCGAGGCGGCGAGGGCCGGCTCGACCAGGTCATGGCGAACGGCCTGACGTCACTGATGGGGGTGTGGACGCAGATGGGCGCACACCTGCAGTGGATGCGCGACCACAACGGCACCACCGGGCGCCCCGTCGGCTTCTACGGCATCGACCTGCCAGGCTCGATGGTCTCGATGGAGCCCGGATTGGACGCCGTGCTCTCCTACCTCGAGCAGGCCGATCCGGAGTTCCGGCTCGACCCGCAGGCCCGGGAGACGGCCTGCGGGCTCGCGGCGCCCTCCGCGTTCTCCGCGCCCGCGGCCCTCGCCGCGTACGGGGCTCTCGCGGTCGAGACCAGGGACGCGCTCACGGCGGCACTCGCCGACCTCGCCGCACGCATGAAGGGCCGGCGGCTGGACTACGTACGGCGGACCACCGTCGACGCCTACGAACGCGCACTCCGCTCGCTACGCGTCACGCTCACCCTCGACACCGTCGTTCGCGCGCTGGCCCGCGGCGACCAGCAGGCGGCGATGTGCGACCGTGACGCCGCGATCGCGGACACGGTCGAGTGGATCCTGCGCAGGGAGGACCGGATCATCCTCGCCGCCCACAACGGGCACGTCCAACGCCGCCCGCTCACCCTGCCGGGGATGCCGCCGATGACCCCGATGGGCATGCGACTCGCCGAACGGCTGGGAACCGGCTATCTCGCCATCGGCGCGACCTCGGGGACCGGCCAGACCCTCAACACCGGCGCCGACTTCTACACCGGCACTCTCTTCACGGATCTGGAGGCCCCCGAACCCGGCAGCCTCGACGCGCTCATGGCCGCGAGCCACGACGGGCCCTTCGCGACCGACCTGCGACGGCTGTCACCGGCCGACACCGACGCCGTCCGGGCCGCCACCCGGCAGCGTGCCGTCGGCGCCTTCTACGCCGACCAGAGCCCGCTGGACGCCTTCGACCTCGTCGTCCACCTCCCATACGTCACGGCCGCCGAACCCGACCAGGCCGCGCTCGCCCAGGCTCCCTCCGATGTCCAGCAGGCATTCTCCCGATGGAAGCCGGCATGACACCGAGATGAGTCTCATGACACGCGGAAGCGCATGCGGCACACCACGGCCTCCGTACGGCGGCGCAGCGCCCTGGCCAGCACCGCGCCGCGCTGGTTCTGCAGCATGCGCTGCCAGGCGTGCTCCGGCTCGACCTCCGCGATGAGCACGAAAACGTGCGCCTCCGGCACCCGCCCCAGGTAGCCGACCAGCGGTTCGTCCAGCCGCCGGTGGGCATCGAAGAGCTGCACGAGCTCCACCCCGGGATTCCACCGTTCCCAGTCGTTCACGAACAGGCGGGCCTGGGCCTCGTCCTCGGGGTGGGTGATGTTGACAGCCACCACCCGGTCGCCCAGCGACAGGGCCGCCGCGAGCGCATCACGCGTGAGCCGGGTGACCGCGTGCACAGGCACGACCACGAGGGAACGCCGAGGGCGGGGCGGCGCAGGGACGGCGCCGAGCTCGAGCCGGGTGCCGATGCGCGCGTAGCTGCGGTTCACCCATTCCATGCCCGCCACCATGAGCGGCAGGGCGATCACGACCAGCCAGCCGCCCTCGGTGAACTTCGAGACCGACACCACGACCGCGGCCACACCGGTCAGCAGCGCGCCGAAGCCGTTCAGCAGGGCCCGCCACCGCCAGCCCGTGGGCCGCTCCATCATCCAGTGCCTGACCATGCCGGCCTGCGACAGCGTGAACCCGACGAACACCCCGACGGCGAACAGCGGCACCAGCATGTTCATGTCGCCGGCCGCGACGACGATCAGTGCGCCGCTGGTGACGGCCAGGAAGGCGATGCCGTACCGGTGGACCTGCCGGTCGGCGCGCAGCGCGAAGAAGTGCGGCAGGTTGTTGTCCGAGGCGAGCAGCTGGGCCAGCACGGGCAGCCCGCCGAAGGAGGTGTTGGCGGCCAGCGCCAGCAGGACCACGGTGGAGAACTGCACCAGGTAGAACAACCACCCGTCACCCAGCGACGCCTGCGTCACCTGGGCCAGCACGGTCACACCGTCGGCCGGGACGATGGCGAACTTCTCGATGAGCGCGGCGATGCCGATCAGCATGACCGCCAGCAGTCCGCCCAGCGCCACTTCGGCGTGCTGGGCCCGCCGTACCCGCGGCTGTTTGAAGGAGGGCACCGCGTTGGCGATGGCCTCGACACCGGTCAACGACGCGCACCCGTTGGCGAACGCCTTGAGCAGCAGCAGAACGCCGACCGTCTCCAGGCTCTGCGCCTGGTGGTGCACGTCGATCGCGGGCTCGCTCCTGATCAGGCCGGCGATGACGACCAGTATGATCGCGGCCACGTAGATCGCGGTGGGCGCGATGAACGCGTGGGCGCTGTGCGCGATGCCCTTCAGGTTGATCGCGGTCACCAGCGCCAGCACGCCCAGGCAGATCCACACCGTGTGGGGCAGCAGCCCGGGGAAGGCCGAGGTGAGCGCGGCGGTGCCGGCGGCGACGGAGACGGCGACGTTGAGCACGTAGTCGATGGTCAGCGAGGCGCCTGCGATCAGGCCGGCCCGGCGGCCGAGGTAGGTCTTGGCCACACCGTACGCCCCGCCGCCCTCGGGGAAGGCGGCGATGACCTGCCGGTAGGAGAACGTCAGCACGGCCAGCAGCGCCGCGATGGTGAGCGTGACCGGGATGGTGAACCCGAGCCCTGCCCCGCCCGCCAGCGCCAGGACCAGCACGATGGCCTCCGGCCCGTAGGCCACGGAGGCCATCGCGTCCAGCGAGAGCGCGGCCAGGCCACCGGCGACTGACAGCCGGTGTTTGTCGCCGCTATCGACAGGCTCCTTGGGCTTGGCCTGAACAGCAGTCATGAGGAACTCCTGAATGAGGGATGTCGCCACTCATCGTGCTCCTGCAAAAAACGACATATCTCCATCAATACGGACCATTGACGCTCGACTGGGGGATAACCACGCGCTCCATACGGTGGCGTCACTGTCTTCAGAGGATGCGCGTCACACCGTCACCGCTCCCGAGGAGATGGGCATGGTCAGGATCATGGTGAGACCTCCTCCTGGCGTCTCATCGGGTGCGAGGGTGCCGCCCATCGCCTCCACGAGCCCTCTGGACAGCGCGAGGCCGAGGCCGACACCCGCGTGGCTGTCTCTGTCGCCCAGCCGCTGGAACGGCATGAACACCCGCTCGTGCGCCTCGGGTGGGATGCCCGGCCCGCGGTCGATCACCCGGATCTCCACGTGCTCCCGGTGCCGGCTGGCGGTGATCAGCACGCGTTCACCCGGCGGGCTGTAGCGCACAGCGTTGGCCATCAGGTTGGCAAGCACCCGCTCGAGCAGGGCGGGATCGGCCACGATCTCGGGCAGCTCGATGGAGATGTCGCCGTCCACCCGCTCTCGCAACGGTCCGAGATCGTCGATCGCGCGCGGCACCACCTCCTCCAGCGCCACAGGTTGCAGCGCCACACCGAGCACCCCGGCCTGCAGACGGCTCATGTCCAGCAGGTTCGCCACCAGCCGGTCCAGCCGGCCCAGCGACTCGTCGGCGGTGGCCAGCAGTTCCTCGCGGTCCTCCGGCGACCAGTCGATCTCCGTGCTGCGCAGCGAGTCCACCGCCGCCTTCGCCGACGCGAGCGGCGTGCGCAGGTCGTGGCTGACCGCGGCGAGCAGCGCGGTGCGCATCCTGTCGGCCTCGGCCAGCGGCCTGGCCTGCTCTGCCTCCTCTTGCAGGCGTTTCTGACGAAGCGCGACCGCAATCTCGGCGGCGAACGCCTCCAGCACCCGCCGGTCGGCCGCGGCCAGCAGCCGGCCGCGGGCGGCCAGCACCAGGTTCTCGTCGATCATCACGTCGGTGTCGGCGGCCGACGGGGACGTGCAGGGCGTGCCGCCGGTGGTGGCGATGATCCGCCAGGCGTCCGGGTCCGTCTGGTCGTCCGGCATGCTGCCGGTGCCGGGCCGCCGCTCCAGCAGCGTGACCGAGGCCAGCCCGAACGTCTCACGCATCCGGCCCAGCAACGACGGGAGTGCGGCATCGCCGCGCAGCATGTGCCCGGCCAGCGTGGCGAGCACCTCGGCGTCCGCACTGGCGTGCGCGGCCTCCCTGGTACGGCGGGCGGCCAGGTCGACGATCCAGCTCACCGCGACGGCGACCAGCACGAAGACGACGAGCGCGAACAGGTTCTGCGGATCGGAGATGGTGAATTCCCCGATCGGCGGCGTGAAGTACCAGTTGAGCAGCAGCGATCCGCCGACCGCCGCGGTGATCGCCGGCCCCGTGCCGCCGATGAGCGCCACCCCGATGACCAGGCACAGGAAGAACAGGATCTCGCTGGGCAGCGAAATGACGTCACGGAACGGAGACAGCGCGGCGGTCAGCGATGGCATGCCGAGCACCGCGACGGCCCAGCCGATCAGTCGGCGCTTCCTGGTGAGCGCGGCCCGCGAGCGCTGGGACCGCGTGCGGCCCTTCTTGGCCTCCTCGTGTGTGATCATGTGCACGTCGATGCTGCCGGAGTGCGCGGTGGTCTCCACGCCGACGCCGCGGGAGAAGATCTGCGCGAACCTGCCCCGCCTGGACGCGCCGAGCACGAGCTGGGTGGCGTTGACCCCGCGGGCGAAGTCGAGCAACGCGCGCGGGATGTCGTCGCCGATCACCTGGTGGTAGGTGCCGCCCATGCTCTCCACCAGCGTGCGCTGGCGGGCCAGGTTGGCCGGGTCGCCGCCGGTCAGGCCGTCGCTGTTGGTCACGTGGACGGCCAGCAGGTCGGCGCCCGTGGTGCGGGCGGCGATGCGGGCGGCGCGCCGTACCAGGGTGTCGCCCTCGGGGCCGCCGGTGAGGGCGACCACGACGCGCTCGCGCGCCTCCCAGGTGCCTTCGATGCCGTGGTCGGCGCGGTAGCGGTCGAGCTGCTCGTCGACCTTGCCGGCTGCCCACAGCAGGGCCAGCTCGCGCAGCGCGGTCAGGTTGCCGACCCTGAAGTAGTTCGACAGCGCGGCGTCCACCTTCTCCGGCGCGTAGACGTTGCCGTGCGCCATCCGGCGGCGCAGCGCCTCCGGCGACATGTCGACCAGCTCGATCTGGTCGGCGCGGCGCACCACCTCATCCGGTACGGTCTCCCGCTGCGGGATGCCGGTGATCTGCTGCACCACGTCGTTGAGCGACTCCAAATGCTGGATGTTGACCGTGGAGATGACGTCGATGCCCGCGTCGAGGATCTCCTCGATGTCCTCCCACCGCTTGACGTTGCGCGAGCCCGGCACATTGGTGTGGGCCAGCTCGTCGATCAGCGCGATCTTCGGCCTGCGCGCGATGACCGCGTCCACGTCGAGCTCGGTGAAGGTGGCCCCCCGGTAGACCAGCGTCCGCCGGGGGACGATCTCCATGCCCTCGAGCAGGGTGGCGGTGCGGGCGCGTCCGTGGGTCTCGACGAAACCCACGACAACGTCCCTGCCACGCTCCTGGCCCCGGCGGCCCTCGCAGAGCATCGCGTAGGTCTTGCCGACCCCGGGCGCGGCGCCCAGGTAGATCCTCAGCCGGCCGCGTGGCATCGTGCTACCCCTTGTCGAGCGCCAGGCTGCGTTCCCGCGGACAGGCACGGTACGGCCGGCCGCGTGGTCCTCTGGTTCCGGATGCTTGCTACAGGCCAAGCAAAACCCGAATGTGTCCGTTTTCGTTGATCTTGACGGATTGCCTACGCCGATGGCGCGAGATTTGACGCCGTCACTACACCCCGCCACGTGGCGGGACCCTGTGCGCGGCCGCCCGTCCCCAGCGAGTCGGCCGACGTGCTGGTCGGCTCGCTCACGCTGTGGCCCGCCTGGAGGTCGCGCTCGCGGAGATCATGCGGCGAATGATCACATGCGTCCGAACCTGTTCAGGTCGTCGGCGTGCCCGGCGAGTGAGCCGGCGAAGGCGTCCCTGGCCGCGTCCAGTCGGTCGCGGAAGGCGTCCAGGTCGAAGGGGGCGGGGGTGGCGTCGCCGAGCAGCGAGGTCAGCAGCTCCTGGCAGCGACGGGCGGCGTCGTCCTGCGCTGCCTGTACGGCACGCGTGATCGACTCCGCGAGCGTCCCGCTGTCCTGACGCATCGCGCGCGGATCCATGGCGAGGTCGAGGAGGCGTCCAGCGTGGGTGACAGTGGCCCTGACGAGTCCGTCGGGAGTCTGTCCCGAGCCGGTGATCGATGGTAGTTCGGTGGTGGCCTCGCCCAGCCGCCGCAGGGCCTGCTCGCTCTCGCCGACCATCCGGTCGAGGTGGTCGGGATCGAATGCCGTCATGGAGGCAGATCTAGCAGCCGGCACGTGAGGTGATCGGCCCATTGACGCCCTGGATACGAAATTTCGCCCCGCCCTGATGGGGAACATACGCATCTTCGGCGGAACGGCGTCTGCGCCCTGCAGCAGGATGGAGTTGTCGATCACCATCAAGGAGAGGCCCATGGCGTACGGCGATATCCATATCAGCTCCACCGCGATCGGGAAGACCGCGGCCGCGGTCGACCTCTACCTGACCACCCCTTTCAGGGCCTATCACGCCAACGGCAGGCCGCAGACCGACCTGCCGCCCGACACGTTCGGCATGGTCGGCGATCTCATCCTGGGCCGGGTCTACCAGGACATCCAGGACACTGTGGAGAAGCTGATCGGGGACGCCATCGAGGTCACCGCGGAGTGGGAGCGCGACCTGGAGTACGCGCGCAAGAACTGGCGGACGGCCGAGGACCTGAACACCGCGGATGCCCTCGCCATCGGGACGGCCTGGTGACTCCCGGCTTCGGCCCGCCCGTGCCGCCTGGCCATCCCCTGTCTCCCTTCCCGCAGCCGCCCGGCGGTTTCGGCCCGCCCGTTCCTCCCGGGCGTCCGCTGTCTCCGTTCCCGCCGCAGATCCGTCCGCCCATGGGGCGGTTCGGGCCGCCGCCGTCGTCGGTACCCAAGGCACCGTCGGCGGCCGTGCGGACCTGGCGGATCGCATCCGGCATGAGCCTCTTGGCCGTGGCCACCTATCTCCTGGTGGAGGGGGCGCAGGGCAACGAGGAGGCGATCCGGCAGGCGAAGACCAGCTGGATCAACGCCCTCGGCGGCACGCTCGGTGTGGAGGGGCAGATGATGCCCGGCGTGGAGACCGTGCGCAGGGCGATGACCGGCTGGGACGCCGGCGACCAGGACGCCTTCGAGGCCGCGCTCAACGCCTTCAACAGCCAGGTGGGGTCGCTCAAGACCGCGATGGAGTACATGGGGGAGAACCTCGGACACCTCGCCGGCGCCTACGCCGACTTCGACATGGCGTTGCGGCTGACAGGCGTCTCGCTCATCACCGCGCTCACCGGACTGTTGACCGCACGGATGTTCCCCGCCACCGCGGCGGCGGCCGCTTTCAGCGAGGCCATGGCCGTCAGGACCGCGAACATCACCGTGATCGCACTGCTCGGCCAGCTCGGCGCCTTCGTCGCCAACGCCGCGACCAACCTGGCTCAGCTGCGCAGCGCCCTGCTGAACATCAAGACCGTTCTCCCCGGCGGGCCGGGAACGATCAACTTCGACTCCGCGAAGATCAACAAAGCGGGTCTGCCGCCCTTCCAACCGCCACCGGAACGCCAACCCGGCATACCCCAACGACTTCCGCCCGGTAGCGGGGACTTCGACTGGAATCTTCGCTAGCCGACATGGACGTGAGGGCGCCGTTCGATGTCCGGCTCGGCCTTGCGCAGCACCTCGCGAGTCAGCGGAGGCACGTCCCCGCCGCCGAAGACCAGGTAGCGCAGCATGGCCACGACCGGGTTGCCCTCGGCCCAGTGGAAGTAGATGTGCGGCACACCGCCGGTACGATCACGCAGGTACAGCAGCAGCGCGGCCAGCGTGTTGGGCACGGCCGAGCTCTCGATGCGCAGGATCTGGTGGCCGTGGCGTTCCTCGCCCTTGACGTGCAGTTCGGTCTCGAACTCCGAGGCGTCGGGCACCGTGACCTCGACGAACAGGACCGGCTCCGAACTGCGCAGCCGGTGGTTCAGCCAGGTCTCGCGCAGCTTGTCGTTGTACTCTCTCTGGTCGCGTTCGTGGGGTTCGTTGGCGATCACATGGATGTCGCCGCAGGTCTCGTTGATGAACTGCTCGGCCAGCGGATCCAGGTGTACATCGGTGACGCGCAGCTCGGTGGAGCGGGTCGCTCGGGAGATCAGCGAGGTGATGATGATCGCGGCGATGAAGAACGAGGCGATCTTGACGCCGTCGGGCCGCTCGATCACGTTGTCGACCAGCGTGTAGGCGAGCACGGCGGTGATCAGCCCGAAACCGCCGCGGGCCAACCGCTGGCCCAGCTTGTGCGCCGACAGCGTCACCGCCACCGCGGCCGACAGCATGAGCACCAGCACGCCGGTGGCGTACGCGCCGCCCTGGGCTTCCACATCGGCGTCGAAGATGATCGTGATGACGAACGCGATCGCGGAGAAGATGAGGACGAGAGGGCGTACCGCACCGGTCCACTCCGGCGCCATGCCGTACCGGGGAAGATAGCGCGGCACCAGGTTGATCAGCCCGGCCATCGCCGAGGCGCCGGCGAACCACAGGATGGCGATGGTGCTGACGTCGTAGGCGGTGCCGAACCAGTCGCCGAGGAAACCGTGGGCGAGGTAGGCGAGCGCGCGTCCGTTGGCCTCACCGCCCGGCTCGAACTCCTCGGCGGGGATCAGCACGGTGGTGACGAAGCTGCTCAGGATGAGGAAGACGCTCATGATCAACGCGGCCGTGGTGAGCAACCGTTTGGTGCCCTTGATCCGCTGCTGGATGTCGCCCTTGACCACGGGCATCACCGCGACGCCGGTTTCGAAGCCGGACATGCCCAGCGCGAGCTTCGGCATCACCAGCAGCGACAGGCCGATCATGGCCAGGGGGCTGCTGTAGTTGGCGTTCAGCAGGTTCTGCCAGCTCACCACGACATCCGGGTTGTCCAGCACATGCAGGATCGCCACGGTCACGACGACCGCGTTGAGCCCTAGATAGACGAAGACCAGCAGGACGGCGATGCCGATCGCCTCGGTGAAGCCCATGAGGAACACCCCGCCGAGCAGGGCCAGGAGGAAAAGCGTGACCGGCACGCGCTGCCCCTCAAGCCAGTGCGGGGCGAACGGGTTCTCCAGGATGTGCGCGGTCGCGTCGGCGGCTGACAGCGTCATCGTGATGACGAAGTCGGTGGCCGCGAAGCCGAGCAGGGCGAGGACGAACAGCTTGCCCCACCACTGGGGGGCGAGCTTTTCCAGCATCGCGATCGAGCCCTGCCCGTAGGGGCTCTCCTCGGCCACCCGCCGGTAGACCGGCAGCGCCCCCAGCAGAGTCAGGCCGACCAGGAACAGCGTGGCCAGCGGCGACAGCAGGCCGGCCGCGAGCGCGGCGATGCCGGGCTGGTAGCCCAGAGTGGAGAAGTAGTCCACGCCGGTCAGGCACATCACCCGCCACCAGGGATGCTTGGCGTGCGGGCCGTGCTCGATCTGCTTGCGATCGGTCTGCAGCCCCTCGAGCAGCCAGGTCCGTAGCGGCGTTCCCGGCGTGGAGGCGGGTTGCCTCATCCTGACCATTTTCGGGCACCCCAGACATCGCGCTCTCAGCTGACGAACGCACACTACTTGCCGTTTCGTGCCTGATTGTCATGCCGAGGTGTCAAGAACGCGTCAATGACCGAAGTCGTCCCATGACGGAGAGTGAGCGCTGTCTCCAGGAGGCAGCGGTATTGCCGGGAAACGGAAACGAAGGGGTCGCGAGCCTGCCGGAGTTCTCACATGACGCCGGGCGCCGCACACGGGACCATTCGCGTCATGACTGCAGTGGTGGAGGCCGAGGGGCTGACCAAGTACTACGGCGACCGCCGCGGGCTCGAGGACCTGACGCTCGACATCCGGCCCGGCGAGGTCTTCGGCTACCTGGGGCCCAACGGCGCAGGCAAGACCACGACGATCAGGCTGCTGCTCGACGTGATCAGGCCGACCAGAGGGTCGGTGCGGGTCCTGGGCGCGAACTCCCGCGAGCACGGGATCCGGAGCCGGATCGGCTACCTGCCCGGCGAACTGGTGCTGGAAGGTCGTGAGAAGGCTCGCGACTACCTGCGCTTCCTGGGCCGAATCCGGGGCGGCGTGCCCAGCGGGCGCATCGCGGAACTGGCCGAGCGGCTGGACGCCGACCTGTCGGTGCAGATGCGCAAGCTCTCCAAGGGCAACAAGCAGAAGGTCGGGCTGATCCAGGCGTTCATGCACGAACCGGAGTTCCTCATCCTGGACGAGCCGACCAGCGGGCTGGACCCGTTGCTGCAGCGGGAGTTCCTGGCCATGGTGCGCGAGGTGCGCATGTCCGGCCGGACCGTGCTGATGTCCTCCCACATGCTGGCCGAGGTCGAGCAGGTCTCCGACCGGGTCGGCATCGTGCGCGAGGGCCGCCTGGTGGCCGTGGAGGACGTGGCCGCGCTACGGGAGAAGGCGGTGCGGCGCGTGGAGTTCCACTTCGACGCGCCGGTGCCGCCCGAGGCGTTCGCCGACCTGCCGGGCGTGCGCGACCTGAAGGTCGAGGGCGCGGCGCTGTCGTGCACGATCGACGGTCGTCCCGACGCGCTGATCAAGGCGGTCGCCCGGTTCACCGTGGTGCACATGGTCAGCGCGGAGCCGGACCTCGAAGAGATCTTCCTGACGTACTACAGCGAGGTGCCATGATCACCAAGACGCTCGGCGAGTACCGCCGGGCACTGATCGGCTGGACCGTCGGCATCAGCCTGTTCCTGACGATGTACGTCAGCATCTACGCCAGCATGCGTGAGGATCCCGAGACCCTCAGCAAACAGGCGCTGGCCAAGGCCCCCGGAGCGCTCAGGGACATCCTGGGCGGAATGGAGGACATCGCCACCGCGACCGGCTACCTGCAGACGGTCGTCTACCAGCTCCTCGTCCCGCTCATGTTCATCGTCTGCGCGATGATCCTGGGCAACCGGGCGATCGCGCAGCCGGAGGAGTCCGGCACGCTGGAGCTGACCGTCACGCTGCCCATCGACCGCAAGCGGCTGGTGCTCGACCGCTTCGCCGGGCTGCTGATCGCCTTGCTCACGCTCGCCGCGATCACCTTCCTGGTCGTCGTCGGCGTCGCCCAGTCCATCGACCTCGGTGTCGGGGTCGACCGGATCCTCGCCGCGCACACCGGCGTCTTCCTCCTCGCCCTGTTCTTCGGCACGCTCACGCTGGCCGTGGGCGCGATGACCGGACGCAAGGCGCTGGCCATGACGGTGGTCGGCGTGTGGGGAATCGCCGGCTACATGGTCATCACCGTCGGCAGGAACGTCGACGCCATCTCCTGGCTCAAGTGGGTCTCGCCGTTCCACTACTACGCCGAGGGCAGGCCGCTCTACCAGGGTTTCCCGCTGGGTGATTATCTTGTGCTGGCGGGAGCGGCGCTCGTCCTGGCGCTCACCGCGATCCTCGCCTTCGACAGGCGTGACGTAGGAGTCTGATGGAGGACCCGCTCCCGCGGCTGCTCGCCGAGCACGCCGCGACGGGACGGCTGCCCGGCCGCGCGACGCTCGAGGAGTGTCGCGCTGCCGGCGAGCGCGCCGCCGAGCAGGGCGTCCCGCTCCGGGCGTTGATCGACGAGGCGTTGCGTGCGCTCGACGGCACGGCCGCGCTGCGCAGGGCGGTCGCGGCCCTCATGGAGGGGTACGAGGGCGCGCAGCAGGCCGCCTGGCGTGGCGAGGAGCTGGCCCGGCGGGAGTTCGTCGACGACCTGCTCCAGGGCAGGGCGGAACGGCTGGCCGAGCGGGCGGAGCGCTTCGGGCTCCGGCTGGCCGAGGCGTACATGGTGGCGGTCGCCCGCGGCATGTCGGACGGCGACCCGGATCGTATCGAGCGCGACCTGATCGCCAGGTTCGGTTCGCACAACGTGCTGGTGGCCGTGCGTGACGGGCTGCTGGTGTGCGTGGTCCCCGCGACGCTTCCCGCGGCGGTGGGGGAGTTCACCCACCACGTGCGGGCGCGGTTCGCCGACGGCTGGCGGCTCGGGGTGGGCCGTCCGCAGCGTGGCCCCGGCGGGGTGGTCTCGTCCTTTCGCGAGGCGGCGGGAGCACTGGAACTGGCCGACAAGCTGGGCATCCGGGCGCAGGTGGTCAGGGCCGCCGACCTGCTGGTCTTCCCCGTGCTGCTCCGCGACCGGGCGGCGATCGAGGACCTGGTGACCAGCGTGCTCAGCCCCCTGCTGCGGGCGCGCGGAGGCCACGAGCCGCTCCTGGAGACGCTGGAGGCGATCTTCGCCGCGCACGGCAACCAGGCGGCGGCCGCGCGCCGGCTGGGCATCAGCACCAGGACCGTCACCTACCGGCTGGAACGAATCCGCCGCCTGACCGGCTTCTCGCCTGACGAGCCCACCCAGCGCTTCACCCTGGAAACCGCCGTACTCGGCGCCCGCCTCCTGGAATGGCCCTCGGGATGCGGTTAGGTCCGGCTCCGGCGGCGCAGGTGACTCTCTAGCGGTTTCCCGCAGTGTCGAGCGCTGCACCGACCTGGTCGGCGAGGATGACCGCGACAAGGCGTGCCTGCAGGGATGGGATGTTGCCGGGCGTGGGATCAAGCATGAACCGGCCGTAGAAGTGGCCGTTCCCGATGGTGCGCA
>NZ_JBHUFV010000002.1:0-18590 GCF_042681425.1 Nonomuraea mangrovi | reverse complement strand
TCCGCACCTGAACCGCCACGAGATGGAGGCCGAGCTCCGTGGCCTGCTCGGCGTCGAGAAGATCACCTGGCTGCCCTACGGCCATGCCGTGGGAATGACCGATGGGCACATGGAGGAGGTCTGCATGTTCGCCCGGCCCGGCAGGGCCCCGCTTTCCTCGACTCGCAGCTGACTGAAATTATCGTCAACTTACGCAAGCCGGAGCATTGATACGGACTGAACTTTCAGTCAAGATGGCGCCACGACACGGAGGCATCCCGCTGCGTGCGGGCTTGTGGTTGCTGGGAGGCGTCATGGCAGAGGCGGCACAAGATAGGCGTGGCTCGTTACCGGCAGAGGAAGGGGCGGGACGGCATCGCCGGGTCATCGAGCGGCATTCGATCGACTGGGTGCCGCTGTCCGAACGGCACGGCAGAGTCTCCAGTCTGGGCGCCATCTGGTTCGTGGGCAGCCTCAATCTCACCGGCTTCGCGACTGGCGTGGTCACGCTGTCCATGGGCGCCTCGCTCATGTGGACGGTGGTGGCCACGGTGTTGGGGTCCCTGTTCGGCACGTTCTTCATGGCGTTCCACTCGGCGCAGGGTCCGCAGCTTGGCCTGCCACAGTTGGTGCAGTCCCGGCCCCAGTTTGGATACATCGGGGCGGCGGTGACCGTATGGGTGTTCGCGCTGGTGAACTACATCGGCTACAACACCTCCGACGCGTTGCTGTCCGGCGATGCGATGAACACTCTGTTCTCGATCCCGAACTGGCTCGGCTACGTGGCCTCGGCCGCGATCGCCACCGCGATCGCGTTGTTCGGCTACGACTGGATCCACGCCGTCAACAAGTGGCTGACCTGGCCCTTCGCCGTCATCATGGCGGTCATCAGCGGTGCGGTGCTGTTCGCGGGCGAGCTCCCGGCCGGGGTCTGGGATCCGGGCCCGTTCGACCTGACCAGCTTCATGCTGGTGTTCATCTTCGTCGCCGGGTTCCAGCTCGGCTGGGCGCCGTACGTGTCGGACTACTCGCGCTACCTGCGTCCCGACATCCCGGTGCGCCGCACCTTCTGGTGGACCTACCTGCCCAGTGCGATCTCCGGGATCTGGGTGTTCGTCCTGGGTGCAGTGGTGTCGGCGGCCGCGCCAGCGGGGACTACGCCAGTGGCCGCCCTGAAGCTGGCGGCCGACCGCCTGGCGGCGGGGTTCGGTGTCATCGCGATCGCCGCTCTACTCGTCGGCCTGTTGTCGATCATGGCCATCAACCAGTACGGCGGAAGCCTCACGATGATCTCCATCGTCGACTCCTTCCGTCCGGTCACGCCCACCAGGACGATCCGGGTCGTGACGATCGGCGTCATGCTCGTCACGGTGGGTTCGATTGCCAACTTCGTCGGCGTCGAACACTTCAACTGGTTCTACGCCAACGTCGTGGTCATCTTGACCTACCTGTTCATCCCTTGGACCGCGATCAACCTGGTGGACTACTTCTTCGTCCGCAAAGGCCAGTACGTCGTCCGTGAGATCTTCAACCCGCACGGGATCTACGGCCGCTGGGGCTGGCGCGGCAACCTGGCCTACCTGTTCGGGCTGGCAGCGATGATGCCCTTCATGGTCATCGCGGGCCTGTATACCGGCCCCATCGCCGCTGCTCTCGACGGCGTCGACTACTCCCTGTTCGTCGGGCTGCCCGTGGCCGGCGGCCTCTACCTGCTCTTCGCCCGCGGCCTGGATCTGGCGACCGAGCGGCGCATGGTCCAGGAGGAGGGCCTGCTGGCACCACGGCACTGAGCGCTCCCACCCCCAACCGAAAGGAAACAGGAGCATGAATGACCTGACCCGCCGGGCGATGCTCGCCCGGACCGGCCTGGCCGCTGCGGGACTGACCGCGGCGCACGTGCTCGGCGACGCCGCGCCGGCACTGGCCGCCACCTGGCGCGTGCCCGGCGAGGAGGTAGCGCACAAGCGGAGCTGGATGTCCTGGCCGCACAGCACGACGATCTGGGGCAACCTGCTTTCCATTATCCAATCGGACATCGCCAAGCTGGCCAGGGAGATCGCCAAGTACGAACCGGTGATCATGTGCGCCAACGGCTCCACCAACGCCTCCAAGGCGCGCACGATGTGCGGCCCCACCGTCACCGTCATCAGCTCGGTCCCGGTCTCCGACTGCTGGATACGCGACACCGGTCCGCTGTTCCGCGTCAACGGCGCCGGCGGACGCGACGCCGTCGGCCTGAACTTCAACGCCTGGGGCGAGAACGCCACCAGCTTCTACGGCATCCCCGCCTCCGCCTACAACAACGACCGCACGCTCGCACAGAACCTGACCGCCCACCTCGGCCTGCCGTTCGCCAAGGCCGGCGTGGTCGGCGAGGGCGGCGGCATCGAGTACGACGGCGACGGCACGCTGATCGCCACCGAGAGCTGCTGGGTCAACCCCAACCGCAACCCCGGCAAGACCCGCGCCCAGATCGAGGCCGAACTGCTGGCCAGATTCGGCGCCAGCAAGATGATCTGGGTGCCGGGCGTCACCGGACAGGACGTCACCGACGGGCACATCGACGGCACCGCCCGCTACATCGCGCCTGGCGTGGTGATGGTGCAGCTGGCAGGAGCGGTCCGCCCCGACGTGTGGACCGAGAACGCGCAGGCCATCCACGACGCCCTGGTCAACGCGACCGACGCCCGCGGACGCAGGCTGCAGGTGCTGACCATCGAGGGCCCCGACACACTGCCCCGCATCCCTGCCGGCAAGCGCAAGGACTTCCTCAGCTCCTACATGAACTGGACGGTGACCAACCAGGCCATCATCACCGCGCAGTTCGGCGATACCGCCAAGGACGCGGCGGCCAAGACGGCGATCGAGGGCGCCTTCAGCCGCCCGGTGGTTCAGCTCAACCTCGACAACCTGTACGGCAACGGCGGCGGTGGCGCGCACTGCGTCACGATGCAGGAGCCACAGCCCTGACAACGGACTTCAGGGGCGATCGAATTCGACTTCGATCGCCCCTGACAGCAGCCGCTGTGCCCGCTCCAGGCTCATCGTGCCGCTCAGCCACCGCTCGCTCAATCCCTCGACCAGCGAGGTGAGACGTTCGGCGGCGTCCACTGGCTCCACCTTCGCCGAGACCAGACCGGCGGCGCGGGCCTGCTCGACCAAAGCGACCAAGTCGCCGACCCACTCGCGGGTCGCGGCCAGTAGCGGCTCGCGCAGGTCGGGATCGAAGGTGGCGCTGGCCCGCAGCTCACCCCAGGCGGAGCTGTTCTCCCGGACCGAGGGAGTGTCCTGCAGCTCCAGTGTCAGCAGCAACTCGATCTGGGCGCGCGGGTTTTCGCCTTGCTCCAGGGCGTCCTTGGTGTAGCGCCCGGCCCGCTCGCTGACGAACTCCAGGGTGCGCCGCATCAGGCCGGCCCGGTTCTCGAAGTGGTAGTAAATCAACGAGGTCGACACCTTGGCCTCGGCGGCCAACTTCTCCACCCGTAGGCCACGCACGCCGTCACGGGCGATCACCCGGACGGCTGCTTCGAGGATCAGTTGCTGACGCTCAGACATGGCACCTCACGTTACCTTGATCACACACTCATCGTTGACTGAAACTTCAATAAGTATCACTCTAGGCTGACGACATCCGTGCGGCTGCGTGTCCCGATCGGGATCCCGAGCTTGAGTGGTGGGTATGGCGGCGCAAGGGTGCCCAGGAGCTGGCGCTGAGGGCCAGGCTGATCCTGGCGCGTGAGGCTGTCGGCGAGGACGGTTTCCCAGTCTCCACCACAGGTGGTCGCGGACCAGGTCGGGGTGTCGCGCGAGACGGTCTGCTCGGAGACGTTCAAGCTGTCTACCGGCCCGTTCTTGGTCGACAAGATGCATGACGTGGACGGCCTGTACCTGGATCCGCCGGAGAGGGCGCCGGCGCCATGCGTGGACGAGAGTCCCAGATCCCGGCTTTGGATCGCCCCCAGCCCGTGCTGCCAATGATGCCCGGGGTGCCCGAGTGGGCCATCCACGATTTCCCACAAGACGCCCGCCATCAAGAAGTGGCTGCTGGCGCACCCGCGTTCCACCTTCGCCTCACCCCGACCGGCTCTTCGTGGCTGAACCTGGTGGAACGCTGGTTAGCCGAGCTGACGACCAAGCGGATACGACGCGGCGTCCACAAGACGGTGCATCGCGCTGACCACCGTTGGTGTCCTGCTCGCGGGCCGGCTGGTCCATCTGCACCCAGTTGGCCAGCGTGCCCGCATTGATGCCCAGATCCTTTGCGACCTGCGCGATCGGCTTTCCTGTCTCCCGCACGATGCGCGCCGCACCCGCCCGGAAATGCGGATCGAACCTGCGTCTGGTCTCTCCCACGACCCAACCTTCTCCTTAGGTCAGGTCTCCACGCTAGAAGGGGGAGTGCCAGCTCAGAGCCGTCGCAGCTGCATTCGGCCGCGGTACAGGTCGCCACCACGGGCCGCATACACGGGCTGGCCGGCCTGGTGCTGTTCGCCGCACCGGCGGCCGCGCCGTTCGTCCTGGCACGAGGCCTGCACGCCGGCAGCAGGGGATGGGTTGCTTACTCACGCTGGTCGGGTGCGCTGCTCATCACCTTCGCCATCATCGTCGGACTCGCCTTCCGCATGGACGTCCAGGACGTGCTCCGGCCCGCACCTGCCGGACTGCTCGAAACCACCGCCCTCCTGGTCGGAGTCGCCTGGATCACCGCCGCCGTTGCCCGTCTGCGCCGCCAGAACGCCCTCATGGAGGGGCGAGGTGGAGATGGGCCCGACGGCGCGCACCCTTGCTCTTGTCGCGACGCCCGTCCTGTCTGATCCTGCACCCGACCGCGTGTCCAAAGGTGGCGGGGCCGGTGACCGCGTCGAGCATCGCCCTCGCGCGATCGCCCCTGCTGATGTGCGGCCTGGCCAGCGCCAAGCACCACCATGCGGCTTGCCCCGGCCGGATGAGTGATCGGCACCCGCAGAGCTCGACAAGCCTCTGCGGTGCATACGGCTGATCTACCAGTACAGCAGCCGAGCTGGTCGTACACCTGCTGGAGCCAGAGCCCAACCGGCGTCGCGGCTGGCCTCCACCTGGTGTTCTTCTGGCTGCCCGACGGCCTCCGGAGGCCGAGGTGATGGCGGCCATCGCCGAGCACGGGGTGCACATGGTGGGCGTGCAGCCGTACCGGCTGGTAGAGCAGGGGCGGCAGGGCCTGATTCTCGGCTGCTCCGACCTCAGCGAGGGCCGCATCGTGGAGGGAAGGCCGCAGGGGATGGGGCCAGGAGCCGGAGGGGGTCGTTACGGCGCGGCAGGTCGGCCGGCGGCCGGGACGTAGCTCAGGTTGAGCACTCCCGTCTCGAACGCCTCAGACTTGACCAGCTTCAGCGTGTGCGTAGGGGAGTCCTCGAACAGGCGCTGCCCGTGGCCGACGGCGATCGGGTGGACGAGGAGGTTGAGCTGGTCGAGCAGTCCGTTGGCGAGGAGCCAGCGCACGGTCGTCGCGGAGCCTGACATGTGGATGTCACCGTCGACCTGCTCCTTGAGCGCGCGGATCTCGGCGACCAAGTCGCCCTGGATGAGGGTGGTGTTGGACCAGTCAGCCTTGTCCAGCGTGCCGGAGACGACCCACTTGCGGGAGCCGTTCATGATCTTGGAAATCTCCTCGTCGACCTCGGCGGTCGGCCAGTAGGCGGCCCACTCCTCGTACAGCTTGCGGCCCATCAGCATGCCGGCCGAGTTGGCCATGCCAGCCTGGACGGCGGCGCCCATCTCGTCGTTCCAGTACGGGAAGTGCCACTGGTCGGGGGACTCGACCACGCCGTCCAGAGCGATGAAGAAGTTAGAAATGATCTTAGCCATGGCTGGCTCCTTATGACCGCTGGGGTTGGTGAGGAAGAGGGTAGACCGTAAGGCGGGCTCAGGTCTTGTACAGAAGCGACAGCGGTTTCACCGGGTCCGGGTCGCTGAGCTGCGTGGCGGTATGCCCGACGTATCGGGTCAGCGACCGCGCCAGGTGCGGCTGGTCGAAGTAGCCGAGCCGGTCGATCACCCCCTGGGGCGGCACGCCCTCCTGGATCAGGACCGCGGCCTGCCGGGCGCGCTCGATACGCCGGATGGCTCCGCGGGTGAGTCCGGTGGACGCGGCGAACCGCCGCTGGAGGGTGCGCTCCGACACCTCCGGCGGGTCGCCGTCCAGGGCCGCGGCGACGATAGGGTCTCGCTCGAGAACGCCCTCGCGCACCATCCGTCGGACGAACTCCTCGGCGTTGTCGTAGTCGGGACGGCGCCAGGTGGATCCTTTCAGCCAGAAGGATCTGCGCGTACTGCCGGGGATCACAATGGACCTGTCTACGAGCCTGTGGACCGGCAGGTGGGGCATTGAGCTACCGAGGGAGAACACGATCCCGAAGAAGGTGGCGTCCTCGGGCACCGGGGCGGTGCTCGCCTTCGACTCCGGCCCTTGGACGGACGTGCTGACGTGGCCGCGGTGCTCCCAAAAGACCAGGTCCCAGTACGGCGTCGCCACCGAGGCCATCTGATCGACCGCGAAGCTTCGGCTCCGCCACACCCGTTCGATGTACGGCGAATCAGACGACCGGCTCTCGACCTCCAACCCCATCCGCGCAGTGTGCCACGAGATGGGGTAACTCGCTCATTGACACTTGAAATGATCAAGCTACGGTGAGCTCCGTGGAGCTCCCGCACCGCGCTCCGAGCAGCCCTGTACCGCGTCGAAATACAGCCACGACGGCTCTCACCTGCGGTTTGACTGGGTGCATCCCCCGCAGGAAAGATCGCGTCTTGTGCTCGTCCGCCTGCTCTATCTGATCGTGCTCCGGGTGTTCGGCTGGCTGATGTTGCTGGGCCGCAGCCAAGCGTCGAAGCACGTTGAGATCATGGTGCTGCGTCACGAGGTGGCCGTGCTGCGGCGTCAGAACGGATGCCCGAAGCCGGACTGGGCAGATCGGGCCGTTCTCGCGGCGCTGGCCCGGTGGCTGCCGACGGTGCTGCGCCCATCGGCTGGTCACCCCGGGCGACCTTGCCGGCTTGGCATCGTCGGCTACTCCGCCGGACCTGGACCTACCCGCATGGGCCCGGGCGTCCGAGGACGAGCCGGGAGATCCGGGACTTGATCATTCGCGTGTCGCGGGAGAACCCCGCGTGGGGCTACGGTCGCGTGCATGGGGAACTGGTGCGGCTCGGCTACCAGATCAGCGAGGCGACCGTGCGGCGCGTGCTGTGCTCACGCCGCTTCAGCCCGGCGCCTCGAAATCTCGATACTTCCTGGCGGGCCTTCCTGCGTGCCCAGGCCAAGGGGCTTCTGGCCTGCGATTTCTTCCATGTTGACACGATCTTTCTGAAGCGCGTGTACGTGTTGTTCGTGATGGAGGTCCATACCCGGCGCGTGCACATTCTGGGTGTGACCTGCCACCCGACCGGCGCGTGGACCGCTCAGCAGGCCCGCAACCTCCTGATCGACCTTGGCGAGCGAGCGGCGTCGTTCCGCCTTCTTATCCGCGATCGGGACGCCGAGTTCACCACCGTCTTCGATGAGATCTTCGCCGCCGCGGGCATCACGGTGTTGAAGACGCCGCCTCGGACGCCGCCGGATACTCGGCGGAGCGATCAGCGAGTACCGCCGAGCAATCGCCGAGCGGCGCCGCGACTCTGTCACTTCCGAGAGCCGGAGCCGACGCCCGTCGGGACCAGTTGGGCAAACTGGATGACCTGAACGGATGACATCATCGGCAGGGACAGTGTCCCCACCGTCGTGTCCGTCGACAGTCCCGGGGGTGAGCGGGTCGGGGCGGTCGTACCCGGTCTCACCCGCTGGGCGTGCTCGACCGGCGGGGCCTCAGCTCGGCGGGGATGAGCCGCGAGCCGCCGGACGCGCGACCCTCGATGCGCTGGACGAGCAGGTCGACCGCCTCCCGCGCGGTCCTGACCGGGGCGAGGTCGAGGGCGGTGAGCGGCGGCTCGCCGGTGCGCGCGAGCTGGCTGTCGACTCCTACGGAGACCAGCAGGTCGTCGGGGACGCGGACGCCGCGCTCCTTGGCGGCTTTCAGCAATCCGGTGGCGAGCCACTGGGGTGGTGCGTAGACGGCGTCGGGTTCCAGGTCGAGGGCCGCGGTGGCGGCTTCGACGGCGCTGCTGTCGAGCCTGTCGGGCCGGGTGAGGATCGTGATCGGCTCGATCCCGTGGTCGTGCGTCCACGCGGTGTAGGCGCGCCTGCCCTCGACGAACCACGACCACTCGATGTCGACGGTCAGCAGGGCGATACGGCGGGCGCCGGCGGCCGCCAGATGGTCGAGGACGGCGCGGGTGCCCGCCGTGCTGTCGGTGGCCACCCACCAGGGGTCGGCGGGGCGGGCGGCGTCACGTCCGACGGTGACGGTGGGCAGGCCCAGCTGGTCGAACAGGCGCAGCCGGGGGTCGGCGGGCAGCGGGTCGACGACGATGGCGCCGTCGACGACGAAGCGGCGCAGGTCCTCGGGTGCGCGCAGGGGCGGGAGCTGTAGGAGGGCCTGGTCGTGGTCGAAGGCGGCCTCGACGACGCTCATCGCCAGTGTCAGGTAGAACTCGACGGCCAGGATGTGCTGGGCGTGCTCGGCGGCGGCGCCGAACGGCAGGAGGAGGCCGATGGTGTCGGCACGGCCTGAGCGCAGCCGTTTGGCCGTGCTGTTGGGGCGGTAGCCCAGGCGTTCGGCGGCGGCGATGACACGAGCGCGGGTGGCTTCGTCGACTCTGCCCTTGCCGTTGAGGACATGGGAGACCGTGGTCGCTGAGACTCCGGCGACCTCTGCGACGTCGCGGATGCGCGGACGCGGTGGGGAGGCCATGCCCGCCAGCATAGTGCCAAATCGATTAGGCACGCCCTCTTGCGGTGCCAAATCGATTTGGCTTACAGTCGCCGCCATGGTGAAGCCGCTGGCAAAGCGTCTCGACGACCTGTGCGAGACGCAGCCCTTCGAAACGGGTTGGTCCCTGCTCGATCTCCGTACCGGTGAGCGTGCCGGACGCTCGGGCAGCCGTCCGTTCCCCGCCGCGAGCACCCGCAAGGTGGCCGTCATGATGGCGGTCCTGCGCGCCGCGCACCGTGGCGAGGTGGATCTGGGGCAGCGTGTCACCATCGACGAGCGCTACCGCGATCGCGTCTTCACCGGCTCACTCCAGCATCTGGAACCCGGGCTGTCCCTGTCGCTGCGTGAAGCGGTGACCCTGATGATCATCCTCAGCGACAACCTCTGCACCGCCCACGTCATCGACCTGATCGGGCTGGACGCGGTCAACGACCTGTGCGCGGCGGCCGGCCTGACCGGCACCCGGCACCGGCACGCGCTCATCCCCCCGCTGGCCCCCGACCACCCGGTGGACGCCAGCAACGTCACCACCCCCGACGACCAGGCCCGCCTGCTGGGACTGGTCGTCAGCGGCGCCGAGGGCACCGACGAACGGCTCGGCTGCCCGCCGTCCCTGTGCTCCTTCGCCCTCGACGTCCTGCGCGGCCAGCAGTTCCGCGACGCACTGCCCGCGCTGCTGCCGTATGGAACCCCGATCGCCCACAAGAGCGGCGTCGGCTGGCGCGACGTCAGCGACGCCGGCGTCTTCTACACCGACGGACGGCCCCGCTACATCCTGGCCGTCTACACCGACGAGGTCCCCGCCGTCCTGCCGGACGGACTGCCGGGGGCCGCCCTTGCGCGTACCCACATCGCCACTCTCAGCCGGGCGTGCTGGGAGGAGCTGCAGCCGTGAGGAGACCCTTATGACCACCCCACTGACCGGCCGCTTCGCAGCGGCCTGCCTGGCCGTCACCACCGCGTGCGCGCTGACCACGGCGTGCGGAGGCGGCACCGGCACCGGCCCGACCTCCACCGCACAGAGCGGCGCCGTCCTCCGCTTCGCCTACACCGCCTTCCCCTCGACGCTCGACCCGCACAAGGCCTCCACCGCATGGGACGAGCTGTACATCCTCCCCGTCTACGACCGCCTGGTCACCATCACACCCACCGGCCAGATCGCCCCGATGATCGCCGAGTCCTGGACCGTGGACAAGCAGAAGGCCACCTTCACCATCCGCGGGGGAGCCACCTTCCACGACGGCACCGCGCTGGACGCCGAGGCCGTCCGCGCCAACCTCGACCGAGCCATGAACGACCAGGCCTCCACGGCCAAGCCGTTGCTGAAAATGATCACCTCGGTGCGGGCGGAGGCGGGGAAGGTGACCATCGAGTTCACCGGCTCCGAGGCCGACCTGCTCAACGCGCTCGCGCATCGCGGCGGCGCGCTCGTCAGCCCGCGCGCCTTCACCAAGGCCGACCTCGACCGCGCGCCCGTGGGGTCAGGCCCGTACCAGGTCACCGGCTACCGCAGAGACGACCGCGTCACCTACCAACCCTTCGCCGGCTACTACGACAAGAGCGCGCAACGGCTCAAGGGGCTGGAGATGACGTTCGTCAACGAGGACGACACCCGGCTCAACGGACTCAGGTCAGGCCAGTACGACGCCACCCTCATCCGGCCCGAGCAGGTCGGCGCCGCCCGCGACGCGGGACTGCAGATCAACGAGTTCCTCACCGGCCTGGTCTACCAGCTCAACATCAACTCCTCCCGATCGAAGTTCGCCGACAAGCGCGTACGGCAGGCACTCAACTACGCCGTCGACCGCCGCGCCATCGCCGACGAACTGCTCCTCAACTCCTGCCAGCCGACCGTCCAGCCCGCACCCCAGGGACACTGGGCACACGAACCCTCGCTCGACACCGCCTACGCCTACGACCCGGACAAGGCCAAGAAGCTGCTCGCCGAAGCCGGCGTCCCCGACGGGTTCTCCTTCACCGCCCTGGTGTTCAACAACGCCGCCTTCGTCCAGCTCGCCGAAGCACTGCAGGACGGCTTCACCGCGGTCGGAGTGGAGATGAAACTGCGCCCGATGAGCGCCGACCAGTCGATCGACCTCTACCAGAACAAGGGAGAGGCGGACGCGCTCGTCAGCCAGATCGGCGCGGCGGGCACCGACCCGCGCCTGGTCACCCAGCAGAACTACCTGAAGGACGGGCTCAACAACCCGGGCGACCTTACCGTGCCCGAGATCGAGAAACTGGCCGAGCGCGCGGCCACCGCCGACCGTGCCGTCCAGCAGGAGAACTACCGGGAGATCGTCAAGCTCGTCGCCGACGCCGCGTACAACGTCCCCATCTGCAACCGCAAGCTGTTCTTCGCCACCAACGACAAGGTGAAGGACTTCGACAAACTCCTCACCGGATACGACGACATCCGCGTCGTGGGCATGAGCTGACGATGGTCGTCTACCTGGCCAAACGGATCGTCGGCGCGGCGGTGGTGCTGGCGGTCGTGTCGGTGATCACCTTCGCGCTGGCCTTCCTGGTACCCGGCGACCCCGCCATCCACCTGGCCGGCGAGCACGCCACCAGGCAGGAGATCGCCGCCGTCCGCGCCGAACTCGGCCTGGACCAGCCGCTGGCCGTCCGCTACCTCACCTGGGCCGCCGGCGCGCTCCAGGGCGATCTCGGCACCTCGCTCTACAACTCCCAGCCGGTCAGCGAGATCCTCGCCGACCGGCTGCCTGTGACGCTCTCGCTCGCGGTGGCGGCCATGGCCGTCGCCGTGGCGATCTCCCTTCCGCTCGGCGTCCTCGCCGCGGTGCGGCGCGACGGCAGGCTGGACCGGATCATCTCCTCCGTGACCGCCCTGGCGGTCGCCACCCCGTCGTTCTGGCTCGGGCTCATGCTGATCCTGGCCTTCGCGATCGCCCTGCCGGTCTTCCCCGCCACCGGCTACCGGCCGCTCGAGGACGGCGTGACGGTCTTCGCCGCGCACCTCGCGCTGCCCGCGGTGACTTTGGGCGTGGCCGCCGCCGTCGAGCCGACCAGGCAGCTACGCGCCGCGCTGGCCGACGTCCTCGACGCCGACTTCATCCGCACGGCCAAGGCCAAGGGACTGCTGCCCGCCGCCGTCGTCGGCCGGCACGCACTCCGCAACGCCGCGGTGCCGTACGTGACGGTGATCGGCCTGGAGACGGGCCAGCTGCTCGGCGGCGCCGTCGTCGTGGAGTCCGTCTTCGGGTTGCCGGGGCTCGGAACGCTGGCCGAGATCACGGTGACCCGGCAGGACCTGCCCGTCCTGCAGGGCATCGTGATCGTCAGCACGGTCGTCGTGGTGGCCGCCAACCTCGCGGTCGACCTCGCCTACCGCTGGCTCACTCCGGGAGCAGCCGCGTGACCATCATGACTCTGAGATCGCGGGGCGGACGGACGTGGGGCAGGCGGGTGGACGTCACGCTCGCCGTCGTCCTGCTGGCCCTTCTCGTCCTGGCCGCCGTCCTGGCCCCGATCATCGCGCCGTACGACCCCACCGACCAGGATCTGCTGCACCGGCTGGAGGGCCCGGGCGCCGCCCACTGGCTCGGCACCGACGAGTCCGGCCGTGATGTGCTCAGCCGGCTGCTGTACGGCACCCGCGTCTCGCTCGGCGCCTCCCTGCTCGCCGTCGCGGTTGCGGTGACCTGCGGCGTACCCTCCGGCGTGGTGGCCGGCTACCTGGGCCGCGGCTTCGACCTGGTCGTCTCGCGCGTCGCCGACGCCGCCCTGTCGATCCCCGGACTCGTCCTGGCCATCGCGATCGCCACCGCCCTCGGCCCCAGCCTCACCAACGCCATGATCGCCGTCGGCCTCGTCTACGCGCCCGGCTTCTACCGGGTCGCGCGCGGCGCGACGATCGCGGTACGCGGGCGGACCTACGTCGAGGCGGCGATCACGACGGGATGCTCCACCCCGCGGATCATCGTCAGGCACGTCCTGCCCAACGTCCGAACCCCGCTCGTCGTCAAGACCTTCCTCACGTTCGGCTACGCCATCCTCGCCGAGGCGAGCCTGAGCTTCCTCGGCATCGGCGTCCAGCCGCCCGAGGCGAGCTGGGGGTCGATGCTGAAGCGGGCCGTGCGGCACCTGGAGCAGGCGCCGCTGCTGGTCATTCTCCCCGGTCTGGTCATCCTCGCGGCGGTGCTCGCCTTCAACACCATCGGCGACGGCCTGCGCGACACGCGGGCCCACAGAGAACGGGAGCCGTCATGACGCTGCGGGTATCGGGCCTGTCCATCTCCGCCGGCGTCGGCGACCGGGCGGTCCCGCTGGTCAGGGACGTGTCGTTCACACTCGGCCCCGGCCAGGCCTTCGGCCTGGTCGGCGAGTCGGGCTCGGGCAAGTCGATGACGGCTCTCGCGCTGCTCGGCCTCCTGCCTCGCGGCGTGTCCGTGACCGCCGGATCGGTGAAGCTCGGCGACACCGAACTGGTCGGCCGCGACGACAGAACCCTCGCCGACCTGCGCGGACGCAGGATCGCGATGGTGTTCCAGGACCCCATGGCCTGCCTCAACCCCGCGCTTCCCGTGGGCCGGCAGATCAGCGAAGTGCTCACCCGCCACCTCGGGCTCGGCCGCTCCGCCGCCCGGCGGCAGTCCGTCGACCTGCTCGGCGCCGTCGGCATCGAGGATCCCGGCAGGCGGGCGGGGGAGTACCCGCACACCTTCAGCGGCGGGATGCGCCAGCGCGCGATGATCGCCATGGCCGTGGCCTGCGAGCCCGACGTGCTGGTCGCCGACGAGCCGACCACCGCACTCGACGTGACGATCCAGGCGCAGATCCTCGACCTCCTCGTCCGCATGCAGGACGAGCTCGGCATGGCCATGCTGCTCGTCACCCACGATCTCGGCGTCGTGGCCGGCACCTGCCACCGCCTGGCCGTCATGTACGCGGGCACGCTCATGGAGGAAGGCCGGGTGGGAGAGGTCTTCGAGGACCCGCTCCACCCCTACACCGCCGCCCTGCTGGCCGCCGCCCCGGAGAACGCCATGCGCGGCCGCCACCCGCTCGCGCTCCCCGGCACCGTCCCCTCGCCGGGGGCGCTGCCGGACGGCTGCGCGTTCGGCCCACGCTGCCCGCACGCGCACCAGGAGTGCCGGACACCACCGGCCGACCGGAGGGTCACCGACTCCAGACGGGTGCGGTGCGCCAGACACGACGCGCTGACCCTGGAAGGAGTCGACCGGTGAGCATCGTGCTGGAGGCACGCGAACTGACCAGGACGTTCCGTGGCGCGGCACGGCCCGCCGTCCACGAGGTGTCCTTCACCGTGGCGGCCGGCGAGACGCTCGCCGTCGTCGGCGAGAGCGGATCGGGCAAGTCCACCACGGCCAGGATGCTGGTCGGCCTGGTCAAGCCCGATCGCGGCCAGGTACTCCTGGACGGCGATGACATCGCGAACCTGCGCGGACGCGCGCTGCGCTCCCGGCGCAGGGACCTGCAGATGGTCTTCCAGGACCCGCTCGGCTCGCTCAACCCCGCCATGACGGTCGGCGACAGCATCGCCGAACCGCTGCTGCTGCACACCGACCTGGACGCCGCGGCACGCGCCGAGCGCGTCGCCGAACTGCTGCAGCGGGTCGGCCTGCGGCCCGAACACGCCGGTCACCCACCCACGCGGTTCTCCGGCGGCCAGCGCCAGCGCATCGCCATCGCCCGCGCGATCGCCTGCCGTCCCCGCGCGCTGGTCTGCGACGAACCGGTCTCGGCGCTGGACGTCTCCACCCAGGCCCAGATCCTCGACCTGCTCGCCGAACTGCGCGAGACGACCGGCTTCGGCTGCGTCTTCATCTCCCACGACCTGTCGGTGGTACGGCTGATCGCCGACCGGATCGGCGTCATGCGCCGCGGCGAACTCGTCGAGATCGGTCCGGCCCGGCAGGTCTACGAAGACCCGCGGCACGACTACACCAGAGCCCTGGTCGCGGCGGTGCCGTCCCTGCGCGCCCGCCGCCCCCTCACCACACGACCCGTCACGAAGGAGGTGGATGGGTGAACGAGCCCGTCCGGCTGACCGAGATCGACGTCATAGGCGACGGCAGGGCCGCAGGTCACGCCTACGGCGAAGCCGTCCGCCACCTGGTCCGCGACCATCACGGCCTGATCGTCGAAGGGCTGGCCGCCCGCGGCATGCCCGTGTCGGAGGCCAGGAGACACGCGCTGGCCGTACGGGAGGCCACGGCACCGTTCGCGCCCGACCTGGCCGCCGAGGTGGACGGGGTGGGGGAGGGGGCGGGCCTGACCGCCGCCGACGCCTGGATCCTGCAACTCCGCGCGGAGCTGACCGGCTGGGGCACCGCCGTACCCGAGTGCAGCTCGCTCGCCCTGGTCGGCCCCGGCAGACCGGCGGGGCCGCTGGCCGCCCAGAACGCCGACCTGCCACCCGCCTACGGGTCGCTGTTCGTCGTGCTCAGGCGCCGCCCGTCCCGCGCGCCGGCACTCATCACGGTCACCCCGGCAGGGCAGCTCGGCCACCACGGGATGAACGCGGCGGGGGTCACCGTGTTCGGCAACTTCCTGCGTGCCGCGGGCTGGGGGATCGGGGTGCCCCGCTACCTCCTCACCCGCATCGCGCTGGCCAAGACCAGCAGGCGGCGCGCGGCCGACGCGGTGGGCGCGGTGCCCCGCTCGGGCCCGCGCAACCTGCTCATCGCCGACCCCGAAGGCGCGCTCGACATCGAGACGACCCCGTCGGCCGTCGGACGGCTCAAGCCCGTCGACGGTGTCCTGATCCACACCAACCACTTCGTCAGCGACATCTCCGCACACGAGCGGGCACCGAGCGCCTGGCTGCGCAACTCACGGGCCAGGCTGGCCCGCCTCGGCGACCTGCTGTCCGCGGCGGGCCCCACCGCGGGAGTGGCCGAGGTCGCCACGATCCTGGCCGACAGGGCCGGCGCACCCGACGCCCTCTGCCACCACGCGGCCGACGCGCCGGACGTGGACATCGCCACCGTGATCTCCACCATCGCCGACATCGGCGCCAGGCGGCTGCATGTGTGCGCGGGACCTCCCGACACCGGCGTCTACACCGTCTACCCCCTGCAGGAGTCATGATGAACGAGCTGGTGTACCTGTCGGCCGCGCAGGCGGTGGCCGCGTTCACCGCCCGCGAGCTGTCACCGGTGGAGGTGATGGACGCCGTCATCGAGCGGGCCCGCCACACCGAGGACACCGTCAACGCCTTCGCCGAGCGATGGTTCGAGCAGGCCACCGAACAGGCCCGCCAGGCCGAACGCCGCTACGCGGACGGCACCGCGCGGCCACTCGAAGGGCTGCCCGTCGCGATCAAGGAGGAACAGCCCATCGCCGGGCATCCACACCGCGACGGCTCGCTGATGCTCGCCGACGAGATCGCCACCGTCACCCACCCCATCGTGGACAGGATCGTCGCCGCGGGCGGGATCATCCACGCCCGCACCACCACACCCGAGTTCTGCGCGGGCGGCTTCACCCACAGCGACCTGTGGGGAGTGACCCGCAACCCGTGGAACCCCCACTACTCCAGCGGCGGTTCCTCCGGCGGCTCGGGCGCCGCACTCGCCGCGGGCACCGCCATGCTCGCCACCGGGTCCGACATCGGCGGCTCCATCAGGATCCCGGCCTCGTTCAACGGCGTCGTCGGCTACAAGCCGCCCTACGGGCGGGTGCCCGGGCTGGCGCCGTACAACCTCGACCACTACTGCCACGACGGGCCCATGGCGCGCACCGTCGCCGACTGCGCGCTGCTGCAGAACGTGATCGCCGGACAGCACCCCCGCGACCCGGTGTCGCTCCCCGTGCCGGCTCCCCTCCCCACCCGGCCGGGCCCGGTGGCCGGGCACAGGATCGCGCTGTGCCTCAACCTCGGCGACTACCCGGTCGAGGCCGAGGTGGCGGCCGCGACCCGGCGGGCGGCCGACACGCTCACCGAGGCCGGCGCGGTCGTCGAGGAGATCGAGCTGCCGTGGAACCGGGCCGAGATCATGCGTGCGGCCTGGGCCCACTACGGCAGCATCTTCGGGCCGTACATCGCCCACGAGGTGAGGACCCGCGGCGACGGGCTGACCCGCTACGCCCGCGACTTCATGGAACGCAGCCTCAAGGCCGCCGCCGAGACCGGCTTCTACCGTGCGCTGGAGGTCGAGACACGCGTCCACGCCGACCTGGCGGATGTCTTCGACCGCTTCGACGCGATCGTCTGCCCCACCTCCGGCACCCCCGCCCTCGTCGCGGGCGAGGACCACCTCGAAACGCCGCTGGTGGTCGACGGTGTCACCCTCGACCACAACCTCGAAGCGCCGCTGACCGTGCCGTTCAACCTGGCCAGCCGCTGCCCCGTGCTGAGCGTCCCGTCAGGACGGTCGGCGACGGGAGTGCCGACCGGCATTCAGGTGGTCGGCAGGCCGTACGACGACCACACCGTCTTCGCGATCGGCACCGTGATCGCCGCCGCGCTGCCCTGGTACACCCGCGACGACTGGCGGCCCACGCTGTGAGCCGCCGCCACGGGACCACGCAGACCAACGACGACCTGGGCCGGACACCGTTGTTCCCCGTCCTGCTCGACCAGGTCCGTGACTTCTTCGCCCACATGGAGGGATCTACATGCCGTTGCTGGTCAAGATAGGTGTCCTCGAACTGACAGTCGGCGTGCTGACAGGTTGGTTCATGGTCTACATCACGCGCACGCCACGCGCCGAACGCCTCAGAAGAGGTCTGCGCGACCCCCGCAGGGTGCGGCAGGGACACATCGAACTGCTCATGATGGGCACCATGCTCATCGCCATCGGCGCCGCCGTGCCGTCGGTGCCGACGGTGGCGCTGATCCCGATCGTGGTGTTCTCGTGGGTGGCGCCGCTCTCGTTCTTCCCCGTCGCGATACAGCCGGAGCTGGCCGAGCACCCAGTGATGCGCTGGCTTGACAACGCCATGTTCGTGGGGCTCTCCGCCGGATACGTGGTCCTCGCGGTGAGCGTCCTGGCGGCGTAGCGGGGTCGTGCGATTGCGGGCCGGTCCGGCCGGTGCAGGGTCAGCCCGCAGGATTCCCATGAGGTCGGCCCACGCTGGGCTGCCGGCTGCAGCACGGCCCCCAGCTCAAACGGCGGGCGTTCTTCTTCACGGCATGGTGGGGCGGGGCCGCAGGCCGTGGTCGAAGATCTCCAGGCTGCGCTCGATCTCGGCGCCCACCTCGCCGGGATCGATGCGGCAAGTCGATCGCCAGCGTGGACAGGCCGTGGCACAGGCACCACAGCGTCACCGTGACCGAGACGGGCCCGTCGCACCAGTGCCCCCTCACGCTGCACGCTCGCGACCCCACGAAACTCAATATTCGAGCGGCACACCCGGCGCGCGACCTCAAACCTACAAGCCTGACCAACCTCTCCCGCCGGCCGACCGCCGCCCCCGCCGCAGCGGGTACTGAGCGGGCCGTCGCGTCATCACATCCTGAGAGGCGCGCCGGCCGGCCGAGTTGCTGGTCGAGGACGCCGGTCCCGACCCGAGCACCACAACGCCGTTGATCACGGAGCCGGGCGGCCTGACGGAGCGGCCGCTGCGGCCGATCGTCAGCAGCGCCTCCTACGACATGATCCAGCAGACGGACCAGGCCCGCGCCGATGAGTGCCGAGCCTGAGAGCGTCCCAGCCGGGGGTTCCTGGCCCGCCCGGACACCCGCGAGCGCCCGCCGAGCCGGCACTCCACCCTGTACGACTCTGCTGGTTAACTCGGATTGGTGGCTCCGGTTCATGATCTGATGGTGCCTGT
>NZ_JBHUFV010000001.1:0-4993 GCF_042681425.1 Nonomuraea mangrovi | reverse complement strand
CCACCGACCAGATCACCGAAGACCTGCTGCGCACCTTCGGCATCCCCACCGACGAGGCCCACCAAATCTGCCAACGTCCCTTGCCCGAGCTCGACCGGCTTCTCCCCAACGCCACCGCGTAGCAGTGCCTGTCGATGGCACGTGAACCGGTCATGAGCATCAGAGGCTTCGGCGAGCACATCTTCGACCTGAACGCGCCGCTGGACGACGTGGAGGTCAACCTCGATCTCGGCGGGGAGACCGGGGCGGCGTGAACCTCACCACTCGCCCCATCATGAGTCGTCGCGGACCCCGGCCAGGAGTTACGACAGTGCCACGGTGATGCCGGGGCCGCTGCAGAAGGTCTCGACCGCCCGGCGGGCCCGTGCGCTCACACTCAGCGGGGTCACCGTGATACAGCCCCGAGGCCGCTGCCGCTATCGGAGCCCGTCCATGGCATGCGGGCCGCCGTCGCCGACGGGCCTCCGTCACGGCCGCTGTACCGTTACCGCGCACGCCGCCCGTGTCGGCCGGAATGTTCGACACGGAGCATGTTTTACCCGATAGCGGTTGTGGCCATGGAAGCCGGGCGGAGAATCGTCGTGTGCGGATCGGCCCGGGCACACCTTGGTGCCGATGCCATCGGGTTCGGACCGGGATCCCCGCGCCGTGACGCTCACGGCAATGGTGGGGCTGTCCAGTTGGGCCACCTGGCGGAACGCGGGATGACCGCGTCGATGGTCGTTGTGTGGGGCGGCAGTCGCGGACGGAAGGGGTCTGCCCATGCGTATCGTCGTGGACCTGAATCGGTGCCAGGGATACGCACAGTGCGTGTATCTGGCCCACGAGATCTTCAAGTTGAACGGGGCGGAGGCGCTTACCTACGAGCCCAACCCCGACGACGCGCGGCGCCTGCAGGTCCAGCGAGCCGCCGCGGCCTGCCCGGTGCGAGCGATCATGATCGACCGTTTGGACGGTGCGGAGCGGGGTGCACCGTCATGACCATGTCGGCGACGCTCGCCGAGTTGGTGCGCGACTTCAAGGCCAACGGCCGGATCGTCATCGTCGGCGCCTCCCTGGCGGGACTGCGGGCCGCCGAAGCCTTGCGCGAGGAAGGCTTCAGCGGGTCTTTGACCATCATCGGGGACGAGCCGTACGAGCCCTACGACCGCCCCCCGCTGTCCAAACAGGTGCTCAAGGGTTGGGTGCCGGCTGACCACACGTTGCTGCCCCGATTGCGGGAGCTGGATGCACAGTGGCGGCTCGGCGTGGCGGCCACCGGGTTGGATCGGGCCACCAGGCAGGTGCGCCTGGCCGACGGCGAGCAGGTCCCCTACCACCGGTTGCTGATCGCCACGGGCACTCGCGCGCGGCAGTGGCCCAACCCGGCCGAGGCCGCCCTGGAGGGCGTGTTCTCGCTGCGCTCGCGTGATGACGCCGCTCGGCTGCAACAGGCGCTGGCGGCAGGGCCGTCGCGGGTGCTGGTCATCGGCGGTGGGTTCATCGGTTCGGAGGTTGCCTCCGTCTGCCGGGAACTCGATATCCCGGTGACCGTCGCCGAGCGGGGCTCGGCGCCGCTGGTGGGCGCGCTGGGCGGGGTGATCGGCGAGATCGCCGCGGAGATGCAGCGCGACCATGGCGTGGACCTGCGCTGCGGGGTGGGCGTGTCATCGCTGGAGGGCGACGCGGGCGGACATGTACGGCGTGCTCGGCTCTCGGACGGGGCCACCGTCGATGCCGACGTGGTGCTGGCCGCGCTGGGCTCGATCCGCAACGTGGAATGGCTGGAGGGCTCGGGGCTGGCGGCCGGCTTCTGGGGTGTCGGCTGCGACGCCGGTGGTCGTGCCTTCGACATCAACGGCGTGGCGACCGACACTGTCTACGTGGCGGGGGACGTGGCGCGCGCGCCCTATGTGCTGTACGAGTACCAGTTTCTCGCGATGGAGCACTGGGACAATGCCGTCTTCGGTGCCGAGGTGGCGGCCCACAACATGGTGAGCCTCGAGCCCGACTACCGCCCGCATCTGTTGTTGCCCGCTTTCTGGTCCGGCCAGTTCGGCGTCAACATCAAGTCCGTCGGCGTGCCGCCGTTCGGCGACGAGATCGTCTTCACCCAGGGGTCCGTGAAGGAGCGCTGCTTCGCCGCCGCCTACGGTCGTCGGGGCCGCATCGTCGCCGCCGTCACCTTCGATCACGGCAAGTGGCTGGAGTACTACGCGCGGCTGATCGAGCAATCGGCTCCGTTCCCGCCCCCGCCGCCGGGCTGGGATCGGCCCGACTACATGAACCCGATGCCGGCCGAGTTCCCCGCGCCGGGAGTCCCGACGGCGATGCCCGACGTCGTCTTGACCGGCCACGACCCGAACGAGCGGAGGGCCGAGTTCCGGCCTCGAGGTCACTGACGCGTCCCTCGCGATCGGCGGGTAACCCGGCCGGCACAGCAGGAAGGAGAGGAACAGCATGGGCGAGGAAACACCCTGGCAGCAGGCGCTCCGCTACGCCAACCGTGCCAATCCGTACCCCTTCTACGCCGAGCTCCGCAAGACCCCGGTGGCGCGGCAGCCGGACGGCACCTACGTCGTCAGCACCTACCGAGAGATCGTCGCGCTTCTCCACGACCCCCGAGTCAGCTCGGATGTCAGGAAGATCCGAGCCCGCGCCCCGGCTGCGGCGGAGCCGGGGGCCGAGCCGATCACGGAGGCCGTCATCTCTTTGGAGCCGAACATCATCACCTGCGACCCGCCCGAACATGATCGAGATCGCCGCATGATGACGCGGCATTTCTTCGGCCCGTCCCATTCCCCTCACCTGATCTCTGACCTGGAGCCTGATATCCGACGCATCGTGGCCGACCTCCTGGACAGGATGCGGGGCAAGACCCGGATCGACGTCGTGGACGAGTTCGCCTACCCCCTGCCGGTGGCCCTGATCTGCAAGGTCCTGGGCGTGCCGCCGGAAGACGAACGTCGCTTCCACGCCTGGATCGAGACGGCCCTGGATGCTCTGGATTTCGGTCCGGAGGCGGCTTCCGAGGAGATGCGGCGCCGGCTGGAGGGCGGGCGCCGGAGCGTGAAGGAGTTCGAGCAGTTCCTGGTCGGGCTGCTCGACCAGTACGCCAAGCAGCCCGGCCCGGGCATGCTCTCGGCAATGGTTCACGACGACGGCCCGGACGGGCGCATGTCCGAGGGCGTGCTCGTCAGCAATGCTGTGCTCCTGCTCTTCGCCGGGCATGAAACCACGGTCAATCTGATCGCCCACAGCGTGCTCACCCTGCTGAGGCACCCCAAGGCTCTCGAGGAGCTGCGCCGCCGCCCCGACCTGATCGTGCCCGCGGTCGAAGAGTTGCTGCGGTTCGAGTCGTCGGTCCAGTTCTGGCACACTCGCTCGGCCGTCGAGGACATCGAAATCGCCGGCACCATCATCCCGAAGGGCGCGCCGATCTTCCTGGTGTACGGCTCGGCGAACCGCGACCCGGAACGGTTCGCCGACCCTGACCAGCTTGACCTCGAGCGCCTGGACAACCAGCACCTCGGCTTCAGCCAGGGCATCCACTTCTGTTTCGGCGCTCCGCTCGCCCGGCTCGAAGTCCAGGTCGCGGTCGGTGAGTTCGTCCGCCGCGTGGAGAACCCACGGCTCGTCGTCGACCCGCCGCCCTACCGCCACAACCAGATCTTCCGCGGCCCGCGCCACGTCCTGGTCGACTTCGACGGGATCCGCGACTGACCCAGCTTGCGCGCCAAGGATCGCTATGCGGGCTTTTCAACTCGTCGAATGGCAAAGGCCGCCCGAGCTGCGCGAGGTGCCGGTCCCCGAGCCCGGCCCCGGGCAGGTCCTGGTGAAGGTCGGGGGCGCCGGTGCCTGCCACTCTGATCTGCACATCATGGAGGCACCCGCACCCGCACCCGGGGAGGGCACGAGACTGCCCTTCACGCTCGGCCATGAGAATGCGGGTTGGGTGGAGACGCCGGGACCGGGCGTCGCCGGGTTCGCGCCCGGAGACCCTGTGATCGTCTACGGACCCTGGGGCTGCGGCCTGTGCGCCAACTGCAGGGAAGGCAAGGAGAACTACTGCCAGAGGACCGGCGGTCTGGGCGGGGGCCTGGGTGGTCACGACGGCGGAATGGCTGAGTACCTGCTGGTCCCGGCGTCGCGATTCCTGATCCCGCTCGGCACCCTCGACCCCCGCGAGGCCGCCCCGCTCAGCGACGCGGGGCTGACCAGCTATCACGCCGTCAAGCGATCGCTGCACCTGCTGGGGCCGGGCTCGACCGCGGTGGTGATCGGAGCGGGTGCTCTGGGCCAGATGGCCATCCAGATGCTGCAAGCGCTCAGCGCGGCGACCACCGTCGTCACCGTGGACACCGCCGCCGGCAAGCTGGAGATCGCCAAGCGCATGGGCGCGGACGAGGCGCTGCTTTCCGGCGACCAGGCGGTCACGCGGATCATGGACATGACGCGGCAGCAGGGCGCTCAGCTCGTGCTGGACATGGTCGGCATAGACCCGACTTTGCGGATGGCTGCCCAGGTGGCCCGGGTGCTTGGCCACCTGACCATCGTCGGTCTCGGCGGCGGAGCCCTACCGGTCAACTTCTCGAGCCCGCCGCACGAGTGTTCGGTTGCCTCGCCCTACTGGGGCTCCATCCCCGAACTCATGGAAGTGATCACCCTTGCCCAGCAGCAAAAGATCAAGATGCTGGTCGAGCACTTCCCCTTGGAGCGCGTCGGCGAGGCCTACCAATTCCTGCACGACGGCAAGATCCAAGGACGCGCGGTCATCACCCCCCACCCGTGAGCACCTCATCAAAGCGACCGGGGAGAGCCCAAGTGGCGGTCCGGTCTTTGAACCGACCGGGTCAGCGTGGAGGGACCCCAGGAACTCAGGGGCTATTTCTCGATAGCCCCACAGGCCTGATGCGCGCAGGCGACGCGCTTCGTTAGGGACATCCCATGCGGTGGGCCTCGTCGGTGGGGATGCCGAAGGTGCGCAGCAGGTCTTCGGTGATCTGGTCGGTGG